>JAEYQK010000041.1 GCA_023410055.1 Acidobacteriota bacterium
GCCCAGGTCGACCCTCGGTTTCGCAATAACCCGCTCGTACGAGGTGAACCGGAGATTCGTTTCTATGCTGGCTTCCCGCTGATCACGCCGAAGGGATTTGCTATCGGAACACTTGCGGTGATGGATAGAGTTCCTCGCGAGCTCGATACCACACAAAGGCAGATCCTTACCCTGCTCGCGAAACACTTGATTGAGCATCTTGAGTCACAACGGAGCGCCGGCGAGAGCACAGCTACTCTGCGCGCGATGATTGAAGCGAATCCTCTGGCCGTAATGGCTCTCGATCTGCACGGAAAAGTTCTTCTTTGGAACGAGCGTGCCGAGCAGATCTTCGGGTACACGCGCGAAGAGGTACTCGGAAAGTCTTCTCCTTTGGTTCCTCCGGAAGATGAAGGCACACACGCCGAGATTATGGATCGCCTGTTGAGGGGGGAGCCCTTGTTGCGGCTAGAGAACCGCCGCGGCATTCACAAGGGCGGTCACTTTGTCGATGTGAACATTTCCATTTCTGCGATCCGAAATGATAAGGGCAAGATCATCGGCAGTCTCGGAATGCTCGACGACATCACCGAGCGAAAGAAAATCGAGCGAAACCTCATTCAGTTTGGCAGCCTTGTCGAATCCTCTGGCGACGCTATTATTGGCGGTACGGTTGACGGCATCATTACAGCCTGGAATCGAGGTGCCGAGCGTCTGTACGGGTACACCGCGGACGAAATGATCGGGCAGTCGATAGCTCGAATCTACCCTGTCGATCGGCTGCAGGAGCGAGCCTGGATCCTCGACGCGATAAAGCGCGGAGAATCCATTCACAACCTCGAAACCGTGCGCCTGAGAAAAAACGGCGAAGCCGTTGATGTCTCTGTGACAATGTCCATCGTGAAGGACTCAACGGGCAAGCCAATCGCAGTCTCAAACATTGCCCGTGATATCACAGAAAAGAAACGTGCCGAGCGTGAGCTCGAACAAACCCTGTCACTTGTACGGGCTACATTGGAAGCTACTGCGGACGGCATTCTCGCCCTTGACCGCAAGGGCAGGGTTGTTGGCATCAATCAACGCTTTGCCGAGATGTGGCGGTTGCCGAAGGAGATCGTCGAAAGGGGTGACACTCAGGCCGGACTCGAATATGCCACAGCTCAAGTGAGGGATCCCGAGTATTTCCAGGAGAAGATCAGGCGCTACTTCGCGGGAGAGCAGCTTGATTCTTACGATTTCATCGAGTTCAAGGACGGGCGAGTCCTGGAGCGCTACATCCATCCGCAGATCATTAACGCCGAGATTGTCGGTTACGTTTTCAGCTATCGCGATATAACTCGACGGCGCCAACTCGAAGAACAGCTGCGCCAGGCCCAGAAGATGGAAGCTATCGGTCAGCTCGCGGGCGGCATCGCGCACGACTTCAACAACCTGCTCAATGTCATCATCGGCTACACCGAGCTCACAAAGATGAACTTGCCGGCGAACGATCCTTCTCGCGCAAACATCGACCATGTGATGAAAGCCGCTGAACGCGCGGCGTCACTCACCCGTCAGCTCTTGATCTTTAGTCGCAAGCAGGTAACCAATCTGGAAGTGGTCGATGTAAATAGGATCGTAGGTGGAATGTCGGCGATGCTTCGCCGTCTCATCGGTGAGGACATTGAGCTGGATCTTTCGCTAGACAAGAGTACAGGTCACGTTAAGGGGGACGTCGGCCAACTCGAGCAAGTGGTCATGAACCTCGCGATCAACGCTCGTGATGCCATGCCGACAGGTGGCAAGCTCAGCATAAGGACGCTACGCAAGGTAATCAACGCTGAGTCTCCCCAGATTTCCAATCTCTCTCCCGGCGACCATGTACTCATCGAAGTTCAGGATACTGGGCAAGGGATTCCTGATGAAATAAGGTCACACATATTCGAACCGTTCTTTACTACCAAGGAACCAGGCAAAGGCACGGGTCTGGGACTGGCAACCGTCTACGGCATTGTCCACCAGATTGGCGGGGAAATCGAACTTTTCAGCTCGCCAGGAAAAGGCGCCACATTCCAGGTCATTCTCCCTGTGGTCAATCAGGGCAGCTCAGACCAGACGGGACAAGCATCCGAAGTGGCGACCGGCGGGCACGAGGTCATTCTGGTAGTTGAAGACGAGGAGAGTCTCCGCAAACTGATTTGCTTCTCACTGTCAAAGCAAGGCTATACCGTACTCGACGCAAAGCATGGAGCGGAGGCTTTGCTAGTCGCGAACGATTACAAAGGGGTAATCGATATGCTGATTACCGACGTCGTGATGCCGGGCATGCGTGGTTGGGAACTAGCTCACAAGATGACGCAACTTTGCCCCGGAATCCGTGTACTCTACATTTCCGGTTATACCGACCGTGCTGTTCTAGACCCGACAGCTCTCGGGGACAATGCAGCGTTCTTACAAAAACCGTTCACGCCTAGTGCGCTTACCCACAAAGTGCGAGCGTTTCTGGAGTCGAAGCAGACTAGCCGGGACCCAGAATGAGCACTTGGCGACATTCAGGATACAGAGGCCAGAGTACAAAATCTCAGATCAGAATCTCACCCGGGTAGGCGCTTTCCTGATTTCTACATCTCTCGCTGTATACTTCTCTTTTGAATCTAACGTCTGAGACCGCATTTTGACCTCACTTCGTTACTACCGCGCTGTGCTGCTCTGGATAGTTGTGTTACCGCTTGCTGGTTGCCTCTTCCGCTCGCACAGGGTCGAACAGCACGTCAGCAACGCGCCCTTGAAGACCGCCAGTCAGCAGGAGCTAGTGGCTTGGCTGAATGCCGAAGCTGCGCAGGTCAATACAATGAACGCGACCGTCGACATTGCCGCCGATGTCGGTGGAGCCAAAAAGGGAAAGGTCACTCAATACCAGGAGATCCGCGGCTACATTCTTGTACGCAAACCGGAGATGCTGCGCATGATCGGTCTCATGCCCATCGTGCGCAATCGCGCGTTCGATATGGTCAGCAACGGCTTGAACTTCAAACTGTGGATTCCCCCGAAAAACAAATTCTACGTCGGCAGTAACAACGACGTTTCAACGACGTCGGGAAATCCTCTGGAAAACTTGCGCCCGAAAATCATTTACGACGCACTGCTTCTCCAACAGGTAGTCGGGCAGGACCAAATCGCCGTTCTCGACAACGGCACCGAACAGGTGACCGACCCCAAGTCCAAGAAGAAGGTGGACCAACCCGATTACGAGCTGCTGATCATTCAGCGCGATCAGTTGAACTGGTATTTGAGCCGCAAGTTCGTATTTAGCAGAACGACCTTGCAGCCTGTCAGACAGATCATTTACGACAAAAGAGGCCAGATTGTGACCGATGTCAAGTACGGACTATTCAAGGACTACAGCGGCGTGCAGTTCCCGTCGGTGATTGAGATCAAACGCCCCGAAGAGGAATACACAATCACGATCGGGCTTGTGAAAGCGACAATCAATCAGCCCCTTACGGACGAGCAGTTTGCGCTGGCTCAACCCCAGGGATCTCAGATCATTCGGCTTGATCAGAACCAGCACAGCGAAATCCGTCCCGCAGGAGACGGGGAACCACAAAAGTAGCAAAGGGGCGCAATGAGGTTTAGCCAATGGCCTTTTCCCACGATATCCTCCAAATGCTCGTTTGTCCCGCCTGCAAAGGATCGCTGACATTCGGTTCGAAGCAGGATTCCCTGAAGCAGGATTTCCTAAGGTGTGTTGAGTGCCATCGCGTCTACCCAGTTCGCGATGGAATCCCCGTACTCCTCATCGACCAGGCGACCATTGAGAAGTAAGTAGGTGCAGACAGGTGCACAGTCGCGCACAACTTTCATCATATTTGGGGTTCTCTTCTGGGAATTGTGTGCTGCCGCACGATTTCGAATGTAAAGAATTGTGAACGGTATGCCGATTGCTGAAACAAAAGACGCTTGCATCTCGTCTATTACGGTGTAAGGCCAAGGGTCGGAGGTGAAAAATGACAGCGGATCGGTTTTCGTTGCCAGAGATGGCGGCCCTGAGGAGCGAGTTACTGCAGAGCGGCTTGGACTGTCGTCAGTCCGCCGAACTTTTGCAGGTGTTTCTCATGGGGCGAGGCTACGGAGTCTCGCCACAGGCAGCCATTGACGCAGTAGGCAGGGTAGAAGTCTCTGGATGCTCTATTGAAGCCATCCAGAGGGAACTCGAGGGCTTGGCGCTCGCGATGTGACAGGGTGGCGGCAGCGGTGCCCGCCATGAAACTTTTACATCTAGGCGCAACACAAGTGCGTGGGTTAATCCCACTGGAGCGGGAGCAGAGAAGCCGGGTGTACCAGCCCGGCTTCTCCTTTGAGCGAGGCGGTGGACTACCTGGGTTTAGCTATCTGTTCTGTTAGGTGCGAGACTCCATGGGGAGAGTTCCTGCGCGGTTTCAATTTGCTCATATACTCCAGAGAGCGATAGCATTAGCAGCAATGGCCACGACTCTGCGACCACCCGAGACAGTATCTGCAACGAAGCGCCAGACTGCTGCGCGGCGCAAGCCTTCTCTAGTAGTCGGCGAGATCGTCAGTTTCGCCGTCGAGAGCCTGCGTGCCAACAAAGTACGATTTGGCCTTACAGCCCTCGGCATGATCATCGGCACCGCTTCGCTGATCCTGGTGGTTACGATCGGCCTCACCGGCAAGCAGTACATCCTCGCTCAGATACAGAACATTGGTGCCAACATGATCTACACCTGGTACGAGGGTGGTGGCATGTTCGGTAAACAGAACCAGAGCGACTATCTGACCATGGACGACATGCGCGCTGTTCAAGGCGAAGTTCCCGGAATCAAGGCCTCGTCACCGATGGTTGAGTTGCATGAGACGATCGGCATAGGTGCGGGACGCCAAAAGGACGTTACCATTCTCGGTGTCAGCACCGGGTATGAGCAGGTCCGGAACCTCATGATGCTCGCAGGCCGCTTCTTCGACGAACAGGACCAGACTGCGCGCAATAAGGTTACTCTGCTGAACGAGATCCTGGCGAAACGGCTCTACGGAACGCCGGATGAGGCTATCGGACAAACCATAAAGGTTTCCGGGCTGCCTTTCACCGTGATCGGCACGTTCAAGGAGCGTGTCGAGACTTTCGGACAGTCCGAAGTCTCTGAAGACACGATCCTGATGCCCTACACGACGAGTTTCCTTTTTACCGGCAGCAATAACGTCAAGCAGCTCTTCTTCTCGGTCGCTGATCCGGCCGACGTCCCACGCGCAACCGATCAGATCAAGTCGGTGCTGCACTCGCGACACCGTCCCGAGTCGATCTACAAGGTTGAGAATCTGACGCAACTACTGGATGTCGCCGCCAAAGTTGCCAATGCCCTGACGGCCGTCCTTCTTCTGATCGCGACGGTTACGCTTATTGTAAGCGGCGTAGGCATCATGAACATCATGCTCGCCACGGTTAGTGCCCGCATTCGCGAAATCGGAATTCGAAAAGCAATTGGCGCCACCAATCGCGAGATACGCTATCAATTTCTTGCCGAAGCGATTTTCATCTCGCTCGCGGGTGGACTCATCGGCATCATCATCGGGCTCGCGCTGCCGCTCTCTGTCCGCTGGTTTACCAGTTTCCGTATTCCCATCGACGGACGTTCGGTCATCATCGCACTGCTGGTATCATCTTTGGTCGGCGTGGTCTTCGGCACCGTCCCCGCTACCCGTGCTTCGAAGCTCGATCCGGTTGAGAGCTTGCGTTACGAATAGTACGGGTCTGTGAGTCGGCAACTGATCACAACTTCATCACGGTAATGGGACTAGGACAAGCAGCGCCCAAAAAACAGGCGGACGATTGCTCGTCCGCCTGACAGCTAAAGAAGGACGGCCTATTGCGCAGGAGTGAAATCGATAGTCACCCTTACGCTGGAGTCGACGGCCATACCAGACAACTGGGCAGGCCTGTAGCGCCACTGTTTGACAGCATCAATTGCTGCTTGTCGCAAAAGCATCGGACCCGAGATCACATCCACCCTGCCGACGCTCCCATCCTTGCGGACTTCCGTCTGCAACTCCACCGACCCCCTCTGTCTGGTGCGTCTCGCTATGTCCGGATACGTCGGAGAGACACGACGAATGACCTGCGCCGGAGTAGGATCGCTCGCCGCTCGTTTAGGCATAGCAGCGTTTGACCCGGCAAGCTGCGGGGCTCCACCCGAGAACGCTAACTGAGGTGGCGCTTGGTCTTCCACGGCCGAGTTCTGACGAGGAGCACTGCCAGGAGCTATGACGATTCCTGGCTGTGTCGGTTTGGCAGCTGGGGCAGTAGCTGTCGGCGTGGTCGATGTGACTGCTGCCACACGAGGTTGGGACGCGGTCGTCGTCGCTGGGGTCGCAGTCGGTGCCGCTGCCGGAGCTGTTGCACTCGCAGCCGGAATTGCCGAAGCCGGGGTGGAAGCCACTACCGCTGGTTGGGGCGGTGTTGCCGAAGATTTCTTCATCATCATTCCGGCCGCCACGGCACCAACCACTATCAGAGCCGCCACCACTCCGATGATAATCTTCTTCATCGAATTGGATTCGGGCTCTTGCTCAGCACTGAGGCCCTTCCATTCGACAGTTCCCTTGCGCTGCGCAACTGCCGTCTCTGGCTTGGCAGCCGTTGACTTGTCGCTTCGGCCGCCAATGGCATCAACGGACGTCGCGGGGGCCTTGATCTCATCACGTGACACGCCCTCGTCCGACTTCGCTTTCGGGGGCTCCTTTATTTCGTGCTTGGGAAGGTCCTTCTTCGTGACGGGTGTTTGTGCTGATACCTTAACGGGTCTCGCCGGCACCTCCGTCTTCTTCAGCTTAGGCTCTTCCGTCGGCTGAGCGATGGGCTCAATTCTTTCCCGCACCGGCTCCGGCTGCATCTGCGGAATCGGAGCTGGCTTTGGGCGTTCAACTGTCGGAGCTACCCGAGCAGACACCTTCACCGGAGCGTTTTCGCGGTTCCTGACTTTTTCAGGTATGACGATTGGATCTGATTCCAATACGTCTAGGTGTTCCTCAAGCGATTCACACTGCACGTCTGCTATGGCCGGTTTCTGTCGAACCGGCTCGGGTTTCGGCGCTTCATACTTGGGTTGTTCACGCGTTGGAGGTTCGTACTTCGGGGTCTCAACCTTTTGGGCTTGGGGCTTCGGTGGTTCTGGAGCCTGCTGAACCGGCTCGGGCTCACTTTGCACCGGCGCGGCAGATTCGCTCTCGTCGCCATTGTTCCCGGGCCAGACCTGCTGAATGAACGCGCCGCCACCCAGCGCTGTGGCGATCTGGTCGGCCATCGTTCGAAGAACCGCAAGGTCCGTCCGCGTAAAAGCACTTGGAGCGGAAGCGAACACCGCCAGCACTCCCAACATGGTTGTAGATCCCGCGATGGGCGTAACGATGAAGGAACGTGTATTCAGCTGCCGACAGATTTCCGCATCCACTCGGGGATCTTTGTCGGAATCCTCAATGTGGATCGGGACACCTTTCAACACCGCCTGTCCAGTCAGGCTGCCCTCGACAGCGTTGCGCGCACCCACGTCGGGCGCAATATTCCCGCTGCTGGCGCGCGTGATCAAGTAGTCACCATCGCGCAAAGCAATTGCGGCGCCGCCTGCATCTGTGAATACCCGAGCCCGGGTCACGATCTCGTTGAGTGCTACTTCAATCGGCTTGTTTGCGACCAACCGTCGCCCATCCGCTGCGTTTGTAGAAGACACCAGGGACCCCATAAGTCCCCCCAAATAGGAACTGTCCGCGAGAGAAAGAATAAGTTAACGCGGTGCCGCATATCTTCTCACACGCGTGTTCTGCAAGCTACTGTATTAAAGGCACTTTGTGCGGTGACTAACGAACATCGTTACTACGTGAACCTTTGGGTATTTATCAAGTTACCTTCTTGGGTTTATTTTTCTTCACCTACCCTTGAAAGGGGATTATGAGAGAGGAAGAAATGAAATCCATACTCGATGTGATCCATGAGAAAGAAGAAATTCTGCGGCAGCGTCAACAACAGATCAAGATGCTCGAAGAGCAACTTGCAAAGCTTCGTATCGCCGCCGATATCATGGCAGACGACGACGAAGTTCTCACGGTGAACTCGCCCGAGATGATGCCCGTAGCGCCGGCACCCAAAACCAATGGCCGTACGGTTGCCGCTCCGAGCTCGACAAAGAATTGGCCGTAATCGAAGGTTCCAGTCTGTTACTTGTTGTTGCCCCACCTTCGTAGGCTATTCGGACCTCCCAGCATTTCACCATCGAGTTATGGCGCTCACCGCCCCGAGATGACGATCGGGACGGTGGTGTGTCAATGCTGCCCATTCTTTCATCCCCGGCGGCACGGAATGGGGCCATCTTGTGTTCGCCGGCTGTAACGCCGGACCCACCGGACGATACACCAGCCGAGTAGCTCGCCCTTACGAGTCATCATTTGCTTTCCCTATTCCAACTATCGGCAGAACATGGGCAAACTCTGCATCACCGCGATCCTGAGTTCAATCCAACAAAGTGAGATGAATAAGACAGAGAAAGATGGATTGATCTTTGCCGCTGCTAGTGTGTTTGCCTGGGGACTGACCGGAGTTTTTGTGCGGCTTCTTCCCGGCTTTTCCGGACTCTTCATCACCGGAATTCGCTTCCTGATAGCTCTCGTGGTTACGTTGCCATTCGTTCTTCTGGACAGCGAGCGCCGGTCGCACCTTGTGCCCGCCCTCCGCAGCGCCACCTCGTGGTCGCTCGGTACGGCGCTTGTGATCTATTACCTCCTGGCGGTCTCGGCCTACAAATATGGATCGGTCGGCGAGGTCGCGCTTTTCCTCGGCACCGCACCCGTCTTCGTCATCGTGGCAAAAGCGCTGCGCGGTACGCGAGTCGACCGGAAAGAAAAGATTGGAGCCGCAGTCGCGATGCTGGGAGTCGCGCTAGTCCTCGCACCCAAGCTCGCACCGAGTAGCGGAATCTCCGGCGTTCGTCTGCTTGGGATCGCGCTGGCAATCCTATCCGCCGCCGCCTCAGCTCACTACACGGGGATGTCGAGAGCGTCGAGGCAGAACGGCGAAGAACTCGACGCAGTCGTTGTTTCAGTTATAGCCTTCGCAATTGGCGCCGCGCTTCCGCTGACCGCGAGCGGGTTGCTCGGACAAATTCGTATGGCCGCCCTTCACGGCCACGCGCTAAAGACCTTTGTTGCGCTGTCGGTGATTTCAACCGCATTGCCGTCCATTGCCTATGCTGTGGCGTCCCGGAGCTTGCGACCAACTGTAACAACCACGATCCAGCTTATGATTCCTGTCATTGCCACCATTGCCGCCGCAGCGATCCTCCATGAGAGGCCATCACTCTGGCTGGTACCGGGCGCGGCGCTCGTACTCTTCGGAATCGTGTTCATGTTCCGCGAACCGGCGCCTTCAACTGCAACCGCCCGAGTTCACGTCAGAGAGATACCAGAATTTGCAGGCGGCGACTAGTACCGGTAGTTCCCCGCTTACGCCAGGTCCAGACCTCTGCTCGCACAAAAATAGTGCACAAAACCGACGGAAGGTGTAATGTATTCCAATCCGTAAATCGACCCAATTGGGTCAATAATTCATTTTTCGAGCTGCCTCCATGCTCGTCCACAAACTACGTGTCGGTGTATTGCACCTCTCAACGCCGGACGGTCTGCGCTGTATTCCGCTGGACCGCTCGGAACGCCTCTTGTTTCTGTGGATCTTTCGCCACTTCAGCGTACTTCCCGAGATATTGCTCCGAGAACGATGCGTCCGGTTGATCCACGAGTTTCTGACTGATCGGCCCCCTCAGCGCTGCTCGTGCGTTCACCCAGCCGATCACGATGCCGTGATAGGGACCGTCGAGGTTTCAGCGCCAGTGAAAAGGCCGCCGCAATCCACGCCAGAAGCTGTGAGGCAGCAAGTGCCAGTTCTTCGGCCGACGCCTATTGAGCATTAGAGTCGGCGAGTCAACGTGAGAGAAGGGCAATCTCGCCGTTGTGTGTCCACAGCTCCAATTGCGCAAGAAACTACCGGATCAGCTTTCGCGCCTCGCTGACCACACGCTCCACGGTGAATCCAAACTCCTTGAGCAGGTCCTTTACTGGAGCGGAGGCTCCGAAGTCCGTGCGCGCAATCACAACGCCTTCGCCTCCGACGTACTCCTTCCAGCCCAGGCTGGTTCCGGCTTCGACTGCGATTCGCGCTTTCACGTTGGGCGGCAGCAGCGCTAACTTGTATTCCGGCGACTGCTTCTCAAATAGCTCCCATGAAGGTATCGACAGCACGCGGCAACGAACGCCCTCTTTCGTCAGTTGCTCAAAAGCGCCAATACAGATCTGGACTTCCGATCCGGTGCCCATCAGGATTACCTGGGGTTCGCCGTCGCAGTCGGCCATGGCATATGCTCCACGAGCGAGTCCCGACGCCTCTGCATACTTCGTGCGATCGAACGTTGGGACCGCCTGACGCGTCAGCACCAGTGCCGCAGGTTCGGTCTTCAGCCGCATGATCACCCGCCAGGCTTCGGCGACCTCGTTCGCATCAGCAGGACGAATCACAACCAGCCGCGGAATCGCTCGCAAGGACATCAGCTGTTCTATCGGCTGATGCGTAGGGCCGTCTTCGCCGAGGCCGATCGAGTCGTGCGTAAAGATTGTGAGCGCGGGCAAGTCCATCAATGCCGAGAGCCTTATCGCCGGGCGCATGTAGTCGGAGAAGATGAGAAAGGTAGCTCCGAAGGCGCGCAGCTTCGATGCTGCCATGCCGTTTACGATCGCCCCCATCGCGTGCTCGCGGATGCCGAAATGGAAGTTGCGTGCGGCGTAATCGTCGCGTTCAAACTGCTTCTCGCCGGAGATCAAGGTCTTGGTCGAAGGCGCGAGATCAGCGGCTCCGCCCATGAGCCACGGAACACGCTTGGCGATGGCGTTCTCAACCTTACCGCTGGCCTCGCGCGTTGCGAGTCCCTTGGGATCGGCGGGGAAGGTGGCAATGTCCGCGCCCCAGTCGCCGGGGAGTTCGCCTGCCTGCATGAGGTCCCACTCGGCGGTGAGCTTCGGGAACTGCTTTCGATACTCGGTCAGCACTCCGTTCCACTGCGCTTCGAGTTGGTTTCCGCGCTCGACGGCCTGACCCATGTGACGTTGCACTTCGTCAGGCACGAGGAACTGCGCATCCGCCGGCCAGCCGTAATACTCCTTCGCTAGTCGTACTTCTTCTTCGCCGAGCGCTTCGCCGTGCGCGGCAGCCGTATCGTGCTTGTTGGGTGCTCCCCAGGCAATGTGGCTGTCGACGATGATCAGCGTGGGACGGGTCTCCTCCTTTTGGGCGGTTCGAATGGCACGATCAAGAGACGCAAGATCGTTGGCATCGCTTACCCGTTGCACGTTCCAGTGATATCCCATGAAGCGCGTGCCGACGTCGTCGCTGTAAGCCAGCTCAGTGTTCCCCTCGATGCTGATCTGGTTGTTGTCGTAGATCCAGATAAGGTTCGACAATCCCAGATGTCCCGCAAGCGAGGCAGCTTCATGCGAGATCCCTTCTTCGAGGTCGCCGTCGGAGCAGATGGCATACACTCTGTAATCGATCAGCTTGTGATCGGGCTTGTTGAAGTGCGCTGCTAGCCACCTCTCCGCAATGGCCATGCCGACGCTGTTCGCGACTCCTTGCCCAAGTGGACCCGTGGTTACCTCGACTCCGGGTGTGAGTCCGCGCTCGGGATGCCCGGGGGTCTTCGAGCCAAGCTGTCGAAAGCGCTTCAGGTCCTCGAGTGAGAGATCGTACCCAGTCAGGTGAAGCAGTGAGTAGATCAGCATCGACGCATGCCCGGCCGAGAGGACAAAGCGATCACGGTTCGGCCAGTCGGGATTGCGCGGATTGTGCCGCAGGAAACGTTGCCATAGCACGTAGGCCACAGGAGCCAGAGCCATCGGCGTTCCCGGATGTCCGCTGTTGGCCTTCTGCACGGCATCCATCGAGAGCGTGCGAATGGTATTGATTGAAAGCAGGTCGATTTCGGATTGCGCTGCGGAGGAACCCTCGGGGCCGCGACGCGCTTCAACCGGAGCGTCAGCATGAGTCGTGCTGGTATTAGTCACCTCTGATGGAAGCGACGGGATTGCGGCAGGTTGCCGCCCAGATCCGTGAAGCACGAGAAACGCAGATTTCGTCCCATTTGGCAAGTTACGTGGAAGTCAACTTTGGTAGCTCGCGCAGTTCTTCACAGGTTCGTGGAAAACCGTGTGGAATACCTGCTCTCGACCGCTGCTGGCCAGTGCTCCTCCGTGGTGCACCATTTCGGTTGCATAGTGTCGATGCGTACACGTCGTTGCTGTGTCAACCCTGTGATTGCGTCTGAAAATGCTTTTTCTTCCGCGCATTCTCGGTTAAAACAGAAAGCGTGCCCACCTCTGAATCGAAGAAACACGCGCAACTGGTTGCCGCTGCCGTCGACTGGCTTCGCCATAAGTACCGCTGCGGCATCGTGCTGTCGGAGCAGTACTGCGCAACCGGTGAGGTGCCGGACGCGATCGGGTGGAAGGGCATGTGCCGATCTGTAGTTATCGAGTGCAAGGCATCGCGAGCTGATTTCCTTGCAGACACTAAGAAGCCTTTTCGCACGAATCCCGAAGAGGGGCTTGGATGCGAGCGCTTCTATCTAGCTCCCGCGGGAATGATCGCTCCAACTGAACTCCCCAAGGACTGGGGACTGCTGGAGTACTCGCGCAAGCAGGTGCGAGTTGTCGTGAAAACGAACAAGAAGAAAAGCCTGCGCACCGAAATCGGCCTGATGAAAGAGATGAACCTCATTTTGGCCAGCCTACGCCGGGTGGAAATCCGCATCGAGCCACAGACGATAACCGAGTTCCTGAAATGGAAAAACAGAATGGCTGACTACAACGGAGGCTCAGCGCCTGAGGGACTCACACCTCCAGAGAAGGAGAGCAACGTTCACCTCACACTCTAGTCACAACGGATTAAGCATGTTCGATTAAGCCTTTCGCGCGAATCTCACCCCAGACCACTGCATCAAACACCAAGACTCCGATGGATGTAGAGAAGATCATTGCCGACATCGAGCTTCTGGAGCGTCTCTATGCCCTCCCGGACAAGAGAACTCTTAGGAGACCGCTGACCGTAGCAGACCGCACAGCAGCAAATCAGAAGCACGATGAAGTCTACGCCACCAATCCGTGGTTCCGACTCTGGCAACGTTACGGGTGAGGCGTTACCCGTTTTTCAGGACGATTGCCGATGTGCCATGTTGTCTAATCGATAACTTCTTTCGACTGGTGTACCCCCTCCCCCTACCCTGTTTTCCTAGGACTGACGATCTAGAGGAGTTAACCTCAGTCTCCGATTGACGCAAGCCCGCGGTTGCGACGAGGGCTGCGTTTACTGACTAGCCACTATGCTCCATGCGATTGGCGTGCAATCATGGCTGCCTTCTTACATTGTGAGTCGAATGTAGCAGCTATTTGCAGCCAGCGAATAAAGCGGCTGTGGAAATTTCTGGAAATGGAACAAGAATGCGACCGGAAGTCATCGAACTCGAAAAACTAGGACCGCTGCCATCATTCGACGTCGTCCTCCGCGACACTCTAGATAATCTCGTCGAAAGATACGAAGAGTTGATCACTTTTGTTGAGTCACCAGTCACCGATGACGAGGCCAGGGTACTAGTCAAGCTCTTTAGTCCCGACGATTGTTTTGGGCTAGATTGGACGCTGGTGACGTTAGTTGAATCGGCACCCGGTTGGCCTATCCCAGATTGTCTCGAGAACACAAGCAACTCGTGGATTCGGCTTTTGCGGCAAAGGCTAAGGAATTCTGGGTTCCCCTATTAGTGCAGCGGAATCAGGCAAGAGTCGTGGAGAACACCGGGATGGAACAACAGTTCAGGGTCAAGGATGAAGCAAACGCACGTACAGATACCAGTATCCGCGTGTTCTTCTTCAGTATCGTTATGCTCCTGATGTTGGTGCTGCCGGCCTCGGTGATCGTCCAGAAGGCTTTCGGCAACAAGTTCGGGACGGCGCTGGCGAGTGTCGCGGTTGCTGCCCTGGTGGCCGGAATCGTCGGCGCATTCGTTTTAACGGATGGTGCTGCGAATAACGTTCGCGCGTAACCGTGTCATAGTCGGCCATGACGCGATTCTTTCGTATTGAAGTGATGTCGGAGCGAGCGGAGCTACTAGCAAAGTCAGATTCCTATGGAGGTCGGAATGGCCATTCAATATGACCCGGAGGTCCTGCAGGTTTTCGCTGACAGACTTTATCGGCGTGCCAGCACTATCGTTGTTGCATGCGCCCTGTGTGGAGGCGTACTTTGCGGCGGACTTGCGTTTCTGGTAGGCATAAACACGAAGCCGAACCGTGAATTCTGGCTTCCTGCCGTCATTATTGGTGCGCTTCTCGGATTAGCAATTGGATTGAGGAAGTCTTTTGACCTTAAGCTGGAAGCCCAGCGAACACTTTGTCAAATGCACATAGCCGACAACACGCGGGTCGCCGCCGAACTGCTATACAACATTTCGAAGTTCGAAGCTGCTCGCTCCAGATCAGCGAGTACAAGCGATTGAGTACAGGTACGGAGCGCATTGGCATGCAAACAATGACCGACTGGACGAGTTCGAAGATCAATGCTGCGGCGCGGAGTACTATTGCGGTCTCTCTGTGCCCCAGATGCTTATGTCCGAACGTGTTTAGCCACACTGGTACGCAATTTGTGTGGACCCATTGTGGAGAAACGTGGAGCGCAGACGAGACAGTCGTTTGTCCTCACTCCTCATGCAGACAATCGTTCCGCTTTCAGGGACAGGCTAAATGTCCTCATTGCGAAGGCGAGTTGGATTCCGGTGTGCCTCTGCGGCCTATCTGGCACGTGAAAGGTATTCTGGATGTAGTCCTTCCATCGCGAAGAACGGCGGGGCAACAGCAGCGCGAAGTCGTCGAAGATGAGTTCGATGCCGTCTTTGAGTCCTGGTGTCGAGATTCGCGCGGTGAATCGCAATGTGCCAGCGGAACGCAATTTGCCCACAACCTCAAGGCGACTCTTCACAGGCACCGAGGCGTACTTGATCAGTTTGGAAGCGATCTCGACAAATTCCTTTACTCGGCACCAGTAAAGCTGGCCAGGTTGGAAGGTGAGTATTCGTGGAAGTTCGAGGAGGCAGTTTGCAGAGAAATAGACGACTTATTGGAGGGTGTTCTTTCGGGACGTAATTCAGTGGAACAGTCCCTTGGTTTTCTTGTGCGCTGCTACGGAGACAACCCTCGTCTCTACAGTCGGAGATTTCTGACCGAGGAACTCCGGCGGAAGTTCCACGAACGCCGATCGGCACCGAAGCCAGGATTTCAACTGACTTTAGAGTATGCAAAGACTCTCGACGGAATCGGGTTCGAAGAGTGGTTGGTCCGCCTTCTCAAGGATGCGGGGATTCAGCACACTCACAAGACTCAGGACAGCCGCGATCAAGGTGCTGATGTGATTGTCGAGATGGCCGGGCGCAAGATAGCGATTCAGGCCAAGCAGGTTAAAGACACATTAGGTAACGCATGCGTGCAAGAGGCACTCGCCGGTCGGCACTTCTATCATGCTGATGAGGCGTGGGTAGTCACGACGTCAACGTTCTCAAAAGACGCCATCGAACTTGCATACCGAACTGGAGTACAGCTCGTAGACGGCAGCAGATTGATGAACTTGCCAGCGATGCTCTTAGGTTCGCCAACGCCGGCGGCCACGCAAATGACCTTGCCTGATCAACAGAGGCATCAAGAGGAAATACCGGCGGCTGCGCCGGTCAAGCCACCGGTGGTTATCGTAACCTCAATAGCCGCAGCTGCAAAGCCGCAACTAGACCCGCCGGAACCGACAATTGAGAATGTCGCGGAACCTTTACCAGAAGTGCCACCGCAACGTGGCCGGAGCAGGAGGGTTTGGGCCGCAGTTGCTTGTTTGCTCTTATTATTCGGCGTGTACCGCGTCTATGTATTCACCGCTGAGGTTAAAGCGAAACGAGAAATCCAAGACGTTCTCGACAGATACCAAGATGCAATTCGTTCGAAAAACACACAGGTGCTTGCCGATTGCTATGCGCCAACGGTGGAGAGCTTCTATCTGAAGCACAACGTTTCGCGTGGCGATGTTCACGCGGAGTTCCGGAGGCAACTTGCGGGTTATACCTCCGTCGAGAAATTCGTTATCTCCAACATCGAGTTTCGAGGTGTTACAGGCGACCGCGCCACGGTCGTTGATGACAAAGAATGGAGTTTCAAAGGCCCGAAGAACAATTCGGGCAGTGAGCGCGAGGAATTGGTGTTTCGCAAAGTAGACGGTGAGTGGCGCATTGTTTCCCAAATTGAATTGAATATCTACTGGTACCGCAGGAATTAGTGTGCCCGGTACCCCATATCTGCCCGATTTTGGCAGATGTGGGTCGCGACACTCCTTGTTCCAGATTTGTAACTCCCCACTCCTCACCATTCACTTTCCGCAATCCCGCTATGCACAAAGCAAAGGCATTCCCTCCGCTTGTTCGGATTCTGGAAATCTTCTGATCCTCGCGCACCACATCGATGTTTCGCGCTTATGCTGTACTGGCATAACTGCGTCCAGCTGTGGACGACCGTTGTCTTAACCGAGTCGAATGCGGCGGGGCAGCGTGTCCGCCGTGAAAGCCGCCGAGGGCGGCGGCGCTCCAGTCAGTGTCAGTCAGATTTTTGCAGCTAACTCCTTTAGATCATCAGTGATACGTAGAAGGGGTGGGGGAGGGGGTATCAGCGGCGGACAGGCGGGTGACGCACCCCGTCAAAGAGTTCTCAGCAATCAGCAGTCAGCAATCAGCAACGATAATGTTGCTCGCTCTGTGCTGAGTGCCAGTTGCTGATTGCCGTCTGCCAGGACCTTTACGCGCACGGTCCCGAGTCTGCACGTCGGTACTTAATCATGTATGTCAGCAGGAACACAATCGACGCGCCGAGGAGGGCTCCGGTGAATCCGTGGACAAAGCCACGCGAGAAGTCCGTGGCCGGATGAACGAATACGCGCGTGAGTGCGGCGATAGCGAAGAACGCCAGTCCGAGGCGAAGGATGTTTTGCGGTTTCATGCGATTGCAAAGCAGCATTTCAGTTCTCCCGATGGTTTAACGAACATTCCACGTTAGCTACGCGAACGTGGGCATTTACGGCTTGCCGCTGCATAATCATGTAGATCAGCAGGAAGATGATCTCGGCAGCGAACAACACGCCGGTGAAGCCAAGAACGAAGCCGCGCGACCAATCGCTCGCCGGGTGATAGAACAGGCTCGTCAGCAGGGCGATCACAAAGCACAAGACGCCAGAGAAGAAGATGCGCTGCGGTCGATCAGTCCTAAATGCGTTGCAGAAGATCATGGAAACTCTCCAAGCGCGGTTCGCGGACCGCTAATCCGTCATGTAGAAATAGGTCATCAGCGACAACTTGATGACGACGAAGCCGAGGCCGACCGCGAGCAGGTCCCAGCTCCACACGTGTTTGAGAATCAGGCGATACTCGAACACGATCAGCGACAAAATCACGACCGCGACTCCGGCGATGCTGGTCGAGCGCTGGCGATGGGCAAAGAAGCGTTCATCAAGAAGTTTCTTGAAGAAGGCGATTAGTTTTTTGAAGAAGGCGATCATTGTTCGTCCTCCAAAGCGAATATCTGGTCAAAGGGACAATCGAAGACGCGAGCGAAAGTGAGTGCCAGCGGCAGGCTCGGCACGTAGCGATTGCGTTCGATCGAGTTGATGCTCTGACGCGAAACGCCAACCGTTTCAGCGAGCTGTTCCTGCGTCCAGCCACGTTCGACTCGAAGATCCTTGACCCGGTTTCGCACGTTCGTCGTCATGACAAGCTTACTTTACATCGAGAACTGGAAACGTGTCAAGTATGCTTTACGTCGAAAATTAAGACGTCGATCTCGATTACTACCGAGCTGACGTCGTTCGCCGTGTACCGCCAAGTCTGACTTTGGATTACGATCAGGAGGCTCGGAAGAGAGAAGCGATGGCGGAGGGAGAGGGATTCGAACCCCCGGTAGCCTTTCGACTACAGCGGTTTTCAAGACCGCCTGTTTCAACCACTCACACATCCCTCCGCTGAGGGCAGGTGTACTCTCATAAGTTTATCAGTAGATTGGCTCTCGCGGCAGTGCCGCAACTGCGTGTGCTTGCGTGGCGCGAATAATCGTTGGTGCGACGGAGTCTTTGGTCGGGTCCGGCGCATCTGAGACAGCGAACCGAAGCTCTCGGTCGTCTAGGGATGAGTTTTTATGGCGGCCAGCCTTTTTCCCGACTTGCCACTGCCGCAGCCGCGACCGCATCGCGTAGGGCAGGTACGGGCGTTGCGCCTGCTAAATCAGGCAGTCCAGAGGATCAACTCGATTCTCGAACTCGATACGCTGCTTGAGGAACTCGTCAACGACATCGCACTGAAATTTGAATGCCAGCACACATGCATTCTGCTCACCGATCCTTCCGGTAAGGACCTTGTAGTGGCGGCAACGCGCGGGTGTCCGATTCACGGCAAGGGCTACCGTTTCAGGATCGGGAAAGAAGGACTGGTCGGTCACGTGGCGGCGGCAGGAACAACGGTTTATACGCCCGACGTCAGGCGCGAGCCCCGCTACATACAGTGCACTCGCGACGTTCGCTCTGAATTGGATATTCCTCTTTGCGTACAGGACCGCGTCATCGGGGTGATGTCCATAACGCATCCGGATGTTGACGCCTTTTCGACCGGGCAACTGCAAGTGCTCCAGGAACTGGCCGCGCACATTTCAATTGCGGTTGAAAATGCCCGCCGCTTTCAGCAGGAAAGAAAGCACAAAGAACAACTGCACAGCAAGGAACAGGAAGCGCGGTTCATACAGCAGGCGCTCTTTCCCAAGGCTGAGCCCTTCATGCCGAGGTTCAAGGTACTTGGTTCCTGCGTCCCTGCCGATGCCGTCGGAGGCGACTGGTACGACTACATCCCTCTTAGGGATGGCCGTTGGGGATTGGCGCTGGGCGATGTGTGCGGCAAGGGCGTCCCGGCTGCCCTCATGATGTCGGCTGCCCGCGCGCTGGTACGGTCTTTTGCCGAGAACGCTGCCAGTCCAGCTGCGATACTAGCGCGCTTGAACCGAGTGCTCATGGACGACCTGCCGACCGGTAAATTCGTCACAATGATTTTCGCGATACTGGATCCTGCTGCGCGCACGCTTACCTTTGCGAATGCCGGCCACCCTTGGCCGTTGTTCGTGAATGGCAAGCCGCGATACCTCCAGACGACCTCCGGCCTGCCGCTGGGAATTGCCAACTGCACGTTCGACGAACACAGTCAGAAGCTGCCTAAGGGATCGCGCGTGCTCTTTTATAGTGACGGTATCACCGAGGCATGCAATCCCAAGAACGAAGAGTATGGCGTTGATCGCCTGTGCCGACTCGCTGGGAAACAAGACTTCTCGCCCGAGACCGTCTTAAATGATGTTCGTAAGTTTGCCAAGGGTACGGCGCTGGCCGATGATGCGACGCTGATCGTGGTCAGGGCAGATTGAGAACCTGCAAATTCCCCTTATCACTCTTTGGAATTCCTGATATCGTGATGGCCGCTAGATACGCGGCGTCGCACAACGCGGCGCCGCAATCTATTGTTCAACTGTATTTCTCTTTAGCGCTTCGTCGATCGTCATGATGTCCACGAGCCCCCGGCAGCCGTAGAGTGCAGGCAAGATGCGCTCATCCGGATATGATCGGCGCAGTTGCGCAACCTTCTCCGTACCTGCACGGTAGGCTGGGAGATACATGCGTCCTAGCAGCGGGTGCTTGCCCCACGCCCCGGAGAGTTTGTCGGCGCGTTCTTCGCTGACGAGGAAGTCACGGCGCAGCGTTTCGGCCACTTCTGCGCGGTCGACCCTCTCGCTCCAAGTGAGATATGAGGATTGGTTCTTGGCGTCGTCCTGAAGCAGTGCCAGCAGAACACCGATCTGGAGGTCTTCGTCGGGAAGCTGGCTGATCTCGGTTACGCCGTGCGCGATCAGGATGGCGTTGTTGGCAATGCCTTCGAAGAGCGTGGCGGCGCGGGTGTTCATGGTGAGCATGGTAGCTTCGAAGCCGGCGAGGCCGCGGACATAGAGGTTCTGCAAGTAGGCGAACGTGGTGACGTGACCGGGCACAACCTCGTGGCTGACGAGCTGATAGAACTCCGGAACTGAGATCTTTAGCGCGGCGTTGATCTCGTAGGTGGCTTCGTATTTCGGGCTGCCGTCAGCGTTGCGTGCTCGGCCAACGTAATTCATTGAGCCGGAGAACCAGGCGTCCTTGATGGGCAGGAATTCGATGTTGGCTCGCGGAACGGGCGCGAGTTCAGGCGGAAGATGGGGCAGCATGTTGTCGGCGGCGAGCTTGTCGTAATGCGCAATCACAGCCGCGCCGAGCAGACGCACGGAGGCCATCGGAATCTCGCGCTCACGGCGCCATGCATCGACGGCGTTCAGCAGGCCAGTCAGGCTGGTAGATGCGTATCCGGCGCGACCGAGCAATTCGGCGACCTGCTCGCGCTTTTTCTGAGGCGAGGACTTCTCGGGTGGCTTGCCCGTCGACGACAACACACAGCGCTCATAGGGGACCGCCGGACCCTTACCCACTTGTTCCATCGCGAGGTCCCACATGGTTTGCAGCGAGTCGGCGAGTCCGAGCAGATACTGGCCGCGGAGGCCGCCGATCTTCTTTGCCTCATCAGTGACGCCGGCAATGGCATTGGGCAGATCGACGCGTCCGAGATATTCGTCGAGCGCCTTGCGGTCGAGCTTCTCGCTGGCAACGCCGCCGGACTCGCGAACGCGCGCTGCGGCCGGATCGGTGTAGGCCGTGGGCAGGGGCTCGTCGGAAAACCACGAGTCGGCGATGAAGCGGCCTGTGCCGGAAGGACACATCACATCGCCGCCCCACAAGGTGTCGATGCCCAGAACTGCCTCGGCTACGAAACGTCCTACTTCGTCCATGTGATCTCCTTCTCTTTCTTCATCGAGCGCATCCAGACGTACACGCACAAGGCCACGAACAACAGCGCCGAGATGCTCTGTGATAGACCGTCATGCGAATACCACGGCGTGTGAATCCAGCTCTCTTTGTACTTCGGTAGCAGTCTCAATGCTGCGCCAAACACTCCGCCGAGCGCGCCGCCCGCCATGAGTCCAGAGGCAATGATAACGCCGCGCTCGCGAATGCCGCGCCCTTGCTCGCCGCCGGTTTTCTCGGCACGCTTGTTGAGGAAGTGCGAGAGGAAGCCGCCGACAAGCGCCGGGGTGTTCAACTCAAGCGGCAGATACATGCCGAGGGCGAAGATTAGCGAGGGCTGACCGAGCATTTCCATGATGAGCGTGATCATTGCGCCGACGGCGAACAGCAGGTAGGCAATTGGCTGCTGGCTCATGAAGCCCTGCACGAGCTCTTTCATGAGCGAGGCCTGCGGCGACGCCAACACGGGGCGCAGGTCACCGGGCAGCGCTTCGCCGAATTGGAAGGCCTTGGCCAACATGACGATTGATAACCCCGCGGCAACCGCCGCCGCGATCACGCCGAGGAACTTTACTTTCTCCTGCGCTGAAGGTGTCGAGCCCAGCCAGTAGCCGGTCTTCAGGTCGGTGATGGTCTGTCCTGAAACCGACAGCGCCGTGCAGACCATCCCTGCGATAGCCATCAGGAAGAACATGCCCGTGGTGCCGGAGACGCCGAACTTCAACAGCACGATTGACGACACGATGATGGTCAGCATCGTCATTCCCGAAACGGGGTTGCGCGCGGTGGTCGCAATGGCGTTCGCCGCGACCGATGTGAAGAAGAACGAGAAAACGAGGATCAGCAGCAGGCCGATGACGATCACGCTGAAACTTGGTTTCAGGAATCCGACGAAGATCGCCACCGCAATCGCGCTCACAACCACGCCGACGAGAATCGACATGATTGGAATGTCGCGGTCCGTGCGGTCTGTGTGCTGTGCTTCACCGTGGCGGAAGGCTTTCAGCGCGATTCCGAACGATCCGGCGACGATCTTGAGCGACTTGATGATGCCGAAGATTCCAGCCGTAGCGATTGCGCCAACACCCATGAAGCGCACGTAGTTGCGATAGATCTGCACGGCGCTCATATCCGAGATGGGAACCGTGCCGGGATAAACGGCGGTTGCGATGTGGCTGCCCACGAACCAGATCACGGGTACGAGCACGAAGTTCGAAAGGACTCCGCCAGCGCAGAGGATCATCGAGCTGCGCAGGCCCATGACGTAGCCGAGACCAAGGATGAAGCTTATCGCGTCGAAGCTGAACGACATTCGCGCGCGCTCGGACATGGTGCGCACGATGGGGATGAACTTGAAATCGACATATTCTTTCCAGACCTCAAAGGTGCTGACGAAGAAATCGTAGACGCCCGCGATGGCCGTTGCTTCCAGAAGCAGCTTCGCTTGCGAGCCGCCCTTTTCGCCTGTCACGAGTACTTCGGTGATCGCCGTCGCTTCCGGATAGGGCAGCAGTCCATGCATGTCGCGGACGAAATAGCGGCGCAACGGGATCAGGAAGAGCACGCCCAGGCACCCGCCGGCCAGGCAGATGAAGATCGTCTGCACCGGGTGCGGGTTGAGTTCCAATATGTACAGCGCCGGCAGGGTGAAGATGGCGCCGGCGACGACCGACGCCGCGACGCCGCCGATCGAAGTAATAATGACGTTTTCCAGCAGGCTCGAGCGCCGTGCATAGAGACGCGCCATGCCGATCGCGAGGATGGAGATCGGGATCGCCGATTCCATGACCTGGCCGACCTTGAGGCCCGAGTACGCCGAGGCGATAGTAAAGATGATGCAGAGCAGAACGCCCCAGAAGATCGAGCGCCCGGTGATCTCGGGCAGCACGGTTGCTGGAGCGACTATCGGCTCGTATGTCTCTGCTGGCTTAAGGGGTTCGTAGGCGTTGGCCGGAAGCGACTTGGCCTCGACTTCGGTCATGGCAGTCTCCTGATTATGGCTGGGGCAACTGCGCATTTTATCCGAAGTAGGGGGATTTGCTTTGTGATTTAGTGCCTTATTTGTCGATATTTATGAGCTTAAGGAGCGCCTCTACGATTCTCGCCGGAAGGTCGGCATACTCGGGTTTCAGCTTTCGCGACCAGCCAAGATCGTGACCAGCGCCTTCGACGATTACGCGCTCATGGGCTGTGGCCAACAACTTCATTGCGGCGTCCATTTCTTCGACGCTGCCGAAGGGGTCTTTCGTCCCTTGCACGAACAGGATCGGCTTGCGCAGCTGCGGAAAATGCTGAGTTCGCAGCTGTCCGGGCTTCCCCGGTGGGTGCAGCGGATAGGACATCAGCAGCAATCCATCGCATACGCTCTCGTCCGAGGCCGCAAGCAGTGAGGCTTGGCGTCCGCCGTACGACTGGCCGCCGAGGAGCACGCGCGCGGAGCCGAGTTCCTTCAGAACCTGGGCGGCGCAACGTAATCCGGCCTGGTCGCGAGCGGCGCTTGCGGGCGATGGGGGCCCCGTCGGCCTCTGTTGCCGGAAGGGCAGATCGCAGCGCAGCACGGTTAGTCCAGAGTCTGCGAAAGCTTCGGCCAACGCCGTAAGCAGCGGTCCTTTGGCGTTTCTGCCAGCACCGTGTGTCAGGACGATTCCGCCCAACGATTCGCCAGTCGGTCGATGCAGGAAGCCGCGAACGTCTATGCTGTCTTCACAGGAGCGATGGAATTGTTCGACCTTGCTCATTTTTCATCGGTCCGATAGGGTGAGTACCCCCCACCCCCCTGCTTCTTGCTATCACTGATGTTCTAAAAGAGTTAGGTTCAGCCACTGACTGTTAGTGACTGAACGCTCTCTGATCAGCCCGACCTTCGGAACGCACCACTATCCGTCATCAACATTAACTCTGATTCGATGGAACGCGACAAGGACGACGAAAAATTTCCAAAATCGGAACAAGGACGTTCCGTGGAATAGCTTGGGTTCGAAAGACACAATGCGCTGTTTATGACTGATGCGTAAGGGAAAGGATTTCCGTGACCCTGGCTATCTCGCGGAGCTCGTCGTGGCTTAATTTTGTGAATTCGACGCCGTAGCGGAAGCCGGTTCGGTTCTTAACCGCTCCGGCTACGTTGAACTGCATCCGTGAGTTCGGGAGTTCGAAGGCAACTTTGACGACCTCGCCGAGTTCCAGATCCAGCGGAACATAGAGCGCCATGCCGCCACAACTGAGGTCGTGAGCGCGAGCGAACGTCATGCGCCCCACGTTGGGGAATACGCGGACGGACAAGTCCACGTTCATTCGGGGATACCTTCTTATGCCGTCGTTTACCAGGTCGCCAGATTCCATCAGTTGCTCACTTTGAGACATTCTGCCGTGGAAGCGAAGACTCGTACTGCGAGGGCCCAGTTGAAGCTGCTTGGCCATAGGAGAGTCAAGCGAAATTCCCAGAGTACCGAGGTAACGTTCCGCAACGAGAGGGTATTTTGCGCAACCTCTTATCTACTTCTTCAGCGCGGAACCTAAGGGCATCGGTTCGAGACCTAGTTTGGAATTGACCCCGACCTTCACTGGCAGAACGAACGGTTTGGTCATGCCGTCCACTTCGAGATGGAGCCTGAACGACATCGAGAAAGAGCCGTCGGGGTCGCATCCCTGCTTTTGAACCTCGGTCACCTTGGCCTCGTCGATCGGAATCTGCACGCCCTGCCCACTGACGTCGATGATCTGGCTGGCAGCCTTCGTGCCGTTCCCGGTCAGGTAATCCATCTCGACAACCCGGAAGTTCGAGGTGTCGGTCACGGTAATGAACTGACTGCTGGGGGGAGCTCCGCCGATGGCAATGCGCGGCGTGAACCGCTCAAGCAATTGCCACTTGTTCTTTTCCTGCTCGAGTCCCCGTATTTCCTGTTCCAGTCGCTTGTTGTCGTCCTCGAGGCGGCTGGCCTGCTTCTCAAGCGTGTTGATGTCCTGCTGAAGGGCGCTCCGCTCGCGTTCGAGTTTCTCGTTGTCACGCTCAAGCTGCGCGACTTTGTTCTCTAGTTCGGAAACGGTGGCTTGCAGCTGTGCGATTGTTCCCTGAGCGTCAGATGCTTGATCGGCGATCTTGCTTGCGCCTTCGGCTTTCGCCTCGAGCTGCGCGATAGTGGCCTGCAACTGAGCGATGGTGGCTTGGGCATCGGCAAGCTCGCGGCTCTTGCTGCTATCGGACTTCTTGCTTTCGTCTTCTAGCTGGGCGATGTTCGCTTGGAGTTTCGCGAACTGCGCGCGGGCATCAGATAGTTCTGTGGCGGCCTTGTTATTTTGATCCTCAAGCTGTGCGATTCGGGCGCTGAGCTTTGCCGACTTCGTTTCGGCATCGGAGGATTCTGCGGCGCGCTTCTTATCGTCGTTGGCCTTGTCGGTGCGAAGTTGCGCAAGTGTGCTTTCGAGTTGCGCGATCTGTGCGCGGGCGTCTGCTAGCTCGCTGGCCTTCTTCTGATCGTCCTTTTTCTTCTCTTCCGCCAGCTGGACGAATTTCTTTCCTTCGTCCTCCAACTTTGCGATTTGCGCCTTGAGCCGCGAGATTTCTGCCTGCGCGGCTTTGTCCTGCGCGATGGGGGACTGTGTGGCCGTTTTTCCGTCGTCTTTTCCGCGCCGTCGCGTGAAAAGATCGATGATGAACCCGAACATTATTATTGCCGTCCTGTATGAAGGGGTAGTCGAAACTTAACAGCCAGTGAGGCTGGCGTCAAATGGAACGGCAACGTGAAGGGCACTCGTTGGTACAGGTGGGCAGTTCGTTTCTTGACGACCCTACGTTAGCTTCGCGAACGTGGGGCATCGGACATCTTGCGAAAGTAGGCTGGCTTTCTACCCACTCAAGCAAAGTCAGCTTGAGTGGGCCACCGAATCAGTCTTGGAGCTAGGATTGAAAGACAGCTAGTCCTGTGCGTCGAGTGCTGGTTCGCGTTGCGGAGTGCGTTCACGGAGAATTGAGGCCACAGCTGCGATGGAAACGATGACGTTCGACACGATGACGGGCATGGCGTGAATCAGCACGCCGTAGCCGATCCACAGCAGTGCGGCGAGTGCCTGAACCAGGCGAAGGCGCGCGGGGGTCTTGAAGAAATACGAGGAGACGAAGACGGCGGTCGCGAGCCATCCGATGACATTCAGCAGTTGCATTAGCCTCCAATCTCCGCGACAGACGCCTTTGTGGGGCGCAGCGTGAGCCAGTCCGTACGCACTCTTGCCCATTCCTGCACGAGCAGGCCGTTGGCTTCGAAGAACTGGCGGATGCGTGCGGATTCCCAGTGCGCGACGTCTTCGAGGATTGGTACCAGCATAGCAAGCGCGTTCGAGCTAAGTACAGTGCGCCTGGCGATGCGCGTCACGCTGTGCGAATCGGAGACCGCGATGGTCAGGCCCGCGCCTCCATTGACATGCAACATTGCGTGGACGTCGGAGCTGCCGTCACCGGCGAAGATGACGTGGTCGGGGCCGATCTCGAGTTCACGCTGGAGTTCGACGAGCTTCGCGACTTTGCCGTAGCCGGCGGTCGCGCGCACGATGGTTTCGATCGCGCCTTTCTCGTCGTACTTGAACTGCGTTCCGAAAATGTGACCGGCAGGCACGATGCCTTCGAGCGCCGACTGGACGATCTCGACTGGCGCGGCGGATAGGACATAGAAGTCGAATTTGTAGCCGTCAATGCCGTTGCGCAAAATCTGGTATAGGAGTTCGATGTTCTCTTTCAGCGGAATCAACTTGCCGGTCTCAATCAAATGTTCACGACGAACCTTGCTGCGAAATTCCGGATCGTGCAACAGCAGGTACGCGAGCTCGGCCCCTTGCTGAACGAGACGCAACTTCGCCATTCCAGAGGCTTTGCGCTCGAACTCCTGCGCGGGAATTCCCAACAATTCTGCGAGAACCAAACCGGAGTCGTTAAAGCTCAAGGTCTGATCGAAGTCGCTGGCGAACAGATAGTGTTTGATCAGCTTCTCGGTCATACAGTTTTGATGACCTGAGGGAGCACAGGATTTGTTAACAGGAGATAGATTCTTTCTATGGAGTCGATTCGCCGTGCGGTATGCGGAAAGCGACTGTTTTCGTTGAACTGTTACCGCTCGAAATCCAAACGAGATCTATCCCGAGCTTTTGCGAGAGGGGCCGTTACGTAATTCAAAATGCCCAACATGATCACGACATCGGCGCAGACAGCAAGAAATAGAAAGCTCCCTGGCCGAGCGTAGCTCGTTTTAGGCAGGTAAGAAATTACCTTTTCAAAGGCCGGGATAGCTACGAGAAAGTGGAGGATCAACAGTCCGATAAACACAAACCACACGTGCGGGTAATTCCGAAACTTCCAATACTCTGTCGCCGCGACACCGATCACCACGATTGCAGCAGCGATGCCGAGCGTCCAGCTTTGGACGGTCTTACTCGCGATCAAGTCCGCCAGGCCAGGGGGGGAAGTTGTCAAAGAGCATCATAATTGGCCAAAGCACGACGACTCCGACAGGGAAGAGAACGATGCGCATGAGTACTGGGCTGGACGAGACTACGTCAAAGAAGGAACTCCAGAAATGTCCCGTTTCTGGATCGGCATAGTTCGACGGTTCCGAGCTTGGAGAGTTCGTCGTTGCTGCGCTTTTAGCAGGACGACAAAGTAATGGCGCGTTCTCGATCAGCGCATAGGCTTCGTTGATGCACTTCATCATTTGCGTCGCTTCGGCGTGGGCCGGGGTCCCTGCTTGATAGCGGTCGGGGTGCCAACGCTTGGCGATGCGCCGATATGCCTGCTTAATCGAACGCGCCGAGGCTGAACAGGGGACGTCCAGCAGGCTGTAAGCGCGTTTCAGCTCGGAAATGTCGGCGGCGCTCATACTCTGGAGATTCCGAATACGCCTTTAGTCGCAGTACGGCGTAGGTGACAGCCATTGTAGCTGGACGAGGCATTCTCATCCATCGTTTCGCGCGCCTTCCCGAAACGGGACTTTCCGCAATCTATGGCGTGGGCAGCGGGAACTTTATTGTGATAACGCTCGTACACTGCTGCTATGGGTCGCTTTGTCGACAGCCTCGGACAGGTGTTGCGGGCCATGTGGGCGCACAAGCTGCGCTCGTTCCTCACCATGTTCGGCATTGCGTGGGGCGTCGGATCGCTGCTGCTGCTCGTTGGCGTTGGCGAAGGCTTTCGCGCCGGCACCAAGAAGAGTCTCGCCGATTTCGGCGAAGACTACATGCAGATTTTCAATGGCCGCGTCCCGGCGGCAGGTGGAAGCCAGCTTTCATCGCGGCAGTACTACCTCAATTACCAGGACTACCTCGATATCCGGCGCTCGCAGTATGTTCGGAACGCAACGCCGGTTATCTATCGTGGCGACCTTCGACTCGTCAGCGAATACGGCGACAGCAACGGCTACGTGGATGGCGCCGAGCCGCAGTTCCTGGGTATTCGTTTCATGCCGATCGAGCAGGGGCGATACCTGAACTGGGATGATGAGCGCCAGCGCCGCAACGTCTGCGTGATCGGCAGCGAGTTCGTGAAGATACTGTTTCCTGGACGACCGGCGGTGGGCAGCACGCTCCTCATTAATGGCGTCCCGTTCCAGGTGATCGGAACGATCAAGAAGATCGGGCACGGCGACAACAACAGCAACAATATGCGCCTGATCATGCCGTTCACCACGATGGCGATGTATTTCCCGATAAAGGGTGAGGGGAACGCGAACGCCATTAAGTACGTGGCGTATCAGCCTATCACGCACGACCAGCATGCAGCGGCCAAGCAGGCGGCGCGAGCCATCGTTGCGAGGAACCATGGTTTCGATCCCGAAACGCCCGACGCGTTCGATGATTGGGACTCGATCGACAACGCCGAGATGGTTGGTAAAATCTCGGACGCGATGGATCTTTTTCTCGGAGCGGTCGGGTTGGTGACGCTTGGCCTCGGTGCAATTGGCGTCGTCAACATCATGCTTGTGTCCGTAACGGAGCGCACGCGAGAGATCGGTCTGCGCAAGGCTTTGGGCGCGACGAACCGCAATATCCTCGCGCAATTCTTTATGGAAGGACTGATGTTGACGGCGATCAGCGGCGGCATGGGATTTCTGGGGTCCTATGCCCTGACGAAAGCCTTTGGACTTTTGCCGCCGATCAACGGTTTCGAATTGCCGCACATCTACATGAGCACCGCGCTGCTTGCGACCTCAAGCCTTACGATTGCCGGCGTCATTGCCGGCGTTTATCCCGCGCGCCGAGCGGCGATGCTGCCGCCGGTTGAAGCCTTGCGCCAGGAGTAAGCGATGGTTCCGGCTAAGGACGTCATCAACGAAGCCTACGGCGCGCTCACGCATAATCGACGGCGAACCGTGCTCACAATGCTGGGTATGGCCTGGGGTATCGCAACAGTCGTGTTGCTGCTCGCTTACGGCACGGGATTCTCGCAGGCGATCGTGAACATCTTCAAAAGCTACGCCAGCATGCAGGCGATGGGGGTCTCGGGCGGGCGGACCTCGATGCAAGCCGGAGGGAACAAGGCAGGCACCACGATTCGGCTCACGAAGGACGACATCGATCGCATCGTCGCCAATGTGCCGCATCTGATGCGCATTACGCCCGAGTCGTATCACGAAGCACCGGTCAGCTACGAAGGGCGTTCCTACAACTGGACGCTTCAGGCAGGCTATCCCGCTTCCATGGTGATTCAGAACCTGCACGTGGATATTGGCCACTTCTACAATGCTGAGGATTTGCAGCAGCGGGCGCGTGTTTGTGTTCTAGGCTCGGAGGCGAAGGAAAAGCTCTTCTCGGGACGCTTTCCGCTGGGAGAGCGCGTTCGCATCAACGGCATCCCCTACGAAGTGATCGGAGTCCTGAAACCCAGGCCGCAAGAAGGCAAAGACAACAGCATCAACCGGGCCGTTCACATACCGTTCTCGACCTTGAGCGATTTTCGTGACACGCGCTATATCGACGTCATTTGGCTGGAGTTCACAGGATACGATTACGCGAGTGTCGAGCGGGGCATCCGCAACACAATGGCGGCGCAGCACGGCTTTCGTCCCGACGACAAGCGCGCACTGTCCGTCTTCAGCCTGATGGAGCAGCTCTCGCAGTTTGGGGTCATCACGATGGCTCTGCAAGTGATGCTTGCGTTCATCGGGACGCTGACGCTTGGAATCGGTGGGGTCGGGCTGATGAACATCATGCTGGTCAGCGTGACCCAGCGCACACGCGAGATCGGCGTGCAGAAGGCGCTGGGCGCGCGCCGCTTCGACATCCTGAAGCAGTTCCTGTCCGAGGCACTGGTGATTACATTCGTCGGGGGATTGCTCGGCATCATTCTGGCGTTCATCGTCTCGTTGTCCGTCGGCAAGCTGACGTTCTATAGCGCATTAGCACAGCATGCAGACATGGGCGACATTCAACTTGTCATCTCGCCCGCCAGCCTGCTCGTCTCGACCGGCATTCTCGCGCTGGTCGGGCTTGTGAGCGGCATGATCCCGGCAATACGCGCCTCACGACTGGATCCGATTGAGGCGCTGCGGTACGAGTAGCCGACTCTCTTCCTCTTCCTATTCCGCAAACGCTTTCAGCTCAATCAACCGCAAGTTGGCCGGTGCGGCTGGTCCCTGCAAACTTACGCGCAATGCGGAACACTGCGCGGGCGTGAAGGTGACGCGGTTGCGGCCATTGGCCAGAGGCGTAGCCGGATCGCGATGCTGAGCGGCGACTTCGCCCCAATTGTCGGCACTCTTGCACTCAAGGGTGTACTCCGTCGGGGGCAGGTAACCCTTACCATCGGCGAAGAAGTAGAGTTCGACTGCGCCGACCTTCTCATCGCGTCCGAAATCGACGGCGAACCAGCTAGGCTTGCCGGGCTCGGGCGACCAGCCGTTGGGATTCTCGGGGAAGAACCAGAGGCGTCCATCGATGGCTTCGGCTGGCGAACCGGGAGTGACGGTTGACGAAACCGTCGGCTGCGGTCCATGCGGCTCGCCGATGTTGACCGCAAGATCGTATTGCGACATAGCGGGGGTGGCAGGTTGCTTCGACTTCGGCACAGCGACGATCAACTCGCCGAGAGGCGCAGGCCCAGCGGCACGCTGGCCATCAACATAGACCGAAAGTCCCTTGCCGATGCCGAAGCGAGTGCCGTCCGCGTCATAAACGATGCCGACGTTGTGTCCGTGGTAGACGAAGCGGTCGAGTGCGAAATAGCGGATCGAAGAGTTGGCCGGGATGAGCGGCTTGAGGACGAGTTTGCCATCGAGGCTCGGGCGAATGCCGATCAGGCCACCGAGGATCAGATCGTTGAAAGTCGAATGATTGTAGTGATGTGAGCGTGGCAGTCCGACGATGGGCGCGCCCGAGTCGGGATTGTAGTCCTCTTGCAGGTCGGGGTGTCCGTCGGCGGCCAGGTGCTGCTGGGCATACTGACGCAACAGCTTCAGATAGTCGGCGGGCGTGACGACCGACTGCTTGTAGTCGTCGAGCAGATTGGCCATGCCGGTGAGGGTCTGCGAATTCTGGAAGGGCCACGAGGGGCCGTTCCATTGGCATTCGGGCAGACCGGTCGGCCCGTCGTAGCGATACTGCACCATGTAGCGCGGATAGCTGGGCTCGACCGTGCGCAGCCCGTGCGGACCTGCGAGTTCCTTGGGATCAAGCGCGTGACGCCACGCCTCGGCGTACTGCGGAGCGTCCGTCGGCGGCAGCTTATATAACCACGGCGTGTAGCCGACCAACTCGCGGCCGCGCACGAATTCACCTTCCTTAACGTATTTGGTCGTGCGCTGATGGCGATCGACGAAGTGCTGCATGGACGGATTCCAAAGTTGTTCGAGGACTGCTTTGCGGACTGCTTCAGCGCGACGGCGATAGTCGGCAGCGACGTCGTTGCGACCTTTGAGTTCCGCGAACTGCGCGATTGCCAGCGCATTGGCGTACTGGTAGACGTTGATCGAGGGACGGAAAGCGAACCCTTTGAAGAATCCGTTCTCGTTCTGGTCTTTGCTGGCTTCGGCGACAAAGCCTGCGCCAGTCGCGTCAATGGAACTGATGGTGTATTCGGTCGCGTCATCGATCGGTTGGATCCAGTAGAGGTTGCGCGCGCGGTCGAAGTGATCGTCCCAGCCGTTGAAGACGTACATCATCGCGGAGAGATTGCGCAGTGCCGGGCGGGCGTCTCCCGTTACTTTGACGGTTTCCAGCGTCGCCGCGGCGACGGCCTCGGAGAAATGGCGATCGTTCCCGTAGCCGGTGTAAAGATGCTCAATCGTTGAATTGACGACACCGGGCGAACGCAGCCAGCGACCTTCGATCAGGTGAAATGGCGAACTGTCATTGAGATCGGTATACGGTTGCCGTCCCCAGGGCACGTTATCGAGAAACTCGGTGACCATCACGCCTTGCGTGCCGATCTCGCGCAGATGAGAGCGATAGACCTGCCAGCGATAGTAATAGACCTTTTCGAGCAGCGGATCGTCGATGACAAGGAAGGGAATGTTATCGACGTACCACGGCGCATCGGCGCCATAGTGCTCGGCGGCGATCTTCGCGATGTTGAGAGCAGCCGTTTTGGGCAAGCTGCTTGCAGGCGCATTTTGCGCCATGCTGTTCAGGCCTAATAGTGGCAGAAGAAGGAACAGCGCCGTGCAGTAGCGGCTGGCAAAACGACGAATCTCGGGGATCATGCCCTCAGGTATATCACAGGAAACGTTGGTTACACCTTCAATGCGTGATTGCTAACACATCTCGCAGCTGATATCTTCGCTGCGATGCAATCCCGACGCACTCTCGTCATCGCTGGCATGATCCTTGCATGCTTTTGTAGCGCATCAGCACAGATTATGGAGATCAGGAACGTCGACGGAAAGACGATCTCTTGCTCGAGGTCTGGCCTGCATAGCGACCTGAACGATTGTGGTGCCCGAAGCTATTACTATTCCTACGTTTTTGTGGGCACCATCTCGGACGTGAGCCCCGCCGAGGAACACGAAAATAGAATCCAAGTCATTCCTCAAGAAGTGTTCTACGGGAAGCCGGGCATTCCATTCAGTGTTGTCACATCACAGGGAGAGTGCTTGACTCCTGTAAAGGTCGGCGAGCAGTGGCTATTCTTCTTGCGGGAGGAACCGGGCAAACCGATCGTTCTCGGATACGGCGGTTCGAGCGCTCCCCCTGGCGGAAGCCCAGCAGCAACTCGATACTCTCCGCCGTCTTCAGAGCATCGGAAATATGGGTATCATCCGCGGTCAAGTCCTTCGAGGCCAGTTTTTTCATGATGAAAAGCCTGTTCCCCACGCGCAGGTGACGACAGTTCGGCTATCCGATAATGCTGAATTCCGTACGACGGCCGATGCGGAAGGGCGCTACGAGTTTCAGCCTCTGCCATCTGGAAAGTACAAAATCACAGCGGATATTCTTCGATCTTTCGCATATGCAGAAGATGGTCTGAGACTCAGTCCCGGTGCCTGCTGGGACATAACTCTGAGGAAAGAACCCGAGGCTCAGCTTGGAGGGCATATTCGTAATCGGGATGGTTCGCCGGTTCCAAAAACGCCCGTCCTCGTCATGAGTGAAGACGGACATGCGTGGAACTCGTTCGAGTCGAACGCAGATGGATCTTTTCAGATGTCGCTAAGACCGGGCAAATATGTAGTCGGACTCAATCTTCCCGGCGCACCAAAATGGGAATATGCAGGACAGGCAGGTGCCGACGTAGTACCACCACCCGCATCACTGTACTATCCGGGCGTACCCACCCGTTCCGCCGCTTCTGTCATCAATCTGGCGGATGATGATAAACGCAACGATATCGACTTTACCATCGATGTGAAATGAAATTGCCCTTTGGATCAGGCCTTCATTGTTGTCTCGTCTCGCTAGCCACAGGAACGACGCCTCTTACCTTTGAGTATCCCCATCTTCCAACGCGCCAGCCATAGATTGCAATTGCGAGGATGAATGCAGTCCAAAGCAGAATCAGCGGCAGGCGGATCAGCACGCCGACGATGAAGTCCGCGAAAGTGGCGAGGCCGGCAACCAGATCGCGGTATGCTTCGCGGGCGTTGGCCAACGGATGCCATTCGAAGGCTGCGGCTAAGGCCGTCACTTGCGGGCGCACCGTCATGGTGATGGACGACATCTCGACTTGGGTCGAGAGATAGTTGAGTTCTCCCTGCAACTGCTCGATGCGTCCGCGCACATCGCTGAGTTTTTCGGCGACGTCGAGCGTGTCCTGCACCTTGGTCGCGGTACGCATGATGGTCAGATACTGTTGCTCTTCGGCGCGAAAGTTGCGCAGTTGCGACTCGGTGTCGACGAACTGCTTGGTGACGTCGGTCGATTCGATGTTCTCGCTCTGGACTTTAATCGCGGTCTGCTTGAAATCGACGATGGCCTGATCGAGGCGTACTTGCGGCACGCGCACCGTGATGTTGCCGTACACATTGTCGCCGTCGTGGTTGAGGCTGGACTTCTCGACGTAGCCACCGAACTGCGCGGTCTCGCGCTTGATCTGCTCCATGGCCTGCTGCACGTCTTTGGCGACGAGGTCGAGCGTTGCGGTGCGGATGATCTTGTGCGAGGCGTCGTAGGAGGCAGGCGAAGCACTCTTCTCGGAAGCCCTCATGAGTCCGCCAATTGCTGCGCTGGCTGGTGCTTTGTCCGCCTCACCTGAATAGGTGCTCAGCTCTTGTTTCGCAAGGCGTTTCGAGGCTCTGTGGAGCGTCAAGTTGGGTACCATGATCGACGCAAGTACGGCCAGGACGAGCACTGCGAGAACTACGATCAACACCTTCTTTTTGGTGATTTTCATCGAAACGCCTCCGCCTGAGAGAAGAACGCGCAACTGCATGGTTCTTGCAATGAAAACAACAGGGCCTGAGTTCGGGCGACTACCGGACGGGGCACAGCCCCGTCCCTACACAAACGCCTACGGCCTTGCAATGGGATAGACGAACGTTACCCAACAACCACTGAGCAGAGACAACGCGCTCACGACAACCAACAGCAGCGCAAGCTTGCGGCAAAGCGCCATAGCGCACTTCGGATTGTGGCTGGTACGTGCGGGAGGATTACAGAACGAAGGCAGGTATTAGGTCTTGGGTTTAGGTTCACCCAACACCTAAAAACCCGAAACCTATGTTCGCCGTTTGTAGTAGATCGCGAACTCGAAGCCGGGATTGGCGGGGAATAGCTCCTGCACTTTGCGCAGACGTTCGGCGAGGGCAGGAGCGGCGATCAGCGGATACTCGCGTTCGCGCAGATCGTAGTAGTCGACGTCCATGAACGTGGAGAGCATGTAGATGGCGATGGCGTCGGCGAAGGCCGCTTCAAGGTACTCGTTCTTGGCCTTCTCGGCGTCGGGACCGTTGGCGGTTGCGATCTTGCGCAGTTCCCAGGCGTCGAGACCGGTTTCGCCGCGCACGCGGTCCTGTGCCTGCTTCCACACCAGGTCTGCGAATTCCTGCGAGACGCCTGCACACTCGACGAATGCGTGTCCGACATTGATGTAGAACTCGAAAGCGACCGAGAAGCGGTCCTCCATGAGGCGGGTCGAGATGAAGACGCACTGCGAGTCGCCAATACTAAGGTTGCGATGGCAGATAGCATTTTCGCTGAGGCCGACGTCATAGCGATCGGCGATGACGGTGTCTTCGCCCTTGGAAACGGTGAGTGGAACGAAGTAGTAGGCCTTCTTGGTCAGTGCTCCGGCGACCGGAACCGGCACGGCCGCTACCATGCGATCAATGTCGGAAGAAGAAACGAGTATCTGGCCCATGCTGGCGAAGCAGATGCCATTGGGTGCTTCCGATACCGGGGACATGCGCAGTACTTCGGCCGGGGAATGCGTGATCGTCGCGTCGGACATAAGTGGATATTGTACAGGGATCGTGTGCCTTCGGCATAAATGCTGGAGATTTGGTCTGCAGTTGTTTCAGTTCCATTTTCAGAACAAAACTCAGGTAGTCGGCAGCTTCGGCCGTGCGCGGCCCTATATTCAGGTATCCCGTGTCCGAAGATCGCCAACACGCCTCTTCTATTTGGCAGATGCCACGACAGCCTGTTTTCTATGCCGCACTCGCCTATGCGGCGGGAATTCTGGTTGGTGCGCATTGCTGGCGTCCGATGCTCTGGTGGGTGCTGGCTGCTGTCTTCGCTTCACTCGGTGCGATGGTGCTGGCTAGCGGACGCAATGCAAGTTCGTGGTTCCGGAGCTGCGCTCCGTTCTGCTGCGCGTTGATTGCGTTTGTCGCGCTCGGTGCGCTGGGGATCAGGGTGCGCAACGCGGCTGACGTTCGGCCAGACATGAGTGCTGTTACGGATGGTCGCGAGGTCATCGTAACGGGCTACGTCGTGGGAGACGGCAAGATTCGAGGCGCAGGTTCGCAGCGTCGTCAGATGGTGGACGTACAGATAGAAGAGGCGGAGGTGGATCCGCCAGAACCCGAGCAGCCGATTTCGCAGCCGACTCTCGCTCGCGCTAAGCCCGACAGAACCGACGAGCGCCGTCGCAAAGCGGCATGCAAGGCGAACGCCGTCTGGTCGGAAGAGCTTTTGCGAGCTTCGGGTATACAGCCGTGCGCGGATGAGGTCAGCTCGAAGGCGGCAAAGAAGCCGGCGGTGTCACCCTCTGAAGGTAGTAGTCATCTGACCAAGCTCGTGCTGCACCCGGAGGCTGCCATTCGCCTGTCCATATACTCGCGCGAGCGATGGGACGAGTCGGACGACGAAGATGAAGGCGCGCTGCCGAAGACCTTTACCTACGGGCAGCGGTTGCGCTTCCCGGCAAAGCTGCGACCGCCGCGGAATTTCGGTAATCCCGGCGCACTCGACTACGAAGGCTACCTGGCGCAGCAGGGAATCTATGCACTCGGATCGGCGCGCATGGACCGCATCGAAGTGTTGTACGGTGCTGGTGGTTCGCGCTGGGGATTGTGGCGCAGCCGCATTCGCCATAGCATCGTTGCAAAGATTCACGCGCTCTGGCCAGCCGAGCAGGCGGCGCTGCTCGATGCCATGCTGATCGGCGAAGCGTCGTTCATCGGTCGCGAAACGAAAGCGGATTTCCAACGCACCGGCATTTACCACATTCTTGTCGTCTCCGGCATGAACGTAGCCATTCTGGCGGCGGTCATCTTCTGGATGCTCAACCGCCTGCGTTTCCCAAGGATCGTCGCGGTTGTGCTGACGTTTCTTCTTTCCTGTGGATACGCTTACGTTGCCGAGTCGGGCGCGCCGATCATGCGGCCGGTGATCATGCTGGCGATCTTCATGTGCGCCAGATTGCTCTATCGTGACGGCGCTATGCTGAACTCGCTCGGGGTCGCCGCTCTGGCGCTGCTGGTCTTTGATCCAACGGCGTTGACCGATGCCAGCTTTCAACTGACGTTCCTCTCCGTGCTCGCCATTACCGGAATCGCCGTACCGATCATGGAGCGGACATCCGGCCCATATAAACAGGCGTTGCGACAGTTGAGCCTGTTCGCACGAGACCCGTCGCTTGCTCCGCGCCAGGCGCAGTTTCGCATTGAGCTGAGGATGATCGCAGAGCGGCTCGCGCGCTTTCTGCCTTCCTGGCCGAAAGAATTTCGCGGCCTGCCGAACGATGCGCTCCGCAAGAGAGTGATGGAGGGCTTCCTGACGACGATCATCTCTAGCGCGATGTCGGGTTACGAACTTTTCCTCGTTTCGGTGATTGCGCAGATCACGCTGACTCTGCCGATGGCGTGGTACTTCCACCGCGTTACGGTGATGAGCCTGCCAGCGAATCTCATTGCGGTTCCGCTGGTGGGCATCCTGATGCCGGCGTCTGTTGCTGCGGTCGCGCTCGGCTATGTGTGGAAGCCACTCGGCTATGCGCCGGCCGCAATCACCTCATGGTCACTCGCCGGGATCATGAAAGCCGTTCACGTGTTTGGTGGGCTGCACACCGCGGACGTTCGCGTCGCGACTCCGGCGATCACGGTGGCCTGCATGGCGGCGCTGACGTTTGCGATTGCGCTGATTCTGATCCGCCGCAGACGGCTCTTTGCGTTCGCCGGAATATGCGGCGTGCTGGCTACTGCATTCTGGATCGCCGCGATTCGTCCGACTCCCAATACTCGTCCGTCTACGCTTGAAGTCACTTCGATTGACGTAGGGCAGGCCGAGTCATCGCTCGTTGTCACGCCGGAAGGGAAGACTGTTCTGGTAGACGCCGGTGGTTCGCTCGGGCCGTGGCAGTCGGAGTTCGATTTCGGCGAAGACGTGGTCTCGCCGTATCTGTGGGCGCGCGGCATTACGCGTCTCGACGCTATTTGCCTAACGCACGCGCACTCCGACCACTTCGGTGGAATGCATTCGGTGATTCAGAACTTTCGTCCTCGGGAGCTGTGGCTGGGGCCAACGCCGGACAACCGCGATATGCGTGCGCTGATAACGCAGGCACAAGATACGGGACTGAAGATCACGCGGTACACGGCGGGAGACGCTTTCGATTTTGGTGGAGCGTCAATAGCCATTCTTTCTCCGCCACGCAGTTGGGTGCCCGGGCCGAAGCTCCGCAATAACGATTCGCTCGTATTGCGATTCAGCTATGGGGACACGTCAGCTCTGCTGGAAGCCGATGCCGAAAAACAAATGGAAGAGATCATGACGCCGGCCGTCCCGCACGCCGACGTCATCAAGGTCGCACATAACGGAAGCAAGACCTCAAGCACGCCGGAGTTCCTGGCAGCAGTGCATCCCGAGTTCGCAGTGATCTCCGTGGGCGCGCGGAACTCTTTCGGGCATCCGCGGCGCGAAGTGCTGGAGCGACTAGCGGACATGGGCGTTGCAACTTACCGCACGGACATGCTCGGCGCCGTCACGTTTTACCTGGATGGCAAGCAGGTCACGCCTTTGGTTCGTCCTCCGCGTTACCGCTGAGTTCCTCTTCGGCTTCGGCCTGTTCGGCGCCGGCTTCTCCAGCCGCCAGGTTCTCCTGGATGATTCGTCGAGCTTCGTCGGCCTGATCGGCGCGAACGAGGACAACAATTCCGCCCACACCGGGGAAGATGTCCTGAGGGGCATCGAGACTCTGCGTGATGCACTCGATTCCGGCGGACTCGAGCAGACCTTGCACAACAAAGACCTCGGATTCGAGGTCGGAATCGAACACTCTGACCAGCTCTTCATGCGGATCGGGTACTGCGGGCTTGCCTGCTGTCGCCATGTTGCCCTCCAATTACTTCGATGCACTGAGGCCGGGTTTCTAGGTTGCCGAATTCTTCACTAACTTTCAAAGTGGAGCGCCGGACACTGACGAGACGGGATAATGTACCTCAATTCAGCCCGTTTGTACTAGCCGCCAGCTCACAAAAACGCAACGCGAACACACGGCTGGTCATCGAACTATTTGAGCCGCGTAGGCGGTGAAAAGTGAGAGTGGCATTCCCGCGGCAGCTCGCAAAGCTGCCGGTTTTGTCTTGAGGGCTACATGGATCTATCGGAGCAAGGGAAACAACAATCCAGTCAAGAGGATATGGACGAACCGAGGAAGCTGCGCCGATTACAGATCATGATGAACATGGTCATGTCCGTCATTAGTCAGGACCCGAAGCTCACCGTTGAAGAGGCTGCGGAACTGGCGGCTGGATCGAAGCGCGCCGCCCTGGCCTTGTTCCCGGACAAGGAATTCGCCTACGACATCATTTACAAACCTCGGCTGCAACGACTCATAAGCGAAAGATTCCGGCTCCAGTAACTGACCCGTCGTTATCAGAACGAAAATCGGGACGGCCGCCCGTCCCGATGAAAACTTCCTGGTCTGTCTTCAGCGTTTGTTACTGGCTGCGCCTGTTTCCGCCGCCTCCGCCACTGTCGCTGCTACGTCCGCCGCTTCCAGCCGAGGAACTCGAAGAGCTGCTGCTCGAGCTTGAATTCGATCCTCCCGAGTTACTCGACCCATACGAACCGGAACTCGATGCGTGGCTTGAGCCGGAGGAACTGGAAGATCCCGAGTCTGAGTGACGGCTCGATCCAGAGGAGCCGGATGAGCTTGAGCCGGAGGCACGGCTTCCGCCACTCCAACCAGAGGAAGACCCCGAGTCTGAGTGCCGTCCCGATCCGGAAGAACTGGAAGATCCCGAGTCTGAGTGACGGCTCGATCCAGAGGAGCCGGACGAGCTTGAGCCGGAGGCACGGCTTCCGCCACTCCCAGAGGAAGATCCCGATCCAGAGTGACGTCCCGATCCGGAAATCGATCCGTCCGATGATGAATATGACCCGGAAGATCTACTGTTGTTCGAGCTTCCAGAATCGCCATGCCGTCCCCATCCGTGGTCTCGCGAACCTCGGTCGCCGCGCGATGCGTTGTTATCGCTACTCCGAGGACGAGTGTTGTTGTTGGAATTTGTGACGTCAACAGAGCCGCTCGAAGCGCGATCCGCAGTCGAGTCCACCTTGCTCCTGCGGTTCTCCTTATCGAAGACCTTGCGGTTCGAAGTATTCGAGTCGGCATCGTGAGGATGCGGAGCATATTTTCCGTATATGGCGCCTTGCTGCTCAGACGCATCGCGGTGCGGCATTACGAAAATCCGGCCCTTCCGGTCGATCTCGCCGACGACAGTCGGCTTCTCGTGCCGACCTTCATTGCTGCGATCCACGAACTTCTTCGAGTGATAATCGTAGTCAATCAGCCTTGGTGCAGGCTTGGCCGTCGTTCCTGTTCCAGCGCGAGCCATTTCATCCTCAATGAGCCGCGCCCGGATCGGCGGCGGTGCAATGGGACGCTGCTCTGCCCTTTCGATCTTGCGTAATTCGCGCGGAGGGGCGTCGAGCAGCTTGAGCTTGTCCGTCCGGGCCACGTTCACGCGTTCTGACACGTGGTCCTTGTGCTTGAAGACGAAGATCCCATTCTTTAGGTTGACCGGAGGCTTGCCGTCCACATCCTTCGGGTGTCGCGGGACAAAACCCGTCTTTCCATCCGTCTTAACCCAGTGCCCACGCGGATGATGGCCCGGACCTCCCGGATGGTGACCCGGACCTCCCGGATGACCTCCGGGTCCGCCAGGGTGGTGTCGATGGTGATCGCCATCGTGATCGTGATGGCGATGATGACGGTGTCCGCCACCGCTGGGCCAATAGCCCGCCATCATCCACGGGTCGAACACCCATGCGTAGCCCATGTCGTAGTCTATCCAACTTCCGTAATTGCACGGCAGCCACGGACCGTTCGCCCACAACAGTTCGCGCTCTTTCCTCTTCTGGCCAGTGTTGATGTCCCGCAGAGTGGTCTCCTGTATCCCGCGTTCGCCGTTCCAGCAATCTGAAACCGTGAATGTCCTTTCCTTTACCGGCACCCAGCATCGACCGTATGGATCGCAGGGAAAAAACCTGCCGTTCTGGTAGAGGTCCATTAATCCAGGGAATGGCGAACTCACTCCGGCCGCCTTCATCGCCTCTGGCAATACGGCATCTCTCGCCTGCTGACGCGCTAACACCCATTCGTTCCATCCAACCGGAGTCGTCAGCGGTTTCGTTCCTTCGGCCTTGGCGAACTTGCCGTCACGGTAGACGATTACGCCCTGAGAACTCTCGCGCATGGGCGTCACGACGAAACCATCAAGATAGCTATCGGCTCTTATCAACGCACCGTTCGGAATCTTCACTTCGTCCCCGGGCACCATGAGACCGGGCACCATGAAGATGAACTGTTCCTCCTCGACCAACTTCGTCGAGAGTGAGACGGTTCCGGTCATCAGTTTCAGGCGTGTCAGCGGCACGTTGTCGATGGTCTCAAGGGTATCGAACATCAGCACGGAGTTCTCCGCCAGATAAGCAACCGAGCCATTCTCGAACTCGATCTCCGCGCGCCCGTGACTGCCCGTCGCGAGCCCGAACCCTTCTTCAATGGCCGTGTTGGCGGTGGCGGTTTCCCATCCCTTCTTCAGGTCGTCCCGATTCAGGATCGCACGTGACAGCCGCACATCACCTTCCATGTAACTCAACCGCACCATCTGTGCGTCTATTTCCTGCGGTTCCGCCGCTTGAGGCTGTTGCGGTTGCGGTTGCACTTGCTGTGGCATCTCCTCCGCAGCCGCGATAGGTGCAAAGTTAAGCATGAAGACGACGGCGAGCAGCAAAGTGAAGGATGTTAACGACCAGCTGCACCAACGAGATTTCATAACGCACCTCAACGGAGACGTTGGGCCTAAGGCGGCACCATAATAGGGCTGTCACCGCGAAAACGAGCGTACTGATTGGTATAGGAGCGTAAAGACTTGTAAACTCGGCCCAAAACGGGACACGTCCTATCGCCCTACGATATGGTATCTCAACGCTCCGCCCGAGCGCCGAAGCAGGCCTGACAGCCTAGTCCAGGCTGGGAAATCGGGCGTGTACAAAGCCCACTATGAATCGGTGGTGCCGACCGTCTGCGAGGTCGCGTCGATCACGACGGGAGAGACACAGTACTGCGACTCGAACGAAGTCCTTGGGATTGACCACACGAATGAGATCGAAGTTGTACGTGTGCTGATGCAGGCCGCCGTGCGCATCGAACCAGTCAATCTGGATCGTGTCGCCCTGGACCACGCCCTACAGCGAATACATGATCGGTCTCCGAAATATCTCGGCCCGGGTACCTAGAAAATTACTTGCATAATTCGGATTGTGCTGCGACCATGCCTTGCGTCATTTTCGGAGGCCAAAATTGATACGTAAATATACCTGCGCGCTCCTTGCGTGCGCCGTTATAGCACTGTTCAGTGGCTGCGGTCAGACATATGAAATGCAATCGATAACGCTTACGGCCGCATCAAGCGGTTCCGGTGGAACGTACAATCTTAAGGGAATGGGCGGCACCATCCAGCTGGTTGTAACAGCCAATTACAGCAACGGCAAGTCTGAGATCGTCACCCCGAAGGCAACCTCCCGACGGAACAGACGATACAGGGACGCCGTTGCCGGCACCACCAAGTAATGTTTCCGTCAGTGCTTCGGGGCTCCTGACGGCCGTCGAGCCTTTTGTCTGCACGTGGACGAATGCGGGGACCGACGAGAAGCCCAGCTATATGCTTACAGGGTCATACAAAGTGACGGCCACATTTGACGGAATGGCTTCTCAGCCTATTTTCGTTGGCGTCGCATCTCTGGCCGGCAATGGTCCAGGGGGCGCCTGCGGCCCACAATAAGGACATTCGTCACTCTGAGTGCCACGAAGGCCGTACGTCCACCCATGTGACGTACGGCTTTTAGTTTGTGCTATTTTCCTGCGTACGTGATCTTCTCATAGCACGGGGCGAAACCGCAGCGGATCAAGTTTCTTTCCGATGCGCTGCCCGGTGTTGCCGAGACGGCGACCATCCTGCAACCCGAATCCCGCGCCCTCTCCAGTCGAAGGCGCAACATCGCGGAGTGTATCCCTCGCCTACGGTATTCGGGCAGCACAGCGGAACCAAAGATTACGGCAATATCCGGATTGTTCGGAAGCATCTCCGATGCGACGCCGACGACTTCTCCATGGCAGACGGCAGCTACCCTCATCAGACTTGAGGTTCGGAACAACGTCCCCATCATGGCTCGGCGGTCAGGCCCGGGGTCGGTGACGAAAAAGCACTTCACGATTACGTTGACCCAAGCCTCGCAATGGGTGGCGTCCGCCCATTTGACCTCGGTCCCTTCCGGATCGGGCGCCGACGGCAGCTCTTTCTTCAAGTCGAAACACAGGATACTGGTGAATTCCGAGGTGCCGTATCCGCGCGCGGTCAACATGCGGAGGAACCCAGGATCGGTGTAGGGTGTGATGTCGATGCGCGGAGGCAATTCCCGACTGCGAAAGAAATCTTCAACTTCGTCCAATTCGGCTGTGGTTACGGCTTTTCCGATTCCGAGGCCGACCGCGAAGTTGAAAGCCGGAGAGCCGACGCAGATGCAACGTCCGGTATTGATGGGAAGCACGCCGGCGCAGGATTCAGGGCGTGCACTAGCGACCGCCTGCGCGTATTCGCCTATGCACCAGCCATGAGCAGATTCGAACGCATAGGCTAGCTTACGGCACAGCTCCACAGGCACCTCGGGTTCGGGGATCGATCTGCTATCAGCGTACCGCGACAGCTTACCCTTGTTCAGGCGCTTCGCCAAGTGTTACCCGGATGTCCATCTTCTTTTTCCCGCGAAACACGGTGACGGTGACTGTATCACCGGCCTTGTGATTGTTCATGGCGTTCGAGATGTCGCTCAGGTCCTGCACTTCCTGACCATCGATCGCGACAATGAGGTCGCCTCCAATCCTGATTGGGGTATTGCCCAAGTAAGCCTGCTCGTTGCCTCCGCGCAGACCCGCCTTCTGCGCCGGACCGCCGGGGACAACGTCCACAATGAGTACGCCGTAGTCAGCGGAAAGGCCCATCTGGTCGGCCAGTTCGGGCCCAATCGGGAGGGCAGCGCGAATCCCCAGGAAAGGACGCGCTACATGGCCTCGCGTGACGAGGTCGTTCAGAATGGCCTTCGCTGTGTTGATCGGAATCGCGAAACCGACACCAGCGCTCTGCTCGGCGCCGCCCGTAAGAATCATCGAGTTGATGGCGATCACTTCGGCGTGTGAATTCAGAAGCGGACCACCGGAGTTGCCGGGATTGATGGCGGCGTCGGTCTGAATCGCGTCGTCAATGCGTGCGCCGTTGGGTGACTGAATCGGACGAATCGCGCTGACGATGCCGCGCGTCATGGAGCCGTTCAGGCCGAACGGATTACCGATGGCAAACACCTTCTGTCCAACTTGTAGCGACCGCGAATCGCCGAGCGTTGCAGGTTTCAACTCCGGCGCACTGATCTTGATCACAGCCAGATCGTGCCGCGCGTCATAACCGATGACCTGTGCGGGATACCTTTTCCGGTTATGGAGCGTCACTTCCAGCTTGGCATTGCGCGCCTGAACGACGTGATAATTCGTCAGAATGTAACCGTTGTTGTCGATGATGAAGCCCGTGCCCTGACCTTCCTGTGGCATGACGCCATAGAAAAAATTGAAGGCATTCACGCGCGAGGTGATGTTGACCACCGACGGTATCGCCTTTTTGTAGACCGAAACGTTGACCTGTTCTTCCGGATCAAGTTGCTGGTTGCCGGACGAGGCCTCGGTCAATTCGAGCTTGCCTCCGCCGCCGAGCTTCGGCCCAAAGGAGCCGGGGCGGTGCGTTGTCCAAAGGAAAAACGCGCCCACCAGAACTAGAGCAATCAATAACGGCTTGATCAATTTCATCGTCTGACTTTCCGTAACAGCGTCCACAGTGGTTTGGACGTAGCTCATCGTTGATCCTTACGCTCCGTTGTAGAACTCACTCGTAGCGCCACCATCGGCGGCTGTTCGCAGGCGACCCGCCTGCGCGCTGCAAATGCTTATGTGTTCGCGAGCTTCTTCAACTCGCTCCAAACTTTGTCCACCTGAGCTTCGGCGTCCTGCAACGGGCCATTGTTGTAGATGACGTAATCGGCGCGTCGGGCCTTCTCGTCATCGGGGATTTGTGCCGCCGAACGCCGGATGACCTCTTCTGTTGCGGATTGTAGCTCAAGGCCCGTGCGGCGTGAAAAACGCTCTGCCTTCTGACTGGCATCGCAAGCGACTACAACGATCTTGTCGAAATGCGACTCAAGACCAGCTTCGTAGATCAGTGCGGCTTCGACGATGGCAACACCATGTGGGTCGCGCCGTCCGATGTCGTCCATCCACTCTTCCTGTTGCTTGATGACGGCGGGGTGGACGATAGCGTTCAGTTCGGCGACTCTGTTCGCACCCTCCCCTGAAGAGGAAGGGCGCGGCACCCGCGATGAAGATGGTGAAAACGCTGCCTGCGCCAGCTTGGGGCGGCTGATGGTGCCGTCGCTGTCGAGGATCTCGGTGCCGAAGTGCGCGACGATCTTGTCGTAAACCTTCGTGCCCGGACGCATCACCTCGTGGGCGATGCGGTCGGCCTGGATGACATGCGCTCCGCGGCGGGCAAACATCTCGCCCACCACGCTCTTGCCGCAAGCGATACCGCCGGTCAAGCCGACACGCAGCATTTATGCGCGCTCCGCGTGCGCCTCTTTGCCTCGGCGCAGCTTGCAGGCCTTCACCGTGTTAGACATCAGCATGGCGATCGTCAGCAACCCGACTCCGCCCGGAACCGGCGTGATTGCCCCCGCAACTTCATAGACCTCGGGGTGGACATCGCCCATCAACGTTGATCCCTTTTTCGCGAACGTCTCCTGCCGCTTGGCATTGTTCGGGAAAAACTTGTCTAACTGCTCCCGGGTGGTGATGCTGTTCGTACCCACATCAATGACCGTCGCGCCCGGCTTAACGAAATCCTTCGTGACCAGACCCGCGCGCCCAATTGCCGCCACGAGAATATCGGCCCTTCGGCAGACTGCTGCGAGGTCGCGTGTCTTCGAGTGGCAGATCGTCACCGTCGCATTGTTATTGATCAGCAGCATCGCTACTGGTTTGCCGACGATATCGCTGCGCCCGATGACGACGGCCTCCTGGCCTTCCATCGGGATATCGCTTCGTTTCAGAATCTCGATGATGCCTGCCGGAGTACACGCCACCAATCCCGGACGCTGGCTTGAGAGATAGCCAATATTCATCGGATGAAAACCGTCGACGTCCTTCGCCGGATCGGCCGCCATCAGCACTTTCTTCGCATCGATCTGCCGCGGCAAGGGCACCTGCACCAGGATGCCGTCAATCTCGTCGCGCGCATCAAGCTCGTGTACGAGCTTCAGCAACTCCTCGGTCGTCGTAGTCGCGGGCAGCGCGTGCTTCTCGCTGTAGATCCCCAGCTCCTCGCAGGTCCTGACCTTGTTGCGTACGTAGATCTCCGAAGCCGGATCATTACCGACCAGCACCACAGCCAGCCCCGGCCGCAGCCCAGCGGCGGTCATGCGCTTCACTTCTTCAGCGACTTCGTTCTTTATGTCAGTGGCGATTTTGTTGCCGTCAAGAATGCGTGCGGACATTAATCCCTCGTTTCCACATATATCGTAAATGAAACAAGGGATTGGGGACGAGGGGCTAGGGTTACCTCTCCGCTCTCTGCAACGGCTAATCGGATTCGGGTCCGGCAACGCGCACGTTTACGGTTCCGGAGCTTTTGACTCTTCCGATATCTCGCGATACCAGGTATCTTGTACCGTCAATACCGATTGCACACGACGAAGCGTAGCATCGCAGCGGCTGAGTGATTTTGCCAGAGACAGCCCGAAATGGAAGAATCGTTGCGGCTAAAATGCGGTCGTCAGCGGTAACCACCACGTCCACGAATCCGCCTTCGTATTCGTCCAAAAAGAAGGTCTTGGCTCCGCCTCCGCTAGCAAAGCCAAAATCTGACCTATATTTGAGCTTTCCGACACTGCAATCGCTCGTTACTTGCGTGAGTATGTGTTGAAACTCAGTACGGGAAAGGGCACTTGGTCCATCTAGGGAGAGGTCAAATCGCTCATCTCCTGGCTCCACAACGCCCGATTCGAACAACCTTCGCGGCAAGACTTCGCATTTCCTCGTTGCTCCATTTGTTTCTTCGGTCAAACGCAGAACATACGTCGAACTTAACGGGTATATCTTTCTCGGATCGATTTCCTTGAATCTTAGGACTTGCACGATGTTCCCGACGTGGTCGATGTAAACCCATTTGTCGCCTGTGTCGACTGCCACCAATCCCATCACGAAGCTTGAAGCGTCAAAATACCGAGGAGCGATGACGAAGTCGCCTTTGGAGTTGATGAACCCCCACTTTGAGCCAACCCTGACCGGCGCGACACCTTCATCAAAGTTCCGCACTTCGTCAAACTTATGCGGTATAACCGTCTCGCCCACTGTATTGATGTAACCCCATTTGCCATCGAGTCTGACCGCTGCTATACCCTCATCAAAACTCTGAACTTGGTCAAACTTGGGCTCCACCACGGTTTTGCCGGCAGTGTTAATGAACCCCCATTTATCGCCTACCTTAACCGGAGCAAATCCCTTCAGGAAGCCGTCACACCAATCGAACTTTGGTGGAATAACCAGCGCTCCGGCACGATTGATGAGCCCCCACTGTTGTGATTTCTTCGGAAGTGCGCATGCCAAGCCGTTTTCAAAGCTGCGGATTAATTCAAAATCGGGCTGTATCACGAAGTTCCCGGACTTCGCTATCACACCCTCATACAAACCGACCTTCACATAGGCCAAGCCCTCGCGGAAATACCCGGCCTCATCGAACTTCGGCTGAATGACCCAATTGCCTTTCTTATCGATATAGCCCCACTTACCGTTGTCGTCTTTCGCGACGGCAAGACCTTCAGAGAACGAATAGCGAGAACGAAACCGCAATGGAATGACAAGCGTGCCGCTGTGATCGATATAGCCAGCGTGTGGGTCCAGTTCATCATCCCGTTGTATCTCAACGCTTGCTAGCCCGTCGTAGAAGTTCGATACGCTTGTGTACTGCGGCAACTGAAAAAGCACCTTCCCGGTTTCGTCGATGAAAGCCCAATGACCATCGATTCTTACGCTAGCGACACCTTCACTGAAGTCTTCGGCACTATCAAACTGAGGAGGTATGACGATTTCTCCCTGGCGGTTCATGAAGCCAACCTTGTTGTCCCGAATAACTTTGAAGAGTGGGGAGCGCGGCAAGTCGTCCTTAGCTACCATGACGGGCACTGTCACCAACAAAGCTATGGTCAGGGCTATCGCGCTCCGAACGAGTCTCATTTTCAGTACCATGCCAATCCCTCCGCCCTCACTCCCCCGCGAACAGATTGATCTCGCTCACTCGATCTTGCGAGAATGTCAGCGTCAGATACTCCGGAAGCTCACAGGAACACGTGGACTCGTAGATCCACTTATTCCTAGTCTCTCGTTTCTGCGGCTCGCCTAGATTCGCCAGAACTTCGTCCTTCGATGACCCAAGATTCAGCGCGTGCCAATTACCAAAACCTTCTCGGGGGTCTAGCCACTTGCTGACGGCGGCACTTCGTTCTGTGACGGCGATCTTGCGGCTTATTCCGCTGCTCAACGTAAGCTCCTCGATGAGGGTATCAACACCTTCCACGATATGCAGCGTGGCAGTGCGCTTCGAGTCGATGAAGTATCGCCCACCTGTATGCCCTTCATCGGAACGAAAGACGCCGTGGCCAAGAAGTCGCTGGGCCTGTGAATCTGTCGTTAGCCCGACCGTGATTCCCGCGAAGTGCAGCGGCCAGCAAACGGTTCCTTTTCGTTTTGGTTGACCTTGGGACGGCGTCAGCGAAAACACCAGCGCAATAGAAAGGACAGCACAGAGTGTGCGTTTCATCGTCGAAAACCATACAACAGACGACCACCGCTGTCGAGAATTGTGTAGGCTTCAGGGGCTAAAGGTGAGTAGCGATAGAGGAGTCCTCAGCGGAGGGGGTCAAGCGATGAGATCCCGTCGCCGTCACCCCGCTCAAGCCAACAGCGAGCTTGAACGGGGCACCGATACCTCAGGAGAGCCGAGTTGGGAGCGTCTTGCAGAACGCTAGCCAGCGCGTTGGCCGAACTGCTGCTCGATGAGAAAAAATTCCTCATCGCGCACTTCGACGATCTCCCGTGCCAAGCCCTTGAGTACTGCCAGGCACAAGTCGGCGTACTGCACAAGCAGCGCCATGAACTGCTCGCGCGAAATGAAGTCCGCTTCGACCTTTTCGAGGGCTTCTGCAGTAAGACTGTAGGGTCGGAGCCCGATCGTGGATGGAAGCCCAAGCAGTGCGCCGGGGCCCACGATCCGCCGCTTCATTCCCTGTACATTTGTCAGCGAGAGCGCGACCGTGCCGGTTCGGAGCAGGTACACGCCGTCCATGGGATCGCCTCTGTGGAACAGGGTCGTTCCGGCAGAAAAGGTTTTCGGTTCCGCGTACTGTTGCAGCCCAGAACGGAATTCGTCGCGCAGGAAGAAATGGGACGCGCTCATGACCGACCTCCAAAGTGGTGAGATGCGGGCTGGCCGATTCCTCAGAAGAGAATTTTCGCGCCAATTCCGAGCCCAAAGGAGGGAATTGCCGGGTGGCCGGGGGTGCTCAGACCGGAGGGGCTGGCCGGTTTCACCTGTCTTGTTACAATCAGAAGCAACATGAATAAGATGATTGTTGCCAACCTGGTGCACCGGCCGATGCGGTCGGTGATCAGCGTCGTTGCCATAGCCGTCGAGGTCACCCTGATCCTCATTATCGTCGGTCTTTGCCTCGGAATGTTGAACGATGCCGCCGAACGCACGCGCGGTGTCGGTGCCGACGTTATGGTGCAGCCCCCCGGCGCTTCGCAGTTGGCCGGGTTTAACGGCGCTCCCATGTCCCTTAAGATTGGCGACATCATTCGCAAGCAGCCGCACGTTACGGCAGTCGCTCCGGTGGTCTGGCAGGCCAATACAGCCGGCACGATCGAGGTCATTTACGGCATCGATCTGGATTCGTTTCAAGCGATGGGTGGCCCATTTCGGTATCTCGAAGGCGGCCCATTCACGGGTCCCGATCAGGTACTCATTGACGACTACATCGCTTCGCAGAAGAACTTTCACGTTGGCGACACGACGCGAATCCTGAACCATGATGTGAAGATCGTTGGAATCGTGGAACACGGCAAGGGCGCACGCAAGTTTCTGCCGATGGCCACGTTGCAGGACTGGATCGGCGCACAGGGCAAGTGCAGCATCTTCTACGTAAAGACCGATAGCCCGAACAACACCGACGCGGTCATCAACGAGATTAAGAGTGTTCCGGGACTTGAGAATTACACGATGCGTTCCATGCAGGAATACATGTCGATGATGACCAGCGGCAACCTGCCAGGACTGTCGATTTTCATCAGCGTCGTCATCGCCGTCTCGGTGATCATTGGCTTCATCGTCATTTTTCAGGCGATGTACACGGCCGTTATGGAGCGCACGCGCGAGATCGGCATCCTGAAATCGCTGGGGGCTTCAAAGCTCTTCATCGTGAACACCATCTTGCGCGAGACAGTGCTGATTGCGGTGCTGGGTGTCATCCTCGGCATCGTCATCAGCTACGCGACGCGCACCGGGCTTCATATGAAATTCCCGCTGCTGGCGATCAATATCTATCCGAAATGGCTGATCTACGCGACCATCATAGCGGTTGTCGGTGCGTTGCTCGGTGCGCTCTATCCGGCATACAAGGCGGCGCGCAAAGACCCGATTGACGCACTGGCGTACGAATAGCAGTAGAAACTTTTCCGGCTGGGGAGTTGCAGTTGCCTGATCTGGCGACTGCAATCCTCAGATTTCCTGCGTCTCGTCCAGGCTCCTGCCACGCCCCAGCGTGATCGCTCCGATCACGGCGGCCACCGTCATTCCACTGACCAGCAGTGGGAACCAGACCTGCGATATCCACGGCACCGGGATCAGGAACAGTACGTCGGGCGAAAGCAGCGAGTAGGGCCAGCCTACCGTCAGCCGCAGCCCGAGGTAGTAGACGATGTCCCAGATGGCGAAGCACCACAGGAACGCCGTCCAGCGTTCGAGCCGGGAGCGTCCGGCCACAAACGCCACCGAGATCAGCATCACCATCGTCGCAGCTTCACGCACGACTTCGACCTGAGTCAGCGCCGGAGGCAACTGAATGTCCCGGATCGGCTGCCGGTAAAGCGAGGCCGAAAGTTGCCGAACCTCGGCCAGCGTGCCCTGGAACCCGGGCAACAATCCGATCGACGCGCGTATGTAGACCACGACCGCGGCCTCGACGTAACCGAACGCTATTGCGAACAGTGCCAGCGCCACCAGCGCTTGCCACCGGATTCGCAACTCGCCCCTTCGTGCGGCCACGTAGAGCAAACCGGGCACAAGGATCAACAGGTTGACCCACCATGGTTGCGCCAGCAGCGTCAGTTTGTCGGCGGTCATGACGACTCCCTCCAGACATCGCGTTACCCTGCTGCGCTCTTTGATGTGCCGCGACGGACATCGTGTCCGCCGCTGATACCCCCTCCCCGCCCCCTTCTATGTATCACTGAAGATATAAAGGAGTTAGCTGCAAAAATCTGACTGACACTGACCGTAGCGCCGCCGCCCTCGGCGGCTGTCACGGCGGACGCCTGTCCGCGGCTTCGGACTCGATCACGACAACGGTCGTCCGCAACTGGACACAGTTATGCCAGTACAGCATAAGCGCGAAACATCGAAGTGCTGCGGCAGGCTCTGAAGATTTCCAGAATCCGAACAAGCGGAGGGAAGGCCTTTGCTTTCTGCATAGCTGGGCTACGAAGAGTGAAGGGCGAACGCTGCAGATTTACGAATCCGGAACAATCGCTGTCGCGACCCACATCTGCCAAAATCGGGCAGATATGGGGGACCGGGCACCCGGCACTCACTCAGCCTAGTCTGCGGCTCCGAATTCCTGCTCCGTCTGAATATGAGTGCGCATAGGTGCCGCCCTCCAACTTTGAACGAATTCCGGATACTGGCTGTAGAGTTGACCTTCAAGCACCCGGCCGGCCTCGGCTTTGCGCGTTCCTCCCCATTGCTTGAAGAAGAACGGCACACCCGCAGTTACGCACTGGTCTCTTATGGAGAGAACCCAGTCCTTCTTCATCGGACGAGCACCAGCTCCACTCTCACCGCCTACGATCACCCAAGATATGCCACGCAGGTCAAGTTCACCGAGATCACTGAGAAGAGGCTCGATCGACAGAAACTTCATTGCAGCATCAGCTGATTGCAAGTGATGGATTCTGGGCACGCCGTATTTCCTGTCCTCGACACTGACTCCCCACCAGATGTGTGGAGAAAATGAATTGGCCCTCAATTTGGTGCTCAACAAGTGCGCCATCCGTTCTGCACGCTTTGTAAGCACCTGAAAGATATGCCAGGGCGCCCGCGCCATCACATCAGCAACAGCCAGGATATACTCGTCCGGAACTTGCTCGTGAAATAGATCGCTCATCGAGTTTACAAAGACCATTCTCGGCTTTTTCCAGCGGAGTGGCTCCTCAAGCTTTTCAGGCACCAACTTCAAATCGAACCCCTGCTCGTACGGGTGGCCTGCTACCCCACGGAACCTTTCAGCAAAAACCTCCGCATAGCAGTGAGCGCAACCAGGGCTAACCTTCTTGCACCCCCTAATCGGATTCCAAGTAGAGTCGGTCCACTCAATGTGCGACTGAATGCTCATAGTGTCCTCACCTTGTCAGGAAATGAAACGGTCACACCGTCGCCGAAGGTTACCTCGCCCTTTTTCTTCGGACGTTTGCTTGCGGGCGGATTCGCACTTATGCTCCCTGTTGCTTCCATGGTAGCAAGCACACGTTTGTAGTTGCTCTTCACATACGGCGTACCCACGTTGTGCCTTTCATACACTTCTTGCATTGTCATTTTCTTCCCGCCGAAAGCCTTCAGAAGCAATGGGGCAAGGTCATCCAGCGGTCGCGACAATTCAAACAATAGAGGATACTTCTCTGTCGCTGGGGAATATTCAAACGACGGCACACCTTGAACACGCTCGGAGCTCTCCTGTGCCATTATCTCCTTCATTATTTCGTAACCTTTGAAGTGCTTGGTCACAAATACTAGGTGATGCGTCGTCCTGCTACCCTCCTCGTTCTTGAACGTAAAAGGCAGAACGTAATCGCCACCCATTTCACGAAGGGCAAGCGATAGTTGTTCAATTATGAAATTTTCGCGTTCGTAAGAGGACAGCGTAGCGAGGGATTCACGCATAGTATCAGCACGTTCCGGTCCAAATAGAACGTTCATGTGCTCACGAACCGCTTCGTTCGTCAAACCCATGTTCACTCTGTTGTAGTTGAAGAAGAACACGCAGTCGCAGCCCCAGTTCTTCAGGACAGAGTTGATCAGTCCAAGAGACAGGCCCTTATATCCCCAGGGATCTACGAAGAAGAAAGTCGGCACCAATTTCATGGTGCTGAACATCTGAACGATTTCAGTTCCTACCTCTTGGTTTCTGATCGAGGGCTTGTACTTCAAGGTACCAACATCTGGCAGTGCTTCAATGGCGGACCGCAGGTCGCTAGCGTTTTCCGCATCCCTATCATTGAATACTGTGACGAGCATAGATCGCATGTCAGGGTCAGCAATAGCTTTCTCCAGGACTAACAACGGCGTTGAGAGGGTCCCGTCCTTGTAGCGCCCTGGACCCGCAAAGAGATCTATGTACGCAATACGATTGCCTGACTTCTTCGCTGTTGGAATGATTACTTTGGCCCAAGCCCAGAAATACTTGGCAACGATCCGGGCTTTGATCTGAGACTGCTCGCTAGATTCACTGAAGAATGATTGGTCCGCAGACATGATGTAATATTCTAGGCGAAGAAAAACCGAAAGCAAGTACCAAGCAAGCTTCACTCGGATGGAGATCGGTCTGGGACACGACAGCGCTGAGCAGCCCGCCTACCCCCGCCTCCAGACCAAATACCCAAACACCGCCAGAGTGAAGACCCAACTCATTCCGAGGAAACTCCACACAAGTACGCGCTTCGAACTTCGTCGCACTGCCAATCCCGTTCGAATCGATTGCCAGCCCTGCAACAGCAGCAAGGCAGATACCGCTGCGACTTTCACCACCGTTTCGGTTTTCGAGAGTACAACGATGCAGCAACCGATAGCGACGGCGGTTGTCAGAGGTATCCAAAATGATCCCTGCTTGGGAGAGCCTGCGACAACTGGATAGTGTTTCGTCAGTTCGCGCCGCAGCGCTGGGAATCTTTCAACGTCCTCAGGAATCGCAATCTCCTGCCCGGACTCGGTGCTGTGCACGACCAGCCATCCCGGACGCGAATACAGCGACGCCTTTTCGGATAGGCCGATGCGAACGTCAGGCCACCCCTCTCGGTTTCTGATCAGTTCATTGTCCGTCAGTTTCCAAACGCATGCTTGTTTCATGCGTTGTACCGCCATGCGATTCGTTATAACGAATGCGCCGACGATTCCGGCCACCAGTGCAGCAACCGCGACACCCGCCAGCGCCGTCCCGAACTTGTTGCCGAAAGCTTTCGGGACGATCAGCGGCACCGGCAGCACTGAAAGCAGGAGCATAACAACACAGAAGAAGAACACGCGAATCCTGGTATCTGTGCGCGCGTTTGCTTTATTACTGACCCTGAACTGTTGTTCCATCCTGATGTTCATCACGACTTCTAAGTGATTCGCTGCACTAGTAAGGAAGACCTGAATTCCTCAGCCTTTGCCGCAAAAGCCGAATCCACTGGTTGCTTGTGTTCTCGAGACACTCTGGGATAGGCCAACTGGGTGCCGATTCCACTAACGTCACCAGCGTCCAATCCAGCCCGAAACAATCGTCGGAACTAAAGAGGTTGACCAGTATCTTGGCCTCGTCATCGGTGACTGGTGACTCGATGCGAGTGATCAACTGCTCGTATCTTCCAACCTGATCGCCTAAGTTGTCGCGGAGGACAGAATCGCATGACGGCAGCGGTCCTAGTTTTTCGAGTTCGATGACTTCCGGTCGCATTCTTGTTCCATTTCCAGAAAATTCCACAGCCGCTTTATTCGCTCGCCGCAAATAGCTGCTACATTCGACTCACAATGTAAGAAGCCAGCCATGATTGCACGCCAATCGCATGGAGCATAGTGGCTAGTCGGTAAACGTAGCCCTCGTCGCCGTCGAGGGCTGCGTCAATCAGAGACGAAGGCTAAGTCTTGTAGATCATCAGTCGTACAAAAACAGGGTGGGGGAGGGGGTACTGGTCTAGGGTTGGCGCTGCGGTAAATGGTGGCGTGCAGGTGCAACGGCGTTTCGGCAACAGTGAGATCGTGGTGGTGCGGGCGAGATGCATAGATCCTTCGCTGCGCTCAGGATGACGGCGGGATGAGTTTTTGTTATCACTTTGTTAGGGTGCCGCGCATCACAGACGCCAAAAGCTGGCGGCGTTACAAGGTAGTGTTGCTGTAAGTGTCTACTTACATCGGTACGCGAGGCGCCAAGATGGACTCGGACCGGCACAGCCAGGTCAATCCATGGGTGGTCACCATCTCGGTTATGCTGGCGACCTTCATGGAGATTCTTGATACGACGGTCGTTAACGTATCGATCCCGCACATTGCAGGCAATTTGAGTTCGACCTTCGAGGAAGGCACGTGGGTCGTCACGTCTTATCTCGTGTCGAACGCCGTCGTGCTGCCGATGTCCGGCTGGCTGGCGAATCGCTTCGGACGCCGTCGGATGATCATGCTGTGCGTCGCCGGATTCACGCTGACTTCGGTTTGCTGTGCGCTGGCGACAAGCCTTGAGGCGCTGGTCTTCTTCAGAGTGTTGCAGGGTGCGACCGGCGGCGGATTGCAGCCTTTTGCGCAGGCCATCCTGCTGGAGACCTTTCCGAAGGAGAAGCACGGACAGGCGATGGCCGCCTTCGGTATCGGCATCATTCTGGCGCCGATACTTGGCCCTGCGCTGGGCGGCTGGATCACCGACAACTACTCGTGGCGCTGGATCTTTTACCTGAACGTTCCGGTCGGCGCGTTCTCGCTGTTCATGATGAACGCGTTCGTCTTCGACCCTCCTTATATAAGGAGGCAGAAGGGCGGGGTGGACTTCTGGGGCATCGGCTTCCTCGCGCTTGGCTTCGGCGCGCTGCAGGTGGTGCTCGATACGGGACAGCGCAAGGACTGGTTCTCGTCGGACTACATTCGCGTGTTCACGTTGCTGTGCGTCGGCGGACTAGTGGCGATGGTCGTTCGTGAACTGCTGGTGAAGCACCCGATCGTCGACCTGCGCGCGCTGAGAGATCGCACGTTCAGCGCAGGAGTGTTCCTGATCAGCGTTGTTGGCTTCATTCTCTACGGAAGCCTGGTGCTGATACCGATGTACTTGCAGACGCTGCTCGGGTATCCAGCGTTCGACGCGGGACTGGCGTTGTCGCCGCGCGGAGTGGGCAGTCTGTTCATGATGCCGGTCGTCGGTTATTTGACATCGAAGTACGACGCACGCAAGTTGCTCGGGATCGGCTTCATCGGTGGCGCGCTGACGATGTTTCAGCTGGCGCGCATGAACTTGAACGCCGGCTATTGGGACATCTTCTGGCCGCAGGTGTTCCAGGGCATGTGCCTGCCGTTCATGATGATTCCGCTGATGGCGGTCAGCGTGTCGCATATCCCGAAGGAGAAGATGGGCAACGCGACCAGCATCTTCAACCTGATGCGCAATATCGGCGGCAGCTTCGGCATCGCCATTCTAACGACGTTCGTCACGCGGCGGGCGCAGATGCACACCAACCGCCTGGGTGAGAACATCACGCAATACGATACGGGCGTGCAGCAGATGCTGCGGGGCATGCAGCAGTGGTTCATGTCCCAGGGCTCGGACGCCTACACGGCGAGCCGTCAGGCGCTCGCGGGAATCTTCGGGATGGTTCAGCGACACGCGGCGATGCTGTCGTTTGTCGAAGCATTCTGGATCATGGGCGTCATGTTCGTTTGCGTCATACCGCTGCTGTTCGTGCTGCGGCGTGCGGGACACGAACCGGTGGTGAAGCCAGCGAAGAAGGCAGCAGTCACTCCGATGCCGTCGCCGAAACCCGCCGACGCGATGGCACGAGCGGCGGGGCAACGCTGATCCGAGTTCGGTGAATCCTTTTACGACGACGTACAATCAATCACTTGTAAGCAGTCAAAACCCCACGTTAGCTTCGCGAACGTGGGGCACCGAACCCCGCCTCATACTTCAGTACGGAGCAAGCACTTGCCACAGAAGAACGAAGACATAATTTATGACGTAGCCATCATCGGCAGCGGCCCGGCCGGGTACACGGCGGCCATTCGCGCCGGCCAGTACGGACTGAAAACCGCACTTATAGAAAAAGACAATAAGCTTGGCGGAACGTGCCTGCACGTCGGCTGCATCCCGACCAAGGCGCTGCTTTACAGCGCTGAGATCATCGATCACTTCCGCAATGCCGCCGAGTACGGAATCAAGAACGTCGGCTCGCCCGAGGTAGACTGGCCCGTCGTGCAACAGCGCAAGAACAAGATCGTCACCAAGCACGCCAAGGGACTCGAGTTCCTGATGCGCAAGAATAAGGTCGACGTCATCAATGGCTACGGGAAGCTGACAGGTCCGGCGAAGAGCGGCGTGTTCACGATAGAGGTTAATACGCACCCTCCCCTGGAGGGGAAGGGTGCGGCACCCACTGCAACGAGCGTGAAGGCGAAGAACGTGCTCCTGGCGACTGGATCCGAGGCGCGCATGTTGCCGGGATTGAAAGCTGATGACCGCATCCTGACGAATATCGAAATTCTGAGCCTGAATGACATTCCGAAGTCCATCGTGATTGTCGGCTCGGGAGCGGTGGGCGTGGAGTTTGCGTCGGTCTACAAGAGCTTCGGCGCGGAAGTCACGATACTGGAGATGCTGCCCAGATTGGTTCCGGTGGAAGATGAAGAGGTGTCGAAAGAGTTGGCGCGGGCCTATCGCAAGCGCGGCATCGACTTCCACGTGCATGCGAAGGTCGATAAGGTCGAGCGAACGAAAGCTGGCGTTTCGGTTGATTTCACCGTGGACGGTAAGCAGCATCGCATCGAAGCGGACAAGGTGCTGATCGCCGTCGGACGCAAACCGCGCACGGAAGGCGTCGGACTGGAGACGGTGCCGAAGGTCCAAGTCGAGCGCGGGTTCGTGAAGGTCGACAAGTGGATGCAGACGGGCGAGCCGGGCATATATGCCGTTGGCGACATCGTCGCGGGATTCCCGCAATTGGCGCACGCTGGAGCGGCGGAAGGACTGGTTGCGGTCGGCAGAATTGCGGGTAAGGAAGTGAAGCCGGTCGATCCGGCAAAGATTCCAGGCGCGACGTATTGCGAGCCGCAGATTGGTAGCGTCGGTCTGACGGAAGCGAAGGCGAAGGAACTCGGGTACAACGTTAAGGTCGGCAAGTTCACGTTTACGGCGAACTCGAAGGCGACGATACTCGGGCAGCACGACGGCTTCATCAAAATTGTGAGCGATGCAGAGTACGGCGAGATTCTGGGCGTGCACATGATCGGCCCGGTTGCGACCGACCTGATCGCCGAGGCCGTTGCCGCACTGGAACTCGAAGGTACGGTCGCCGACCTGATGGCGACGATTCATCCACACCCGACGGTGAGCGAAGCCATGTCGGACGCGGTGAACAGCGTTTACGGACTCGCGATAAACGCGTGATCCTCGCGGTGAGTCAGGTATTGACTCTCCTTGGGAGGTGCGCGCTAGTTCGCTGGTGCGATTTGCTCGAAGGTCAGATTGACAATGGGGTACTTCGAATAATCCTTGTAGTCGAAGTGCCACCACTCCGATGGATAGACGCGGAATCTCTCTGATTCCATTTCGCGGCGAAGCAGATCACGTAGGCGGCGTTGTTCAGCGGTGCCACCCCTGTAGCTGGGGCGAGCACGCTTGCTCATCTCGTCGAAACCGCTGGGCATTTGAACTTCCTCACCGCTTTTCAGGTCGTAGAGGCTGAGATCGACGGCGCATCCACGATTGTGGCGCGAGCCGGTCGCGGGGTCAGCCACATAGATCTTTCGGTGTTCGACTGGAGAGGCGTCCCAGAACATCTTCGTCACGTACCACGGGCGATAGCCGTCGTGAACCATCAGGCCATATCCGAGCGTCTTCAACTTGCGATTCACACGAACCAGTGCTTCCGCGGCTGGCCGCTGGAGGAATGCGCGGGCTTCGTCGTAAAACGCAGTGCGCATGAAGTTGTTGGTCCCGGCGTAACGGATGTCGAGCTTGATCGTCGGGTCTAGCTTCGTGATCTCAACCAGATCGGATTTTCGGAACTTGCCGTTCTCGCGTGGTGGTCGCGCCGCAAGCGCTTCGCCCCGTAGTTCCGCCACGGGTCTTACGGGAGTTATGTGAAACGTCTGTACAGAGGCTTGCTGCGCAAAGGCAGCGCCGAGCAACAGAAGTGAAGCGAGCAGCGAGGTAAGCGTTCGCCGCTGTGATCCAAGGGTCATTTCGATTCAGGATAGCAGCCTGACGTCAGGTTGGTTGACGGGACAGCTACTTCCGAAGTGTTAAGGCAAATTTCTCCTCACTCTGAGACCTTCCACTATGGGCCTTAATACTTACGTAATTTGTTTGTACCTGGCCAGAGTAGAACAATTGGCGCACCCGACAGCCAATTCACTTTCTGGAGCAGGGAGAAGTGCGCGCCACCGCAACGACTGCCGCTTTAATCGCCATACTCTTATGCCAATTTGGTTTCGCGTCGTCGATCACCATCATCCCGACGACGACCCTCACGGCTGAGATTTCGAATAACACGAGCGCGGCTACGACCTTCCGGGCACAGTCGAACGGCAACAGCGCTCCGACAAACGTGAGCAAGGTGAACATACACACACTGCTCTATCCGGGCGCGACGACGAAAATCTATACGCACTTCATGGGGTGGTTCGGGCCTTCGAACCACATGAGTGTCGGTTACAGTTCGGCCGATCCGGCGCAGATAAAGAGGCAAATCGATGATCTGGTAAGCCGGGGTATCGATGGCGCCATCATCGACTGGTACGGGCCGAATCACTACCCCGACGACACTGCCGCGAAGCTGATGATGAACTACGCGCAGTCGCTTCCGGGCACACCTTTCAAGTTCGCGATCATGGAAGACGTCGGTGCGCTGGGGAGTTGCCCTAATACGCCCGGTTGCGATTTGAACAAGACGCTGGCCGCACAGTTGACCTATGTGATCAACACTTATGCTTGCTCTCCGGCCTACATCACGCTGGATGGCCGGCCCGCAATCTTCTTTTTCGGGCTGGAGAAATACACGATCAATTGGGATTGGGTGAAGGCGAACGTGCCAGGGAATCCGGCATTCGTCTTTGAAAACGCCGGGGGATTCACTCACCCCGCCACCGCCGGCGGCTTCAGTTGGGTGCAGATCAACCTCGGCGATCCGAACGACTGGCAGCGGTGGTACCTGGATGACTTCTACCGGACCGGACTGGCCTATCCGGCGCAGCACACGGTTGGCGCGGCCTACCTCGGATTCAATGATTCGCTGGCCTCGTGGGGCTCGAATCGAGTGATGAACCAGAACTGCGGCCAGACTTGGTTGAACGCCTGGAACGAGATCGCCAAGTACTACAACAGTGGACGCCAGCTGGAGAGCGTTCAGATCACGACCTGGAACGATTACGAAGAGGGAACCGAGATCGAGACAGGTATTGAAAATTGCGTTGCGATCTCGGCGTCGATGATGGGCGACAAGCTGCAATGGGCGATTACCGGCAACGAGAACAACATCGACCACTACACGGTTTTTGTCTCGCTCGATGGCGAGAATCTGATGCCGGTTGTGAATGTGTCAGCGGGCGCACGCACCCTCGATGCCTCAGAACTGGGCCTTGCGCCCGGAAACTATACGTTCTACGTGAAGGCCGTCGGCAGACCGTCGATGACTAACAAGATGTCGAACGCAGTCGCCTACAGCGTTCCTGATCCGGGGCCGGTAGTATCGCTTAGCGTGACTCCGGTGTCCGGATTTGCGCCGCTGGTGGTCACCGCTTCAAGCGCCGGATCGACATCGGTCGGCGGAGACATTATCGCCTCGACAATCGATTTCGGCGATGGCACAAAAGCGGGTGGAACGACGATTTCACATACCTACGCGGTTCCGGGCACCTATACGCTGACCGCTACCGTGACCGACGCAATGGGCGTTTCGACGAGCAAGACGACAAGCGTGACGGTGCAGATGGTCACCGGTAAGGTGACCATTGCGACGCCGACAGCGGGTTCGGGTGTGTCGTCACCGGTGCGGATTTCGGCCTCGGCCACGGCGAATACTGGCAGCTTCATTACGGCGATGCGAGTGTACGTAGACAATAATGACGCGTACACGGTGGGTGCAAGCGCGATTGACACGGCGCTGTCCATGGCTCCGGGGATACACAATCTTGTAGTGCAAGCCTGGGACAACACCAGCGCAGTGTATCAGTCGCCACTCACCATTGCTGTCCTGAACAGGCCGCCGGTGGTCGCGCTCAGAGTGACGCCGACATCGACATCTACCGGAACAACGGTCTCTGCTTCCATGGCGGGGACCAGCGATCCGGATGGGAACGTCGCTTCCTATTCGATCAACTTTGGCGACGGCACTATCGTGAAGGCGAGCACGGCTTCACATGCGTACACGACCGCCGGAACGTATGCCATAACGGCGACGGCAACCGATAATCTCGGTGCGACCAGTTCGGCGATGAAGACCGTAACGATTTCGGCTCCGGCTCCAGCGGGCGGCGTGATCGTGGTTTCGCCGGCGAATGGCGCGACGCTGGTAAATGCGATCCACTTTCTGGCGAGCGCGACAGCGCAGAACCCGATCACGGCGATGAGGATCTACGTGGACAACGTAGATCTGTATACGACGCCCGCCGCGACGGTTAACACCTACTTGAGTCTGCCGGCTGGACCGCACTCTATCGTTGTGCAGGCTTGGGATTCCACCGGCGCGGTATATCAGAAGCCGGTGAGCATTACGGTGCAGTCGTATTCGGGAAGGGGATTCGTGAATTGAAGTTTCGTGAGCCGCCAATTGAGTTTCGAAAGCGAGGGCGAGACGCCCTCGCGACAGCCGTCGAGACGGCGGCGCTCCACTGAGGTGACCCTCAGGTCAAAACCCGCTTGCAGCTAAGTAGTACCACCGCTCCCAACAGAGTTCCTCCTCTCGTATGTTTACGGAACTAAGCGCGCCCTAGTCCCCAGGAACTACGAGAGAGGTGCAGTGAATGAGGAGATGGATACGGCTAGTGGTTGTGACACTAGCGTTGGCCGGCGTAGCCTTCGCTGGTGTCACGGTTAGTACGCCCACCAATGGTGCGACAACAGGAACGCCCACTCACTTTGTAGCTTCGGCATCGTCATCGAATCCGGTGACGGCGATGCGAATTTACGTAGATAACAACAACTACTATACGGTTTCATCCAACAAGATCGATACGTACCTAAGTCTCTCGGCAGGTAGCCACTATGTCGTTATCGTGGCATGGGATTCGACGGGCGCGTCGATGGTTTCGCCGGGAATGAAGATCAATGTGACTAGCACGACCTCGACGGGCCAGGGCGTACTTCTGTATTCGCCGACGGATGCCTCGTCGTGGAGTTCGGCAGTGCACTTCGTAGCGTCAGCGAGTTCCAGCGCGCCGATAACGGCGATGCGAATCTATTCCGACGGCCAGGACGTTTTTACCACGAACTCCGGTTCCATGGACACGTACGTCAATCTTCCGGTCGGGCAGCATTACATCGTTGTGCAGGCTTGGGATTCAACCGGGCGCGTGTTGCAGGCTCCAGCAAAGACGATCAATGTAACAACGTCGAACGCCTCAACGATTCCGTCGAACTCGACCGTGATTTCGAAGATCGAAGAAATGAGCGGCTGGGAGCACTGCACAATTTGTGCAGGTCCGGGTGGCAACGGAACGCCCGTTCCGTATTCCATGACGCAATGGCTCAGCAACCCTTCGATGGACGGAAGCTCAGCGACCTTCTGGATCGGCGGCTCGACCCCTTACTCCGCCGCACTCTGGTGGAAGCAGTTGGGGCCAAACAAGAACGCTACCAACTTCGTCTATGACCTCTACTTCTACATGACGGCGCCGAACTACTCGCAAGCATTGGAGTTCGACGTAAATCAGTCGGTGGGGGGAAAGAAGTACATCTTCGGAACGCAGTGCAACTATCGCGGCACGGGCCAGTGGGATGTCTGGGATGGAATAGCACAGGCGTGGCGCGCGACGGGCGTGGCGTGTGCTGTCCCCTCAGCTTATCAATGGCACCATCTTGTCTGGGAGTTCTCGCGCGACAATTCGGGCCATGTGAACTTCATTGCGGTCACGCTCGACGGAGTGAAGAAATACATCAATCGCACCTACTCGATGGGGCCAAGCGCGGTTGACGAGATCAACGTCGCCTTCCAGATGGACGGTGATCATGCCCAACACGCCTACCAGACTTGGCTGGATCAGGTGAAGCTAACCTACTGGTAACATCTCCTCTCTATCAACAAAGGCGATTGCGCTAGCAATCGCCTTTATTTCTGAGAGCAGTATCCTGGGCGAACTAGTCCAACTTCAACGGCGTCATCACTTCATTCTTCTTGACTGCCAACTGTATCGGACGCGGCGGCCCTTTCTTGGGTACGGTCACTTCGACCCACAACTCTTCACCCAGTTTGCGCCATGTCGGGTCAGCTACTTTTTCGCTAATAAAAAAGACGACAGGTTCCGAGAGCACGATCGGCCGATCGATACGGCGAAACTGATTTTCATAAGAGACACTGCCGTATTCATCATTCATCGCGAAGAGTTCGCCGTTTCGGACCTCAAGGCGAGCGCGTTGATACAGGGGGGAATACGGATCATGAACAACTCGCGCACCAATGTTCTCCGGCGCTGCCTGTGGAGCATTGACGAGTAGCTGCATGCTCGCGTAGCGCCCCCGTATCGGCAGGTTCGGATCGTATGCTGCCGCCTTCACCCACACCCGCGGATACGTCGCGCGGTCGATCAACAGCTTTGCGCCCAAAGTGCACACGATCAAGATGTGTATGACGGCAAGCGCGATTCCTTTGTATAGCGGCTTCATCGTGCACCTCCTGTCATGTGGGCGATCAGTCTTCTTCGCGTACGCTCCATGCCCCACGCCAGCACGAGGAAGATGATGCCGAAGCCAATCAAGCTGGCCGAACGCCCCAGTTTGTCCATCACCTCAGAGAAGTAGAACGCGAGCACCGTAATCGCGAACCCGACCACGCCCAGGTTGATGCGCTCCTTGCGTTCCTCTTTCAGTCCCCACGCGGCGAGGCCGACGGAACCGAGCGCGCACATCAGGTACACGCCGACCTTGTTCCAGACGTAGCCGAGGCCTGACGCTGCGCCGTGCATATTGAAATACGAATACGCCAGCAACAGCGTCCATAGCGCGGCGACTGCGTTCATCCATGCGGCACGCCCGCGCAACCGGTGCGCCACCCGCAACGGCAGAATGATCGCCAACGCCCATCCCAGAAGAACCACCCACGCCGGCAATGGAATCGCATGGTACCAGTATTCTCGTGAAGCATCCCACGCACACCCGACCGTCGTTCCGACCGCTGGCAGCAGCGCTATACCGCCGATCCAGAGCAACACAGTGCGATTAAGCGTGCGCTTTTCCGTGCCGGTCGCCGCACTCAAGTACGCAAACGCCAGCATGGTGACTGCCGCGGCGCCAATGCGTCCGGCATTGCCATACATCTCCGTACGCACAATCCATTCGCCGATGAGCCACGCCGGCGTCAGCAACGCGACCAGCGCAAATTGCACCCAGTCACGCAATAGCCAGTACGCTATCCATGCTCCGAGCGCCCACAGCATCACGCCGCCCGGCCAGTGTTCTTCGAGGTTGAATATCTGTCCTGAAAGGAAAATGCCTGCGCCAAGGGCGACCGTTCCAACTCCATGGAGCGCGATCGAAAGCGCATGGAACTTCTCCGCAACGAACGCTCCGCCCATATGGAAGATCGCAACCATCAGCAGCACCAGAGCGAAACGCGACGCGGGCGACAGCGCGTCCCAGTGTGCGGCGACAAAAAGCAGCACGCCTCCGCCGATCATCAGCGCCCCAAAGGCTAGGGCCAGCAAGACAGGCCAGCGCAATCCCTGCCCCGCCTCCACACGCCCCTTCTCGAAATCTCGTATCCGGGCCGCAGTCGTCGTATCGATCAGGCGAACATCGACCCACCGCTCCAGCAACGGCTCGTAATCAGTCCGCATAAGACCTCGATTTTCAGGAACAACTTTGCTTCCGTGGAAAGTTACGCGAAAAGCGCCGAAAGAGCAAGCTGTGGTCAGAGCTAGCTGCGGTGAGACGTGAACTCGCAAGCGTGCGTCACAGTTGCTGGCTCTTTGGGCGAGTCAGATCGATGGAGGCGCAGTTGTGAAGCAAGCTCCGTTCATAAAGTGCGTTGCTAACGGCCTCCGAAATTCTTCTTTCTGCGACGAATAAAGAGCAACTCCGGATTCAGCAGCTACATCGAACACCGCAAGTTCCAGCGGCTTGTTTCTATTCCGTCTGGAGCCATAGCTGCTGCCTCAAGGTCACCGGGATTCCCTTTTCAGCAGTAAGTAGTCAGCCATTTCTAAGCAACACGGGCACAGCAATTGGGCGTCGCCACCGCCCTTTGTAGCCCTTTTCCGATCAGCCGAAGCGAACTCACCTTCGCGATCGTTTACACCCGCACCGTCGGCGGGCGTGAGGTACATACTTATGCGTGCAAGAACTCTGGCCACGCTCTTTGCGATTGTTATCTGCGCTGTCACCGTCAGCCTTGACCTGCTTGCGCAGCAACCCCCTGAACCAATCTCCAGCAGCACGATTCCGAAGTTTGTCGAGCCTCTTCCTTTGCTGAGCGTCGGCGGCGGTACCATCCAGACCGTCGCTTTCCCCGCTGCAAGTTCCGAAACCGTCCTGAGAATGTGCGAGTTCAAGGCGAACGTCCTGCCGCACACCTTCACGCCTGAAAACGGTGCTTACAGTGGAACCTGGGTTTGGGGCTATCGCGTCGGCACGTGTCCTGATCCCAACGCGCCCGTTGATACCTACATCGGCCCGGTATTTGTAACCAAGCGCGAGGTTCCGACGAAGGTTCGCTTCGTCAACGATCTGCCACTGAATCCGCAAGTCAACTGGCATGACTGGACCGACCAGACCCTGCACTGGGCCGACCCGTTCAACCATGAAGAGAACATGTGCGCTCACATGCCTATGAATGGCGGCTGGTGTTTCAGTCACTACACCGGACCGGTGCCGACCGTGCCCCACCTGCACGGGGCCGAAACGCCGGCCGTCCTTGATGGCAGCCCCGATTCGTGGTTCACCAGCGATGGCGTATATCATGGCCACGCATACTACACGGACCCCAACTCAACCGTGAATCCAAACGAGGCCGTCTATCGCTACTTGAACACGCAAGAAGCCGCGCCGATCTGGTTTCACGATCACTCGCTTGGTAACACGCGAACGAACGTCTATTCAGGACTAGCTGGGGCCTACCTCATCACCGATCCAAAGCTGAAGCTTCCCGCTGGACTGCATCCCGCCGGTCTCCAGCAGATACTAGGCGGCAAAGTCGACTACACGATTCCGCTCGTCATCCAGGACCGAATGTTCGACGCCAATGGGCAGCTCTTCTTTCCGAACGAAGGCAATAACCCGACCGTGCATCCCTTCTGGGGGCCAGAGTTCATTGGTGATGCCATTCTCGTTAATGGAAAGACCTGGCCGGTCCTCAATGTAGAAGCCCGGCGCTATCGGTTCCTGATTATCAACGGCTCAAACGCGCGTTCGTACTCTCTGTGGTTCGAAAACGATGATCGCCAGGGTCCGGCCATCTGGCAGATTGCTACTGACGGAGGTTATCTTGATTTCCCGGCCAGGATCGATCCGAACTCACGTCGAGGTCCAAGCAAGCTGGTGATCATGCCGGGCGAGCGCGCCGACATCATCGTTGATTTCTCCCGCTTCCGCGGCAAATCTCTAATTCTTCGCAACGACGCCAGAGCGCCTTATCCCGCCGGCGACGAGGTCACGGACGAAACCAGCCAAATCCTGAAAGTGGTTGTTAACAAAAAGGCTGTTCTGGACACGAGCTACAATCCCGAAATCCCATTTCCGCTCAGGTGGAACCAGCCGATTGTGCGACTGGCGAATCCGATCACAGGCACGATTCCGTTTGCCGTCGGGCAAACTATTGCGAAAACTCGCCAGTTGACGCTCAACGAGGTGGTCAGTCCCGACGACGAGCCTTTAGAAGTTTTGGTCAACAATACGAGTTGGGACGGCATGTTGCCGGCTGACACCCATGGCATGCATCATCCGCGCCCGGATTTCACGGCCAGCGAACTCAATGGGATCACGAACTACCTTTCCGAGATTCCTGACGAGGGTACGACTGAGGTCTGGGAGATTGTGAATCTCACCATGGATGCGCACCCCATCCATACGCACCTCACTCAGTTCCAGTTGCTCAATCGTCAGAACTTCGACACGATGAAGTACTCGGAAGTTTATGAAGGCAGCTTCCCAGCAACGGCTAACCTCAAGGACCCCGGCAACAATCATCCGTACACAATTGCTGATCCGATGACGGGGCAGCCCTACCCCGGTGGAATGTTTATCCCCGGCTTCGGACCGCCGCTCAACTACAAGCCGTCGCATGCCTCGGGCCACAAGTATGGCGGCAATCCCGACGTCACTCCGTTCCTGAAGGGACGCCCGCAACCTCCCGCGGACAACGAAGCAGGATGGAAAGATACGATCATGGTTTCTCCGGGCATGGTCACGCGTATCGTCGTTCGCTACGCCCCAACTTGGAAGGCGATTAACGATCCGAATCTTTTCTATCCCTTCGAACCGAACGCGGCTGGCTACAACTACGTATGGCACTGCCACATCATCGACCACGAAGACAACGAGATGATGCGGCCCTACATGGTCAACCCCAAACCCAACGTGCAGCGCACTTACGTCCGAGGAACGGACTACTGAGACAACTTCGCCCCGCCCAAGCATTCACTCTGGGCGGGGCGATGTTCCTACAAAGCTCTCTTCCTCGCGAAGCAGCTTGTCATTCCGAGCGAAGCGAGGAATCCCTATCTTCTTCCACGCTGCAAACGTCTGCTTTACTTCTGCACCTTCTCCTCTTCCAGTCGCTTGAGGCTGGCTTGGGCCATCGTAGACTCGGGAGACTTCGGTGCATACTGCACGAACAATCTCAACTGTGCCGCTGTTGCTTCGCGATCGCCCTTGCTCGCATAAAGCCTCGCGAGCAGCAGGTTGATGCGAGGCTCACGATGCTCTTTGTCGATCTCGGCTGCGCGCAGCGCGGACTTCATCGCCTCTTCCGGGTGCTTCAGGTTTGAATTGGCCGCCGCATTCAAAAAATAGGACTCGTAGAAATTCGTGGGGTCGATGGCAATCGCTTTCGCCGTCTCTGAGAGCACTTCGTCCCACTTCTTTTCGCTGGCATCAAGAAACGCCATGTGGATGTAGGGCGGCAAGTAATGTGAATCCGCAGCTATCGCCTGCGAGTAAGCTTCACGGGCCTTAGCGTTGTCCTTCTCCTCCTCGCTCAGTTGCCCCAACTTGACCCACGCGGCGGCGTACTTCGGATAAATCTCCGTCGCCTTCTGGAGTCTCTGCTCGGCTTTCTTCAAGTTGTTGTTGCTTATGTCCGAAAGCGCCTTGTCGTATTCCTTGCGCGCGTTCGGCGGAACTTGCAGGCTGGTGACGCTGATGCTGGTTCCTATAGGCGTGCCGCTGATCGATTGCAGCACGATATTACCGACGTTCGTCGCCCCGATAGAACTGGTCCAGCGTTCAAGATGCGTTTCCGAAGATCTATATCCCGCTAGCACGGCCCGCAGTTCGCAGTTCGGCCCTACCTCGGGTTGCGACCTGCGGTCGTAATCCTCCGAGGCGTCGAACATCTGCCCCATCTGCGCCTGCTTTGACAGTTCGAGGGAGAAGTACCCCCTTGAATCGGTGAAGGTCTTGGCCCGTACTCTGCCACTGCAAACTTCTTGAACAGCCACGCTCTCGGGCGGGGCGGTTCCCGTGTCGAGCACCACTCGCCCGGTAAAAATCCGCTGATACAGCGAATTGTCCGGCGTCCTGGGATAGGTCGGTGTCGGAGTCGGTCTCGTTGGAAACGGCGTCGGAGTCGGGTTGGGAGTCGGCGTGGGTGTTGGAGTGGGAGTAGGATTCGGCGTGGGGCTAGGGGTGTTACCACCTCCGCTCTTCTGTCCCCAAACCGGCGACATCGTTGCGGCAGCTAGAACCAGCACCGCTAGACCATTCGTGAGTATCCTTTTCATGACTGAACACCTCGCGCTACTTGCCAGCGAATTTTAGCACGGACAAGGAATACAGATTCTGGCCGATGCTGCTCCTGTTGCCACATCTCCGTGAATACCTGCTCCAGTAAATCAAGTTCACCGGGGATTGTCTCCTGTACACATGCGAAAACGTCTGCTACGGTATCGACGGGGCAATCACTACCAAGGAGAACAAGCGTGCAAAGAAGAGATTTCTTGGGGTGTGCCGCACTCGCCACATTAGGCGCAGCAACCGCCGCCGCCCAGACCACTTCACAAACATCCGCAAAGCCGCCGGAACCGAAACCGGATCCCAAGGTGAAAGGCGTTCGTATCACTGTCCTCAAGCGTGCCGTTCAGCAAGAGTTCCAGAAGTTTCGTGAAGACGAAATCAAGCCGTGCCCCGCCGTTCGCGACGGGCAGGAGTTCATTGTCGAGAAACCCTGGGAGAAACCGCAAGGCATGTGCGACTGGGCCTGGGGCGACATGCGCGCAACTCTGCCCTATGTCTACTCCGGAATGGGGGGCAAGCAGACGGTCGTCTGCTGTACCGACGGCTTCCGTCCCGTGTTTTTCAAGCTGGAGCAGATTACCTAGGACGTCATAGGCAGACAAGCTAGTAAGGGCGGCTGACAAGGCCGTCCTCTAAATGAATTGGGCGGCTCAACAGGCCGCCCAATTCGTAACTGAGTAGAACTTGGCTGGCAGGGCTGAAGCCCTGCCCTACCGCTATTCTTCTTCTTCCGTTTCTTCTCCGCGCTCCGCCTTCGCCGCAGCGATAATCTTCTCCTGCTGCAGTGCCGGGACGTAGTCGTAGTGGTCCATTTCCATGTTGAATGAGCCGCGGCCCTGCGTCATCGACGTGAGGTCGACGCCGTAGGTCAGCATTTCAGACATAGGCACTTCGGCGCGAACGACGGTGTTGCCCGCCTTGTTGTCCATGCCTTGAATGCGGCCGCGACGTGAGTTGAGGTCGCCCATGATGGCGCCCGCGAACTCGTCGGGAATGGTGATCTCGACCTTCATCACCGGCTCGAGCAGCGTCGGCTTGGCGACTTCCATCGCCTTCTTGAACGCGATGCGGCCCGCCGTCTTGAAGGATAGTTCGTTCGAATCTACATCGTGGTACGAACCATCGTAGAGGATGACCTTGAAGTCGACGACCGGGAATCCGGCAAGATAGCCTCGAGCGGCCGCTTCCAGAATTCCCTTTTCGACCGCCGGAATGAAGTTCTTCGGAATGGCTCCGCCGAAGATGTCGTTAACGAACTCGAAGTTCTGTCCGCGAGGCAGCGGCTCCATCTTGATTTTGCAGTCGCCGAACTGACCGTGGCCGCCCGACTGCTTCTTGTGGCGCCCCTGCACGTCGGCCTTACCGCGAATCGTTTCGCGATACGGAACCTTCGGTGCCTTCAGGTTCACTTCGGTGTTGTAGCGCTTCTTCAACCGGCTGACGACGACTTCAATGTGCTGCTGGCCCGTACCGGCGATCAGGAACTCCTTCGTCTGCTCGTCGCGGTAGAAGCGCAGCATCGCATCTTCTTCCATCAGCTTGTGCACGCCGTTGCCGATCTTGTCTTCGTCGGCGCGCGTCTTCGGCTCGATCGCGTAGGTGATCGCCGGTTCCGGCAGGCTCACGGTCGGGTACTGGATCGGTGCACCCTTGTCGCCCAGCGTTTCGCCCGTCAGCGTGTCTTTCAATTTCGCGACCGCTCCGATGTCGCCAGCGTGGATCTCGTTCACCGGCACGGCGGTCTTGCCCTGCATGATCGAAATGTGCGCCAGCTTCTCAGCGGTGTTCTTGTTGAAGTTCTGCAATGTGGCGTCGTTCTTCACCACGCCCGAGTACACCTTGAAGTAGGTGATGCGTCCGGCAAACGCGTCGCTGACGGTCTTGAAAACGTAAGCCGAGACCGGCTCAGTGTCGCTGACCTTGCGCTCGGCAGGTTGGCCGTCGCTTTCCTTGGCCTTAGCCTTCACCGGAGGTCTGCTCGTGGCGGCAGGCAGATACTCGACGATAAAGTCCATCAGTTTGTCGGCACCGATGTTGCCCAAGCCTGATCCAATCAGCAGAGGGAAGAGGCGACGTTCACGGATGGCGTCGCGCAAACCGCTAATCATGTGCTCGTCCGTCAGCGAACCCTTGTCAAAGAACTCTTCCATCAGCGCGTCATTGCCTTCGGCGATCAGTTCGATCAGCTTCTCGCGAGCTTCGTTCGCGGCAGCTTCCATGTCGCCCGGGATCGCGCCTTCGGTGCCCTTGCCGTTGCCGCCCATTTCATAGGTGTAGGCCTTCATCTTGACGAGGTCCACCACACCCTTGAAGTTCTTTTCGCCGCCGATCGGCAACTGCACCGGGATTACGGTGCGACCGAGGGCCTCTTGCACGGAGCTGAGCACGCGATTGAAATCGGAGCGCTCGCGGTCCATGCGGCTGGCAATGACGATCGCGGGCAGATTGAATTCTTCCGCGTATCCCCAGACTTTCTGGGTGACGACCTCGACGCCGGCAACGCCATCGACCGTGATCGCCGCGGCTTCGACCGCCGGCAGCGCCGTCTTTGCGTCGTGAACGAACATATTAAAGCCGGGAGTATCAACGAAATTGATCTTGGACTTGGCCCACTCGGCATACGCCAGCGCGGTGGAAATGGACATCGAGCGAGCGATTTCTTCCTCGTCGTAGTCGGTAGTGGTTGTGCCATCGTCGACCCGGCCCAGACGTTGCGTCGAACCGGCGGTGAACAACATGGCAGAGACGAGGGACGTTTTTCCGGAGTCACCGTGGCCCATGAACGCCACATTCCGGATGTTTGCGCCTTCGTAGATTTTCACGAGCTACTCCTTATGAGCCGACCGCCCTCATAGGCAATCGTTCCCTCAGGCGCAACCACGAGCGCCTGACGGGCACTTCGCATTGCCTTGGAGCAGTACGACGGACAACCGCACACCTTGGATATAGGCAGGTGCTTGATTAAAAGATGATTCTAGCACTCGCGATTGAAACCAGCCATCCGGTGTCGTGTGCAGCCTTCTCGTGATCCATTTACCATTGGGGAGTACTCAGTACTCGGTACTCAGTACTCAGAAATGCAGCTGCTTCCGCCCGTACTTCGGCAGCTCATTCACTTCTGGGTTCTGAGTACTGAGTACTGAGTACTAGGTACTTTGCTTTGACCACAAGCATCTTCGAAATCTTCAAGATCGGTATCGGACCGTCCAGCTCTCACACCGTCGGCCCGATGCGTGCCGCCCACGACTACGTCACCCGGCTGTCTGAGAGCGGTGTACTCACAAACGTCTACCGTTTGCAGACCGAGCTTTACGGCTCTCTCGCACTCACCGGGCACGGACACGGCACGGACCGCGCCATCCTGCTGGGACTCTCAGGAGAGTTGCCGGACCATGTAGATCCAGCAACAATCGCTCCAAAGCTCGCCGAAATTCGCGACGGCAAGCGCTTGCTGTTGGCCGGAACGCAGGCTGTCGATTTCGATGAAACTCGCGACATGATCTTTCATCGCGACCAGACGCTGGCTGCTCATTCCAATGGCATGCGCTTCACCGCGTACGGTGAAGGCGGTCGGAAGCTGGATTCGCAGGTCTACTACTCCATTGGCGGGGGCTTCATTCGGCGCGAAGGCGAGACGGCCAAATCGAACGCCAAAGCGCCCGTGCCATATCCATTCACCAGTGCGAAAGAACTGCTGCGCCTTTGTGAAGAAAACAAGCTGGCCGTCTGGGAACTCACGCTGGCCAACGAAAGAGCCTGGCGCTCGGAAGAAGAGATCCGCGAGAAGTTGCACCTGATCTGGCGCACCATGGATGAGTGCATCCAGCGCGGCCTCAAGACCGAGGGCATTCTGCCTGGGGGCTTGAACGTCCGACGGCGAGCAGCAGCGCTTTCCCGAAAGTTGGCGCTGCATGGCGGGGAAAACCCCACGTTAGCTTCGCGAACGTGGGGCACCGAGCGTGGCAATGACGGCGATCCGCTGGCCGCCATGGATTGGGTGAACGCCTTCGCCATGGCCGTCAATGAAGAGAACGCCGCCGGAAGCCGCGTCGTTACCGCTCCGACTAACGGCGCCGCTGGAATTATTCCCGCAGTGGGTCGCTATTACCTTCAATTTGTGCGAGAGTGGTGCCGCACCCTTCCCCACAAGGGAGGACGCGAGGACAATTTCGACGCCAACTTCGACGGCCTGCTTCGCTACCTCCTCACTGCCGGAGCCATCGCCATCCTTTATAAAGAGAATGCGTCGATTTCCGGAGCGGAGGTCGGATGCCAGGGCGAAGTTGGTGTCGCCTGCTCAATGGCCGCAGCCGGACTCACCGCTGCCCTGGGCGGCACCAACCATCAGATCGAATTCGCCGCCGAAATCGGCATGGAGCACAATCTCGGCATGACCTGCGACCCTATCGGCGGACTGGTCCAGATCCCGTGCATCGAACGCAACGCGATGGGCGCCGTCAAGGCCATTAACGCCTCGCGCCTCGCCATGCAGGAAGACGGTGAACACAAGGTCTCCCTCGACCAGGTGATCGAGACGATGTACCAGACCGGACTCGACATGCAGTCTCGCTACAAAGAAACGTCGCTGGCGGGACTCGCGCTGAACGTGATCAATTGCTGAGTTCTTGTTTGTGTAGGGACGGGGCTGTGCCCCGTCCATATCGGTTACGGGAGCGCCGCCGTCCCGGAAGCTGTCTTGAGGGCGTCCCGCCTCGCCTTCCTGTACGCGCGAGTATCCCTGAGCAATCCGCCTTCAGTTGCATTCATACGCTACGAACCATTCACCCGAAACGTACTCGCGATTTTTCTTAATGACGTACTCGCGATACGGGTTTAGAGTTGTTCCTCTCAATCTATGTAGCTGGAGAGGAACTCTCGCCGCTGCACCTTCGCGATAGTTCACTGATCGCTACTCCCGAGGAAATGATGCGTTCGAAAACGAGGCTGTGCAGGATCGCTGCTCACGTGGTGCTAGTTCTTACCGTTTGCTCAATGACGCTGGCTCAACAGCCGGAGGCTCGCCGTCGCATTCTGCAGCCCGTCGATGACAGTCAGACGGTCACGCTGCGAGGAAACACGCATCCTCTGGCGCGGGCGGAGTTCGACGCGGGGGCTGCGCCTGACGCGCAACCGGTCTCGCGAATGATGATGCTGCTATCGCGCACGCCCGAACAGCAGGCGGCCTTGGATCAGTTCGTGGAAGACCAGCAGAACCCGTCGTCGCCGAATTATCGTCACTGGCTCACGCCTGCGGAGATCGGCTCCAGATTTGGCTCGAACGATGCGGATGTGCAGACGGTCGTGAGCTGGTTACAGCAGCAAGGCTTCGCGGTGGAAGGCGTCACGGCAGGCAAGAGCGTGATCGTGTTTTCCGGTTCCGCGGGGCAGGTCCGGCAGGCGTTTCGAACGTCCATGCATAAATATGTTGTGAACGGGCAGGAGCACTGGGCCAATGCGAGCGACCCGAAGATTCCTGCCGCCCTGGCACAGGCTGTAAAAGGGCTGGTGTCGCTGAACAACTTTCCTCGCAAGCCACAGTCACACAAGTTTGGCGTCTTTTCGCGGGATAAGAATGGCGAGGTGACTCCCGAGTTCACGGTCACGGACAGTGCCGGGGGCAAACACTACGCCCTTGGACCGGCGGATTTCTCGACGATTTACAACACCAAGCCGCTCCTGCAAGCGGGAAATAACGGAGCAGGTCAGACAATCGCGATCGTGGGCCGGACGAACATCAATCTCCAGGACGTCACCGATTTCCGCAACCTTTTCGGACTTGGAGCGGGAAACACGTCGGTGGTCGTGGATGGCGTAGATCCGGGATTCGTCGATGGCGACGAGCTGGAATCGTTGCTCGACGTGCAGTGGGCAAATGCCGTCGCACCGGGGGCGAATGTCGTCTTTGTAACGGCGGCCGATACGGCATCGAGCAGCGGACTAGATCTGGCGGCGATCCACATCATCGAGAACAACCTCGCTGGCGTGATGAGCTTGAGCTATGGAGCCTGCGAAGCGAACCTCGGCAGTGCCGGAAATGCCTTCTACCAAATGTTGTGGCAGCAGGCCGCAGCCCAGGGCATCACTGCTGTCGTGTCTACGGGCGACAACGGTTCAGCCGGTTGCGACAACCAGAACGACCCAAACGTACACACCGCAGCCAAAGGGCTTGGCGTGAACGGGTTGGCATCGACCTCTTACAATGTTGCGGTTGGCGGAACGGACTTTGACGATGCCGGAACGCAGACCACGTATTTCAATGCAACAAACGATGCGACTACGCGTGGTTCGGCAAAATCCTACATCCCGGAAAGAACGTGGAACGAAACCTGCGCTGCGACGGCAACGGCTGGCAACACGGGCGTTTGTCCTGCGATGCCGACGAGCGGTACTCCGCCGGACAGCTTGAATCTTTGGGCCGGATCGGGCGGGGCGAGCAACTGCGCTTCATCAAACTCCGGTTCATGTCAGGGCAGGCCTAAACCCGCTTGGCAGACGGGCACTGGCGTCCCGAATGACGGCGTACGCGACCTGCCGGACATTTCATTCTTCTCAGCGGTCAGCAGTGACAGCAGAAGCTTCTATGTGGTTTGTCAGGCAGATGCACCCGACATGCAGGGACTTCCCTCATGCCAGCCGGGCAGCACCATTCGTTTCATGGGCGTCGGCGGTACCTCGGCAGCGGCCCCGAGTTTTGCCGGAATCGTGGCATTGGCACAGCAGAAGGCCGGCACCAGACTCGGGAATATCAACTATCTGCTGTACAGCATCGCGGCGAAACCTGGCGCATCTTGCACCTCGAGCGCAACGTCAGCATCGGGTTGTGTTTTCCACGATACGGTGAAGGGAAACATCTCGGTACCCTGTACGCCTGGTTCGCCGAGTTGCAGCGCCACGAGCGGAACGGCTACGGGCGTTCTGATCAAATCCGGCCAGCCGGCCTTCACCGCAACGGCGGGATACGATCTGGCGACAGGACTCGGTTCGGTCGATGTGACGAACCTGGCAAACGCCATCGTCACTGCGTTGGGACACTTTACTCCTACCACCACCTCGTTGACCTTGAATGGCGCGACGACGCCAATCACTGCGAACCATGGCGATCCCGTCAGCGTTGCTGTAAGTGTCAGTCCGTCCGAGTCCACCGGGCAGGTTTCGCTAATTGGAGTGAATGGAATAACGGAGTCACGCACGCTTAACTCTGGCGCTGCCTCATGGACGACGCCGCTGCTTCCGGGCGGCAATTATCAGCTGAAGGCGCACTATGCCGGAGACGGCACGCACGGCGCCAGCGATTCCAATCCAATATCGCTCACGATCAGCCCCGAAGCTAGCCAGGTGTTTTTGAACTTTATCACTTGGGACGTGAACGGGCACTTCCAGACAGCCACCGGAAACAGCGCGCCGTATGGATCTCCCTACATCCTTCGGGTTGACGTCGCCGACACGAGCGCGACGGTCTCTTCGACGAGTGGAATCAGCAGCAAGTGTTCGACTGGTGGCGCGAGCTGCCCGACTGGAAACGTGACTGTCACCGCAAATGGCAATCCACTCGATGGCGGCACGTTCGGTCTGAACAGCGCAGGGTACACCGAAGATCAGACGATCCAACTGCCGGCGGGTTCTTACACGCTTGCGGCGGCATACGCGGGTGATCCGAGCTACAACGCCAGTACGGCGACCAAGCCATTCACCATTTCGAAAGGCGCGACGGCGATTACGCTCTATCGTGGTTCTCAACCCCCGTACGAATACGGACGTTCGTTCGAGATTGAGGCTGACTTGACCACGACGAGTTCGGGAGTTGCTCCGACGGGAAGCAATATCAGTTTTTACGATAACGGGACGGCGACTTCGATCATATACCCCAGTAACACGCCGCACGCCGGCGGTGCGTCGGGATACGCTGGCGTGATGCGTCGGGGAGAATACATTCCGCCAAGTGTAGGAACGCACTCGCTCTCGGCTCAGTTTTCGGGTGATGCTAACTACGATGCTTCACAATCGCCTACCGTCGACATTACGGTAGACAAAGCGACGACAAGGATCTCGGGCGGCGCATCTCCGGATGTGGCGACGCCGACACTAGCCGTAGTTCTGTCTGCGACCGTGGAAACCGATTCAAACATGAACCAGCCCACTGGTACGGTGACGTTCTACGACAATGGAACGCCAATAAGCGGAACCGTAACCTATGGAGGAAGGCCCGGTACGCCATACATCACGACTAATCTGACTGCGCAGCTCTCGACGACATTTGCGCAGACAGGGTCTCACAGTATCAGCGCGTCTTACTCAGGAGACGACAATTACAAGCCCGTTACGAAAAATCTGGGCACTTTGACGGTGAGCTCAAAACTCCCTACCTCGCTTTCGACAATCTCCTCCAGCATGACACCGGCATTGAAGGCGTATTCCACAACGCTCTCGGTATGGATCTCAATACCCCCAAAGAATGGTTTGCCGGATGTTACCGGAACGGTGGTATTCAGCGACAACGGTCAACCAATCACCGGCGCTGTCACTTACCAAAAGTCGTTTAACGGGTATGGCAGTTACACGCTAACGGCGACCCTGCCGTATTCGTTCGGTGCCTCAGGAACGCACAGCATAACGGCGGCGTATTCAGGCGACTCGAACTATGCGGCCAGTACTTCGGCGACACCGTTATCGCTGGCAGTGGTTGACAAGCTACCGACTTCCATTGCCTTCCCACTCCCATTGTCAGTGCAAGTTAATGCCAGCACCAATCTACAGGCGACCATAAGCTCGAACGCCTCCAATACTGTCCCAGTAATGACGGGGACCGTGACCTTTGTGGATGGGGGGACAACGATCTCCGGCAATGTTACGCTTGAGAACCAGTCGGGCAGTATGATCGCTTCTATGCCGTACACGTTCACCACTGCAGGCGTACACAACATCACGGCTCGCTACAGTGGAGATACCTACTATCAAGCCTCGGAGTCGACCGTCTATCCGTTACAGGTACTAGGCTCGATCGGACTGTTTGTGGATCCATTGCAGTCCTCGCTAACGACGGCTGGCGGAACTGGTCACCCATATGTCTACGTTCAGAACAACACTGCGAATTCAGCGAACGTGACTCTCGCGTGCACATCCGATTCGCCCAAGGGGACATGTTATTTCAGCCCATCCACTTTGACGCTTGCTCCTGGAGTCGGGCAATCGCCAACGCTCAGCTTCAGTGTTCCTGCTGTTTATGCATCGGCTGCTCCTTCCAAAACGCGTCCGTTCACGATGCCAATTATCTTTGCCGGAATGCTAGCGGGGCTCTGCTTCACGGGACGACGAAAATCTCGTCTTGCAGTAGGCTTGTTCGTACTCTGCTTCATTCTCGCGCTGACCTCGTGTGGCGGCGGTGGTACAGTCACCACTCCAGGTGGAGGTGGCCCAAGGGTAACCAACCCGAGCACCTATCACTTCACCATAACTGCGACCAGCGGGACCATGACCGATAGCAGAGTACTGACGGTGACGCTGCAGTAGAGCAACAGCTTTGGATTTCAGCCCGGCCGTTACCCGGCCGGGTTTTTTGTTGCGCTACCATTCCGGAAAACGACGGAATCAGCTCTCAAATAGTGCTATCGTTTTTGACAATCGTGGGGTGTGGTATGCGCGCAAGTATTCTGGCCGGCGTCCTTGCTCTTCTCCTCGCAACCAACGTGAGCAATGCGCAAATGCGCGGCGGCTTTGGAGGACGCGGCGGTGGCGGAATGCGCGGCGGCTTTGTTGCGCATGGACCTGTGGTCAACGGCGGATTCCGAGGCCCCGCATTTCGAGGCGGCTTCCCCGGCCGTGTGCCGGGCCGGCGCGGGTTCATAGGAGTTCGCGGCGGATTCGGGTTCGGCCATTCTAGATTCTGCAACGGGTTCGGCCCATGCTTCCGGTCACCATTCTTCGGGCCCAGATTCCATCACCACGGCCACGTCTTCTTCGGCTTCGGTGGAGCTCCGTTCTTCGGTGGCTGGGGTTACGGCTGGCCCTACTACGGCTACGCCGCTCCCATCTACTACGGCGACTCTGACTACGCCAGCCAAAGCGACCGATACGCGGCACAACAGCAGCAGGCGGCACAACAGCAGCAGTTGCTGGACGACCTTGAACAGGAGCGCCGCCGCGCCGATGAACTGAGCGACCAGTTGGCCAGTATGCGTGAGCCTGCGCCGAAGACACCTTCACCCGTGCCAACAAGATCTGCGGCCAGCGAACGTCCCTCTCCTCCAACCACGCTTGTCTTTCGCGACAACCGCAAAATCGATATCCAGAACTACGTCATTGCGGGGCAGTATCTGTACCAAACGGAGAAGGGCACGACGCGCAAAATAGCGTTGGCTGACCTCAACATACCCGCGACAATCAAGGTGAACGAAGAGCGCGGAGTGGAGTTCGACGTCCCAAAATAGGACAAACGGAAAGTCTTGCGCTAGTCGTTTTCTGCGCACCCTCCCCTTGAAGGGGAAGGGTGCGGCACCTGAAGGTCGGCCACCGGAATACGATTCCCCGCCCGCTCAAAAAGCTGAGGGGTACCAAATGTCCCATTTGTGTCTCGAGGCCATGCGCGACCACAAACTGAATTACACTTGGCTTGATGAGAAAGCCTGCCAGACACAGGAACAGCGCTGCCATTTGGGACGATCAACTTCTCGAAGAGCTCTTTCGCAAACCGTTGAGCGACAGTCTGCGCATGCTGGTCCTGCGGGACATGGCTTTGATTGCCGATGATGCCGGGTGCGCGCCGCTGGCGACTCTGGCGCAACGCTTCCGAAATTTCTTCGCCAAACGTCAGCAGGAAGGCAAGCGTGAGGAGCGCGACGAAGTGTTGGCCTCACGCGGCGCGCTATCGCAGCGCTCGCTTGATTGGTGGCAGAAGTTGATCAGCGAGTATGTGCTGGCCGAAGTGAGCGACTTCGTCTTGGCCGAAGAAGAACGCTTGGCGTTCCGTCCGGAACTGTGGGCCCGATGGTCGCCCGGATTTCGCAAGGCCCTGCGCAACATCGCCGAGACGAGGCTTATCGAGTACTTCGAGACGAGAGTTGAAGGCGGCTGGTGAAGCAATCGGGTCATCGGGTGATCGGGCCATCGAGCCATCGAAGAGGATCGGATGATCTGCTCTTCGCATCCTTAGCGTCCTTTGCGTTGAGTATTCCAAACCTCCGGCAGAATTATGTCCCGCTCGCTGCCTGTGTGGTAGGTTTTCTGTGATGCCGCTACCTGAGAAACAACTCATCTCCCGCATTCGGGCTCTGAAGACCTCGCGCAATCGTGCGCTTGCTGCCGGCATTGGCGACGACTGCGCCGTACTGCGTGTCCCGCGCGGACGCGAGGCTCTGGTGACGACGGATTTCAGTCTTGAGGGCGTGCATTTCCGGCGCGAGTGGCATCCGGCTGAAGTCGTCGGACACCGCTGTTTGACGCGCGGTCTGAGCGACATCGCGGCGATGGGTGGCGAGCCGATCGCAGCATTCTTGTCGCTGGCGCTTCCCGCGGATCTCGAACAGAAGTGGGTCGATGGATTCCTGCGTGGGTTCAATGCGCTGGCGCGGAAGTTCGGCGTCACGTTAGCAGGCGGAGACACGGCGCAATCGCCGACATTCCAGTGTAGGGACGGGGCTGTGCCCCGTCCAAGATCGGCCAAGGTGACAGCAGGACGGGGCACAGCCCCGTCCCTGCACAAGCAAGCGGCCCCACACGGACTGATTCTTGCTGACGTGATGGTGCTCGGCTCGGTGCCGCAGGGCAAAGCTGTGTTGCGTTCGGGTGCGCGCGTAGGCGATGACATATACGTCACGGGCAAACTGGGCATGGGAGTCGCGGCGCTGAACCGACTTTTCGCCGGGGAGCAGGCTGCCAAGGTCCAACGCGACAAGACGGCGGCAAAGCATTTTCGTCCCATGCCGCGTTTAGACATCGGTCAGTATCTACGCGAGCACAGACTGGCGTCGGCCATGATCGACATCAGCGACGGCCTGTCGATCGACCTGGCGCACATCTGCGAAGAAAGCGGCGTCTCGGCGTGGATCGCCGAAGAAGCCATGCCAATCGCCGTCGGCGCCACGCTCGAGCACGCACTGCACGGCGGCGATGAGTACGAACTGATCTTCACCGCGCGACCGGAGAAGCACAAGTCCGTGCCGAAGTCGCTTGGAGGCGTTCCCATCACGTGGATTGGCACCGTGACAAACGCCAAGAAGCGCCAAGCTGGCATGGTCTGGCTAGTGAACAACGACCGCGGGCCCAGTCAGTTGAAGCCGCAGGGCTGGGAGCACTTCATGGGCTAAGTTCTTGCATCAAAAGAGGTAAGTACCTTCAAGGTGTCGTGCGGTCACCTTGCAGATGCCGTTCGGCGAATGCCCTCAGGTAATCTCTCAGCGCGACTCCTAAATTGACAATCAGCTACTTGCGTTGTAGCCTGTCAATTCCGTTCCCTAGAAAGCAGGCCGAGCCGAAGGACGGGTCGAATCAGTAAGACGGTCGAACCAGCCCACGGATATTCGCATCTTTGCTCGGTCATTTGCTTTCATGTCTAGCTCGGGAACGCAGATGGGCGCAGCTGGTCGCGTTCATTCCCGCCCGGGGCACCGGCGGTTTAACCAAGGAGGAAGATTTTGCGGAAGCGCTTTTACGTCTTGTTCGTAACACGAGATGAAGAAGGAGAGCTGCGCAAAATACATATCCCCTTGCAGTATCTGTACGTCTTTCTTGCCGGAACCCTGCTGGGCATGCTGACGATCACGGGCATTGCCGGGTCGTATACCCGAATGCTCGTAAAGACGGCGCGCTTCAATCAGTTGCGTAGTGAGAAGAAGCAATTGGAGTCGCGGTATACGCAGCTGGAGCAGGTGGCGAAAGAGAAAGACATCCAGGTCGCATCTCTCGGTTCCCTCGCCAGCGAAGTTTCCAGCATCTACGGACTGAAGTCCGAGCCCCTGATCACTCCCAGCGATACTGATATGACGGAGCGCCAAGTCGCCGCGTCGATCGATCAGCTTGATCTGCTCAAGCAGACGGCGCTGCGCGGTGGAGCGATGCTTGGACTCTCAAGCGGCCCCACGCACATGGCGACTGCGGTCGACTGGTTGAACATGGCAGCGGCTCCGAGCTTGTGGCCGGTTGAAGGGCGCATTGGTGGGTCATTCGGCGCCCGCGTCGACCCGTTCAGCGGCGAAGGCGCATTCCATAAAGGCGTAGACATTTCGGCTCCGTACGGCACACCTATCCTCGCGCCGGCGGACGGCGTAGTCAGCTTTGCGGATTTTTCCAGTGGCTACGGACGCCTGGTCACGATCGAACACGGCCACGGCATCAACACCCGCTACGGTCACTTGTCGGCCTTCGCGGTCACCAACGGCCAGCATGTTACACGTGGTGAGGTCATCGGCTACGTTGGCCTCAGCGGACGCTCTACCGGAGCCCACCTCCACTACGAAGTCTGGGTCCGCGGCACACCAGTCAATCCCTACAAGTACCTGCGCGTTACCGCAGCGAAGATGCGTAACGTATCGACGGGCGACTGATCGGATAATCACGAATCGATTTAGTACGAAGTATTGACGTCTTGCTCAGTGCTTCAGCAGGTTCGCATTCTCGCGGAATCCGGCTGGCACCTCGAAGATCTTTGAATTGAGAGCCGAATCGGAAATGGACTCCACAACACGCTCGCTCTTCAGTGTTCTTCCGTTCGGGCCGTACACTCCACCTGTCCACTTGATGACGGTTTGAACCTGAACAGGCAAGCCACGCGGAATAGGACCCGTGTGATGTGTGTCCGCCATTTCGGGATAGGTCGCGAGCATTGCTCCGCTCAACTCAGAGTCCAATACACCGTCCATCTGGCATTCGACTTTTTCATGTTCGACGTACCAAGCATCGATGGTTTCTGATCCTCCTACGCCGTCCTTTACTGGACGTTCTATCGTCGTGATGAAGTGGCGCGCTACCATCCCGAGGAAGGTCTTCTTGTCTCCGGTATCAACGGTGCGACTCTCGACCGGAACAACATTTCCGGGATTCTTGTCGATGTACTCTAGGAATTGTTGCTCAGTCCATGTCCGGGGCAACTTTATGGCCCGGTATTCACGGCGGATCGGATCAACAATCAGTCCTGAACGCTTGTCACAGTTGTTGATCCTCGTGAACGTTACATTTCCAGCGGCGTCCAGCGTATCGATTCTGCGCATCTTCGCGTGGACGTAGTAGGCACTTACAAGGACGGTTACACTCCCTTCATTTGCCCTTGAGGGTGTCACGGCCATTGTGTGCCGAATCTTGACGACTGAGTCGGTTTGCCCAAACACGCTGCACGCAAAGAGCAGCGTTGCCGGGACGATCAGGAATCGGCAAATGGAGTTCATGTGATGCTCCCGAAACCGCGAGTTCTGGGGCCTACTTTCTCTTTCGAGGCGCAGCTTTTGGTTCTGCCTTCGGCTGTTCTTCCTGCACCAGTGGCGCTTGGCCGACCGGTGGTTCTTCAAGGATCTTCTTCAGGAAATTCTCCGGCACGGTCGCGGTCAGGACGGCGCGATTTTTCTCCTGTTCGACTTTCAGCGAGTCGATGAAGCTCGTCACCTCGGGGTCTGCGGTCTGCAGCTGCATCGTGGAAAGGTTGCGGTAGAGATCGAGCGCCATGTTTGCCTGATCAGTGACATTCTTGGCTTCGACTTCACTGGCCGTGAAGGCTTCGGCCTTCACGTGGACGTTGCCTGCCCAGCGTACTGACGCGACAATCACAGTTCCGCCCGGGAAGGGAAGATCGAAACCGCCGGGGAGAACCGGGAGTCCGTTGCTTTGTCCGGAGCGCGAGGGCGAAACGCGGGCGATGCTCCAGGCCAGAGTGCCGAACGGAATATCGTGATAGTGCTTCTGCACGAGGTCGGGGCCGCCGAAGGGAAGCGCAATTTCCTTGTAGCGGTCGATCATGCCGTGAATGACCAGCGGGCCTTCCGTGTTTGAGACGGCGGCGGTTCCCAGGCCAAGCAGGGCTATGCGAACGGTGCGTCCTTGCAGGGGGATGCTGAAGATTTCGACGTCGCGATAGCGTTCAGTATTGCCGGATATCTTGCGGAAATAAGTAGTGACCTTGTCCGTGTTGAAATGACCGACGAACACTTCCGAAAAGCGCGGATACGGATAGGCCGGAGGCGTGCCTGCGTCGGTCGGCACGGGCATGTGGACGGCGAAGGCTGCTTCGTCGAGGTCGCGTTCGAACTGGAAGCCGGTTTCTTTCACGAACTCGGCGTAATCCGGATCCATGTTCGTCGGAGCTTTATTGCCAATGACGCCGGCACGGTGCAGCGGTTTCAGGTTGACGTAGATGAAGGCGTCCCCATCTGGAAGCAGACGGGCAGGTTCCGGGGCAGCTTTGCCGCGCAGGTAAACCGCCAGCGTGATTGCGGCGATCACCGCTAAAACACAGGCGATGATGGTGATTGTTCGGCGTCTTCGCATATAGCGGGACAACGTTCGTCCCTGAGAACCTCGATTGCTAACTCTCAGAGTAGCGGAAGCCGGGATTTTTCGGTAGAATTATCAAGTCACGAATCATAGCATCCGCGATACGTAGCTCTTCGCTGAAGTGTGCGGAAGCGGAGCTTTTTTGGGATTGTGCGGTGGCGTTCAGGCGCGTGGATAGTGCGGCAGTTACTGCCTGAGTAGTTTTGTCCCCGAGAATTGGCCGAAGTGGAAGCGCGGAGCTTGCAGCGCGAGTTGTCGCTGTGCTAACCTCTGTACTTTGTCCCGGCTGGCGGGAGGTTCTGCTGGCGTAGCTCAGTTGGTAGAGCATCTGATTTGTAATCAGAGGGTCGGGGGTTCAAATCCCTTCGCCAGCTCCACGTTACAAAAGCCACGCGAGCGCGTCTCAAAACTGGCGATTGGGCCCGGTTTGAGATAGTCTCAAGCAATCCCCATTAGCTTCCGGTATCGGTCGTTAAATGCGGAAGTATGCTTGATTGGTGGCCCATTCAGGCCGGTTTTGCTTGAGTGGAGTGAGAGTAGTTGTTGGTCCGCGAGCAAGCTGTTGAGGTTTACCCCTCCGGTACGCAGCGGATGTTGGCGTGCACAGGTGGGTGAGCGGTTAAAGCCAACAGACTGTAAATCTGTCCGCCCTTGCGGCGTTCGGTGGTTCGAATCCACCCCTGTGCACCATAAGTTTCAGGCGCGATCGTAAATGCGCGGAAGTGAGCAGCAGTTGGCGCTCAAGCAGAAGTTGTTGGTTGCGCTTACGGTGTATGTGGTTCTGGGTGCCCTTGCGTGGACGACTCTGAGTAGCGAGCCGATCAGGATTGGGTATTTCAAGGGCGACATGAAGACCGTAACGCTGGTGATTCTCGGAGTTTTCGTCTTTCGAACCCTGATGGGTTTCTGGCGGCAGAAGATCGACGAAAAACGAGAGTCCCGCGATGATCGCGTGCAGTAGGTTGGGTTTTGGGCAACGAGTTTAGCCCGGCACGGAAGTGCCAGGTTAGGAAACGGATAAAGTCGAGTCCCGTAGGGACGACACAAGTTTGCGGAAGGCAAGTTAGGGCGGGAGTAACTCAGTGGTAGAGTCTCAGCCTTCCAAGCTGTTGGTCGCGGGTTCGATTCCCGTCTCCCGCTCCAGATTTTGGTTTTTAGGGCCGATGTAGCTCAGTTGGTAGAGCACTCCCTTGGTAAGGGAGAGGTCACCAGTTCAATCCTGGTCATCGGCTCCAGATTCTAGGTTTTGAACTAAATCTTCTCCGAGGCAATCATGGCGAAAGAGAAATTTGACCGCAGCAAACCGCACGTGAACGTGGGAACGATCGGGCACATTGACCACGGGAAGACGACGTTGACGGCGGCGATCACGAAGGTGCTGGCGAAGCACAATCCGAACATCAAGTTCCGATCGTTCGATTCGATCGACAACGCGCCGGAAGAGCGGGAGCGCGGA
>JAEYQK010000067.1 GCA_023410055.1 Acidobacteriota bacterium
TCCCCCACCTGTCTGTCGCGACTGATGATCTAAAGGAGTTAGCGATCCAGTTGACTGAGCTTGATCGGGCCACCGGGTGATCGGGTCATCTGGCCATTGTTAACCCTCAAGTAAACTGAAATTCAGGCACCAGTGGCCTAGTTGGAGGTTTTGAAAGAGCGCACGCGCCGATTTTTTCGGCCGCTGGGTGCACGTCCCCCATCTTCAGCGTAGCATTTTGGAGGGGGTGAACCCGACACGTACTTCGCGATTAGTTCGCTTTTGATTGCAGAAGGTTGCAGAGTTTTCAACAGGGTTGGGGGATTGACATCACTAACCGAGCTCGGACGAGTCAGCTGTCCGCCAATTCAGGTTGTCGTCGGTCGAAGGTGGAGACGCACCCTCCCTAAAGGGAAGGGTGCGGCACCCCAGTTCTTTACATTACGAGATCAACGTTGAAGGGATGCGCCACCCGCCAGTTGAAAACTGCTGGCTTTGTTCGCGCCGATTCAATCTCAGCGCCTCCCATAGCCTTGTCGGCAGCGGTTCGCGTTTGTGAAGATAGATTCCCCTTCCGCAGACGCGATGGGAATGTGGGTCGATGTCGATTGAGTAATCTCGCCAAAAATCCGAGAAACGAACGGTCATTTGCGATCTTGCGTGGTAGTCAGAGCAGGATCCCGATGCTCTTCAGAGGTTTTTATATCTGATCACGATAGAACGGAGCAGCACGAAGTGAGCGAAGCAGTGTCAGCAGCGGAGACTCCCACTGCCCCTGGGGCAGTGGGTAGTTGGTGCAGAAACAAAGGATAGCGAGTGTTTCTTCCACGCCCGACCCTATGCGCAGACCGTCTGGAATTCCTCGTAAGCACCCTTGAAGTCGGTGATGTCTCCGGCATCGAAGTGCCAAACGCGAGTCGCGACTTCGTCGATGAGGTCATGATCGTGACTCACAATCAAGACGGTTCCCTGGTAACGCTGAAGCGCGATGTTCAAGGCGTTGATCGACTCAAGGTCCAAGTGATTGGTGGGCTCGTCGAGCACGAGGACGTTCGGCTTCTGGAGCATGAGTTTGCAGAACAGGAGACGCGCCGATTCGCCGCCGGAAAGAACGTCCGTGCGTTTGTTGCCGTCGTCGCGCGCGAACAACATCTGGCCGAGCAGACCGCGAATTTCTTCGTGGGAAGCGGATGGCTCCCACTGGTGAAGCCACTCAAAGGCAGTCATTCCCTTTCGGATCAGGGCCTTGTGATCCTGGGCGAAGAAACCGACGGCTGCTTCGTGTCCCCAGATCACTTTTCCCTCAGTGAGGAATGCGCCGTCGTAGCCGCTGGATTGGCGGAGTTCGGATTCTGGAACCGTTGGCGAGCTAGACAGGAGTGCATGCAGCAGAGTCGACTTGCCGAGTCCGTTGCGCCCGATCAACGCGACCTTTTCGCCGCGCGTGATGCTGGCGCTGAAATCGCGGATGACCTCGTTGTCGCCGTATGCCTTGGAGACGTGTTCGAGTTCGAGAATGTGTTTTCCGGAAGGACGCTTCTGCTCAAATTTCAGATAGGGGCGCTGAATGTTCGACTTCGCGAGTTCGGTAACCTGGAGCCGCTCGACCTCTTTGCGGCGTGATTGGACCTGGCTTGAGCGGGTGCCGGCAGCGAAACGCGCGATGAAGTCGTTGAGTTGAGCAATCTTCTTCTCGCGCTGCACGTTCTGAGCTTCGATCTGCGAACGTATCTGCGTTTTGGCCAGCACCATTTCGTCGTAGGTGCCGGTGTAGGTGATGATGGTCTCGTAATCGATGTCGGCGATGTGAGTGCAGACACTGTTCAGGAAATGGCGATCGTGCGAGATAACGATGAGCACGCCGTCGTAGCTGTTCAGAAAACCTTGCAGCCAGTGGATCGAGTCCAGATCGAGGTGGTTTGTCGGCTCGTCGAGCAGTAGGGCTTGCGGATGTCCGAAGAGCGCCTGCGCGAGGAGCACGCGGACCTTCTGTCCGCCTTGAAGCTCGCCCATCTTGCGTTCGTGCATCTCGTCGGGGATGTCCAAGCCTTGCAGCAGAAGGGTGGCATCGACCTCGGCGGAGTAGCCATCCTCGTCACCGACGATGCCTTCGAGTTCGCCGAGTCTCATGCCGTCTTCATTTGTAAGATCTGGTTTGGCCCAGAGCTGGTCACGCTCCTCCATGGCCGCCCACAGGCGCTTGTTGCCCATGATGACGACGTCGATCACGCGGTAGGCGTCGAAGGCAAACTGGTCCTGGTTCAACACACCCAGCTTGCGCGGCCGCACCACGCTGCCCGTTGTCGGCTCTCGTTCGGCAGTCAAAAGGCTCATAAACGTCGACTTCCCCGAACCGTTAGGGCCCGTAAGACCGTAGCGCTTTCCAGGCGTGAAGGCGGTGGAGACATCTTCGAACAGTGTTTTGGCGCCGTAGCGCATGGTGACGTTGCTAACTGAAATCATAATTTGTTGAGGGAACTGCGGAAGACTGCCAGCAAGGGCGGGTCGCAGGTATCACACTCAGAATACCATGCGCAGTTAGATTGCGAATCGTCGGACGAGGGGGCAGGATACGCTGCAATTTAGTGTGCCGCTCCGACCGCGCCTTTCTTGGCGACGGTCTTCTTCAGCATGAAGACGATAGGTACGCATAGGAAGCAGACGATCGCGAGATAGCGGAAGTCGTCGACGTAGGCCATCAGCGCGGACTGCTGCGAGACCGCGCCATCGATGAGTCCGAGGGCGCGCTGGGCGGTACCGTCAAGGGGTGCACCGGTTGGGCCACTGCCCTGGTGCAGGAGCCCCTGCAATCCCTGAAACTGCTGCTGGAAGGCTGGATTGCTCGGGTTGAGCGATCCTACAAGGTACGCTCGATGTACCTGCTCATGGCGGGCGACCATGGTGTTCACGACAGAGATGCCGATGCTGCCGCCAATATTGCGGAGCAGATTGTAGAGGCCAGCTGCGTTTCCGATCTCCTCGTTGCGCAGGCGTGCCATTGCAGTGGTAGAGAGCGGCACAAAGACACAGCCAGCGCCAAAGCCGCTGATGATGATCGCCCAAAGCAGCGTCCATTGGGAGATCTGGAGATTCACGTGCGAAAACCAGATGCTGGAAACCCCGAATAGGAGAAAGCCGCTGGCGATCAGATAACGGTTGTCGATGCGGCTGGTGAGCACGCCGATCATTGGCATGGCGATGATGGCACCTAATCCGCGGGGACTAACGGCAATTCCGGCGTTCAAGGCCGTGTAGCCCATCAGTTCCTGGTAGAAGAGCGGCAGCAGCGTGATAAGGCCGTAAATGGCCCCGCCGAAAAGCGCGATGAGTACGCAGCCAAGAGCAAAGTTGCGGTATCGGAAGACTCGCAGGTTAACGAGGGGGTCGCGACGCCTCAATTGTCGAATGATGAATGCAACGAACGTGACGACGAGGATGAGCGTCGCCCAGCGAATCCAGACGGCACCGAACCAGTCGTCTTCCTGACCTTTGTCGAGAATGATCTGGAGCGCGCCGAGCCAGACGGCGAGCAGACCGAGGCCGATTGCGTCGAAGCGTCCAGCACGGGCGGTCTTGATGTAAGACGGGTCATGCACGTAACGCATGATCATCATGACGGCGACGATCCCGACCGGGATGTTGATGTAGAAGGCCCAGCGCCAGGAGTAGGTGTCGGTGAGCCAGCCGCCGAGCGTCGGGCCGAGCACTGGGGCAACGACAACACCGAGGCCAAACATGGCCATTGCCAGTCCGCGTTTCTTCGGCGGGAAGCTCTCAAGCAGGATGGCCTGCGAAATTGGCTGCAATGCGCCGCCGCCGGCGCCTTGTATTGCGCGCGCAATGAGGATCATGCCCAGACTCGCCGAGGCTCCGCACATGAACGACGCAACGGTGAAGATGACGATGCAGGTGATCAGAAAGCGCTTGCGTCCGAAACGAATGGAAAACCAGCCGCTGGCGGGAAGAATGACTGCGTTGGCGACGAGGTAGCTCGTGAGTACCCAGGTGGCTTCGTCAGTAGTAGCCGAAAGACTGCCCGCGATGTGCGGAAGAGCGACGGCGGCGATGGAGGTGTCCAGCACCTCCATGAACGTGGGAAGAATGACAGCGAGGGCGACGAGCCAGGGATTCGGTGCAGGATTGATCTGTTCGCGTTCGTGATCCACGGGCCTGGTCTCTCTGTGATGCGATAGGGGTCAGATGAGACGAGAGTGCAGGTGGTTGGATGTGAAAAGAGGACGGAGCCGAAGCTCCGCCCTCATGAGTTGCGGAAGCGCTAACCGACTTTGCGCGTTGGTTGAGCACCGGCCGCTGTGATTGGAATTGTCGGGGCGCGGGTGCCCTGGACGGCTGCGGCGGTCTTCTTCGCTGCTCCGATCCTCATGCCGTAGAAGGACCGGTAAACGAAGAAGAACGAAATTGCAAAGAACACGACAGCCAGAACGCTCTTCAACACCGCCTGAGTGTGACCCAGGCTCACGGCCAGTTCGACGGCCAGCAATCCGAACAGCGTCGTGAACTTGATGACCGGGTTCATGGCGACGGAGGAGGTGTCCTTGAATGGATCACCAACAGTGTCGCCGACAACGGTGGCGGCGTGGAGCTCCGTGCCCTTTTGTTGTAGTTCGACCTCGACAACCTTCTTGGCGTTGTCCCATGCACCGCCGGCATTTGCCATGAACATTGCCTGATAGAGACCGAAGATCGCGATCGAAATCAGGTAGCCGATGAAGAAGTAGGGCTCGACGAAGGCAAAAGCCAGAGTTCCGAAGAAGACTGCGAGGAAGATGTTGAACATGCCTTTCTGCGCGTATTGCGTGCAAATCTCAACGACCCTCTTGCTGTCTTGAACGGACGCCTTTTCGACGCCTTCGAGCTTGATGTTTCGCTTGATGAATTCGACCGCGCGATACGCTCCGGTGCTGACCGCCTGGATAGAGGCGCCGGTGAACCAGTAGATCATCGCCCCGCCAGTGATCAGGCCGAGAACGAAAGGTGCGTGGAGCAGCGAAAGGTTGGCGACAAGAGCGGGCTTCAGACCTTCTGTGAGCGCCATGATAATGGAGAAGATCATCGTGGTGGCACCGACGACGGCAGTACCGATCAACACCGGTTTGGCGGTCGCCTTGAAGGTGTTGCCTGCGCCATCGTTGGCTTCAAGCAAATACTTAGCTCGGTCAAAGTCGACGTCGATATCGTATTCGCGTCGCAGTTCAGCCTCGATGCCGGGGATCTGCTCGATGAGCGACAGTTCATAGACGGACTGGGCGTTGTCGGTTACCGGGCCGTAGGAATCGACAGCGATGGTTACGGGGCCCATGCCGAGGAAGCCGAATGCAACGAGGCCAAAGGCAAACACCGCCGGGGCGAGCATCAGGGGAACAGTGGTGCCCGGGAGAGTGGCGCCGAGTCCGAAGGTACTGATGAAAAATGCCAGCGCCATGAGGATGATCATGGAGCCGCCGAGATAGTAACAGGAGAAGTTACCTGCAACCAGCCCGGAGAGGATGTCCAGTGACGCGCCACCTTCTTCTGCCGACGTGACGACCTCTTCGACGTGCCGCGACTCGGTCGATGTGAAGACCTTCACCAACTCAGGGATGATCGCGCCTGCAAGAGTTCCACAAGAGATGATGCTGGCCAGCTTCCACCACAGCGTCGGATTCCCGCCGAGATTCGGGATGATCAGGTACGACACAACGTACGTCAGGACGATTGAGATAACCGAGGTCAGCCAGACAAGGGATGTCAGCGGCGTCTCGTAATTCATCACGCCGGCGTTGCCGTACTTGGCCTTCGCTACGGCGTTGTTCAGGAAGTATGCGCCCGCGCTGGAGACCAGCATCATGATGCGCATGACGAAAATCCAGACGAGCAGTTGGACCTGAACTGTTGGGTCTTTCACGCCGAGCAGAATGAAGGTGATCAGCGCGACACCGGTGACACCGTAGGTTTCGAAACCGTCGGCGCTGGGACCGACGGAGTCGCCAGCGTTGTCGCCGGTGCAGTCGGCGATGACGCCGGGATTACGCGCGTCGTCTTCTTTGATACGGAAGACGATCTTCATCAGGTCGCTTCCGATGTCGGCTATCTTGGTGAAGATGCCGCCGGCAATACGAAGAGCCGCGGCGCCGAGCGATTCGCCTATCGCGAATCCGATGAAGCAGGGGCCAGCGTAGTCGCCAGGAACGAACAGCAGAATGCAGAGCATGATCAGCAACTCAACGCTGATCAGCATCATGCCGATGCTCATGCCTGCCTTCAGCGGAATCGCATAGCACGGATATGGCTTGCCCCGGAGACCAGCAAACGCCGTTCGCGAATTCGCAAACGTGTTGACGCGAATGCCGAACCACGCCACGCCGTAGCTGCCGGCGATTCCCACCAAGCTAAAGAGAAGAATAATGGGGAGGGTTACGCCAACCGACTTGCCGGACACCGGCGCCAGCCATCCGAAATAGGCGGCGATGATCACAGCTATGAACGCCCAGAGGACCACGATGAACTTGCCCTGCGTTACCAGATAAGTCTTGCAGGTTTCGTAAATCAGCTCCGAGATGTCACGCATGGAGCGGTGCACAGGCAGATTCTGTAGCTGCTTGTAGATTGTCAGGCCAAACAAAAGGCCTGCTGCACAGAACAGCAAGCCGATCAGGAGCAGGTTGTGCCCGTTCATTCCCAGGAACGATACCTGGGAAAGATCCGGAAGCTTGAGCGACGCCTCGCCTCCGGGTTCCTGTGCTCGGGCTATCGTCGGCAGCAACACAGAAGTGAGTGCGAGTATCACAACCTTAGAGAACTTGCGAAAAGCACTCGAGCCAATACAGAGTCGCAAACCTGGTTGGCGGCAAGATAGGCTCGCGGCGAGCCGGTTCTGCATAGAATCCTCCAATGGTCACCTGGACACCAGCATTCTCATCGGACACACGCCGATATACTCCACTCCGGGAAGCGAGCGAGCCCTTCACACGGTCTCGTGCGTAAAGGGGACATACGCGTTCATGTTGTGCGTCCGCTGTTTCTTTGAAGGCGCGCTTCCACGACCAGACCCTGAAGCGCAAAACTGATGTTTGGCCGCACCTTCGATTGCGATTACAAATTCTCAAACGCTCCGGCTCAGATCGAGGTCCGAGACTTCACGCCGAGTTCCGAATTTACGGAATACCCTTTGATCGTTCCCCCCACAGGAACGGGGCCTTGAGCGACTGGTCAACTTTCCAGCCAAGTTGGCGCGGTTATATCACGGCGCCACTGCCACGGTCAATCGGCTTTGATGCGTAATGTGGAGAATTCGTCGCGGAAGGAAAGGAAAGTTCCTGGATGGACCGAGCGGAGCCCTGAGGTTTGGAACTCAGAGCCCTATCGACTCGGCTTACTTGTTTTCTTCTGCGGCCTTAGGCTTCCTTGAGACCCGGACCCACTGCACCGTCCCGTGTTGCCCGTCAGATAGATAGACGATGTCGTTGCCCTCAGCTCCAAGCAACCTCGGGTTCCGGTACTCAGAACTATCTTTGTGAACCATGTCCTCTACCGCAATCCATTGGCTGGATTGATTACCCGATTTTTCGAGCAGGAATACTCCGCTCGCCAGAGGAGTGCCAGAGTCAAGGTGCGTCACGTTGAGGAAGAGACTGCCGTTCTCCGTAAGGGTGTACCCTTGGACGATGACCGATTTCGGCAACTTGGGTGTGCGCCAGCGCAGCAGGCTGTCGGGCTTCGCCAAGCTGTGTTCAATGTACTCCCCTTGGGGGAAGGTTTCCTGCTCAGGAACGTAGAGCCCAACGGTTGAGGAATTACACACTAAGTTCACTTCTCCTGTATGCCCGGTTGTAAAGAAATACTCAGGAAACGTCTTTCGATCAAGCAGGGTATTCGTCTGCCCCTGGCCGAAAGCGTATTCGCGCAGCATCGAGTAGTTGATTCTGGGATGGTGGTTTTCGTTCCAGCGCTGCCAACCGTATACCCAGAACGTCGAACCAGTCGAGCAAATTCGCATGGGCGAAAACGGGGTAGTTCGGACAACATTTACCACCTTCCCAGAAGCGCCGACTTCTGCGACAAAATCAGCCAGAGCGCCCTTCTCGTTCAAAGCGGACGCTGCGATGAGCAAATTGCCGGAAGGTGTCATCGCCACGTCGCGAAGATAAATCTGCATAGATCCTGGTAACCAAACCACAGCTTCGCGGACCACATTGCCTTCCCCATCAAAAACCATAACTGACGGGCGACTCTGAGACGATTCGTACTGCCATGTGATCAGATGTCCGCGATCCCACTTGGTAAAGGGCCAATCAAACTTCTCAAACACACCGGTGTAAGCAGCACTTCGCTGCACGCTGGTCGTAAACGCCGTTTCGGGCGCTTTCTGGGCAGAAGCGAACGACGTGACAATGACACTGAAAACCAACGCTAATACAGCAGCTTTGCTCATGACCTTCTTCCTCTATGGAGTCCCGAACGGCGGACGGATTAGAACACAAATGGCTCACCCACGCAATATCGATCACGAACAAAAGATCGTGCTACGACAAAACGTGAGTGAGCCATCAATCAGAGAGTGCACTGAACGACAATCAGGGTTTCACGCCCAGCTGCCAGAAGAGGTATGACCAGGAATCGGTGCCTTCTTCGATCAGCTTGGCCACCGGCTTACCGGCGCCGTGGCCAGCCTTGGTTTCGATTCGCAGAAGAATCGGGCGGTCAGGCCCATTGGCAGCCTTCGCCTGCATCAGAGCGGCCATCTTCTTGGCGTGCATCGGATCGACCCGGGTATCGGTGTCGGCCGTCATAAACAGGACCGACGGGTACAAGGTTGCGTCTTTAACGTGGTGATAGGGAGAGTAGGCATACAGCCATTTGAACTGCTCCGGATCATCAGCCGAGCCGTACTCGGGTATCCAGAGCTTCGCAATCTGGAAGTTCTGGTAGCGGAGCATGTCGAGCAGCGGAACCTGGCAGACCACGGCTCGGAAGAGGTCCGGTCGCTGTGTCAGGGCCGCACCGACAAGCAACCCTCCATTACTACCACCCTGGATAGCGAGCTTATCCTTGTTCGTATATCTCTGCGCGATGAGGTACTCTGCAGCGGCGATAAAGTCGTCAAAGACATTCTGCTTCTTGTCGAGCATGCCGGCCTGGTGCCATTCCTCGCCGAATTCGCTACCGCCACGGAGGTTGGCCAACGCGTAAATGCCACCATGCTCAAGCCAAAGGTACGCACCCCTGTTGAACGAAGGCGACATGCTGACGTTGAATCCACCGTACCCGGTCAGCAGTGTCGGATTGGCGCCGTTCAGGACCAAGCCCTTCTTCGAGACGACGAACATCGGGACCTTGGTGCCGTCCTTTGACGAGTACCAGACTTGCTTCACCTCGTACTGGTCAGGACTGACGGTGGGCGCATCGACTTTTGTCCACAGACTCCCCGCAACTTGCTTCCCTTTCACGCTGTTCAATTCCACTCGCATGATCTGGGGCGGAAAGGTGAAGGACTGGAAAGCGAAGAACAACTCGCGGCTGTCCCATTCGCCGCCGAGTCCGAAGACGGTTCCCAAGGCAGGCATACTGACGTCGACAGTCTGTCTTCCGTCTAGACCCGCTACCTTCAGAAGCGAGCTGGCGTTCTTTTCGCATTGCAGCACGAGCCGTCCGCCGATGACGCGCACGTCGTCAATAACCACGTCCGTCTGCGGAATGATCTCTTTCCAGTTCTCGCGCTTAGGATCAGTTGCCGGAACCGTGAATACCCGGAAACGCGGCGCACCATCGTTCGTCAAGATGTAAAGTTTGTCGCGAAATGGAATGGCACGATAAACGAAGTCCTTGCCCGTAACGACCGGCACGGGCGCGGTGTTCGATTTCACGTCCTTGAGAAAGAGCTCAGTCTTGGCCCAACCTTGTTCGACAGTTATCGCCAACCATCGGCCATCCTCGGAGATGTTGAGATTCGGCCAGTCCTGCGGATCACGCCCTTGCCCGAAGATGAGTTCATCCTTGGTTGGATCGGCACCGAGCTTGTGATAGAAGACATGCCGGTTGTAGACTTCCTCCCCCTCAGGCACTTCGCCCTTTTTCGGATAGCGCGTGTAGAAGAAGCCGCTATCGTCCGGCATCCAGGCAATGCTCGCAGCGCGAGTGCGCTCAATCTGGTCGGGCAATGCGTTACCGGTCGCGGTCTCGATGATGTGCAACGTGCTCATTTCGGAGCCGCTCTGCGATGTCCCATAAGCCATGTACTTGCCGTCATGCGACTGCGTCCACCAGTCGAGCGCCACCGTGCCGTCGGCCGATAACTTGTTAGGATCAATCAAAACGCGGTCCGTCCCGTTCACACCTTTGCGGACGTACAGAACCGGCTGATTTTGCGTGCCCTCGCGCCGCGTATAAAAGTAGTAGTCGCCACCGATCTCAGGTGCTGTGACAGTCCCAATCGCCAACAACTGGCTCAGTCGCTCGTGAATTCTGTCGCGGCCAGGTAGTCGATCGAGCATCGAGCGCGTGTACGCCATCTCATCGGACACAAACCTTTGTGTTTCAGCAGCGGTGCCGTCCTCCAGGCGGCGATAAGGATCGGAAACTTTCACTCCGTGGAGAATGTCATCAACCACGCTGCTTTGCGCTTTCGGCGGCTTGAGACTTTGCGAACTGCCGGCAAGTTCTGCGGCTGTTGGATTCTGCTCTGCGAAAACGTTCATGGAGAAAATTGCGACTATTGCGACACCGGCTAAGTACCGTAATGTCATCTAGGATCGTCCCCTCACTATTGCCTATTGCTGATCAATCACTTGGCGATTCTAGTCTTTCGGCGAGCAAAATTCATGCAGAGCACCTTTGACCGAAGCGCCAACATCATGTATAACTGATTTCGACAATTCAATCGAACGCCACCCGGCGTTAATACTCCTCAGTAGCTCAATGGCAGAGCATCCGGCTGTTAACCGGAGGGTTGTAGGTTCGAGTCCTACCTGAGGAGCCATTCTTTTGTTCGAGATACAGAGAATCGCCGAAACCCGCGTGGGTCAAATAAGGGTCACGTAAGTTTACTACTTGGTTCCCATGCGTTACTGAATGCTCCCGGAAGGTTCTTGCTGCCACGCGGAATTGGCTTGGGATTCGGCCCCCTGTTGCGCCTGCTTCTTCACGAAATCCACCAGCCGCTGCTGAATGCGCCGCTTTGGCTTCCATGCCGAGATCTCCGTACACCTCGGAAGTGGTCGCCAAGTTCTCGTGCCGCAACAGCGTCTTCACTTCTTCCAACTCCAATCCCGCTTACTTGCCCCAGGCGCTCACGGCGTGGCGGAAGCTGTGCCAGCCGATGCTCGGGAGGCGTACTCGTCGATGGAGAGGAAGGTCTTCTTCTCGAGCATCGCCGGAAAACGTTGCTGGTAGCCCTGCCACCCTTCGGCCTAACAATCACTTCGAAGACGCCTCTCCTGCCGCTGGCGGGAAGGTGGCTGCTCGGCTAGGCGAACAGCTCCCGTTTGGCAGCGTGGGAGATGGCCACCACGGCGGGATGCTGCAGCTTGCGCTCGGCGGAGATGGCATAGAACTGCTGGCGCACCTCTTCGGTGCGGCCCACGACACGCAGCCCCTTCTGCCGCCGCAAGACCTTCTCCAGCACCGAAGGCACGGGAAACAGGCCGTCCCCGGTTTCTCCGAAGGCCCGCAGCAGTGCGAAGTCCTCGAACTCGCCCAGTACGGCGGGACGCACTCCCTCGGATTCGAACCAGTAATCGAGGCCGCGGCGCAGTGCCGTATTGTCG
>JAEYQK010000092.1 GCA_023410055.1 Acidobacteriota bacterium
GTTGATCTGTCCCCAGTCACGCATTGCGGTTCTTAGTTTCTCGATCACCCGATCACCAGATCGCCCGATCACCCGATTTCTTTATGAGCACTGTTACCGATATCCCGCAAATCGCGCGTCTCCAGCACACCAGCGACTCTGAACGCGAGCATATCTTCGACGCGTTTCGCCGTTGGGGATACCTCGAAGCTGATCTCGATCCGTTAAACAAGTCGCTTCAGCCGGTACGCTATCCGGAACTCGACGGTCTGACCGGACCTGCCGCCGACGACGCTCGTCGCATCTACTCCGGCACCATCGGCGCCGAGTTCATGCACATCGCCGACCCCGAGCGGCGGCGCTGGATCCAGCAGCGACTCGAATCACCTGCGCCCGAAGTCGATCGCCTCTACGTTCTCGAACGCCTCATTCGTGCCGACCTGTTTGAGCAGATTCTCCAGGCTCGTTATCTCGGCACGAAACGCTTCTCGCTTGAAGGCGTGACCGCGCTCGTGCCGCTGCTGGACGAAGTACTGCAAGGCGCGGTTGAGCACGGCTCAATCCAGATGGTGCTGGGCATGAGCCATCGCGGACGATTGAACCTGATGTGCCACACCGCCAATCGGCGGGCCGCCGACATCTTCGCCAACTTTGAAGACGTCGATCCGCGCAGTGTTCTCGGCGGCGGCGACGTGAAGTACCACATGGGCTCGACGGGCGAGTACGTTACGCGCGATGGCGGCAAGATCAACATTCACCTGGTCTCGAATCCCAGCCATCTTGAAGCAGTCGACCCGGTTGTCATGGGACGCGCTCGCGCCAAGCAGATGCGCATCGGAGACGCGAAAGGCGAGAAAATTCTTCCAGTCACGATCCACGGCGACGCCGCCTTCGCCGGACAAGGCATCGTTGCCGAGACCCTGAATTTCAGCACCCTGGAAGGTTACACCGTAGGCGGCGCCGTCCACGTAATCGCCAACAACTTGATAGGTTTCACGGCCAACCCGTGGGAGACGAGTTCGTCGCGCTTCGCTTCGGACATCGCCAAGCGCCTGCCTATCCCGATCTTTCACGTGAATGGCGAAGACGTCGACGCTGTCGTTCGCGTCGCCCGGATTGCCCTCGAATACCGTTACACCTTCGGCAGCGACGTTGTCGTAGACGTGATCGGATATCGTCGCCACGGCCACAGCGAGGTCGATGACGCTTCGATCACGCAACCGCTCCTCTACGCAAAGATCAAAGATCATCCGCCGCTCTGGGAAATCTACGCGAAGAACTCGAATATCGACGCAGCCGAACTTTTCAAGAGCGTTCACGAGTACTTCGAACACGAACTCGCCGACGCAAAGAAGCGCCACAAGCGTCCTGTGCTGCATCAGCTTCCGTCGTATTGGGACCCGTACTTCGGTGGCCGCTTCAAGCCCGAATACGAAGTCACTACTGGTCTTCCCAAAGAGGAACTCGCGCGCATAGCAGATCGTGTCGCGACCTATCCGGCGGACTTCCACGTTCATCCCAAGATCAAGAAGCTGCTCGAACAACGAGCCGAGATGGGCCACGGTAAGCGTCCGATTGACTACGGCATGGCCGAAGCGCTGGCGTTCGGATCTCTGCTGGCTGGCGGAACGCCTGTTCGCCTCAGCGGCCAGGACGCAAAGCGCGGAACGTTCAATCAACGCCACGCCGTCCTGATCGACACGGAGAACGAGCAGGAATACGTTCCCCTGGCACATTTGACTAGTGGGGTGCCGCACCCTTCCCCTTCAGGGGAGGGTGCGTCGCGACCAGCTCGCTTCGAGGTCTACAGCTCCGAGCTTTCCGAGGCCGGCATTCTAGGCTTCGAGTACGGTTACAGCCGCGACTATCCAGAGACGCTCACATTATGGGAAGCGCAGTTCGGGGACTTCGCCAATGGCGCGCAGATCATCATTGACCAGTTCATCAGCTCGGGCGAAGACAAATGGGGACTGCTCAGCGGACTCGTCATGCTTCTTCCCCACGGCTACGAAGGCCAAGGGCCGGAGCACTCCAGTGCGCGCGTCGAACGCTACCTGCAACTCGCGGCGAAGGACAACATTCAGATCGCGCAGCCTTCGACCGCCGCACAATACTTCCATCTGCTGCGGCGACAGGCGCTCCGCAAGTGGACCAAGCCACTCGTTGTCTTCACGCCCAAGAGCATGTTGCGTCATCCGGACGCCGCTTCGAAGCTCGACGACTTCACGCTGCCGCACTTCCAGAACGTACTGCCGGACCACGAAGTCCAGAACGCCGAGCGCGTTCTCATCTGTACCGGAAAGGTAGTTCACGAACTCCATGTCGAGCGCAAGAAACGCAAGGGTCTGGTGCCCCATGTTCGCGAAGCTAACATGGGGGTCGCCAAGACCGCCATCATTTCCGTCGAACAGCTTTTCCCGTTCCCCGAGGCCGAGATATCTCAGGCCATCGCTCAGCATCCAAATGCACGCGAAGTTATCTGGGTGCAGGAAGAGCCTGCAAACATGGGAGCAATGTGGTTCGTGCTTCCCAGGCTGCGCCGTATTGCGGCGCCGAAGGCGGTACGTTCGGTGAAACGCTCGGCCAGCGCCAGCCCCGCGACTGGATCAGCCAAGGCGCATGAACTAGAACAGAAGACGCTGTTGACACTGGCGTTCTCGTAGTTACGGCGAATCCGAGGTCAGGAGGCAGATGGGCGTTGAAACGAGAGAGGTTTTCCCGTTTTGAACCGTGAACTCTATCGGCCAACTTTCTCCATCCTTTTAACAATCCTGTAACACAGGGTTCATAGACTTACGTTAGGGAGGTCGTATGAAGCTCCCAATCGTAATCCTTCTGTTCGTTGCCGTATGTCTCGCGCTGGCGCCTTGGCGGCGTAATGACCCGAGACACGAATTCATATTCGATCAACTGAAGTCGCTTTCCGAACCGGAATCACCGTCGGGCGCGGAAAGCCCTGCTCACGCGGAGGAACTTGGTGGATATAGGTCTGGTGTTGGTCATCATTACAGTGCTGGCGGCACTAATATTCGATTTTCTTAACGGCTTTCACGACGCAGCCAACAGCATCGCGACCGTAGTTTCAACCCGCGTTCTTTCGCCCAAAATCGCAGTGGCGTGGGCGGCGTTCTTCAACTTCGCAGCCGCATTTCTGTTAGGCACGGCCGTCGCTCACACCATCGGCAAAGGCATGATCCAGCTCGACATCGTTACCCAGTATGTCGTGATTGCCGGACTTGGCGGCGCCATCGTCTGGGACTTGCTCACTTGGTGGTGGGGACTGCCGACATCGTCTTCCCACGCGCTGATCGGCGGCTACGCCGGAGCCGCAATGGCGCGTGCCGCGTTCCTCCGCGGTCCATCGCACGCTCACGAAGTTATCATCGCCAGCGGCTGGACAAAAACGCTCATCTTCATCGTCGTCGCTCCCGTTATGGGACTCGTCATTGGCTGGCTGCTCATGGTCGCCACCTACTGGCTGCTCCGCAACAAGACCCCGCAGCGCGTTGACAAGTGGTATCGCAAACTGCAACTGCTCTCGGCCGCCGCTTACAGTCTGGGCCACGGAGGCAACGACGCGCAGAAGACCATGGGCATCATCGCCGGCGCTCTCTTCACGGCAAACATCATCAGCAAACAAGATTTCGCAGCCAACTGGGGCAAATTCCACTGGCCCATCATCCTCAGTGCTCACACGGCCATCGCCCTCGGAACGTACTTCGGCGGATGGAAGATCGTCCACACCATGGGCTCGAAGATCACAAAGCTAAAACCCGTGGGCGGATTCTGCGCCGAGACTGCCGGAGCCTTTACTCTGTTCGGAACTGCGCTCGCCGGAATTCCCGTAAGCACAACGCATACCATCACCGGCGCGATCATCGGTGTCGGCTCCACCACCCGCCTCTCGGCCGTCCGCTGGGGAGTAGCGCGCCGCATCGTCTGGGCCTGGGTGCTGACCATTCCCGCATCAGCCGCGGTTTCTGCGCTGATCTACACTGTCATTCGCTTCTTCCACCCGGCAGCGTAGCAATTCATCCCTCGAAATGAGTCGCACGACGCTTGTGTGTAGGGACGGGGCTGTGCCCCGTCCAGTCCCACCGAGACATCCATGCGCTGCCCGTTGATGGCTCAAATGCAAAGAGGCGAGCACTGATGCTCGCCTCCACATTTCTGAATTGATGACAATTTAATCAGCGACTGGAATCCGTGCGTCCTGCTGCAACGTGAACTGTAGCAGTGTCTCGCTGGGCACGTGGACCTGCTCACCTTTGGTTGCTACCTGAACCGCAGTTCCCGCGCCAGCGCCGACACCAGCACCGACTGCCGCACCTTTGCCACCGCCAATGATCGCGCCCAGCAATGCGCCCGCTGCGGCACCGCCTCCCACACGCTTGGCGGTCGAGGCGCCACGCGAACTGCCCTGCATCGAATATTCGCCCGTCTGCAATGCAATCGTCTGGCCGTTGATCACTATGCCGGTCAGCTCCAGCTTCAATTGCGAACGCCCCTGTATCTTGCCCGCTTCGGCCGCCTGCGTCAGACGTCCGTACACATCGGCCCCCTTGGGCACGATCTCGACGTCATCAACAACGATCGGCTGCTCCAAGCTCGCCTGAAACTTGTCGCCTACCTGGTTGCGGTCGGAATCTACCGCATCGATCGTCCTGATCATGATGCTCGTACCGGCAGGAACCGTCCTGTAAGCGGTGCGCCGAGTAGTCGCCGGCTTTGGCACGCTTGCTGCAACCGGAGCCGCAGCTTGAAGCGGTCGCGGTGCCAGTTGCGGAGCACTGTTCTGCGAAGATGGCGAAGTCGGCGCAGGCACGGGCACAGGCACACCCGATTGGTCGAACGTAATTGACTCCACGTCCACAACCGCATAGTGCTGTGTCGACGATCCAACCTTGAACGTAATCTCACCTTCGCTGCCCCCAAGGTAGCGCCCCTTGATCAGGCTTCCGTTCTTAAGCTGGAGAGAATCCGCCCAACCCGCCGACGCCAATAGAAGAATTACTCCGCCGACCATCATCATCCGCAATCTACTCACTGACATGAAACTCCTCCGCTCGTATGAACCCGGTTATGACTGCCGAGTTGCAGAACAACAAAGGCTCTGGAATCCAATTTGCAATTTTGGGGCCACGATTCCAAGCACAGCGAATGAGTTTCTCCACGAAGTAGTAGCACAGTCCGTGTCTAGTCCGGTCAACATACGGCCGCTGTTACATGCCTTGGGAAAGAAGTACACGACACTCATCAGTGAGAAAGGGCGGAAGGAGACTCCGCCCCCGACAGTCTCTACGCCGCGCTCGACCCGCGCATCGGACGCACAGCCTCTTCCGACGTTTCGTCGCGCGTGTATACGACAGCCTCCTGCCGTACTTCCGTTAGCCGGGCGAGGCTGTAAGCCGCAATCGCGATCTCTACGTCGCGCACCGCAACGTCAAAGAACATGCCGGTCGTCAGCAGATTCGCCGCAATCGACAGCAGCCATACCATCGCCACGTAAGAAGCAAGCCGCGTCCAACGCGTCGTGAGGATCGTCAATCCGACAATCATCTCTACGACGCCGACCGTCCGCATGAATACGGTCGGACTGATGTGCAGTATCCGTGGCACCAACGGGCTGAGATACATTTCCCAGTTCGTCAGAATGTTGAAGAACTTGTCGAGTCCGGCCAGAAACGGGCCAAGCCCAAGGCCGATCCGCAATACCCACCAGGCTGAATTAAGGCGTCGGTCAAATGTCATTTCCCTTCACCTCTATGCTCATTGAGTCCGGGTGAAGAAAATGGTTACAGGGATGAGGAATGCGGCTTGGGACTCACAGGTGCCCCACGTTCGCGGGCCAGCGTGGGGCCCCCGAATTTGCATGTCTATTTGCTCGCGCTCATCTTCGTCTTCGGTTCCAGAACGATTTCACGGCCGAGGCGACTTGCGATCACCTCGCGATAACTTGCGCGCTGCTCGTAACCGCTTTCTACTTTCGGCATACCGCCGAACATCTGCAGTGCGAGATCTTCCATTTTGTCTGCGTTGGCTTCCATCGTCGCGAGATCCTTGTATTCAGTCATCAGGACGACGTCGTAGTCCTGTGCTCCGTGCGGTTCGGTCGCAATGACTTTATAGTCCAGAATGTATCCCGCCTTCTTCTGACTCTCCTGTTCACGCTTCCACTCGTCTGCGAGATAGCGCATGTACCGGTCCTCCATGCCTGCCTTGACGCGAATGAAGGCCATATCCCAGACTGGCCCTTCGTGATAGGGCTTAACGGTCGCCTGTTGCGACGATTGGGCGGCAGCCGTTGGGGACGACATCAGGGTGATGACAACCAGTAACGACAGAACTAACGCGAGCCATCCTTTGCTCATGAGCTTTCCTCCTTTGGATTTTGTTGGCGGTGGTTAACTTGCAGCGCAAGCAGCTCTCTTGCGGCATGCGTCGCCTTAGCAGAAAGCCAATATGAACACCATGAGCAGCTACTACGGCTGTGCCCGACAAGGATGCCGCTACCCTGACGTGAGTTGCCCAAAGAGCTGCCGCTCCCCCTATTGACGCGGCCTCCGTGCCACAGTAATAATCAATGCATTGGGTGTTGGAGTTCACCTTATAACCGCCCTCAGGGCAGATGACTCCTACTGGGTTTACTGGTGGGAGTTTTGTATCTGTACCGCCCGCAAGCTAGACCCGCATCAGCAATCAGGAGAACCAGCTTGAGCAAGTATGCGATGGTAGCCATCGGCGGAGCGATTGGTGCACTTGCACGTTTCGCGCTCGGAACTTACGTCGGCGAGCGCATGAATACGCGTTTCCCCTACGGAACCTTCTTCATCAACATGTCGGGATGCTTCCTCATCGGCCTCATCATGACCGTGCTTACCGAGCGCACTCAACTGAGCCCGAATTGGCGCTACTTCATCCCCATCGGCTTCATCGGAGCCTACACGACTTTCTCGACCTTCGAGTACGAAGCGTTAACGTCCATGCAAAGCGGACAGTTCGCTGCCGCCGCGCTGAACGTCATCCTCAGCGTGACCATCGGATTCTTCATGGTGTGGCTTGGGATGGTTGCCGGTCAGAGCACCGTCAAGGCATTCAGTCTTGCGGACAAGCGTCCCGCTGTTGTTTCAGTACTTGACGCTCAAGAACCAGCCGAAACCACGTTCGCATACTCCGAGCAGGTGGCCGAAGCCGACTAGCCATAAGGAAACTACTCGTGGCCTGACGTCTGCCTGGGATTGCAGTACACTACTCCTTCATCCTGCCGATCTTTATTGCCGCAGCCCGTCGCGGCCACGGAGTACTTCATGCAATATCGCAAGTTTGGCAAGCTGGACTGGAATGTCTCATGCCTGGGCTTCGGGGGAATGCGATTCCCCACCACCGACGGTGATCCCAAGAGCAATAACATCGACGACCGCGAAGCCGTGCGACTCATTCGCACTGCCATCGACGAGGGCATCAATTATCTCGACACAGCCTACGTCTACCACGGCGGCAACAGCGAACTCGTGTTCGGCAAGGCGCTGCAAGACGGCTACCGGCAAAGAGCTCGTATCGCGACCAAATCGCCGATATGGATGATCCGCAGCGCCGACGAGTTCGACCGCATCCTAGGCGAACAGTTGCAGCGGCTACAGACGGATCATATCGACTTCTATCTCCTGCACGGTCTAAACGAGAAGACGTGGAAGCACATCGTGCTCGCCCACAATCTTCTGGAAAAAGCCGAAGCAGCCAAGCGTGACGGCCGCATCCGTCACATCGGCTTCTCATTCCACGATGGCTACGACGCCTTTGTCGAGATCCTCAACGGCTACGATGGTTGGGAGTTCTGCCAGATCCAGTACAACTACATGGACACCGAGAACCAGGCTGGAATCAAGGGTCTGAAGCTCGCCGCCGAAAAGGGCATTCCCGTCGTCATCATGGAACCGCTGTTGGGGGGCAGACTGGCAAATCCTCCCGCGCCCGTGAAGCAGATACTCGATGCTTCCGGTGTGAAGCTCTCGGCCGCCGACCTTGCCCTGCAATGGATATGGGACCATCCCGAAGTCACCACGATTCTCAGCGGCATGAGCAACATGGACCAGCTCAAGGCCAACATCGCCTGCGCCAACAAGCAACGCAAGCTCGACTCCGCTGCACTCGACGTCATCGAGAAGATGAAAGAGTGCTACCGTTCACGCACGACGATCCCCTGCACAAAGTGCAATTACTGCATGCCGTGTCCAACGGGCGTGAACATCCCGCGGAACTTCGAACTGTTTAACGAAGCGCATATGCACGAGGACTTCCCCGAGGCACAATTCGTCTATCGCGTGTTCACTCCGCCTAAGGAACGCGCCAGCGAATGCATCGAGTGCCACACTTGCGAGGATCTCTGCCCCCAGAAGATACCCATCAGCGAGTGGATGCCGAAGATCGCCGAAGCCATGAAGACCCCCGATCCCGTGTAGTCGAAGCGGGCTTGGCCCCTGAGGTTAACACCGATTCCGGAGCACTGACTTGAAGCGACACATGCAGTCGATCGCAGTTGTAGCTTTCTTCCTCGCCGTGCTGCTGTCTCCCCTGGGGGCCACGCCGCCCGGCACGAATGCGCGAGAAGCTTTCCGGTTGAAGTTGGTCGCTGCCGCCGTCGAGCGCGCCAGTCACGTCGTGCGTTATGATCCGGCCTACCTTTCGGTCCCTTATCCCAACGGTGACGTTCCGGCCGCCACCGGCGTCTGTACCGACGAGGTGATTCGCAGCTATCGCGCACTCGGAATCGATCTGCAAAAGGAAGTGCACGAAGACATTCTGCGCGCCCGCTCCGAGTATCCGTTACGAGGACGCCCCGACTCCAACATCGACCACCGTCGCGTTCCCAACCTGATGGTGTTCTTCCGGCGACAGCACGCCTCACTCCCGATCACCAACAATGCCGCTGACTATGTGCCCGGCGATCTCGTCACTTGGGACCTGAATGACGGTAAAGGCAAGCGCGTCGATCACATCGGCATCGTTATCGACCGCAAGCCCTTGTGGCACGACCGCTACATGATCCTCCACAACATCGGCGCCGGCCCCAAGATCGAAGACGTCCTCTTCGACTGGAAGATCACTGGCCACTTCCGCTACTACGGCCCCCAAACCAACTGACTCGTCACATGAAGAACCCATTGGTGGCCCGTTCAAGCCCGATTTCGGCTTGAGCGGGTAGCGAGCCCTCCAGACAAATTGATTCCGCATCCCGCCCCCAGTGCGCTAAACTGGCGACCTCATTCAAAACAGCCGTTTGTTCACCCCTAGGAGTCATCATGGACATGACGTTCAGCATCTTTGTTGGCGTGTTTTCCGTCGTGGTCGCGCTCGTAATCCTGATAATGAGTTTCTTCACCGTCGACACGGCGCAGGCTGCCATCGTTCAGCGCTTTGGTAAGTTTGCCCGCATCGCACATGCAGGTCTGAATCTCAAGGTTCCTATGGCCGATCGGGTCGTGGCCTACGTCGATCTCAAAGTCCAGCAGGTCATTGTCGCGCTCGAGACCAAAACCAAGGACAACGTCTTCGTCCGCATCCCGGTCGCCGTGCAGTATCAGGTGCTGCCCGATAAGATCTATGACGCCTTTTACAAGCTCGACAATCCGACCCGCCAGATCGAGGCTTTTGTGCTCAATGTCATCCTCGGCCACGTGCCCGGCATGACGCTCGACGAAGTCTTCGAGAAGCAGGGCGAAATTTCCAGCGTCGTCGCGCGCGAACTCGGCGCCGACATGGCCGGATTCGGCTATCGCATCTATAAGGCACTGGTCACGAACATCGAACCTGACGTCAAAGTGAAGTCGGCGATGAACGACATCAACGCCGCTCAGCGCGAACAGGAAGCCGCAAAGGCCCGTGGCGAAGCCGACAAGATCATCGTCGTGAAGAAGGCCGAAGCTGAAGCCGAAAGCAAGGCGCTCCAGGGCAAAGGTATCGCCGGTCAGCGCGCTGCCATCATCGAAGGACTCAGCCAGTCCATCGACACCTTCAAGCAGACCATCGAAGGCAGCAACGCCCGCGATGTAATGACGCTTGTGCTCATCACCCAGTATCTCGACACGCTGAAGGAAGTCGGCGCTCAGGCGAAGACCAACACTATCTTGCTGCCACACTCTCCCGGCGGCATGTCGGACATCTTCTCGCAGATGCAGCAGGCCATTGCCGTAGGCAACATCGCTGGCGGACACTTCACGCCGCATCCGACCGCGCCCGGCACACCCACGCCTCAGCACCCGCATCCCGGAGCGCCGATGGCCCATCATCCTGCGCCTCCAGCCCCGCACCCGCCCGTAAACGTCTCGGTGGCGAAGGTCGGAGAATAGTATCGAAATTTCAGAATTAGGGGGCCGCCCCCTTCCCGAAGGGAGGGTGCGCATCCGCGTCGCGAACCACTGTCAATACCCCTACTCCGTGGAATTCCTCCCAACTCCCTGCAATCAAACGAAAAACATTCTCGCCGCCGTTGTCGGGTTCACCGGGGCAAAAATGCTACGCTGAAAGTGAGACGAAACACGCCGGTTCACGACGCATTCGCTCTTTCACAACCATCAACCATTTACCCTGGGGTAAACACTAACGAGATCACACGATGACCCGACACTCGATCGGCCGTCACTCAAAGACGATAGTTAACTCCTTTGGATAATCAGTGATACGCCAAAGGTAGGGGGGAGGGGTATCCAGTGGAAGTGATTACCGAAAAGTTACCGCGGAACAGCTAGACACCCTTGCAACGGACGGAAGCCCGGCATGATCGGACCTCAGAACGCTCTTCATCCTCCGGCAGCGTGACGCACACGTGGGCCCGGTTCGCCAGTTCCAAAATCCGTGGAAGAGAGCTGAAGCCAACGACTCGTCCGCACTGCACGCAGATCGACTGAACGATGCCTGTTTTCGTCATTGTGCTTCGATAAAATTGGGCCGGATTGAACAAACACTCCTCCTAATACACGTCTGCTTCAAGGATCATTTGGAAAGTGGAACAACTTTAGCACGGAATGTGGATGGAATGATTACAGCGAGGTTAAAAAGTTTAAATGCCTTCAATAACAAACACTTAGAGCAACTAGTCCTTGCGGAACTTGTTGCCGTTTTCAAACTCTTCCTGTAAACCGCGCGTGCGAAGGTTGTCGCGCATGTGCACCAGTCGCTGTTCAAGTTTCGAGATTGACGTCGCAATGTTGTCCGTATTTGTAAAAGCAATGTCCCGCCACATCGAATAAGGACTGGCAGCAATACGGGTCATCTCCCGCAGCGCACGTCCGCCAACAGCCTTCAGCATCTCGTCGTCCCCGAACTCGTCTTCCAGTGTCGACGCGAGCGCAGTCGAGAGCATCTGCGGCAGATGACTCACCCACGCGCAAAGTCGGTCCTGCCGTTCGGCATCGATAACAATAACTCTTGAGCCGATGGAACGAACCAGCGAGACAAAGTCGGACACGAGTCCGTCCGAAGGAGATTCGAGAGTCTGCTCTCCAATCGGCGTGAAGATCCAAACGGCGTTCTCAAACAGATCGGGATCGGCATAGTCGATGCCACTGTGCTCTTTGCCCGCCATCGGATGTCCCGCGAGAAACCGTGTCGCCGCAGCCGACCCAAATACCGACTGCGCACGGTTCACGATCTCTTTCTTCGTGCTGCCAACATCGGTCATCAACACGTTGGGCGGAAGAATGGGACCAAATTGTTCAATGAAGTCGAGAATCGCGCCGACGGGAGTCGCAAGCAGAACAACGTCGGAACCCTGAACAGCCTGACGCGGCTCTTGGATTCCGATATCGATCGCGCCCATGCGCTGCGCTTTGGCCAGCGACAGTGGACGACCGCAGCCGATGATGCGCCCAGCAAATCCGTGCTTCTTGATCGCGAGCCCGAACGAGCCTCCGATCAGACCGACACCGATGATCGTGATTTGCTTAATTGCCATTGTTGCGTGAGAGCACGATAGCAGAATCAGGGGCGATAGTCAGCAGTACATACGTCACAGAGGGGGCCAAATTACTCCGTACAGCAGTATGTCGCTTTGACACGCTTCGAGACGACCAGATACGAAAACCAGATCCCACTGAATACCAACGGGCGCACACCCAAGTCAAATACGGTCCAGTCGCGTATGACAAAGCCGAAAAACAGGTGCGCCACCAGGATCAATAAGGAGAGTGCGGAATAGCAAATCAGAAAACACCTAGCCAATGTCAGCGCGCCTGATCCTAGCGTCCAGAGCCATAGTCCCGTGACAAAGCACAGGATGGCCAGTCCGAGATAGTGCAAGGCTATTGTGTTAACCACGAGAACATGCATGTGCGTTGAGACACGTGCAGCGGCATCGTGCCAGCGCATAGCCGTGCGCACGAAATTCACCGGACCAATCAATGTCAGATTGATGCAAAAGAGGAGCAGCCAGCCGCCCACACGAATCGGGACTCCTTCGTGGATGGTGGCCGGCGAAGCTGAGCTGATATCTATGCCATTCTCCTTCCGACAGCAGGAGCAATGATCCGAAGCTGAGTCATCAGTTCCGTGAACTGCTCAGGCAGAAGCGACTGCGCACCGTCGGAGAGAGCCTTATCCGGCTGATGATGCACTTCGACAATGACGGCATCAGCACCGGCAGCGACAGCAGCGCGTGCCATCGGCGCAACCTTTTCTCGGCGACCAGTGCCGTGCGAAGGATCAGCCGCCATTGGCAGATGCGACAGCTTATGAACAATCGGAATGGCCGAGATATCCATCGTGTTGCGGGTGTAGGTCTCGAACGTACGTATGCCGCGCTCGCAGAGGATAACGTCGTAGTTGCCGCCACTCAGGATGTATTCGGCTGAAAGCAGCATCTCCTCAATGGTCGCCGCGATGCCACGTTTCAGCATAATCGGCTTGCGGATCTTGCCGAGTTCGCGCAAAAGATTGAAATTCTGCATGTTGCGCGCACCGACTTGATAGATGTCGACGTAAGGCTCCATGATCGGAATCTGCGACAGCTCCATCACTTCGCTTATGACGAGCATGCCGAACTTGTCGGCGGCCTCGCGCATGAGCTTGAGCCCTTCTTCGCCCATGCCCTGGAAGGCATAAGGTGAGCTGCGCGGCTTGAATGCGCCACCACGCAGGACTTTCGCGCCTGCTTTGGAAACCGTCTCGGCAATGGTGAACAACTGCTCGCGCGATTCAACCGAACACGGTCCGGCCATCGCGACGACCTCGTTGCCACCAATGGTCACGCCTTTGGGAAGGCGGATCACGGTGCCATCCGGCTTAAAACTTCGACCGACCAGCTTGTACGGCGAGCTGATCCGATGCACGTCCCGTACGCCCGGAAGGACCTCCACGTCACGCACATCGAAATCGACACGGGCGCCTACGGCGCCGAGTACGGTCTGCTGAGCGCCCGTGGAGCGGTGGACTTCAAAACCCAGCTTCATGAGGAATTCGATCACGTACTGGATCTGGTCCTCGTTGGCCTTTTCTTGCATTGCTACGATCATGTGTAACCTAATTCCTGGCTGATATCAGTCGTTCACTTCCGCATCGAGTTCCGTACTGCCGGCGGCGGTACTTCGAGCTTGCTTCTCTGCAACCGCCTGTTCGTGCTGAATCTTGCGCATGACGTCCATGATGCGCTCGTAAAGCTGCATCAGGTCTCTTTCGGGCAAGCGTCCCCGATTGAATTCCTTGATGTTGGCGATTACCTGCTTTTCACGGTCAGGCTCATAGATCGGCAATTGAGAATCGCGCTTCAGTAGTCCGATCTGCCTTGCCGCGTTCGCACGCTCGTTCAGCAGGTCGACCAATTTCTGATCAAGCTCGTCGATTTTCTTACGCCAATCCTCAATGCTCATAAAGCTGTTCTCAGCACTTAGTACTCAGTTCCGAAACTTCACTCAACTTACCTGCTCACGGCCGACTGTGACCGCAAGTTCCTAACGAAATCGGCGACCGCGCTCGCGGCGCGTTCCCGACCGGCAGACTCGATGGTCTTGACGATCGCGCTGCCCACAACAGCCGCGTCGGCGAATTCACCCACAGCCGCGAACTGTTCAGCACTGGAAACGCCGAAGCCAACCGCTACCGGCAGCTTCGTGTACTTGCGAATGCGGCGAACAAGTCCAGACGCATCGTCTGAGAGCTCGCTTCGCGTGCCCGTAACGCCCGTTCGAGATACAGCATAGACGAATCCGGTACTGGCTTCGGCTATCTTTTTCAAACGCTCGTTGGGACTGGTCGGCGCGGCCAGAAAGACAGTGGCCAGATCGCGTCCGCGCATCAGCCTAATGTAATCGTCGGCTTCTTCGACAGGCAGATCGGTGACAAGCGCACCATCAACACCAGCGTCTTGTGCGGCGGCACAAAAGCGATCGAGGCCGAAGCGCATGATCGGATTCAGGTAAGAAAAGATGATGAGCCCGACGTCCGATTGCGCGCGCACCTCGCGTGCAAGCTGAAGGACATCTTCAAGACGAGTTCCTTTCTCGAGCGCACGCTGGCTGGCATTCTGAATCACAGGACCGTCAGCAACCGGATCGCTGAACGGCACGCCGAGTTCTATGACGTCGGCACCTGCATCAGCAGCCGCGAGAACTACATCCTTCGTAGCCGCAAGATCGGGATCGCCACAAGTAACGTAGGCGACCAAACCGGGATGATGAGCGAAGTTGATCATTTCGAATTCCGAGTTTTGAATTATGAGTTTTGAATAGCTCCGAGCGACCGGTCGTCACTCGAAATTCACTACTCAGAATCTAAAACTTCAGGTTCTCCCTCAAAATACCAATGTCTTTGTCTCCGCGGCCGCTGATGTTGACGATCACCACATCGGACTTCTTCATCTGTGGCGCGCGCTTGATGACTTCGGCCACAGCGTGCGCCGATTCCAGCGCCGGGATGATGCCTTCAGTGCGCGCCAGCATGGTCGTTGCGTTAAGCGCTTCGGCATCGTTGGCCGCAACATACTCGGCTCGGCCCTGTTCGCGAAGCCATGCGTGCTCCGGACCGATCCCTGCGTAGTCGAGCCCGGCGGAGACAGAATGCGTCGTCGCCACCTGACCGTTCTCGTCCTGAAGCATGTACGAATATGTGCCTTGCAGAATGCCCGGTGCACCACCAATGAAACGCGCAGCGTGTTCGCCGAGCTTATCGCTGCGGCCTCCAGCTTCAACGCCGATTAGCTTCACCTTCTTCGGGTCATCTTTGATGAACTCGTAAAATGCGCCAATCGAATTCGAGCCTCCGCCAACGCAGGCAATGACTGCGCTAGGCAGGCGTCCTTCGACTTTCAAAAGCTGCGCGCGGGCTTCCCGTCCGATTACTGACTGGAAGTCGCGGACCATGGTCGGATACGGATGCGCGCCCAGTGCGCTGCCGAGCAAATAGTAAGTGTCGCGAACGTTCGTGACCCAGTCGCGCATCGCTTCGTTGATGGCGTCTTTGAGCGTGCGCTGGCCAGCATCGACACCGCGAACTTCGGAACCAAGCAGGCGCATGCGGAAGACGTTCAACTCCTGACGACGCATGTCCTCCGTGCCCATGTAAACGACGCATTCGAGTCCGAACAATGCGCACACTGTCGCCGTAGCAACACCGTGCTGACCCGCGCCGGTCTCGGCGATGATGCGCTTTTTGCCCATGCCTTGCGCGAGCAGAACCTGACCGATGCAGTTGTTGATCTTGTGCGCGCCGGTATGAAGCAGGTCTTCGCGCTTCAGATAGATCTTCGCGCCGCCGAGTTCGCGCGTCAGCCGCTCGGCATACCACAACGGCGTCGGACGTCCGGCGTATTGCTTGAGGAGGTAGTCAAGCCGCTCACGGAAGCGGCGATCACGCTTCGCTTCGTTGTAAGCGTCCTCGAGCTCCTGAAGCGCAGACATTAGCGTCTCGGGAACATAGCGTCCACCATAAGGGCCGAAACGTCCCGGGACGTTGCCGTTGGACTTGGCTTTTACTGCGGCTTTTGTCGTCGTAGTCTTTTTGGTTTTCGACGTCGTGGTTGATTTCGCCATGTTCTTAGAACTGCACTTTCTGAGTCGCCATCCTCTGCTCGTCTGCTGCGTGAACGGCAGCAATGAACGCGCGTATCTTGTCGGGATCTTTTCTTCCCTTCTCGCGCTCGACGCCGCTGACGACGTCTACACCGAACGGACGGAATACTCGAATCGCTTCGACCACATTGTCCGGCGAGAGACCGCCAGCGACGATGATGCGGTAGCGAGTATCGAGCCCCGCGTTCTTCAAGAATTCACTTGCGCGACTCCAGTCGAAGCATTTGCCAGTTCCGCCACCCTTTTGCGCGTTGCCGTTATCGAGAAGCACGCGTTCGACAGGTTCCGGAAACGTCAGGTTGCGATCCAACTTCTCGACGTCGCTCATGTGCAGCACGGGAATCACTGCGACATTCCCGCGACCAGGAATGGCGACTCTCTGATGAAGCTGCACGGAGGTCAACCCGACTTGATCCGCGATGGCCTTGATGCGTTCGGGAGTCTCCGAGATAAAGACGCCTATCTTTTCCACGCTGTCCGGTACGTGACGACAGATCTCGGCCGCTGTCTCTGGCGTTACCCGCCGCATGCTCTCCGCAAACACGAATCCCAACGCGTCGGCTCCGGCCTCAACGGCCACGAGCGCGTCGGCCAAATTCGTGGTTCCGCAGATTTTGATCCATGTCATAAAAAGTTGTCAGTCCCTAGTACTCAGCCTTCACTTCGGCGATCAAGCTCTTCAATGCGTTGCCAGGAATGTCGGCTCGCATCAGCGACTCGCCGATCAGGAACGCCTGGAATCCGGCGGCGCGCAGGCGATTAATGTCGGCTGCGTCATTGATACCGCTTTCGGCCACGCGCAACACATTGGCCGGCATCTGCGCCGCCAGCTTCACCGGAATATCGATATCAACTTCAAAGGTGCGCAGGTTGCGGCTATTGACACCGATGATATCGAAGCCGATGGCCAGTGCGCGCTTCAGTTCCGCCTCGTCGTGGACTTCGCACAGAACATCCAGCCCGAGGCGGCGAGCCTCGGCGTAAAACTCGGACAACTCTGTATCGCTCAGGGCGGCAACGATCAGCAGAATGGCGTCGGCTCGGTTCGCACGTGATTCGATAATCTGGAACCTATCCACGATGAAGTCCTTGCGAAGACACGGCAAGCTGGTCGCGGCGGACGCCTCAATGAGGTTCGCCAAAGATCCCTGAAAGTACTTCTCTTCCGTCAAAACCGAGAGCGCCGCAGCACCTGCGTCCTCGAACTGCTTGGCAATTCCGGCAACGTGCAGGTTGGCGCGAATCACGCCCTTCGATGGCGACGCCTTCTTCAACTCCGAGATGATCGCCACTCCTGTCTGCGAACGCTGCTCCAGAGAACGCCGGAAGCCACGCGGAACGTGGGCTTGAGCCCCTGCGGCGAGTTCCCACAGCTTGGCTGTGCGCTTGGCTTCGGCGACACGAGCGCGAGTGGTCTGCACGATCTCATCAAGGAACACGGGCATGGCGATTGATTAAAAGTATAAACCAGAGCAGCGAAATCACGTCCGGTTCAGGCAATCAGGCGGCGAATTCGGCGCAGTTGGGCTTCATTCCATACCGCAACGTACGAAAGGTGATCGAATATCGAAGCTGCTCGATCGCGGGGATACTATGCTGCCAGCGAGTGCGCGCCTCACCCTGGAACACATAAGCAGAACGTGGCTCAAGCAGCACTGACGTGATCTCGTACTCGTCCTTCGTCGTGAGCCGAAACCGCATGCGGCACGCCGAGGCCAGCGAAATCCCGATGACAATCCCGAACTGTGGCGCGTCGCGATGCCAGCCGATCGACGTGCCGGGCTGGTATTCGGTGGCAAGGCCCTCAACAAACTGGTCGGAGCGAATGCCCGGGACGAGTTCAACAACGCGGTCCCGCAACGGAAGCAAGAATCCCGGCAGCGGCGGCCCCGGTGTAACCTGTCGTGTCTCGAAACTGTAATCGACCCCAAACGCTACGATGCGGCGCTTGGCCTCGTAACCGTGATACATCGCGCTCTCGAAAGGAAGCTGCTGAACTTGCGCGATCAGCTCTTTCTCTTCGTGTTGCGACAAGAAGTCAGGACGATAGACCAATCCATCCGGCACTCGGCTCGATCTGCGAACTCGTTTGCGCTCCACTGGCACAGGCTTTTGATGCCAAAGCGCTACGGTCAGAACCGCGGCGAATGCCCGCTTACGGGTGCCGCACCCTTCCTGAAGGGAGGGTGCGATGTCGTGGCGGCCCGTTCAAACGCTGTATTGACTTAGTGTCAATCTCACAGATCTGGTGTCTTCGCCTTGTGCTCAGATTGCCAACGGTGCATGCGGCTGATATGCGCGCGGACCGTTACCGCCATGTCGCGCAGGTTCTGGCGCCGCGGAGAGTCGAGCGGCATGGTCGAAGCCATCGCTTCGCACATGGCAACGTACGCTTCCAACGCAACCGGCGCGAAAATGTCCTGCCCTCGAAACATCATCACCGGTTCGTCCTGGGGAATTTTTCCGCTGGGGTCCTGAATGTGGTCGTAGTCGGGACGAGCGTGCTTCATCTTGGCTCCTTATTATTAGTACTCGTAATCGTCAGCGGACCTTCCACTTCGACGACAGCGCCGCCAGCTTATCGTTCATCGTCGGAGCTGGCGGTGCGGGACGTTTCGGCTGCTGCTTGGCCGGTTCCTGAAGTGCTTTCATTGACAATCCAATGCGCTTGGTTTTCGCGTCGGCGCTGAGGACCTTCACCTTGACGATCTGTCCGGCCTTTACCACCTCGGACGGGTCCTTCACATATTTGTTCGACAACTCGCTGATGTGCACCAGTCCGTCCTGATGAACACCGATGTCGACGAACGCACCGAACTTGGTGACGTTGGTGACGACGCCTTCGAGAACCATCCCGGGCTGCACGTCCGAGATTTCCCGCACCTGCTCATTGAAGCTCGGCGCCACAAACTTGTCACGCGGGTCGCGTCCGGGCTTACGCAGTTCTTCAAGGATGTCGTTGAGGGTGTACGTTCCTGCCGAGAGCTGTGTGGGATCAAACTTCTCCAGCAACTGCGGGCTCTTGATCAACTCCTGCACCGGTACGTTCAGCTTCTCGCCGATCTGCTCCACGATGTGATAGGACTCGGGGTGAACAGCCGTCGCATCCAGCGGATTCTCACCATCACGGATGCGAAGGAATCCAGCGGCTTGCTCGAACGTCTTCGGGCCGATCCCGGGGACATCGCGCAGTTGCGCACGTGAGCGGAACCGTCCGTTCTCGTCGCGGTATTTCACCACATTGATTGCCGTGCGCTCGGTGATGCCGGCAACGTAGCGCAGCAACGTCCATGATGACGTATTGAGATCGACGCCGACGCGATTAACGCAGCTCTCAATAACGCTCTCCAGCGATTGCTGAAGCTGGCGCTGATCGACGTCGTGTTGGTACTGGCCGACGCCGATCGACTTGGGATCGACCTTCACCAACTCCGATAGTGGATCTTGCAGACGGCGCGCGATCGAGATTGCACCACGTACTGTGAGGTCCAGATTCGGAAATTCCTGGCGCGCAACTTCGGATGCCGAGTAGACACTGGCTCCCGATTCGCTCACCGTCACAGAGAAAATCCCGTTGATCATTCGTTCGCGCAGGAAAGCGCTGATGAACGCATCGGTTTCGCGCGAGCCGGTGCCGTTCCCGACGGCTATTGCTTGAACGTTGTACTGGCGCAAGAGGGACTCGATCGCCTTCGCTGCTGCATCGGCCTCGGCCTTGGAGCGGTGCAGATAGATGACGTCGTTGGCGAGGAACTTTCCTGTCTCGTCTACGACGGCCACCTTACACCCGGTGCGCACGCCGGGGTCGATGCCAAGCACTGAAATCGGCCCGGCGGGAGGCGCGAGCAACAGGTTCTGGAGGTTCTCGCGGAAGACGCCGATGGCATCCGCATCGGAACGCTGCTTGAGTTCAAAGCGAATCTCGCCTTGAATGGACGTATTGAGCAGCCGCTGCCACGAATCTTCGATGGCGAGTTCGAGCTGGGGCGTCCAGTCGCCGGGCTGTCGTAAAATGCGCGAACTCAGCAGCGATATCGCGCGCTGCGGATCCAGCTCGATCAGGAACAGAAGCACATTTTCGGCTTCACCGCGCCGGATGGCGAGCATGCGGTGAGACGGGATCGTCCTCGCAGGCTCACGATAGTCGTAGTACATCTTGAACTTTTCTTCTTCATCGACGGCGTCGGTTGCCTTGCGGCTGACGACCATGCCTTCATCAAACATGAGCTTGCGAAGCGCCTTGCGCAGGTCGGCGTCTTCGCTGATCATCTCGGCAACGATGTGGCGCGCGCCTTCAAGGGCATCCGCAACGCTCTCGACGCCCTTCTCGGAGTCGACGAACGTCGCCGCAAAAACCTCCAGCGGTTCGGCTGCGGCTTGCTGGTTCCAAAGATAGAGCGCCAGCCGCTCCAGTCCCTTTTCGCGAGCGATCGTCGCCTTGGTACGGCGCTTCGGGCGGTACGGCAAGTACAAGTCTTCCAACTCGCTCTTGTCCAGCGCGGCCTCGATGCGAACCTTCAACTCATCCGTGAGTTTTCCCTGCTCCGCGATGGAGTTCAGGATCGTTTCGCGTCGAGCCACGAGTTCGCGGAAATACTCGACCTTCTCCTGGATCTCGCGGACCTGGACTTCATCCAGGTTTCCTGTGGCCTCTTTGCGGTAGCGCGCGATGAACGGCACGGTACCGCCTTCGTCGAGCAATTCAATGACCGCCACGATGCCGCGAAGCGGAATATTGAGAGTCTGGGCAATGTGAAGCAGTAATTCGGGGGACAAAACCTTGGGATCACTCATGAGAATTCAAAATCATGTTACCCGCTTCCGGTCAGGATGTCTGGTTGCATAATCAGCGGGAATCATGTAAGGCGCGTATTGCAGAGAATGGCGTTCCAAAATGGGACGCGGCGCATCATGACGCCTCGCATTGCGAGTCAGCGCGCATGAAATCGAGCAACTCACAATTTAGGCGTGCCATCATAGGCCCATATAACGGGCCCAGGTATCACGAGGAGGATTCATATGCTGGCCGCGAAAGTCGATTCAAGATCGTCTCTAGCGTGCCCAAAAGGTGTGAATCACCCTGAGGTCGAAGGTCAAAGCAATTATATTTTTTTCGACGACGATCGGAAGTGGGTGCGAGTAAGCGGGGCAGCTGCGAATTTGTTGCAGTGCTCTCCGGAAGAACTGGTAGGCGCAAGGCACGACGACATGTTGCCACAGGGAGCCGTGCTGAGCATTGTTCACAAGGACAAGCTCCATTTCTGGCGGGACTTCGAACGGGAGGGGCGACTCAGCGGCACATCGCTGATTAAGCCGCGGACGGGTCCTGCAATCGCTATCAACTATCAAGCCAAGAAATTGTCAGACGGCTGCATAGTAGTGACCTTCACCACAGTTTGATCCAGCTACGGTCGTAAGTTTCCGCAGCACTCACTAGCACTTCCGGCCCCGCAAGCCTCGGCTCTTCATCGTTGAAAAGCTGCATCCGTGGTGGGGGTGTCCTTATGGACGAGCAAGATCGTCGTATTCATCTACTCGAAACTATTCGCAAACTCGATTACGAAATTATCGACAGCAGGCACTCGGACCCTGAGATTGCGTCGAAGCTCCAGCAGGAACGTGAGGAACTCAGACGTGAGTTGAACCAGTTCAAGGTCCAGGCAGCGTAGTCCGGAACATGGGTTAGGCCCACAACTGAATATCCGGAAACGTCCCGCAGTGGAGAGGGGGGCGATATGGAACACAAGCCAACAAAAGCTATGGCTGCCGCTGTCTCTGCAGCCGTATTCAGCTACATCAGGCTACAAGAAGAAGCCTCGACGCCTCAGGTCGCCGTAGCACTGTCGAGTTCCACGACGGCTGACACTGCGCGTCTGTACGGCGCGTCGGGCCGACAACAAATGATGGAGATGAGACGACTCCTGTCCCTGCGCATGGGGCGGCGTTGACAAGGTACACGGGAACGATCACAACGACTAGCGACAAACAAAGTTAGGAGATTAGCCATGCCGGATCAACACGGAACAGTTCAAGCTGGGCTCTGGGGGAAGGAGCAGGTCACGGTAACCAATCCGGTAAAGGTGAATGACCTGACGCTGCGCGACGGACACCAGTCGCTGTTCGCGACTCGAGGCCGCACCGAGGACATGCTACCCCTGGCGGAAAAGATGGACCAGATCGGATGGTGGGCAATGGAGGTCTGGGGTGGCGCGACCTTCGACACAATGCACCGTTTTCTCGGCGAGGATCCGTGGGAACGCCCACGGCTGCTGAAGAAGTACATAAAGAAGACGCCCTTCATGATGCTGCTGCGGGCGCACAATCTTGTCGCCTACCGGAATCATCCCGACGACCTGACCGAAGCCTTCATCGAGCGCGCCGCCGCCAATGGCATTGATATCTTTCGTACTTTCGACGCGCTCAACGATTATCGCAATCTCGCCTTCCCCGGAAAGATCATCAAGAAGCTCGGCAAGCACTTCCAGGGATGTCTCTGTTACTCGCTGACGGAGCCGCGCATGGGCGGCGAAGTGTTCACAATCGACTACTTCGTCGGCAAAGCCAAGCAGCTCGAAGACATGGGTGCCGACTCGGTCTGCATCAAGGACATGGCCGGCCTTATCTCGCCCTACGATGCTTTCATGCTGGTGAAAGCCCTGAAGGAAGCGGTCAAGATTCCGATCAACCTGCACAGCCACTTCACTTCCGGTCAGTCAGAGATGGCCATGCTGAAGGCCGTCGAAGCAGGCGTGGACATCGTCGACACCTGCCTTGCTCCGTGGGCGCACCGTACATCGCATCCGGCAATCGAGCCATTGGTTGTCACGCTGCGCAATACGAGTCGCGATACCGGAATCGACCTGAAGCTGCTGGTCGAGATGGACGAGTATCTCGAAAAGATCTCGCCCAAGTACAAGCACATTCTCGACGACACGAAGATGGCGATCATCGACGTCGGCGTGCTGTTGCATCAGACGCCCGGCGGCATGGTTTCCAACCTCGTCAATCAACTGCGCGAAATGGGTGCCCTCGATCGCCTACCCGACGTTTACAAGGCGCTGCCGAAAGTTCGCAAGGAGATGGGGCAGGTTCCGCTCGTGACACCAACCAGTCAGATCGTCGGCATACAAGCGGTGAACAACGTCCTGTTCGATACACCGGATGAACGCTACAAGATGATGACCGGCCAGACAAAGGATCTCTTCTTCGGCCTCTACGGCGAGACTCCGGCACCGCTCAATCCCGAGATACAGAAGAAAGCGCTCAAGGGATACGCGCGCGGCGAGACTCCGATCACCTGCCGCCCGGCGGACATTCTTGAGCCTGAACTGGAGAAGGCAAAGGCGGAAGCTGGAGAACTGGCGAAGGACATCGACGACGTTCTGCTGATGGCCATGTTCCCGACCACCGGCGCCCGCTTCCTCAAGTGGAAACACGGCAAGGAGCCAGTCCCGGACGAGGTTAAGCCGAAGACACTTGAGCAGGTCGCTGAAGAAGAGCGTCTGGTGAAGTTGGCAAAAGCGGGCAAACTCGTCGAGAAGCCACCCGATAAGGAAGCTCCCGAGAAAGGCCCTGGCACTCGCATCTTCAACGTCTTCGTCGACAAAGACTACTACGAGGTCGAAGTCGAAGAAGTTGGGGGCGTGCACGTCATTAGTTCCATGAAGCCGCAATTGGTGACGAAGCCCGCTCCCCCGCCCAAGGCCGCCGCCGCTGCCGCCAGTGCCGCTTCCGCAGCAGCGCCGAAACCCGCTGCTCCACTTCAGGCCGCGCCCGATCCTACGCCAACAAATGGCGGAACTCCGCTCATGGCTCCAATGCCAGGGATGGTGCTCCGTCACGAGAAAGCCATCGGGGACGAGGTCAAGCAGGGCGACGTCATGCTGGTGATCGAAGCCATGAAGATGGAAAACGCCATCACGGCTCCGAAAGCCGGCAAGGTCGTCGCGCAGAATTGCGAGAAGGGCCAGATGGTGACAAAGGGCGCCGTGCTCGCGGTGATCGCGTAATTGGTGTCCCACGTTGCGAAGCTAGCGTGGGGATTCTCGAACTCGGCATTGGCGCAGGTCGCGCAAAGGGAGGAACGTATGGGAACCGCTGCTCAGAAAGTAAGAAAGGCTGTTGTCGCCGAAAAGCTGCAGGACTTGCGGGAACGCAAAGGCAAGATTCAGGAAATGGGCGGCGCGGTCGCCGTGGCCGCACAGCATGAGCGCGGGAAACTGACCGCACGCGAGCGTCTTGACCTGCTCTTCGATGCGGGCAGTTTCCGCGAGACCGACATGTTCGTCAAACATCGCGGCACGCTGTTCGGCATCGACAAGGTGGAGATTCCCGCTGACGGTGTTGTCTGCGGATTTGGCCTGGTCAACGGCCGCTGGGTCGCCGCCTTCGCCCAGGACTTCACCGCGCGCGGCGGAAGTCTGAGCGAAATGAACTCCCTGAAGATCTGCAAAACGATCAACATGGCGCTCAAGGCAGGCATACCCGTAGTCGCTTTGAACGACTCCGGAGGCGCACGCATTCAGGAAGGTGTCGACTCGCTGAAGGGCGTCGGCGAGATCTTTCACTGCAATACCATGTCGTCCGGCGTAATTCCGCAGCTCTCGGCCATCATGGGACCGGCCGCCGGAGCAGCTGTCTATTCACCGGCAATGACCGACTGGGTCTTCATGGTGAAGGACAGCAGCTACATGTACATCACCGGGCCAGACGTCGTGCGGGCTGTTCTGGGTGAAGAGATCAGCCACGAGGAGCTCGGCGGCGCGATGGCGCACAACACCAAGACCGGTGTCGCGCATTTCGCAGCCGACAACGACCAGCAATGCATCGAACAGATTCGCCGCCTGCTGTCGTTCCTGCCCAGCAACAACATGGAGGATGCTCCGAAGGTCGACACGGGCGACGACCCGGGCCGAATCGATCCTGCTCTGGACTCGCTTATCCCCGACAGCGCGACAGTGTCCTACGACATGAAGGACATCATCCACTCGATCGTGGACAACAGCGACTTCTGCGAGCCGCACGAGTTCTACGCGCCCAACCTCATCGTTGGCTACGGGCGCCTGAACGGCCGCACGGTGGGCATCATCGCGAATCAACCCAAGCACCTCGCTGGCTGTCTGGACGTGGACAGTTCGGACAAGGCATCACGCTTCATCCGTTTCTGCGACTGCTTCAACATTCCGCTGCTCACGCTGGCCGACGTACCGGGCTTCATGCCGGGCACAAACCAGGAGTGGAACGGCGTCATCCGTCACGGTGCGAAGCTGCTCTGGAGCTACTGCGAAGCCACGGTGCCGAAAGTTACGTTGATCACGCGCAAGGCTTATGGCGGAGCGTACATCGCCATGTGTTCGCGTCACCTGGGTGCCGACATGGTGCTGGCGTGGCCAACGGCCGAAATCGCAGTCATGGGCGCCGAAGGCGCAGCCAACATTATCTATCGGCGCGAGATCAAGGAAGCTCCCGATCCGAAGGCAAAGCGGCAGGAGCTTATCAATGAGTATCGCGAGATTCTCTACAACCCGTACATCGCGGCCTCACGTGGATACGTTGACGCGGTCCTACAGCCCAGCGAAACGCGCCCACGACTGATTGAGATTTTCGAGATGCTCTGCAACAAGCGCGAGGCGCTGCCGCCGAAAAAGCACGGCAACATCCCGCACTGATCTTCAGGTACGCCTCTTTTGCGCACGGCTCGGGTAGGGCACGGCTTCAGCCGTGCCGAAGCCGGCTCGCACAAACTGGGGGCTTTAGCCCCTGAGGTCGCAAAGGCTCTAGAGACAGAACGTGTTCCGGACTCAACGCAAGACACACCTGCAAGTGGGGAGACGGCGAACATGGAACTCTTTCAGGCCCCATCTCAATTAACTTACGGCCCCATCCCAGGCATCGTCCTGTTCTCGGTCATCCCGCTCCTGGGCCTCGCGTTGTTTGCATTCATCATGTGGAAGCGGGTTGTGCCGCTCATGAGCAGCGCGCCCGACTTCCGCTTCGACCAACCGTGGCAGCGAACCATAGCGGTTCTGAAGTTCTGGCTCGCCCAGTGGAAACAGCCGCGCTACATGCTCGCGGGAGTGTTGCACATCATTATCTTCTTCGGGTTTCTCGCGCTGGCGGTGCGGTCGATCTCGCTCGTCATGATCGGCTTCTGGCCGTCGTTCGTCATGCCCGGATTCTCCGGCCGAATCGGCGAGTTGTACAACGTCACGAAAGACTACGCCGCCACACTCGTCTTTATAGCTGTCGTCATTGCCGGAATTCGGCGCGGCGTTTTCAAGCCGAAGCGGTACGCCGTCCCGGCGCAGTACGGCAAGGATCACACTTCTGAAGCAATTCTCGTTCTGGGTTTGATCGCGACGCTAATGGTTTCGGAGAGTCTGTTTGAGGCGACGTCGGGCGTCACAGATACCTCGCCGTTCACGCTGGCTTGGGCATTCGGCGGTCTCCTTGTTCCGGCCCCACTAGCACTCGTAGCCGCACTTCATAAGATATCCTACCTTGTTCATGAACTGACATTCTTCAGCTTCCTGTGCTTCCTGCCACTGGGCAAGCACTTCCACGTAATCACCTCCCTACCGAATGTTTACTTCGCCAAGTTGAACCGCAATCAGCTGAAACCGGTGCGTTGGGGGGTGAGCGACGCGCAACTGGACCAAGTGAAATCGTTTGGCGTCAAGACATTCGACGATTTCACGTGGAAACACAAGCTGGACTTCTACTCGTGCGCGGATTGCGGGCGCTGTTCGGATCAGTGCCCGGCCAATGCCGTGGGGCGCCCACTTTCGCCGCGCTTCCTGACCATCAAAGCGCGCGAGTACGCCTTCAAACACCACCCGATTTTTGGCACGAACGGCAACGGGACGCCGCTCGTGGGCAGCGTCTACTCCGATGACGAAATCTGGTCGTGCACAACGTGCGGCGCCTGCGAACAGGAGTGTCCGATTTTGCTCGACTACATCGACAAGATCGTCGATCTGCGCCGCGGGCTGGTCGATGATGGCAATGTGCCCGCTTCGTTGCAGAAGCCGCTTAAGGCACTGGAGAGCCGCGGGAATCCCTATGGCAAGATGGAGAAAAAGCGCGGCGACTGGACAAAGGACAAGACCTTCCAGCAGACATGCTCGGTCAAGATCGTCAACGGCGAACCGGTCCAAACCCTGTACTTCGTCGACAGCGTTACATCGTATGACGACCGTATTCAGGCGATCGGTCGCGCGACTGCCACCATTCTCGATCAGGCGGGCGAGAACTTCGGCATCCTCGGCGCGGCCGAGCGCGACAGTGGTCACGAAGCGCGGCGCTTCGGCGAAGAGATGCTCTACATGGCGTTGCGCGATGCCAACGTCGAAGCCATCAAGGACTCGGGCGCCACTCGCATCGTCACCTCCGATCCGCACGCCTTCAACGCACTTAAGAACGACTATACCGGCGTGCCACCGGTCGAACACATCAGCCAGTTCATCGCCCGAAAGGTAAAGACGGGCGCGATTAGATTCAATCCGGTCGAGAACGCGAACGATGTTTACGCCTACCACGACCCGTGCTATCTCGGGCGCCACAACCAGACCTACGACGATCCGCGCGATGTACTCGATGCGATACCCCGACTGAAGCGAGTCGAAATGAAGCGCTGCAAGGATCGCTCCTTCTGCTGCGGTGGCGGCGGACTGATGCTCTTCTACGAGCCACACGAGCAGGAGCGCATGGGCGTACTTCGCGTGAAGATGGCCGCCGAAGCCGGAGCCAACGCCATCGTGACCGCCTGCCCCTTCTGCATGGTCAACATGGAAGACGCCATCAAGGTCGCGGGCCTCGAAGGCAAGATGACGGCGATCGATCTGGCCGAACTGGCCGCGCGCCAGATGATCACTAGAAGTTCTGAAGTTAATAACGAACGTTCAATTCATAACGGGCGTGAGCCTGTAACTACGATTCAGGGGGACTAATCGTGGAAATCCTAGTATGCGCAAAACGGGTGCCCGACACGACCGAGAACGAGATTCAACTCAATGGTGCCGGGAATGATATCGAACGCGATGACCTCGTGTATTCGATCAACGAATGGGACAACTACGCCGTCGAAGAGGCGCTCCAGATTGTGGACCGCATCGGCGGCAACGTAACGGTGGTCACCGTCGGCACGGACGAGGACGAAGAGGTCCTGCGCCGCGAGATGGCGATGGGAGCCAAAAAGGCCGCGCTCGTTTCCGACGAGGCCTTCGCCGGTTCCGACAATGCTGGCGTCGCCAAAATCTTGCAGGCGTACGTTGCCAAGAACAAGTTCGACCTGGTGCTTACGGGCGCGCAGGCCGATGACGGAGGCGCACAGATCGGCGGGATGCTGGCCGCAAGGCTCGATTATCCGTTCGCCTCTCTCGTGAACTCCATTGAAGTCCTCGACGGCAAGCTGAAGGTCAGCCGCGAGATCGAGGGCGGCAACAAGGAGATGAACGAGATCGATCTGCCTTGCGTGCTGTCGATCCAGACGGGCATCAACGAGCCGCGTTATGTCGGACTGCGAGGCATTCGCCAGGTCGCCTCGATCGACATCCCGACTCACACCGCTGCGGACCTGGGCGTCGATCCCGCAACAGTCGGCAAAGCCGCTGCAAAAGTCCAGCGTCTCGACTACTTCGTTCCTGCGGCCGGGAAGGGCGCCGAGATGTTGAAAGGCAGCCCTGAGGAGATTGCAGACAAAGTCGTCGAGCTGGTCAAAGCGAAGGGAGGGGTAAAGTAATGGCGCGCATATTTGCCTACATCATTCATAAAGCCGGCGTCGTGGACGATTCCGCCGCCGAGCTGCTTGTGGCCGCGAAGAAGATTGATCCGGCGGCCGCTCCCGTCGCCATCGTTACCGGTTCGGGACCGAACGTCGATGCAGTTTGCGAATCCGTTCGCGCGCTGTATCCCGAAGTCTGGAAGATCAGCAACGAGACGCTCGCTTATCCGAACGCGGAGCTGGTTCGCCAGGCGCTGGTGAAAGTCGTGCCGCAAGGCAGCATCACGCTCCTTGCGCACGAGCACTTCGGAATTGACCTCGCTCCAGGGCTCGCGGTGAAGACCAACGCCGCTTTCGTCTCCGACGTTCTCGACATCGTGCCTTTGGACGCGACTCACCTCAAGATGGTCCGCCAGGAGTTCGGTGGCCAGATGAGCACGCACGTTCGTTGCGACATCTCCACCGGTGCCGTGATCAACGTGCGCCCCGGAGCGTTCAAGGCCATCGGCGCTGCTCCGGTGAACGGAACTGTCGTCGACAAATCCGCCGAAGTAGGTACCCTCACGGCGAAGCGTCGCTACATTGAGACGATTGTTGCCGAAGCTGGCGGCGTCGATATCACCAAGCAGGACATCCTCATCTCCGTCGGTCGCGGCATCCAGGAAGCCGACAACGTCAAGATCGCCGAAGATCTCGCGGAAGCCGTCGGCGGTGCGGTCAGCTGCTCGCGTCCGGTTGTCGATGCCAAGTGGCTGGAGAAATCCCGCCAGGTCGGCACTTCGGGACAGACGGTGAAGCCGAAGGTCTACATGGCTTGCGGCATCAGCGGTGCCTTCCAGCATGTCGCCGGAATCAAAGGGAATCCGCTGATCATCGCCATTAACAAGAACCCGAAAGCGCCGATCTTCCAGGTCGCCGAAGTCGGCATTGTTGCCGACATCCTCGAGTTCCTACCTGTGTTGACTAGCAAATTTCGTGAAGCGCGTGGTCTAGCGGCGAAGGGAGGCCGGTAATGGCGGTAACAAAGAAGACTCTGAACCTCAGCATCAAGTCACTGAAGGACTTCGCCAAGAAGCAGCTTCCGGACGAAAGGCTGATCGAACTCGACGAGAAGGACGAGTGTCCCGTAAACATCGTCCATGACATGTGCCACCCGGACAAGCTCGGTGTTCAGTTGCTGTTCATTCCTGAACAATACGGCGGCATGGGCGGCTGCACCTTCGACGTCTACTGCATTTGCGAAGAGATGGCGCGCATCGATCTCGGCGTCGCCACTTCCCTCTTTGCGACGTTCCTCGGAAGCGACCCGATCACGGTTGGCGCAACGCCTGAACAGAAGAAGCGCTGGCTGGGACGCATTGCCGATGAAGGAATTCTTTTCGCCTATGGCGCGACGGAGCCGGAAGCGGGCAGCGATCTCGGCGCGCTGAAGACCACGGCCGAGCGCGTCATGGATGGCGACAAGATCGTCGGCTACAAGATCACCGGCCTGAAGCAGTGGATCAGCAACGGCGGCATCGCCGATCTCTACACCGTTCTCGCGAACGCGCCGGGTGGTCCGACGTGGTTCGTTGTTCCGAAGGGTGCGAAGGGCTTCTCGCAGGACAAGCCCGAGAACAAGCACGGCATCCGTCTCAGCAACACCGCCGCGCTCGCGCTCGATAACGTGTTCGTCCCCGCCGAGGATCTGATCGGCCTCGTCGAAGGCCAGGGCCTGCTGCAAGCACAGGCCGTTTTCGGCTACACGCGCCTTATGGTCGCCGCGTTCGGTCTTGGCGCCGGATGGGCCGCAATAGATCGCGCAATCCCCTACTCGGTAAAGCGAATCCAGGGCGGAACCCCGCTTTCCGAAAAGCAAGGCTACACGCATAAGCTGATCGTCCCACACGTTGTTCATCTCGAAGCAGGCCGCGCCTACATCGAGGAAACAGCCGAGCGCATCGACGCCGGCGAGGGCTCGCTGAACACCGAAGGTGCGATCGCCAAGTACATGTCTACGGAAGCCGGGAATGCGGCTGCTGAAGCGGCCATCCAGGCGCTCGGGGGCTATGGCTACACGCACGAGTACATGGTCGAGAAGATCAAGCGCGACGTGCGCATCACCACGATCTACGAAGGCACCTCCGAGATCATGGAGATGACCATCAGCCGCGACCGTTGGCAGATCCACCTGAAGACCCGCGGGCAGCATTATCACGACGAAGCGACAAAGATGGAAGAACTCCACGCGAAGTACCCGAAGATCGGTGCCGATGTAGCCGCTCTCTCGCTGCACGCGTTGGCTGAAGTTCTGGAGAAGGCGCGCGTCGCGAGACTCACGCGTCATCAGCACATCCTCTTCCGTCTCGGAGAACTCATCGCTTTCGCCGAGTCTGCCGCGTGCCTGTGCCGTCGAGCCGTGCGTGCTGCCGAACGCAAGCTTAACGAAAAGGCCTTCGCGAAATTCGACGCAACAGCACTTGCCGCGATCGCCCGTGTGTTCGCTCGTGAAGCCGCGCTCAAGGTCGGCGAAGAGGGGCTGCGTTGCGTGATCGGCGCCGGCGAGTTGACGGAAGCCGAGCAGAACGCGTTCGCAGAGAGTCTCAAATTACCGGCGATCCACCGTGCGCAAGCCGGACTGCTTGCCGACATGGATCAGATCTGTGACGTGCTTTATAACCGCGCCGTCAAGCGCGCGAGTCAGGCCGCCTGACGCGAAGTAACCATGTTTGGGGTGCCGCACCCTTTCCGCAAGGGAGGGTGCGCCAACCCAGCATCCTGTTTTCATATACGTACTCGGGGGAGCGCAATCATGGAAGACACTTTTGATAAAGCAGTAGCAATCGTCGGAGTCGGCGCGATCCTGCCCGATGCTCCAAACGCAAAGATGTTCTGGGAGAACATCAAGAACGGCCGCTACAGCATCACCGATGTTTCGCCCGAACGCTGGGATCCGACCGACTATTACGACGCTGATCCGACCGTTCCGGACAAAGCATATTCGAAAATCGGCGGTTGGGTACGCGAGTACCCGTGGGAGCCGATGAAATGGAAGTTGGCGATTCCGCCTCGCGTCGCCGATGCAATGGACGGCGCACAGAAGTGGGCGATCGCCTGTACGCGCGAAGCCCTCGAAGATTACGGCTATCCCAATCGCGATCTCGACCTCACTCGAACCGCCGTCATACTCGGCAACGCCATGGCCGGTGAGAAGCACTACCTGACATCGCTGCGCGTGTACTTCCCTGAGTACGCACACGAATTGGAGAACAGCGCCAGCTTCGCCGCATTGCCTGAAAACCTGCGCCGCGACATCACGCGCGAACTGCAACAGCGCATGGCCAAGAAACTGCCTCCGATCACCGAAGACAGCATGCCCGGCGAACTCGCCAACTGCCTCGCTGGACGCATTGCCAACACATTCAACTTCCGTGGGCCCAATTTCGTCTGCGACGCCGCTTGCGCTTCGGCAATGGCCGCCATGACCGCCGCAATTGAAGGCCTGGTGGCGCGCGATTTTGACGCTGCCCTAACGGGCGGCATCGACCGCAACATGGGAGCCCCCACCTTCGTGAAGTTCTGCAAAATCGGCGCACTCTCAGCAACGGGAAGCCGCCCCTATGCAGACGGAGCCGACGGCTTCGTGATGGGCGAAGGCTCCGCTCTTTTTATCCTTAAGCGCCTGGCCGACGCCGAGCGCGATGGCGACAATATCTACGCCGTCTTCCGCGGCATCGGCGCATCGAGCGACGGCAAGGGCAAGGGCATCACGGCACCGAACCCGGTCGGACAAAAACTCGCTCTCGAACGCGCATGGACGAACGCCGGCCTGTCACCTGCGACCGCCACTCTGATGGAAGGCCACGGCACCTCGACCAAGGTTGGCGACGTGGTAGAGACCGAGAGCATCACCGCCATCCTCGGCCGACACGATCTTCCCGTTGGCTCGGTCGCACTCGGCTCAGTGAAGTCCAACATCGGCCACCTGAAAGGAGCCGCAGGTGCAGCAGGCATTCTGAAGACCGTATTTGCGTTGCGCGACAAGGTTCTTCCACCGAGTGTGAACTGCAAGAAGCTGAACCCCAATATCGATTTCGCGCACTCGCCGCTCTTCGTCAACACCGAACTGAAGCCTTGGATGATTCCTGACGGCGCTGTCCGCCGTGCGGGCGTCAGCGCTTTCGGCTTCGGCGGCACCAACTTCCACGCCGTTCTTGAAGAGCACATCCCCGGGCGTACGAACGGGAACGGAAAGCGGTCCATTGCAGTCAGCCAGAGTGCACCGGCACCAGTGAAGGACAGCAGCATGAAAGCAAGCGATAGCAGCAGTTCCTCCAAGCCTGCCCCAATCAACAAAGCTCCGCTGCGCGGCGCGCTTCTCCTCGGCGCTGAAACCGAAGAAGCCCTCATCGAACGCCTTCGCACCGTTCAGAAAGAAGCCGCCGAGGGACGCGCACCTGCGCCGTCACTGCCGCTCGACACCGACCTGCAAGCGCCCGAGCGCATCGCCATCGACTACGGTGATGCCGCCGAGCTGGCCGACAAGTCCGCTCGCGCTGTGAAGGCCTTCGCAGCAAATCAGCCCGCAATGTGGAAAGCGCTCCGCGCCCAGGGCATCTTCCGCGGACGCGGACCCAAGCCGAAAGTCGCATTCCTCTACACCGGCCAAGGCTCACAATACGTCAACATGATGAAGGGCCTGCGCGAGGCCGAACCGATTGTTGCCGAGACTTTTGCCGAAGCCGATCGCGTGATGACGCCGCTCTTGGGCAAGCCGCTCAGCGATTACATCTTCGTCGACAGCAACGATCCGAAGGCTATCGCGAAGGCTGAAGACGATCTGCGTCAGACTGCGATTACACAACCTGCCGTGCTGGCCACCGATGCCTCCATCACGCGTTTGCTCTCCGCCTACGGCATCGAGCCCGACATGACGATGGGTCATAGCCTCGGTGAATACGGTGCACTTGTCG
>JAEYQK010000016.1 GCA_023410055.1 Acidobacteriota bacterium
GCCAGTGCTCCGGTGACGCTGAGTGGCAGCAACCAGACGGTAAGCTTCGCATCGTTGTACACGATCTCGGGCAGCATCAGTGGAGCGGGTGGCAACGGAGCGACGGTGGCGCTGAGCGGGGCGTCGACTGCGAATACGACGGCCGATGCTTCAGGCAAGTTCAGCTTCAGCGGGTTGAGCGATGGCAGCTACACGGTGACGGTGACCAGGACTGGTTACACGTTCACGCCGGCCAGTGCTCCGGTGACGCTGAGTGGCGGCAACCAGACGGTAAGTTTCGCATCGTTGTACACGATCTCGGGCACGATCAGTGGAGCGGGTGGCAACGGAGCGACGGTGGCGTTGAGCGGGGCATCGACTGCGAATACGACGGCCGATGCTTCAGGCAAGTTCAGCTTCAGCGGGTTGAGCGATGGTAGCTACACGGTGACGGTGACCAGGACTGGTTACACATTCACACCGGCCAGTGCTCCGGTGACGCTGAGTGGCGGCAATCAGACGGTAAACTTCACTTCGGCGCTTCAGACCTACACGATCACGGGCACGATCAGCGGAGCGGGTGGCAACGGAGCGACGGTGGCGTTGAGCGGAACGTCGACTGCCAGTACGACGGCCGACGCTTCGGGCAACTTCAGCTTCAGCGGACTGAGCGATGGCAGCTACACGGTGACGGTGACCAGGACTGGTTACACGTTCACACCGGCCAGTGCTCCAGTGACGCTCAGTGGCAGCAACCAGACGGTAAGCTTTACCAGCGCCGTCGTCCCGCCAGATTTCTCCCCGGAATTATCGGTAGAGACTGCAACCGTGAATGCCGGGCAGTCAGCTAGTGTAGTCGTAACCATCAAAACAGCGTCGGGATTTAGCAGCGCGGTTGTGCTGACCTGTTCAGGCCTGCCGGTCGGTGCCACATGCGGCTTCAGTCCCGCTTCGGTGACTCCCTCATCGCAAGGGGCGACTTCAACGCTGACCATTACCACCACCCCGAGGAGTCTGGCGAGCGCTCGCAACCCTGGCTTTGTATTTGCAATTCCTGTGTTTGGAATGTTGTTGGTGGGCACGCTCAGAAAGAGACAGCGAATCGTCGCTTTCCTGGTACTTGCGATCGCGTCACTAACACTCATTGGTTGCGGCGGCGGGACAAGCACCGTTGCGCCACCTCCAACTGGAGGTGGAGGCACGCCGGCGGGAACTTACGTAGTGAATATCACTGCTTCTGGAGGAGGCGTCGAACACAAGAAAACGTTCTCGCTGACGGTTAGGTAGTGCGGGATTAGTGAAGCGGGTCGAACCCCTTCGAAGAACGAGTCAAATCTAAACGCAAATACAAATGCCACCGCGGAGTGAAGTCCGTGGTGGCATTTTTCTTGGGCGTGTGATGGCGCGTGGTTCTTACTTCGCGCTTAGCTCGGAGGCCTTTCTGGCGCCGTAGTATTTAGCGTAGTACTGAGCGCGCTGTCCCTCCATAGCATCGTTAAGCACAACGCCGACGATCTTTGGGTTATCGAGGCTCTCGATCCCTTTTTGAAGAGCTCGCTTCGGCGTCATACCCTCGCGAACGATCAACAATGTTCCGTCGGCCCACCGTGCCCAAAGATTCGTGTCGGCTAGGGGAAGCATGGGTGGGGAATCAATGATGATCCAGTCGAAATGATCACGGAGATCGTTCACCAGACGAGGAAGCCTGGATGACTGGAGCATTGCAGTTGGATGGGTGGTATGTCCCGCGGGAAGGAACCACAAGCGCAGATCATCGATCTGAAAAAGTTTAGGCAGTGATACCGAAGAGCTTTCCCACCATTCACCTAGTCCGGGTTGCGCCGGGAGGCCAAAGATGCTGTTCTGACTTGGCCTGTGTACGTCCCCTTCGACGAGCAATACGCGCTCTTCATGCCTCCGGGAGAGCATCACAGAGAGGTTCGCGGCGACGACAGACTTGCCTTCACCAGCAACTGCACTCGTTAGCTGGATGACTTTGAGCTTTTGAGCTCGGGCGAGATATGCTAGCCGGTTCGCCAATATCCGAAACTTTTCGCTTGCCAGGCTATTCTGATCCGTCAAAGCCACGAAGGGCTTCTGAAGGCTTGGTGACGCGGTCAATCGCTGGTCCTCAAATTCGTTGACGGCGTTCGCCACCTCGATCGTAGGCCTCGCGAGCTTTGAAGGCGCTGCTTCCCGGAGCGCTGTCGTTGCGCTACCGTCTTTTTCGGATTGCTTGAGGGCTTCGTAAATTTGACTCATTGGACTCCTGGGCCTCCGTTCGAGTTCCGCGCGTCACGCGAAGCGAGCGCGGGAGCTAACTGCGGAGAAGAGACATTCTCGGCTGACGCAGATGCCGCAGAGGCTTTGTTCGCAACGCTCTCCTGAAGATGGAAGTCCTTTGCAACCTGCTCAATGATCTCAGCGCCGATCATCGTACTCTGGCGAGCATACGCGGTGATCAGCGCGTTCTCGCAAATGGTATTAATGACTCGCGGAATGCCCTGTGAGTATCGTTCGATGCATTCAATCGCGGCATGGGAGAAAAGAGTGCGACCGTCTTCAGAGCCCGCCCTCGCCTTTTCCAATCGAGCGGCGATATATCGCAACACTTCGTCGCGAGAGAGAGGCTCCAGACGACAGCGGAGCGCGATTCGCTGCTTCAACTGGCGTAGTTCCGGAGACTCGATATGTGCGTCTAGCTCGGGCTGCCCGACCAGAAGAATCTGCAAAAGCTTGTGCTGAGTATTCTCAAGGTTTGTTAGTAATCGCACCTCTTCCAGCATCTCGCGGCTCAGCAGATGTGCTTCGTCGATGATGAGCGCAACGGTCGACTGTTGCTTGCACACGTCCAATAAAAACTTGTTGAACTGGGCCAACATCTGTCCCCGACTTTGACCTGCTACGTTCAATCCCAAATCGGTCAGAATGAAGCCGAAGAAATCGTCGGTAGACATTCTCGGATTGAACACGTAGGCGTACTTGGTCTTCGTACCTTCGAGTGCGTCCATTACGCGACGTACGATGAGGGTCTTTCCCGTTCCCACCTCCCCGGTCACCACGACGCACCCCTTGCGCTGCTGTATTCCGCACCAGAGGTTCGCCCAGGCCTCGTCATGGCGAGGCGTGGGGAAGTAGAAGAACGGGTTGGGACTGATGCCGAAGGGGTTCTGCGTCAGTCCGAAAAACTTCTCGTACATGTAGTTATCCTTTTAGGAAGGTGAACGCATTTCCTACCAGCATCACCAAGAAAATGAGCACAACAGTCGTACATTCAAGTGCAAATCTGCGGTTTGCCCTTCTTTCCTCCCCGGTAGTCATGATGTGAGGTATGGCGACCAGCACTCGTCCAGCAACCAAGCCTTTCAGGTGTTTCTCTGTCCATACTCGAGGGTCGAACAATTCCAACAGGACTGCCAGCGCAATTCCAAGTGCCAAGCCGGCCGCCAAACCGCCCAATGCGATCTTCATGCGCTTAGGCGAGAACGGTTTTTGCGGGAGGCTCGGAGGATCGAGTACCCTGAACTGCTGCCCCTGTTGCTTTTTCTCGAGGTTGGTCGCCATCTGCGATTGCAACTGCTTCTTCAGCAGGGAATCGTAGTTTGCCTTGGATTCGTCGTAGTCGCGAGTGAGGTCCGCCAACTTCTGCTCAACAGCCGGAGCGGCATTTAGCCTTCCTTGATACGAACGGATTTGCTGATCAAGCGCACGGACTTGAGCTTCCGTCGATTTGATTTCCTGCGCGTTCGCTTTGAGTTGGGCCTGAACCTGAGCCATCGGTGAGGACGGCGAAATGGGGGCCTTGTCGCCCTGATCCCCTGCCGCGCGTCGCGCATCAGTGCTCTGTTTCAGCTTTTCGGCTCTGGCAATCTCATTCTTGAGCCGAACCACATCCGGGTTCTGGTCCGTGTAACGTGCTTGCGCCGCCGCCAGCTCACTTCGCAATCGTGACAGCTCGTCGTCGATCGACGAGACGCTCTGTCCGGAGCGAGTTGTCGCGGCGTTTGCATTTCGGTATTGTTCCAGCAGTGATTCGAGGTAGAGTTTCTGCTGCTGAGAACGGTTCAGTGATGCCGAGAGGTTTTCCTGCTGACTCTGCAGCCCAGACAATATGTTCATATTACTCTGGACTTGCGTTGGCAACGCACCCAGGTACTGCGACTTGAACTCACGCACCTTTGCTTCCTGTTCCGCGAGTGAAGCACGGGCCTGATCCAACTCCGAGGTCAGGAACTCAGTTGTGATCTGCGACAGTTCCTGCTGGGCCCGAAGATTCTCCTGAATAAAGAGAGATGTGAGTTCGTTTAGGATCTTCTGCGAGAGCTGTGGGCTCGGCGCCGAGTAATAGATGTGAAAGGCGTCAACGTCACGATTCCCGCTGGATTGGACAAGCTGAACATCAATGTCCTTCCTCATGCGCGCAATCAGTTGCTCAGATGAAAGATGGCCGCTCTCATTGCCGTAGAGGTGAAAGTCATCGATGATCTTCTGCAGACGCGTGCGGCTCATGATCTGCTCGGTCATGGTTTGCAGACGCTGCTGCAAGTCGGAGGAAACGTTAGGTACGACGTATTGCTCAGGGATCTTTTGCTGCTCAACGATGATGAGAGTTTCCGAGCGATAGCTGGCCGGCATGAGCCAGCCTGCGCCCCATGCGACAAGCCAGCAGACAAAAAGGGTCCCCAGGATAAGCCATCTTCGTTCCAGGAGCACGCGCCAGTAATCCGAAATCGCGACTGACTGCTCGTTATTTTCTTCTGGTTGCATTCTTTACTTTCCGAGCGGACGAGAGATCAAATATCGCAACGACAGCTGGAACCGATTGTGACTGCCGATAGCGGCGTACGTTCCTTTGCCGTCCTGATAAACACGGTCATACGAGAAACTTGCCCGCAGGTTCGATGAGATTTGTCTTTCCAATTCCAGCGTTGCGAAGATCGAGCGCAGTGTTCCCGACGAGGACGATAGACTCAGATTCTCGTTCCGGGCTATTGCGATTGAAGTTCGACCAGTCCAGAAGGGAGTAAAGCGACGTCCAGCGGCGAACGATCCCGAGATGATCGACACGGCGTCCATGATTCCGCCACCATCGCTAACACGCTTGGTTGCGGTAGCGCCGAAGTCAGTCCGATCGCCCACCCACGAGTACACGACACCGAACGCCGGATTCCACTCGTCCTTGCTGGTGCTCGATGTTGTTGAACTGCCTCCAAACAGGGAACCTCGGCTCCTGGCGTTTTCTGGACCGCCCCACAGCATCAGGCTGGAGTGATCGTCGAACCCGACAGTGGTGAAGATCAGCAGGGAGTTTGTCTGCACCCTGGCCGAGCTATGGTCGTAGCTCATGTCGGCCAGGACATACTGCAATCCCACGGAGCTCCGAGGGCTCACTTTCGCAGAGTAGTAAACCGACCCGTTCAGAGTCTGGCCCGACAAGGGACTGATTACTAGACTCTTCTCCGGATTCGTGAACTCCGATTTGATGAAGGTCCCGGTCACGCCGATATCGCTGTGTGGACTGAGTGCATATTGAACATCGGCGAGAGACGTAATGACAGACCTTGTAGCACTCGGCAGAATCACTGTCTGATTCGGGCTGTTTGCAACGCCCAGGCTCCCTATAGGGGCTTCCAAGATGCTGAACGGATCCATCGACCGCAGATAGTCCTGGCGCAGCCTAAACTTGAATCTTGGCGTGAGCCGATAAGTCAACGACGCAGTCAACTGATGGTTCGCCTGCGTGTCGACAGGCAACTCGCGATATCGCGAGACCTCCGCTTGGTACTGAAGGTCCCAATGTAATTGTGGCCGATTCTGGTCAATCCTGATGGCAGGCGCAAAGCCGAAGCGCCAATCTGAAACGCGGTTTGTGCGCGAGGACTGAAGATTGCTGTCGTAAATCGAATTGAAGGCAAAAGCCGCGGTCAGTTCGTTACTTTTGCTGGTCTCGCGTCCCACAAGCTCAGGGACATCAGCCGTCAACGTGGCGGGAACACGCGACGAATCCGTATCCTGGCTCCAGGCCAGGAGAGGAATACAGAAGGCGATGATTAGGAGTCGGAGATGCATGATGACCTCACGGAACCACGACTGTGTCGCCGGACTGCAACTGTACGTTCTCTTCCCAGTTTTGTCCCTTAAGCACCTTGTTGTAATCGAAGGGAAGTCGCTTGGTTGTTCCGTCTGCTTGCGCGCGAAGAACGTATATTTTCTTTCTTTTTGCGAAATCGCGGAAGCCGCCAACCATGGCGATTGCGTCGAGGACGGTCGTTGGCTGCGTGATCACAAAAGAGCCCGGACGTTGGACCTGGCCAACGACGTTGAAGCGATGACTGCGGGCTTCCTGCACGATGACCGTGATGTCAGGTTCATTAACATACTTCCGATACTCGGCCGTCAATCGTGCCTTAAGCTCGTTGACTGTGTCATTGTTGACCGCGAGCTCTCCGACCATGGGCAAAGAGAGCTTGCCGTCTGGACGCACGAGCACGCTGCGGGACAGGTCGGGTTCCTTCCAAATATGGATGGAGAGCAAGTCCCCGGGGCCGATTTTGTAGTCGTCCGACACAGGAGTCTGGTTTTTGCTTGCCGCAGGTGTAGGTGCCGAAAGCAGCTTCGCTTCGGCGGACGGCTCGGTATTGGCGGCCGATGCCTTCTCCTGAGCCTCAGGAGAAGCAATGGCCACCATTAGCATCGATAAGAATACGAAGGCGATTCGAATTTTTCCGTTCACGTTAGGCATCTCCTGTCTGGCGCGCTGCCGTTTCCACTGCGTGGCACAAAGGTTCGTGCCCGGAATGGATACCCATCTCTTTCATCTTGTAGAGAAGTGCGCGGTAGCTGATGCTCATTGCTCTCGCAGCGCGCTTTCGATTCCATTCATTTGCTTGAAGGATGTTGAGGATAATCCTCGATTCCAAGTCCTTAGTAGCCTGGCGCAATACCTTCTTCAGCGAGATCTTTCCCTGAGTCGGGACCTGCGGATCGAAGCTCTGCGTTAGGCCTCGGCCGTGAAGATCGTTCAGGACTACGTCCTCGGTCCCAAACACGGCAAACCGCTTCGTCAGGTTTTCGAGCTGACGGATGTTTCCCGGCCAGTCGTACGACTGAAGCAGCGCCATGACCGCTGGCGAGAATGTTCTCTTCGGTACTCCATACTGGAGCGCATGTTGTTCGAGCAGGTATTCGGTGAGTGCGGGCAAGTCCGCTTTACGCTCTCTGAGAGGCGGCAAGTGAACGGAGAATACGTTGATGCGATAGAAGAGGTCTTGCCGAAAACGACCGCCTTCTACTTCCGAATGCAGTTGCCGGTTGGTAGCACACACAACCCGAAGCTCAACGTGCTTGTCCCCGGTGGCACCGATTGGACAGAAGCGCCCGTCCTGTAAGAGTTGAAGAAGTTTCGACTGGAGCCCAAGTGCCAGTTCGGATATTTCGTCAAGGAAGAGTGTTCCGTATTGGGCTGCTTCGATCCGGCCCGGCTTCGAGTTCACGGCACCCGTGAACGCGCCGCGTTCGTAGCCAAAAAGTTCGCTTTCAACAAGCGTGTCGGGGATGGCGGGGCAGTTTACCTTGACTAAGGCGCCACCGGCCCAACTGGATCGCTGGTGGATATAGCGGGCGATGATGTCCTTTCCCGTGCCACTCTCACCCTCAATCAGGATCGGAGCGTTGATGTCGGCCACCTTCTCAAGTTTCTCGCGGACGGACGCCATGGCAGACCCGCTGCCAAATATGACAGACTCGGGCGGCAGAGCGTTGAGGTTCTTTCTGGCAGGTGAACTGGCGATCGATCTCATTCCGGGACTCCAGTGCAAGAACCTGCATCCAGCTCTCCAATCCAGCATCAAACTTTTATCATTCCTGAGTAGCTGAACGGGGATGGTAAGGGTGGCTTGCTTTTGGCATAAAACCTTTGTAGTCAGGCATATAGGTTTGATTAGAGGATGTTGGGCTCGGGGAGCGGCTATTGGGAGAGTGGAAAGTCAGTTCACAAGTGGAACGGAATTTCCATCCACCTTTGCGCCAGAACGGCGATTGCGCGTAACTTTCCTGCAACCTTGGAAAGTTTTTCGACGAAAGCGCTTGTCAAGTAGCTGGACTTGCTATAACCTTCTACTCTGTTCTTGGCTGAGTTCCCCCCCCGCCAAGCGTCCCCAAGTTTCATTTGGACTTTTCTATGCGAGAAAACAATTCTGCGCAAAGCTCGGCAGCAAGTGTTTCTATGCAGTCGGATAGAGGGACGGGTTTGTCGGCAGATCAACACAGCGAATTGCTTGAAGCCTTGAACCGACTCGAAGAGGATCGACGGCACGCCAATATTGCACTCGGGGCTGTGGCGCACGACATGAAAGCGCCAGTCGCGATCGTTAGCGGGTATCTTAAGCTCCTTTGCACCGAAAAAATTGGTCCGTTGAACGAGCGTCAACGAGAAATCCTCGACGACATGCACATGGGCTGTGTCCGTATGCAGCACCTGATCTCCCAGTTCTTGACTTACGGAGCAGTTGGTGCCGAAGCCAGGGCCGTCAACTTCGAAATGAACGATCTCAACGCGGTGCTGGAAGAGGTATGCCGTGACTGGGTCCCGTTGTGCCGAGTCAAGTCGGTCAGCCTTGATTTCGTCCCTTCTTCTGAAATCCCGGTGCTTGCATTCGATCACCAGAAGATTAAGCAAGCAGTGGCATGCCTGATCGACAATGCCCTGAAATTCACCCCAACCGGGAAAACGGTGCGGCTTATCGTTGAACCGCACTTTTGGGAGCGCCGTCTTTCTCTGGTGCGGTGCCACACCGACAGGCGAGTGTCAAAAAGCCGCGCCCCGAATTCAGTGCAGATCAGTGTTATCGATTCAGGGCCAGGGATTCCAGCAGAGTACCAGCAAGAAGTCTTCGAAGAGTACTACACGCGCCGTTGTGGAGAAGTTGAATCAAGCACCGGGTTGGGTCTCGCAATCGCACGTCGTGTATCGCAGGCCCACGGTGGCAAGATCTGGGTTGAGAGCACGGTTGGAGTTGGCAGCAAGTTTTGCATCGTTCTTCCGTTCAAACGGAAACAGGACAACACAGTAGTCTCCGGTTGTACCAACAGTGACGTTCGGTTCAGGCATGCGAACCCCGAACGAAGAGGAGAGACCAATGGCCGCTCGTGTTCTCGTGATTGATGACGATCCTGGCATGCTTCGCTACATGAAGACACTGCTGCAGATGGAATCGTGCGAGGTTCAGACCGCCAACAGTGGCCTGGACGCAATCGCGCAGATCGAGAAGGGCCTGTCTCCGGACGTAGTATTCCTAGACCTAATGATGCCGGGCATGGATGGTCTCAACACCCTTCAGCGAATCCGCGAAATTAATCCCCGGTTGAAGATCGTGATGCTCTCGTGTCTAAAAGATACGGCCAAGGTGGTGGAGGCGATGCGCCAGGGAGCCGAAGACTTTCTGAACAAGCCTTTGGACGGCGCGGCCGTTGAAAAAGTGCTGCAGCGGTGCCTTTCTCCGGAGACGAATAAGCCAATCCCGTCGATTGTGCCCGAGAACGCTGAAGAACTCCCCGGGGGGCTCCACTTTGTTGCCGGTTCAGAAACGACACGCAAAGTGCGGGACCAGATAGCGCAGATGGCCCCGTTTGATATCCCCGTCCTTTTTCTGGGCGAGAGTGGTGTCGGAAAAGAGGTTGCGGCCCTGCTGCTTCACAAGCTATCACCCAGGTCCAAACAAACGTTCTTGAAGGTGAATTGTGCCGCGATCCCGTCAGAGTTGCTCGAAAGCGAATTGTTTGGCTACGAAGCCGGCGCATTCACGGGAGCGATTCAGGCAAAACCAGGAAAGTTCGAAGCATGCAATGGCGGAACGATTCTGCTCGACGAGATTGGAGAACTCCCTCCGGCGCTGCAAGCGAAACTTCTCCAGGTATTGCAGGAGCAGCGTTTCTTCCGTCTCGGCGGGCGTACCCCTATATCCATAGACGTGCGCATTCTTGCGGCAACGAATATCGACATAGAAGATGCAATCAAGAAAGGCAAGTTCCGCCTGGACTTGTATTACCGTCTGAATACGTTCGCGATTCAGATTCCGCCATTGCGGCAAAGACGGGATGATATCCCGATATTGATCGAGCATTTCAACCATCAGTTTTCGTCGCATTACGCACGGCCTCTTCGGGTGATGAACCCGGAGATGATGAACGCATGCTTGAACCACAGCTGGCCTGGGAACATTCGCGAACTGCACAACTTCGTTAAGCGCTTTGTGGTACTTGGCGATGAAGCTTCGATGTTGAAGGAGATTCGCAAGGCGTCGGATAAAGGTGCGCCACTCGTCGCCTTCGGTTACGAGCGTAAGGATCTCAAGCAACTTGTCCGCGACCTGAAACAAAATGCCGAGGCGAGGGTGATCGCGCAAGCACTGGAAGAGACGAATTGGCGCCGTCGCGATGCGGCCGCTCTACTGAACATCAGCTACAAGGCTCTCGTCTACAAGGCTCGGCAGTACGGACTGGAGACCCCGCCGCAAATGGGGACCAAAGCGGGCGTGCAAGAAGTCGAGTTGATTGAAGAGGAGGCGACCGCCTGAAGTGAGGCGGTCGTCTCTTCGGTAACGTTGTTCTTCTTGGCGCTAATTGGCCGGCACGTTTGCGACTACCTGACTGGAGTAGTTGCTCTCAACCGCTTTCTGATCGAGAGCCGTCAGAACATAGTAGTAGACCTTGCCGTTCTGCACCGTCTCGTCCGTATAAGCGGTCCCGGTTTCGACCGAAGCGTTGAGCTTTGTGTACGGCCCGCCATTCTGCGTTCCGCGATATATGTAGTAGCCCGCTACGGTAGAAGTGCAAGCATTCCACGAGAGTGTGACCGAGTGCGTAACTGGTGCCGGCGGGTTCACGGCCGTTCCTGCCAGGTTGATCGTCAGAGCTTGCCCAGTGGTCGAGCTAGCCACGTAGACCGTGCCCGCTGCATCTCCGGCGTTCGAAGGGCTGAACGTTACGGAGAAGCTCTTGCTGGTTCCAGGTGTCATCGTGAGTGGAACCGTGATTCCGCTGAGTGCGAAGCCTGGTCCGCTTGTGCTGATGCTCGAAACAGTCAAGGTGGACCCTCCCGTGTTGGTCAGCGTGACAGACTGCGCGCCACTCTGCCCCACGGTAACGGTACCGAAGCTGATGTTGGTTGTGTTCGTGACCAATTGTCCGGCTGTCGCACCTGTTCCGGAGAGGGCGATCGAGAGCGGCTGTGACGCTGAGTTTGTGACGGTTAAGCTACCGCTCGCGCTGCCGCTAGTTGACGGATTGAAGGTCGCCGTTACGTCAGCAACACCCCCGGGTGCCAACGTCAGGGGCATTGAAGGGCTGTTCGATAGGAATCCCGTTCCGGTGACTGCAATGCCGGACACAGTAAGGGCTGCCCCGCCCGTGTTGGTGAGCCTCAAGGAAAGGGAACTGCTCTGTCCAACTGTGACGGTTCCGAAATTGAGACTGGATGCACTTGCGGTCAGTTGCGCTGGAGCAACCGCAGTTCCCGACAGAGTGATTGTAATCGGTTGCGTCGTCGTTGAATTTGCCACGGTGATGCTGCCCGTAGCAGAGCCAACCACCGAGGGCTTGAAGGTGGCCACGACGTCGCTGCTTGCTCCGGGCGCAATCGTGAAGGGCGTCACAGTTCCGGTTGCTGAGAATCCGCTTCCGTTCGTAGTGATACCGTTTACCGTCAAGGTCGCTGTTCCCGTATTGCTCAGCCTAAGCGTCTGACTGCTGCTTTGGCCGGTGATCGTTGTGCCGAAGTTCAGGCTTGTCGTACTGACCGCCAATTGCCCCTTGCTCTGCGCCAGGCCAGTTCCAGTTAGCGAGATGACGTACGGCTGGTTGCTGGCAGAGTTTGCGATAGATAGGCTACCACTCAAGCCGCCGACGCTCGTGGGACTGAATGACACGTTCAATGTAGCGGTCGCCCCCGCTGGAAGAGTAAGAGGCAGGGTCAGCCCTGAAACAGAAAAGCTTGACAGACTCGTGCTGACGCCAGAAATGGTTAAGCTCTGCCCCCCCGTGTTGCTCAAGGTGACCGTTCTCGCGGTGCTTTGTCCGACGGTAACGCTGCCAAAATCCAGGCTACTGACATTGGCCTTCAGCTGAGCCTTGCTGACACCTCTTCCGCGCACCGCGATTGTGTATTGTTTTGTTGTGGAGGAATCGACAATCTTTAGTTCTCCCGTGAGCGTGCCAGCTGTTTCCGGTGAAAACGTGACGGCAACAGTGCAACTGCGACTTGGCGCCAGTGTCGTCCCACAATCGTGCTGCTCCAGGAAGTTGCCAGTCACCGCGATGGCACCAATGCTGACGCTCGCAGTTCCCGCATTGCTCACTATGACGCTTTGAGGTGAACTCAGTGTACTGAGCGCCTGATCTGAGAATTCGACCGTGCCGGGGGAAACGGACAAAGCCGTCGTGGTTTGAGACGCCGGGTTCGTTTGTGCGCCGCCGGTACCGCCAATGTTTGCGCCCGCGGCGCCACCTCCACACGCAACGTTCGCGATGACAGACGAAATGATGAGGGCAATGAAGAAGCAGTTTCTGAAGGGGACCGGATGCAACATGCTACACCTCGACAGCACCCGACGGCTTTCGTGAAGCTAGGCCCTAACTCAGCGGCCGTCGTGCCAAGATGCAGCATCGCGGTCAATGTGAATACCATCAACCTTACGGAGGTTCTAACACTGTAAGAATATAGTCATTCACCTCAGTTTCTCTTTTGTTTCCTTGTGTTTTCAGTGCTTTCGCAACGACGGTGCATGAACCACAGTAACGAAGCCGCGATTGCCTAGAACTCGACTGCGCCGACCTCTGCGCTGCGCCGTGATGCCTCGTTGACTTCAGCCATTGCGCAGTGCTCACACAAGTTTGCTAGAACAGATGTCCTGGATTCGTGTCACTGCTTGTCAGTCAATCGTCAGTAACTTGGGTAGGTGACCCTCGCAATCGGATACCGCGGTCAGACTTGCAGCCGTACGAGTTCCGCGGAATTGCTTTCCCGAAATAGAATTCTCTTTCACCGAGGCGGGTGTCAGCGATTTCAGCCGAAGTTCGCAACAGAAACCAAAGGATTTGTTTCCCTCTTCTCTGCTGTGCTGTCGGCGAAACGTACCGAACATTGGCTATTCGAATGCAGCAACTCTCGTGACGCTCGTATTTTGCGAGCAAGGCGGGAGCTCAGTTGCGCGTCGAGTGTGGGCAGGTAACCTGATTGATCCGCACTGAGCACCGCGAAAGACTTCATAGCGCGACCATTCGACGGAGAGGGTGCTCGTCTTCTGCTGACGTGAATCCGAGCTGGTTCGTATGGGTCGGCGTTTGCTCGAGTGCGGCCATAAGAGCAATTGCGAGACATGGTCTGGTATCGGCATTTTCCCGGCCAGCTTCGAGCAGAACGGAAGGAAGAGAATATGTCGAAGGCGCGTTGTGTTTTTTGGGTCGTGCTTTTTCTGCTAGTGTGCGTTCCTTACTCAGCATATGCAGCTTGCCCATGTTCGATTTGGAGTTCGACCACCGTACCAGCGGTCGCCGATTCAGGCGATGCAGGCGCGGTGGAACTGGGAACGAAGTTCCGTGCCGATCAAGATGGCTATATCACGGCCGTTCGGTTCTACAAGAGCGCCAATAACACCGGCACTCACGTAGGTTCAGTCTGGACGTCAACCGGCACGCGCTTAGCCTCGGCGACGTTCACGAACGAGACTAGCGTAGGATGGCAGCAGGTCAGTTTCACCACGCCTGTACCGGTAACGGCTAACACGACCTACATCGTTTCGTACTACGCCCCAAGCGGCCATTACGCGTATGGAAACGGCTTCTTTGCCACAACTGGCGTGGACAATGCACCCCTTCACGCGCTTGGCAACGGAGTTGATGGCGGTAACGGCGTGTACACCTACGGGGCGGCAAGTGCGTTTCCAAATTCGACGTACGGTGCCAGCAACTACTGGGTGGACGTTGTCTATGTCCCCGCCGCCGCACTGGCGTTGCCGACGGTTCTCTCGACTGTCCCAGCGGCCTCTGCGCCGAACGTGAGCGTCAGCGCGTCGATTGTTGCGACTTTTGCGCAGCCGATGGACGTGACTACCATGGTCGCCTCCAACTTCGTCGTTACGGATTCTTCCGCCGGTGTTGTCGCCGGGACCGTGTCGTACAATGCGACTTCGTCGTCCCTTACGTTTACGCCGACGGCTGCCCTCTCTCCGCAGACTTCTTACTCGGCCCGGGTGAAAGGCACAGTTCGCGACACCTTCGGCCAGGCGATGGGCACTGATTACACTTGGACCTTCACGACGGCGGCAGCCCCGGTCGCGGCGAACTGCCCCTGCTCAATCTGGCCAGCTACTACGACGCCGTCTGTTATCGATTCAAACGATGCGAGCGGAATTGAGGTTGGCGTCAAGTTTACTGTCGACTACAGCGGATACATCACTGGTGTCCGGTTCTATAAGAGTGCTCAGAACACCGGCACGCATATTGGCAATCTGTGGACGACCGACGGAACGAAGCTCGCTTCCGTGACTTTCGCGAGCGAATCGGGAACCGGATGGCAGCAAGCGAACTTCAGCACGCCGGTGCCAGTTACGGCAGGGACCACGTATATCGTGTCCTACTACGCGCCCAGCGGACACTACTCGTACAGCTACTCCTACTTCACTTCATCAGGGGTAGACAACCCGCCAATTCATGCGCTTTCCAACAGCATCAGCGGTGGCAATGGGGTCTACACATACGGAGCTGGCAGCGCGTTCCCGGGATCTTCGTACGGTGCCTCCAACTACTGGGTCGATGTTGTCTATTTCCAGAATTTCTCGACGACAGTCCCGAGCGTATCCAGCACAAGTCCTGCTAACGGCGCCACAAACGTGAGCCAAGGCAGCGCAATCGGCGCGACGTTCACTGTTCCGATGGATCTCACAACCATGACATCCAGCAACTTCGTCGTGAAGGATGCTTCCAACAACGTTTTGCCGGGAACCGTTGCGTATAACGCCAGCACAGCGACCTTTGCATTCCAGCCGAGCTCCTCCCTCAATCTGCAGAGTTCATACACTGCGACTGTAAAGGGTACGGTGCGCAACTTCCTCGGGATTGCGTTGGGCAATGACTACTCGTGGAGTTTCTCCACATCTCGCGGATGTCCTTGTACGATCTGGCCTGCGAGTTCTACCCCTTCGGTTCCAGATTCTGGCGAGAAAGCGGGAGTAGAACTCGGCGTCAAGTTCAAAGCGGATTCGGATGGCTACATCCTCGGACTGCGTTTTTACAAGAGTAGTTTGAATACCGGCACGCACATAGGAAACCTGTGGAGCGCTGCCGGTACACGTCTTGCCACGGCTACGTTCTCCAATGAGACGCCAACTGGATGGCAACAGGTTTTGTTCAATTCGCCGGTGCCTATCACGGCTGACACCACGTACGTGGCGTCTTACTACGCTCCCAACGGCCACTATGGGTTCGATACGAACTACTTCGCGAACGCGGGTGTGGATACGGTTCCGCTGCACGCACTGCAAAGTGCCTCCAGCGGCGGTAATGGTGTCTTCACTTACGCTTCAACGAGTAGCTTCCCGAGTTCGTCTTACAACGCAAGCAACTACTGGGTCGACGTTATATATGGACAGGGCTCAACGAGCACTCCGCCGACAGTTTCAGGCGTAACCCCGGTTAATGGATCGATCGGCAACGGACTCGGCGCGCCGATCAGTGTGTCATTCAGTCAACCGATGGATCCGGCTTCGATCACTACTGCGAACATTACGGTGTTTGATTCCTCCAACAGTCCCATTCCCGGCAGTGTGGCTTACGACCTCGGCTCGTTTACGATGAGTTTCCAGCCGAATCCGGAGTTCGCGGCGGGCAGCACCTATCGAGCGGTGGTCTCAAGCGCGGTGCGCAATATCAACGGGGTGGCGATGGGAGCGAACTACACGTGGTCGTTCGCCACAACGAGCACGATACCTCCGGCAACAGGTCCAGGCGGTCCCATTCTCGTGATCACCTCCTTGACCAACCCCTTCACGCAGTATCTGGGCGAGATTTTGCTGGCGGAAGGGCTTAACGCGTTTAGCTCGCAGGATATTGCGGGGATTACGCCTTCAGTCCTTGCCAACTATGACGTCGTCATTCTCGGCGACATGAGGTTAACGCCGACTCATGTCAGCATGCTGAGTACGTGGGTAGCAAATGGCGGCAACCTCATTGCCATGCATCCCGATCCGCAGTTAGCCGGATTGCTGGGACTGAGCAGCACCTCGAGTACACTCTCCAACTCCTATCTCTCGGTGATTACGTCTTCGCCGCCCGGACAAGGCATCGTAGGCAGCACGATGCAGTTCCACGGTCCTGCAGCGATCTTCAATCTCGCTGGCGCGAATATGGTGGCCCGACTGTATTCGAACGCGACCACTCCGACAAACAATCCTGCCGTCACATGGATCAATTCTGGCGCAGGCCGGGCAGCGGCGTTCACCTACGACTTGGCGAGGTCCATTGTCTACACGCGACAGGGCAATCCAGCCTGGGTTGGCGTGCAGCGTATTCCGTTCAGCGATACTACCTGCCCTGGCTGTGATACGACCATCGTTCGTGCGGCGGACATGTTCTTCGGGAATGCCACGTTCGATCCCGAGCCTGACTGGAATGACTTGAGCAAAGTCGCTGTTCCGCAGGCGGACGAACAGCAGCGCTTGCTGGCTAATCTCATCCAGTTTATGAACGTCAGTCGTAAGCCGCTGCCTCGTTTCTGGTATCTGCCGAAGGGCTACAAGGCTGCGGTGATCATGACCGGCGATGACCACAGCATCGGAGGCACCTCCGGTCGCTTTGATCAGTACATTGCGGCCAGTCCTGCCGGATGTTCAGTCGCCGACTGGACTTGCGTTCGCGCGACTTCGTATGTGTTCCCGAATACGCCGATCTTCAACTACCTCAGCTACGCCTCTCAAGGATTCGAAATTGCGAATCACGGAGACAATGTCACCTCATGCACGAATTTCAGTTATGACTCGCTGGATAGTGCGGTTACGACGCAGTTGGCGCAGATGGCTCAGAATTACCCAGGACTGCCCGCGTCAAAGACAAATCGCACACATTGTGTCGTTTGGTCCGATTGGGATTCGGAGCCGAAGGTTCTGCTGAAACACGGTATTCGTCTGGATACCAGTTATTACTACTGGCCGCAGCAGTGGATCCTCGACAGGCCCGGGATGTTTACCGGATCAGGCATGCCGATGCGTTACGCCGACAGTACGGGAGCGCCGATTGACGTTTATCAGGCCACAACCCAGATGCCGGATGAGTCCCTTCAGACCTTCCCGCACACGATTGATACGCTCCTGGACAACGCAATAGGGGCTAACGGTTACTACGGGGTATTTACGGCGAACATGCATACAGACCAGGTAGACTCGGCCGGTTCGGATGCGATCGTCACCTCCGCTCAGTCGCGTGGTGTTCCGATCATCTCGTCGCTGCAAATGCTGACTTGGCTTGATGGACGAAACGGCTCCGCGTTCAGTTCGTTGTCCTGGTCGGCGAACCGCTTATCGTTCAATATCACGAACGCGGCCGGCGCGACGAACATCCAGGCGATGGTTCCGGCAAGATCGGCAACGAATTCCGTCACTAGCATCAAGAGAGACGGAACGACGATCGCTTACACCATGCAGACCATCAAGGGGATACAGTACGCGGTGTTCTCGGGAACGGCTGGCTCATATCAGGTCACCTACTCTGGTCCGTAAAGTACCCCTAGTCCAGAGATCGGGGGAGGCTCTGACCTCCCCCACTTCAACTCCGCTGTATGTGACCGCGCATTCATGCATTCGCGGAAGTTGTCAGAACCTGCCCACTCCTTGCTTAGCACTTGTCCAGTTTTCCCTCGCTCCGCGCAGCCGGAGAACCTCGAGGAAGGTGGCAACTTGCGTTGCACCGAGCGTGCACATTGTGCGCGTGTCCATGAGACAACATAGGCCACTTCATCGTCTTGTACAGCGGTTCGGCTGTTTACAGGGGATTCCTTGCAACAGCAGAACGAAAAGCAGGACGGGTCGCGCAATTCTCAGGGGGATGTTCGTAAGTTGCACAAAAGAAATGGTAGGCACGAGGAGACTCGAACTCCTGACCTCTACCGTGTCAAGGTAGCGCTCTAACCAACTGAGCTACGCGCCTACTGTGTGATATGTGAGGTTCGTTGGAGAACCTCTGACTTGAGCTATTGTACCTGTTTCGGCTGCGGGTTAGCAATCACACAAGCGGCATGTACGAAAGGTATTGTCGCGCAGCATGAAAAGCTTGCTACACCCGGCTGAGTGAAGTATGTTTGGCCTGCTCGGCCCGGGATTGTGCTGGTGCCAGTTATCAGCAAATGCTCACGAAGGAGCTCGATATGGACGCAGTTTCGTCAGCCGCGAAGTCGTTGGATGAGACGTTCAAGCCGGGTGCGATCGTTCTGCTGGCCCTCAGCAATCCACGCGAAAAGTTCTGGGGCGTGCTGTTGCAGCTTTCGACGACGGGCGTCGGCGTTCGTGGCGTAGATCTGACATCGTTTGATGAAACGCTAAGGATGGTGCGTCACAAGGAGACGGTAGCTCCGGCAGAAGTTTTCTTTCCTCTGCACCGCCTCGAACGAATCGACATCGATGCACCCAGCTTTGGCGTGCCCTCACTGCGCGAACGATTTGAAATGGCCAGTGGGGAGAGCGTAGCGTCCTTTTTGCAGTTTTGATTCTGAGCACTTCTGGGCTGAATGCCGCTCGCGGTAAACTGATTGAGAAGTCATCTCCAGTATTGAACACTCCCGACCAGGAGCAGATTTCGTTTGAGTTCTCAATTGCTTAGCGCACCGAACCAGATTACACTTCTGCGGCTGATCTTTGTGCCGTTCATTGTGATCATGCTCACGGACGGCAATTATGGATGGGCCCTGATTCTGTTCGTGGTTGCTGGAATCAGCGATGGCCTGGATGGCCTACTTGCGCGCAAGCTGAATCAACGCACGGTTCTTGGCCAGTATCTCGATCCCATTGCCGACAAGCTGCTGCTGAGCACGCTCTTTCTTGTGCTCTCGATCATGCACAAGATTCCGTGGAAATTTACGGTACTGGTGTTCAGTCGGGACTTCATCATTCTGATTACGTGTGCGGTACTGTTTGCAGCGACGACATACCGGGACTTTCGTCCGAGTATTTTTGGCAAACTTAATACGGCGTGCCAGGTGACAGGACTATTCTTTGTCCTGCTGAATTCGTATACGGCAGGGCCGGGATCAGAAATCTCGAGGCACGCGTGGATTCACGTGACCATGCACTCGCTACTTTGGGCCACTTTTGGGCTGACTATCCTGTCGGGCGTGCATTACGTTCTGCTCACCGGATACAAAATGCGGGCGCGTGAAGCCGGGGCTTCTAACGGGGAAAACGCGGCATAGCTACTTCCGCTTCCACCGCGCACCTTCCTTTGTGATCTCAACCACTATTCCGGCGGTATTCAGTTCATTGCGAATCTCGTCGGAGCGGGCGAAGTTGCGGGCCTTGCGTGCCGTCTGCATCTCTTCGATCAGCGCGTCGATCTTCGCGTCGCTCAACTCGGCAGCCTTAACGCTCTCGATGAATTCCTTGGCTGCGCCTTCGAGTTTGCCCTCTGCTTTGGCCCATTCGTAAATACCGCGCATTTTCTCGGCATCATCGTCATTGAGGATGCCAAAGACTTCGTCGAACCTGTGCATGGCGTCAAGGATGAGTCGGATGTCCCCCTTCTTGACTTCTCCTGCATCGGCCGCGGCGTTGATGTCGCGCACCATCTCGAAAATAGCGCCCTGGGCTTGGGCTGTGTTGAGATCGTCGTCGAGGCCAGCCTTCATGTCGTCGATGGCCCTTTGTGCGAGCGATTGAACCTTCTCGTTGGAACCTTCGTCGAACTTGCCGGTTTCGATGCGCAGCTTGAAATTGCGCAGGCGTTCGACTGCGTTCGCGGCAGTTTTCAATCCGTCGAAGGTGAAGTTCAATTGTTTGCGGAAGGGAACTGAGGTGAGCAGGTAACGGATGGAAGAAGGCTTGTGGCCTTTGAGCACGAGGTCACGCAGGGTGTAGAAGTTGCCAAGAGATTTCGACATCTTCTCGCCCTCGACCAGCAGGAAGCGCACGTGGAGCCAGTAGCGTGAGAACTGCTTTCCTGTCAGGGCTTCGGACTGGGCTATTTCGTTTTCGTGGTGTGGGAAAACGAGGTCTTCGCCGCCGGCGTGAATGTCGAGCGTGCTGCCTAGGTACTCGGTGGACATCACGGAGCATTCTATGTGCCAGCCGGGGCGGCCCGGGCCGATTTCGGTGTCCCACTTGGCCTCGCCTGGCTTAGGAGCTTTCCAGAGAGCGAAGTCGCGAGCGCTGTCCTTATCGTACTCGTCGACCTCGACACGGGCACCGTCCTGCATGCCAGCGAAATCTTTCTTGCTCAGTTTGCCGTACTCAGGGAATTTGGAGATGCGGAAGTAATAGGAGCCGTCGTCGGCTCGGTAGGCGAAGCCTTTCTGCGCCAGCTCTTCGATGAAGTGCGCCATCTCGTTTATATGTTCGGTGGCGCGGACGATCATTTCGGGACGCTGAATGCCGAGTGTCTCGGAATCTTCGAGGAAGGCATTTTCGTATTTCTTCGTGTATTCCTGAACGGTGACACCGTCGCGAGCTGCGTTACGAATGATCTTGTCGTCCACGTCGGTGATGTTCATGACATGCTTGAGCTGATAGCCGCTCTGCTTCAGGAACCGGCGCAGCACGTCGACCAGTACGAACGTGCGGAAGTTGCCGATATGGCCGTAATCGTAGACAGTTGGGCCGCACGCGTACATGCGCACGGTGTTGTCTTCCAATGGCTTGAATTCCTCTACTTTTCCCGACAGTGTATTGAAGAAGCGAAAAGGCATGTCTCTCTCTATCGATCCGCGCATACACAGCGCGGGAATGCACGGCTCCAAAGTTCGATTGTAAATGGAATGAGGCGGAAAACGGGAATTACAAAACTGGGCGCCATGGAGGCGCCCGAGAGAAATCTGGATGATCGGAGGCTAGCGGCCGGCAGACTGCTTTCTCGTTTCCGGCATCTCGAAGCCAAAGTAGTTCTTTGCGTTGTTGAAGCAGATGTTGCGAATGACGCCGCCCACAAGTTCCTCGTCGGCGGGTAGTTCGCCGTTCTCCATGTCGGTTCCGAACAAATTGCACAGAACGCGGCGGAAGTACTCGTGGCGCGGGTACGACATAAACGAACGCGAGTCAGTCAACATGCCGACAAATCGCGAAAGAAGTCCGAGTGACGACAGCGCGTTCATTTGCCACTGCATGCCTTCTTTCTGATCCAGAAACCACCAGCCACTGCCAAGCTGGACTTTGCCGGCCACTTTCCCGTCCTGGAAGTTTCCAATCATTGTCGCGAAGGCGTAGTTGTCCGCAGGGTTGAGATTGTAGACGATCGTTCTCGGCAACATATCTTCACTATCGAGACGGTCGAGGAACATTGCCATCGCGTCCACTTGCGGCCAATCGGCAATCGAATCGAACCCGGTGTCGGGCCCAATTTGCTTCATCATGCGCGTGTTGTTGTTGCGCCGCGCGCCCACGTGCAACTGCATGACCCAGCCCTTCTGGTGGTTCAATTGTCCAAACAACAGCATCATGAAAGACGCAAACTTGGACTGCTCATCTGGTGTCGCGGCTTTGCCTGCTCGCGCCTTTTCGAAAATTCCAGCAGCTTCCTGCTCCGAGCAGAATGTCGAATAGCAGTAACTCAGGCCATGATCAGAGGTTCGGCAACCATTTTCATGGAAGTACTGATGTCGCTGCGTGATGGCATCTACAAACTTCGGGAATGAGTTGATGTCGATGTTTGCTGCTATGCCGAGTTGGCTAACCCACTCGTTGAAAGCGTCGGGAAGGTGGACATTCAGGGCTTTGTCCGGACGGAAGGCCGGAAGCATACTAGCGTGCGGCATCGGGTTCGCCGCGAGCTGCCTGTGATAGCGCAGATCATCGATTGGATCGTCCGTGGTACAGACGATCTTCACATTCATTCTTTTCAGAATGCCATGCGTCCGATATTCCTCGGTGGCGAGCAGTGAACTCGCCTTATCCCAGATCGCCTTGGCTGATTCTTGATTCAGGAGTTGCTCAATATCGAAATAGCGCTTCAACTCCAGGTGCGTCCAGTGATAAAGCGGGTTTCGGAGTGTCTGCGGAACCGTGGCTGACCAAGCCATGAATTTGTGAAGAGGATCAGCTTTGCCGGTGCAGTACTTTTCATCGACCCCGTTTGCGCGCATTGCGCGCCACTTGTAGTGATCACCTTCCAGCCATATCTCGGTCAAGTTCTTGAACTGACGATTCTCAGCAATGTCCTTCGGTGAAATGTGGCAGTGGTAATCGATGATGGGCTCAGGCGCGGCATATTTGTGGTAGAGCTTTCGCGCGGTATCTGTGCTAAGCAGGAAATCGTCATGAATAAATGGCTGCATATTCTTACTCTATCTCCAGGTTACAGATCATTGCAGCAGAGAGCCCGGCATCTCGAGATCTCGGAAAAAGCTCAAGGCACGACTTCTTGTTTTTGCGCATTGTGAGCACGCGTCAGGTGTTCACGCATAGTCTCGCGGGCTTTGTCGATCTTGTGCTCTCGAATGGCCTGATACGTCCGACGATGCCATTCGGCAGAATCCCTCAAGTTCTGCGCGCGCTGGACTGTCGTTCTGCGGGTATCGTACATAGCATTCACAATCATTTCCGTAAGTGCGGCGATGATGCGATTGTGTGAAGCCATTGCTATGCCGCGGTGGAATTGCACGTCGCGAATCAGAAAATTCTCCGGATTATCGACGGAAGCGAAGTTCTCGGCTAGCTCTTCAGCGAGCATCGCAAGCTCATCGCTCGTGGCGCGTTCAGCAGCCAGGGCTGCTGCGGTTGTTTCAAGTGCCAACCGTGCTTCGAACATCTCCTCAGAAGTAAAGCCGCGCAGGGCTGCCATGAGACGAAGCGGCGATGAATCCAGTACTGGCGGGCCGTCGATGCCCACGACAAAGGTCCCAGAACCATGACGTGATTCGAGAACTCCCAAAGCAGAGAGCGAACGCAATCCTGCGCGCAAAGTGGGGCGGCTTACGTTCAGTATCTCAGCAAGTTCACGTTCGGCGGGCAATCGCTCCCCGGGCTTAAGTCTGCCCTGCTGTATCAGTTCACGGAGATGATTGAGAACCTGCTCCGAAGAACTTGCTTTTCGCGCAGGAGGGGAGCCCTTTTTGTTTTTGGAGATCTCGACGGGCATCAAACTGCTCATGCTTACCACCGAATCCGGAGTTTTGTTCGGCATATGGGCCGAGGATACGAACGCAGGGTGGAGCGCAAGAACTGCTGTCTTGCCGGTTAATTATCCCGCAAACCGAGTGGTCTTACCACGACATTCGAAGCAGTTGCTGGCGCCTTTAGCGAGATGAAGTTGTGAGGACGTGCGGAATGACGCGGCACATGGGCCCCCCCGTGCCCGAAATCCGTGCACCGCGGTTTGTGAGGCTTTAGTGGTTCTTTTCGGTGAGGTTTTCCAGACGGTGTGCTCGTGAAACCAGGAAATGCACTGCTGCCGCTGTGTCTTGGGTCGTGCCGGACTCGGAAATAACATCTTCGAGGGCGGCGATATTCTGCAGGCAGGAGTGCAGCAAACGCTTGCAGTCCAGTTCGTCCTTCTCGTGTTCCGCCTGAGCTTTCTTGAGCTTAGCAAGGAACTCGACAAGTGCCCCCGGCAAGGTCCCAAGAAAACTTATTCCCATTCCGACACACGGCTCAGATCTGCGCACGCAGACACGCATCTCAGCGTTCTTGTTTTCCAGAATGAACCTGGCATTTGCAAGCGTGTTGGCCGGTAGAGGAGACCAACTCTTCACGTAGGCTCCAACATGACTGATGTTGATGCATTGACCGTAGATGATCGGAGCGTCCGGAGACTGCCTAAGTTCCAACGCCAAGGAACAACCAAATCTGTAGGTCCGCCGCCTTTCGACTCCGGCAGATGAGCCATCGTCCTGCTGCGGGAATGTCCTGAACTGTACGCCCCAATGTTGCAGCAGATGATCCCGGTACTTCATGTCGTGCTGAAGTATGTGAATATCTAGCCAGTCTTCGAGGTATTCCATCAATTCAAATACCAGACCAGGTTTTTGTGCCCTATGTTCCTGCAGGAACAATTGCACTTGCGATCTGATGAGTCCATGTTCTGAACGATGGTTGGGGAGGCCCGGGAACTGGTGCGCCATCATGAGAGACTCCTCAACCGTGAAATGCAGGTCGCAGAACTTAACCAGATCGTTCAACACTGGCTCGATGTGGGACGCGGATTGCCCTGACCTCACCGCCTGACGAAGCCGTCGAACAATAGCAAACAGCGATTGATGCTGCTGGTCAATCTCGGCTATGCCTATCGAGTAGCTATCATCCCAAACGCACATTTCACTTTTCCCTTGAGGCCAGAGAGTAAACGGGCCGGACGCGAGTCCGGCACTCGCCGACCTGGAGGTCGGCGCTACATTCGGCCGTCTACTCTCAAGAATCTTCGGCGAAATGCGAGCGGAACTTTAGTTCCAATAAGTTCATAAAAAAGAAGCGGCGCCCAGGAAGTCCTGAGCGCCGCATAAGAATGCACCACTAATCGCCTGTCTCGCTGCCGACGTATTCCTTCTGTACCTCCCATTGCCCCTCGGCAAGGTAACCCTGTTTGGCATAAGAGTGGCCAGTGACCAGTCCCAGAACAAACCAGCCAAGAACCAGCGCTCCGATTGCGAAAATCGTGTCGCCAATCATGCGTAACCAACGAAGCGTGTTCATTGTCGGCGTCTGCATAAACTCGGCGGAACGCGCATACCAAGTCCCGTATTCAACCGATGCCCACGCCTGCAGCAATCCGACGGGTAGAACGCTGATCAGCACCATCGCGGCGAGTCCGATATTGATGCTCCAGAACGCGATTGCTACCGGCTTCTCGTTCCAGGCGCGTCCCGGGCGCAAGGCGCGCAGGCAGAACAGCATCAGGCCGAGACCAAGCATGCCGTAGACGCCGAACAACGCAGTGTGCCCATGAACCGGAGTCGTATTCAGCCCTTGCATGTAGTAAAGAGCAACGGGCGGATTGATGAAGAACCCGAAGAGCCCTGCGCCCACGAAGTTCCAGAATGCCACGGCGACGAAGAAGTAGATGGGCCACTTGTAGGCAGTCACCCACTTTGCGCGTTCGTTGCCGCGCGCCAGGCGAATGTTCTCCCAGGCCTCAAAGCCGACCAGTACCAGCGGGACGACTTCGAGCGCGCTGAAGACCGCTCCAAGTGCGAGCACCGAGTTCGGCATTCCGGCAAAGTATAGGTGATGGAACGTGCCGATGATGCCGCCCGACAGGAAGATCACGGTCGAGAACAGTACCGAGCCGGTCGCCGTCTTGATCGAAAGCAGCTTCAGTCGCGTGAACAGGAATGCGATTACCACAGTCGCGAAGACTTCGAAGAAACCTTCCACCCAGAGGTGAACTACCCACCAGCGCCAGTATTCTGCCGTTACCAGGTTGCTGCGATGGCCGAACATCAATCCAGCCGCATAGAACAGCGGAATCGCGATTGCCGATACGACAAACAACATCAATAGCGGGCGTGATTCGTCGCGCTTCTTCAACGCCGGGGATAGTCCGCGCCACATCAGCCACAGCCAGAAGCAGAGTCCACCGAAGAGCAGAATCGCCCAGAAGCGGCCAAGGTCGATGTATTCGTATCCCTGTGTTCCGAACCACCACGACAGGTTGAGATTGCCCATCTTGTGTTGAATGCTGGCCCACTCGCCCGCAAGCGATCCAACAACTACAGCGACCAGAGCGACAAACAGCACATTGACACCAAGGCGCTGGCCTTTCGGCTCACGATCGCTTACCGCCGGAGCAATATACAGTCCCGTCGCAAGCCATGAAGTCGCGATCCAGAAGATGCCGATCTGCAAGTGCCACGTACGCGTCACTGCATAAGGCAGCCACTTGGCGAGATTGATCCCGTAGAAGCCACTGCCCTCGACGCCGTAGTGCGCCGTTACTGCGCCCAGAAGCACCTGTACTACCCAGAGCGCAGCAACCACGAAGAAATACTTGACCGTGGCACGTTGCGAAGGCGTCGGCTTCAGTCCAAGCAAGGGATCGGTCTTCGGCATCGCCGTGACCGGTTCATCCCCCTTGCCATGGCGCGATGCAAACCACCAGACCATCCCGCCGACTCCGGCCAGCAGGAGCACAAAGCTGATCACGCTCCATACCATCGCCCCGCCAGTCGGACGATTGCCCACCAACTCTTCGTGCGGCCAGTTCTGCGTGTAGGTGACGTCCTGGTCTGGACGATTTGTCGTTGCGGCCCAGGCAGTCCACCAGAAGAAGGCTGTCATCTGGTCGGCACGCGCACGATCCTGAACGGCATTTGCCTGAATGGCATACGCATCGCGACCGTTATGAAAGACGTCGTAGTAGTACGCCGAGAGATTGCGGAAGGCATCGGCGCGCACTGGATCGAGGGTTATCGTTCCGGTCGAAGCATCGTAGGAGTTGCGACGCATCATCTCCTGAAGGCGAGCCTGTAATGCTGCTTTGCGCTCCCCGCCGAGTGCTTCGTAGTTCGCCGCCCCTTCGCCTTGTGCCCAGCGGTCCAGAATGTACATTGACTCACGGTGCAGGTAGTCTGCGGTCCAGTCGGGTGCAACATAAGCACCATGTCCCCAGACCGTGCCGATTTCCTGTCCGCCTATCGATTGCCAGACGTTCTGTCCAGTTTGAACAGTGTTGCCGTCAAACAGTACGTGCCCGTCAGCAACAACTCGTGATGGTATAGGAGGCGCGCTGTTGATCGCCTTGTAGCCGACTCCGCCCAACACGGCAAACGAGACGACAAGGACAAGGCCCAGAGCTATCCAGAGCTTTTTGAATTCCATCTACTCTCTCCATCGGAACAAATATAGGGATGATCACGGCCGTGAGTCGCGGAGCCGCTCTGACCAGAAACGAAGTTGAAATTTGCTCTTCATATCTGAGAAGCAGGTCACATCGCGATGGATGGATTCGACCCTTCGCCAATGTAGAAGGAGAGAGTTCTGCCGCCGATGACTTTGGTCACAGGAGCACGAATCGGGCGATCTGGTGATTGGGAATTTGTTGATCGGATGAGCGGATGAACGGATGATCTGAGCGTAATTGTCGAGTTGCTGACACATTGTGTCAGGGTCCACACAACGCCCGAATGAATACGGGGCAGAAAGCGTGCATAACTACATTGGTTGCAGGAGCCACGGCTTGGCATCGTTCTTGCTTGTATGAATTCAGAGACACACGTCTGAATAGGTGAACATGAGGATTACGAATCCCGAAGAACCGTTTTTGAGGACTTTGGAGAGCCGCTGGGCTCCGGGAGACATGCTTGAAGCACCGGCGTTGAATCCGGCTGACACGCCTGGGCCGATCGAGGCCTGTTACGCGCTCTCGATCAACCCGTTCTACCCGAAGGACCCAAACGCAAGCTTCGGCAAACACGTGCTCACGCCGACGCTGGCGCTAACCAGTTTCGCCGCGACCACTCCGAAACATTGGCGCGTTGACTACTGGGATGAGAACCTGCTCGAAGGACGCCCACCTTACCGCCCAATGCCACAGGTGGTCGGAATCACGGTGCATCTGACGTTCGCTAAACGGGCCTACGAATTGGCTGACTGGTATCGCTCACGTGGATCCAAAGTGATACTCGGAGGGCTGCACGTGATCTCGTGCCCTGATGAGTGCGCTTCTCACGCCGACGCTCTCGCACTTGGGGATGGTGTGCAACTGTGGCCGCAGATCCTCAGCGATGTTGAGGCTGGCAAGCTACTCCCGCGCTACACGGCGCAGTTCGACAATGACTATGCCCTGGACCCCTTGCCTCGCCGCGATCTCTTGCCCAAAGGCAGCTTTCTCACCAAGCTAAGCGTGATCGCCACCCGTGGATGTCACAATCGTTGCGGCTTCTGCTACCTGTCTACCGACGGGCTGAGAATGCCGGGCCGCATGCGCGACCCCAAGGAAGTTGCCGCCGAGATCGCCCACAGCGATGAACCATACGCAGTATTCATAGACAATAATCTGGGGGCGAGAAAAGAGTATCTGCGGTCTCTGTGCTATGGGTTGCGTCCTGCCAGGAAGATATGGAGCGCTGCGATTTCCATCGACGTCACCGATGATCCGGCCCTCGTTCGCGAGATGGCTCTGGCCGGCTGCACGGGCGTGTTTATCGGCTTTGAGTCTCTGACGGACGACAATCTCGCGGATGCGCATAAGAAGACACCAAAGGCAGCCGACTATGCCCGACGCATCCAAATGCTGCATGATCACGGCATCCAGGTGAACGGATCCTTTGTTCTCGGATTCGACCACGATCGCCGTGACGTCTTTGCGCAAACCGCCGATTGGATCGAGTCCAACAAGCTGGAATGTGCCACGTTCCACATCCTGACGCCCTATCCGGCAACGCCTCTTTTTCGCCAGATGGAGGCACAAGGACGCCTACTGCACAGGGACTGGTCGCTCTACGATACGTCTCATGCTGTGTTCCGACCGAGGCACATGGAACCCGGCGAGTTGGAACACGGATACGGATGGATCTACCAGCGCCTCTTTTCGCACACCTCGATTTGGCGTCGGCGTCCCGAGGACTGGCGTGCCGTTCCGGCCTATCTGGGAATGTCCTATTTGTACAAACGTTCCAATCGCTTCTGGCACCATCTCATCAAGCGAAAGCTTGTCAGCACCGTCTGGCGGCCGCTGATGCAGATGACGCGACTGCGGCATCTACGGTATCGCGAGCAGTTGGAGCGCCGAGATTCGACTCTGGCGAATACGTTGGTATCGGCAGGGGTATAAGTCGCTAAAAGGAAACCCCATCTTCCCGCGAGGATACTGGAGTTAGGAGAGACTAGTCGTGAGGGCCCATGTGGCGTACGTCCGCGCCCTTAACCCAGAAGATCACGTCTTCCGCAATATTCGTAGCGTAGCAGGCAGACACCAGTGCTATGCAAGAGCGACTGATTTGCCGCACTCAGGCATTATGCGCCACCATGAAGATGGTCGGAGCGAATAGTGCGACCTTCCCGAACGACGCACAACGGCGGCGCACGGCGATCGGTGCGTGGCCAATGAGCATTTCCATAACGACTTGATGCTTCATGTAAAGCACAGATGCGCGCGCCGAAAACAGGCGGTTAAGGGGCGAGGGAAGTCGCAGCACGGATTCCAATCGCTTGAAGCCGGCTTTCTTGCACCTGCTCGCTAGTTCCATGTAGGTATGCTCTTTCAGGTGCATACCCTCGGGGTTGCGACAGCCAAATAATGCCGAAACGTCGCTTGGCCCCACGTAAGTGTGCGGAGTAGCGAAAATGTATCGGCCTTTCGGGCGAAGAATCTTTCTTGCGGTGATGAAGTGAACATCGAGATCGTCAGGATGGAGATGCTCAATTACTTGGTTAGAAATCACAACATCGTAGCATCCGGATGACTGACCAACTTCAAGATGAATGCCGTCAGAGGATATCCATCTTACACCGGTGCTCGACGAGCGCGCTCCGCGCTGAGACGTAATCTCCGTGGCTGTACATTGGTGACCGAGTGCGGCGAGGGAATCGATGAGCTCGCCCTTGCCAGAGCCTACCTCAAAGATATTCTGCTTCGGGGCGCCGATTATTGAATGCCACGAACGAAATTCAGAAGCAGGACGAGGTGGAGCTTCGTTGAGCCAAGGAAAACGCGTATACAACGTGGTGTAGCACTGTTCAAACACAGCGGCCCGAGACTCCGGGGAACTGTTTAGCAGCGCTTGACGCATTTGCCGTTCGCAGTTCCAGTGACTCAGCATCTCTTGCTCGGTGATTGTTCGAGGAATCCTGTAATGAGTGCGGTATTGTTCAAGGCTCGGAATCATAGTGCATTCTCGTGGGAGGGGCAGGGAAAGCCGTAGCGCGCAGATCAGCTCAGGCAGCAAGCTCATCGCGCTGAGAACGATACCACAACTCAGCTTTACGCATACATTCGTCAGCGAAAAAGCGGCAGTAGCAGCCGAGGTGCCGTGCCAGAATGGGAAGAGACTAGTTGTGAGGGCCCATGTGGCGTACGTCCGCGCCCTTAACCCAGAAGATCACGTCTTCCGCAATATTCGTAGCGTGGTCGCCAACGCGCTCCAGGTTGCGCGAGATGATCAGGATATCCATTGCCTGACGAGCTTTATCCGGCTCCATTGCGATTTTCTGCAAGGCCACGCCGAAGTTCTCGTGGTTGATAGCGTCTAGCTGATCGTCTTTCTCAAGAACGGTTTCGGCCAACTCGGAGTCCTCACGAATGAACGACTCCAGGGCTGTGCGCACCATCCCAGATGCTGCCTCGGCCATTCGCGGAATGTCGATAGCAACATCGATCGGAGCCAACGAATTCAGATCCAGAACGCGCTCGGCGATGTTGACTGCTTGATCGCCCACGCGTTCCAGATCGGCGTTGATCTTCGTGCAAGCGATGATGAAACGCAGATCCACCGCCATCGGTTGTTGCATCGCGAGCAGATCGAGAGCGAATTCGTCGATTTCGCGCTCCATCTCGTTCACGGCAGCCTCGCCGTTGAGCACCGATTGCGCCAGTTTGCCGTCTTGCAGCCGGTAGGCTTCGCAGGCGCGTTCAATGGCCTGTTCGACCATGCCGCCCATGCGGAGCAGCTTGTGCTTGAGTTCGTCGAGACCCTGCATGAAACGTGTGCGCATCAGCCGAACCTGCCCGTAATGTAGTCTTCCGTCCGCTTGTCAGTGGGCGTCGTGAATATCTTGCGAGTGTCGCCTGCTTCGATCAGGTTGCCCATCAGGAAGAAGGCCGTGTCGTCGGCCACACGCGCAGCCTGCTGCATGTTATGCGTCACGATCACGACCGTGTACTGCTCCTTCAGCTGGAAAATGAGTTCTTCGATCTTGCTGGTAGATATCGGATCGAGTGCCGAAGCCGGCTCGTCCATCAGCAGGACTTCAGGTTCAACCGCCAGCGCACGCGCAATGCAAAGGCGCTGTTGCTGACCACCCGATAAACTCGCACCCGACTTCTTTTTCAGTACGTCTTTCACTTCGTCCCACAGCGCTGACGACTTCAACGATCGCTCGACCACGTCATCCGTGACACGGCGGTCGCTGAAACCGTTGAGCTTTAGTCCGGCAGCAACGTTGTCGTAAATCGACATGGTCGGAAATGGATTGGGCTTCTGAAAGACCATGCCTACGCGACGCCTAACGTCGACGGCCGATGTGCCGTTGTAGATGTTCCATTCGCCCACACGGATATCCCCGCTGACACCCGCGCCGGGGATCGTCTCGTGCATGCGGTTCAGACACCGAATAAACGTCGACTTCCCGCATCCGGACGGACCGATGATCGCCGTCGCACGACCCGCAGCCATGTCCATGGAGATATCATGTAGAACTTCTGACTTGCCGAACCACGCCCGCAGGTTGCGAACGTTGATGCCAACGCTCATTGGCTTATGTCGCCCCTTTCAACACGCCACGATTCGTAACAAAACGCACAATACTGACCGCCGCCACGATGAGCGCGACCAGCACCAACGCTCCGGCCCACGCCTGCCGGTGCCACTCTTCGAATGGTGAGATCGCGTAAACGTAAATTTGTAACGGAAGCGCCGCCATCGGCTGGTTGGGATTCGTGTTCCAGAACTGATTGCCGAAAGCCGTGAACAGCAGCGGCGCGGTCTCGCCCGCAATGCGAGCGAAGGCCAGCATGATTCCGGTGATGACTCCTGCCGACGCAGTGCGCAGCGTGATCGACAGCGTGCTGCGCCACTGCGGGATACCGAGTCCGAGGGCAGCTTCGCGGACGGACTTCGGCACCATCAGCAGGATCTCTTCGGTGGTGCGCGTAATGGTCGGCACCATCATGATGCCTAGCGCAACTCCTCCGGCCAGCGCCGAGAAGTGTTTCTGCGTGACTACGACGAGCGCGTAGGCCGCAATGCCGATAACGATCGAAGGCACGCCGTTCAGGACATCCGCTGTGAAGCGAATCGTGTTGGCCAGCTTGCCGCGGCCGTACTCGGCGAGGTAGATTCCAGCTCCGATCCCGAGCGGCACGCCGATAATGCTGCCGATCCCCAGAATGATTGCCGAGCCGACGATGGCATTTCCCATGCCGCCGCCGGGTTCACCCACGGGCTTCGGCGTCTGCGTGAAGAAGGCCCAGTTCAGCGAACCGATGCCCTTCATCACTAAGTAAGCAAAGATCGCCAGCAACGGGACAATTACCAGAACGGCGGTTCCGCCGGCGATAACCGTCGCCGCGTGGTCTTTGATCTTCCGCCACTTGCTACGCATGGGCCCTCGCAGGAGTTCCGCGCGTCACCGACCAGATCAGTAATCGGGCAAGCGCATTCACAACGAGCGTTACGATGAGCAGTGCCAGTCCAATCTCGACAAGCGAGCTGAGATAGAGATCGCCGGTGGCTTCGCTGAACTCGTTGGCGATGACGCTGGCCATCGTGTACCCGGGAGCGAACAGCGACTTCGCGATCTCGGGACGATTGCCGATCACCATCGTTACAGCCATTGTTTCGCCGAGGGCACGTCCGAGTCCGAGAATGATCGCGCCAAACATTCCCGCCCGCGCGTTGCGCAGCACAGCGATCCGGATCATCTCCCAGCGAGTTGCGCCCAACGCGAGTGCGGCTTCGCGCTGGTTCTGCGGAACGGCGACGAGCACCTCGCGCGTGATGGAGGAGACGATCGGCACAATCATGATCGCCAGAATGATGCCGGCAGCCAGCATTCCGAATCCGTACGCTGGTCCCGTGAACAGCCCGGTCCAGCCGAGCGTCTTCTCTAGAAACGGCTCAACATACTCGCGAAGCAGTGGGGCCAGAACGAAAATCGCCCAAAGTCCATAAATAACGCTCGGGATGGCCGCGAGCAGTTCGACCATGTACGAAATGGGCGCACGGAGGAAGCGAGGGCACATCTCGGTGGTGAACACAGCGACCCCGACCGAAAGCGGAACTGCGATTACCAACGCAAGTACCGAAGAAACAATCGTGCCAAAGATGAACGGCAGCGCGCCGAAGTCGCCCATCACCGGGTCCCAGGCTTCGCTTCTGAAAAACTTCAGTCCGAACTGGGCGATAGACAGATGAGAGCTGCGAAACAACTCGAATAGGATGAATCCGAGGGCAGCGACCACGGAGAGGCCGCAAAGTAGCACAACCCCCCGAAATACAAGGTCGGGAGCTCTGCCGACCTTAGCGCTTATGAGGGACTCGCGATTTCGAGAAACCGGGCGAGACGTTCCTCTCGCGTCCGGACGTTTCGAAGCGGAAGGAATCAGCGATGGCAGCCTGAGACTTTGTCCGGCTGGGCCGTGTGAAACCTTTTCTGGGGAAGCCATCGAGTTGCTTGCCACGATTTCACGGTACCAATGTCGTGTTACAGGAGTGTTAAATCGAGAGGCTTTCTTTGAAGTTCATGTTCCATGCGAATAGCAAGACACTGCTTCGTAAGCAGCCGTCCAACATGCTAAACTCGCCATCTTATGGACATCTATAACCTTGATAACCAACCAGATGTTCCGCAGCGCGAACAGGCTCCTCAGTCGGCGCCGCAGGTTCCGCCGAGTGCGCCGGCAGCTCAACCGCAGTACGCTTCGGCTTATCCTCCTTCAACGCCTCCAAGACCGCCGAAGAAGTCACGCTTCTGGCTCTGGGTCCTAGTGGGTGGAGGCGCGTTCTTCCTGTTTGTGCTGGCCATCTTCACGCTGGTTTACATCAGTCTGCGCACCGACCGACAGAGTGGCCTCGGCGGCTTCGGCGACAAGATTGGCGTCGTCGACCTCGACGGCGTGATTCTGGAACCGGAGACAACCGTAAAGGAGCTCAAGAAATTTGGTGACGATGATTCCATCAAAGCCATCATTGTCCACGTGAACAGTCCGGGTGGCGGTGCTGCGGCTTCGGAAGAGATCTACCGCGAGATGCGTCGCGTCAGGGACGAGAAAAAGAAGAAGATCGTTGTCTCGATCGAGACCGTGGGTGCCAGCGGCGCGTACTACGTTGCCGCCGGCGCGAACAAGATTTATGCGAACGAAGCCAGCATTGTGGGCTCCATCGGCGTGATCGCCGAGTGGTACAACTACGCCGAACTGCTCAAGTGGGCCAAGCTGAAGAATGAAGTGATCAAGACCGGTGAGTTCAAGGACACCGGTAATCCCGCCCGAGAGATGACTCCCGCCGAGCGTGAGTACATGCAGGCACTCGTCAACAACTTGAAAGAGCAATTCGTGGGCAACGTCGCCGACGGCCGCAGCATGAAACGCGAGGACGTCGAAGCAGTCGCCAACGGCAAGGTTTGGAGCGGACAACAGGCGAAAGAGATGAAGCTGATCGACGAGATCGGCGACTTCCGGAAGTGCGTCAAGGACACGGCGAAAGAAGTCGGCATCAGCGGCGAACCCACACTGGTGAAAGCCGAAAAGGAAAAGCGCACTGTGCTAGACCTCCTCTTCGGCGACGCCAGCGACATCATCCCCAGCAAGGCCAAGATGATGGAGAACAACGTAGGTTTCTACTATCTGTGGAAGTGAGATTTGTAGCGCCGGCGACCTCGTCGGCTATCAACGCGGGCGACTCGCCCGCGTTTTTATTGCGCGGCGGCTCAGGAACATCGGTTCTTTAACCATGACGACGAGCAATTCTCTCCAATGACGATCCGGAACCTTGTGGAGGCAGTCAGAACAGGGAAACTACATGCACCGGGAAAATCACCGCAAGTGCTCCCAGACGATCCTGCACCCAATAGCGATCAGCACCAGGCCACCAAGGATTTCCACTCGCCGCCCCCACTGCTCTCCAATCTTGCGACCAAGAGCCATTCCGACAAGCGTTAGCAAACTCGCGGTCACGCCGATCACAAAGGCCGCCATCGCGATGCGCGTTCCCATTACGCCCAGAGAAAGCCCGACAGCCAGTGCATCGATGCTGGTCGCGACCGATACCATGACCAAATCCCAACCTGTCGTTAGGTCCGTCACCGCGCACTCTTCTTTATCCTTGTGTAGGGCCTCCCAGATCACACGACCGCCAACGAAGCCGAGAACCCCGAAAGCAATCCAATGATCGGCGCGACTAAGGTAGCGTTGGACGGCGTGTCCCATCGCCCATCCACCGGCGACCATCATCGCCTGGAACAAGCCAAAGTGAAATCCGAGCCGAAACAGATGCCTTTTCGTGATGACTTTCAGAGTGAGGCCCGTAACCACGGCGACCGCGAACGCATCCACGGCGAGCGCGACAGCAAGGGTTAAGAGACTGATCCAGCCCAAATCGACGGCTCCAAAAGGGAAGATACATCCAGTGTACCGCGTTTCAGTCACCGGATGGCCCGATCACCCGTTCGCCCGATTTTTCTTCCCTCTTGCCAAAACCCCTTCAAATCTGAGAACTTAGGCGAGTCTAGATATATATGTTCCCCCCGGATCGCGCCGCGCCGGGGACTTTAAAGCAAAGGATCGGAGTGATCGAGAAATGACTAAAGCTGATCTGATCGATGAAGTCTCCCGGATCGCAGAGCTGACCCGCAAGGATAGCGAGGTCATCGTGGAGTGCATTTTCGACAGCGTGGTGAACTCGCTGCGCGCGGGCGACAAGATCGAGATCCGCGGTTTCGGCAGCTTCCGTACCCGCCAGCGCAAACCGCGCGTCGGGCGCAATCCCAAGACCGGTGACCGCGTCGAAGTTCCCGCGAAGAAGATCCCCTTCTTCAAGCCCAGCAAGGAATTGAAGGACCTCGTGAACGGAACTGAGGCTGCGGCGGCAGAAGTCCCGCCGGCGCCGCCAGCGCAGTAGGAATTCAGAAAGAGATCGGCCACGGATCACACGGATTTGCACGAGTTTCTATTCCGTGAACATCCGCGCGTTGTCCGTGGCCTTTGGTTTCAAGATCGCCCGATCACCCGATTTTTCTGATTCCCACCACGCTCATCAACCTGCCCGTCTTCCCGTGTTCTGCCCTGTGTGAGAAGAAGGTTTTGGTGTCGGACGCCGTACACTGCGGCAGCACAGTGATGTTCTTCTGACTGACACCTGCATCCATCAACTGACGACGGTTCGCCTCGGCGAGATTGAGCAGTATCTGTGTAGGAAGTTCGCTGTGACCGGGTGCCCGCATGGTCAGAAACAACAGTGGATACTTCAGGTGGATGTCCTCATACGTCTGCCACTCGCGGAAGAGTTCGTCAGCGTATTCGAACTGCGAACGGAAATGGTCGCGCACTTCCTCGCCTACCGTGTAGCAACAGTCGCGGATGCTGGGGCCGAGTGCAGCGTGCAAGTCACGAGGCTTCGATCCGAACCAGCGATGCATTTCGCCCACACCCTTTTCGACAATGCGATGCAACGTGCCGCGCCATCCGGCATGGAAAATTCCAATAGCTTTCTTCTTCTTATCGACAAGGATGACTGGCATGCAATCGGCTGTCTTCACCGCCAGTAGAATGCCCGGAACATTCGTCACCAGACCATCCCCGACCAGTCCATGAGCAAAGCCGCGCGGTGCGCGACCCCGATCGTCGATAGTCGACTCCATCGCGAGCACCAGCCTGTCTTCTTCCAATGCGGTCACGCAATGAATCACGTCCGAGTGGACCTGCTTCATCTCGATGGTAGGCCACTGTGGCGCGCCGACCTTCTTCAAGAACGTCGCACGGTTTTTCTCGACCGCTGATCGAGAGTCGTCTTTCGTGAAGCCCAAGTTCAATGACGGCTTGCCATAAGATTTGGAAGAGCCACCTACCCGCGTGCTGAATCCATGCACAAGCCAGGGGATTTCGGAAAGACTTGGCGCGTTGAGTACCTTCGCAGCACCCGTCTGCTTCGGTACGGGCTTCCTCGTTGAGTTTGTTGCTTTTGGCTTAGTACTGGGCATCAGCATCATTCTAAATGACGCCTGTTTTTCAATTGCTCGATGGCCCAATCGCCCGATGACCCGATTGTGCCCTCGATGCTACACTCTACTTACCTGCTATGTACGATGACTTCACCGCAACCGACCGCTGGACAGGGCAGCCAGTCCACTGTATCTACCAGGCATTGATCGTCGCCATTGCCACTCGTCATGCCGACGCCGTCGACGTCAAGTTTCTTGCTAATGGGCAGCCGGTCTGGATCTCGCTGCCGCACCCCGCATGGGGCGAGCACAACAAGCGCACAGGACGCATTATCACCGACCCAATGGCCGTTCAGATTGCCGGCCGCCACCTGAAGACCGCCATCGAGAGCGGGGAAAACGGCGGGCGCGAGATGCATATGCTTACCCTTGAGCAGACGATGCGCCATATTGAGTCACTTGAGCGCGAGTTCACAAACAGCGTTTCGCAAACCGCCTAGACACGCTACAATGGTCTGTAATCCGATTTTCCCCGGCATTCGGTGTTGCTGTTGATACGGATGCTGCGGCGGGTCACAAACTTGAGAGGCGGGGCAACTTTAGTCCCGCACCACGTAACCTTACTCTGAGATGCCGCGGTTTTCCTGCTGTTCTCGCTTGTTACCCAAAGACTGCTCTGGGAAGCGAGTCGGACCAAGGATCGACCTTACTAATGCATCAGTCTTATTAGGAGACGCTCATATGTCCAGCCCAGCTCGGGTTGAAGCTATCAGCAGCGCCATCAAGCACAAAAGACTCGCACAGTGGATTCAAGAAATCGCCCAGTTGTGCAAGCCCGACCAAGTCCGCGTTTGCGACGGTTCGGCAGCGGAATATCAGGATATGCTCCGCCTCATGATCCAGGCGGGCACTGCGATCCCACTCAACGACGCCAAGCGCCCCAACAGTATCTTCGTCCGGTCGACACCGGCCGATGTCGCTCGCGTCGAAGACCGCACCTTCATCTGCTCGAATAACAAAGAAGATGCAGGCCCGACGAATTACTGGCGTGATCCCGCCGAGATGAAATCGATCATGGAGAAGCTTTATGAGGGCTCCATGGCGGGACGCACAATGTACGTTATCCCCTACAGCATGGGACCGGTAGGCTCCCCGATCGCCAATATCGGCGTGGAGCTTTCCGACTCCCCCTACGTTGTCGCGAACATGCACATCATGGCGCGCGTGGGCAACAAAGTTCTCGATGTCCTCGGCACTGACGGCGAATTCGTTCGCGGCATTCACTCCGTCGGCGCACCGCTCGACGCAACTGGAGCTGACACCCCCTGGCCCAATAACCCGACCGAGAAGTACATCTCGCACTTCCCCGAGACCCGCGAAATCTGGTCTTACGGCTCCGGTTATGGCGGAAATGCTCTGCTTGGCAAGAAGTGCCACGCCCTCCGCATCGCCTCGGTGCAGGCACGCGACGAGGGCTGGATGGCCGAGCACATGCTCATTCTGAAGCTGACCAGTCCGCAGGGTGAAGTAAAGTACATCACCGGCGCGTTCCCGTCAGCCTGTGGCAAGACCAACCTTGCTATGCTGATCCCGACCATTCCTGGCTGGAAGGTCGAGACGATCGGCGACGATATCGCATGGATGAAATTCGGTGCGGACGGCCGCTTGTACGCCATCAATCCTGAAAACGGATTCTTTGGCGTCGCACCCGGCACCAGCATGAAGTCCAACCCGAACGCCATGCTGACCGCCACCAAGAACTCCATCTTCACCAACTGCGCCATCACTCCTGAAGGCGATGTCTGGTGGGAAAGCATGACGGACGAAAAGCCGGCGAACTTGATCGATTGGCTGCGTCGTCCGTGGACGCCGGAATCGGGACGCAAGGCTGCACATCCGAACGCCCGTTTCACGACTCCGGCTCGTCAATGCCCCGTCATTGCTTCGGAGTGGGAAGATCCCAAGGGCGTGCCGATCGACGCGATCCTGTTTGGTGGACGGCGCGGTGCGGTCGTACCGCTCGTGATCGAATCGTTCGACTGGCAGCACGGTACCTTCCTCGGCGCAACAGCCAGCAGCGAAACGACAGCGGCCGCAGCGGGCAAAGTTGGACAACTCCGCCGCGATCCGATGGCCATGTTGCCGTTCTGCGGCTACAACATGGGCGACTACTTCGCACATTACCTGAAGATCGGGGCGAAAGCTGGTGCCAAACTCCCGAAGATCTTCTACGTGAACTGGTTCCGTCAGGACGCCGACGGTCACTTCCTGTGGCCCGGCTACGGCGAGAACAGCCGCGTGCTGAAGTGGGTCTTCGAACGCTGCAACGGCACAGGTAAAGCAGTCGAGACTCCGATTGGTCGCTTGCCCGAAAAGGGCGCACTCGACCTAACAGGCCTCGATGTGTCGGAAGCCGATATGGACACGCTGCTCGCTGTGGACGTTGATGGTTGGCTTGCCGAAATCCCGTTGATTCAGGAACACTTCGCCAAGTTCGGTGACCGTCTGCCGCAAGGCATGAAGGACGAACTGAACAAACTTGAAGAGCGATTGAAGAAAGCCAAAAAGTAAGTAGCGCCGGACCCCAGTCCGGCGAAAAGTCAGAGCCCCGAAGCGTGCTTCGGGGCTTTTTCATGTACTACCTACCAAGATGAATGGCAAACTCCACCTCTACTTCGAACGGTACGGGGGTGTTGCCGCACATCGCGGGTTTGGACCTCCAATCTTTCAGAGTCTCGATAATGAACGGCTCAAGAAAGGTGCGAGTCGTGAGTGGATAGACGTTCTCAACTCGTCCGTCTGTACCTATCGTGATCTGATACTTCGTTGTGGCCTCTACCGAGCGACGACGCATTTCGAGGGGAAAGTTGGGGTCCGGAGTATGAATTGGGCTCGGAGGAACCATGTTCTCGCACCAGGCACTCTCGATAGCTCCGCTGGGTGGCGCAAGGAGTTGCGGATCACTGGGAAGCTCGGCACTGTATTCACTAACGTTCATCTGGGTAGCCAAGATACTGTTTTGGAATACCTTTATTCTTCCAGGCAGCCTTCGGCCATTCACGTCCGTGTAATCTGAATACTCAGTACGCTGCTCCACAGAGTAATTAGCGGCGGGAGTGCCATCTTCGGAAAAACACCATGTCTCCGGTATGTACCCTTTTGCGTGGGTTGTTTCGACACAGCGAACCCGCACGTCGTTCAGCTTACGATCGCTCAATTTCCGGGCGCTTTCTCTCCGCAGTCTTGAGAGTTCCATCGGGATCCAGCTTAGCCTCCGCACCAAAGCTGGGGTATAAGGAGCACTCCGAAGTCGCCACGTGCGGTCGCCATCCACGACTTGCACGGAATCGTAACCTTTCAGGTGAAACTCTCTGCGCCACCGTGTAGCGGATTCACGGTAGAGCAACATTGTTCCGGTCACCATTCCTTCAGATGTACCGAACAGTGTTACCGAAGAACGGACATACAGAGGTTTGTCCTCATCGATTTTGCTCAACTCGGCAGCCCGTTTCAGAAGAGCGTTTCCCTCGGCCACGTTGTCGCCGCAAAACGACGATAGAGGAACGAGGAAAATGCCTGTGAAAATGATCATTCGAAGAACGCACTTCATGGCAGTGAAGTATAGCTAAGGTGAGCTCCTGTCAACAACAATCGTTCTTGTATTCGCGTAGGAGCAAAACCGGACTGCTTTGCACGCGGCCGCCGAGACCGGGCGGCGCTACGGCCACCATTCTCCAGAAAGAAAAACGGGACGAGCGAATCGCCCGTCCCGCTAATACATCCCTACAGTTCTTGACTATATCTCGTAATGGATCAACGACAGCACATCGTACCCTGCCAGCTTCTCGCGGCCCTTCAGTGCATCGAGTTCTATTACGAAGGCAACGCCGACGATCTCACCGCCGAGTTTCTTCACTAGTTCAACGCTGGCTTTAGCGGTACCACCGGTCGCCAGCAGATCGTCAACGATGACCACCTTCTGCCCCGGCTTGATTGCATCTTCGTGTACCTGCAACGTGTCACTACCGTACTCGAGGTCGTAGGTCTGGCTGATCGTCTTCGCCGGCAACTTCTTCGGTTTGCGAATCGGTACGAAGCCGGCGTTCAGGCGATAAGCCAGTGCGGGGCCGAAGATGAATCCGCGTGCTTCAATGCCCATCACGATATCGACGTCTTTGTTCAGGTAGTATTCCGAGAGGCCGTCGATCAGCTTCGCGAAACCGACCTTGTCCTTCAACAGCGTGGTGATGTCGTAGAACAGAATGCCGGGCTTCGGGAAATCAGGCACTCCGCGAATGAGTGATTTCAGCGAATCGCAATTGATCGCCGGTTTGGTTGCCATCGTTTACCACGCTCCTTCGATTCGAAATGACTTCAGGCCCGCAACTGGATTAGCATCTTCCACTTCCACTGCATCAACTCGCGCCGCACGAGGCCCCTCACGGAGCTTGCCGTGCAAGGCATTGATCTGCTCTCTCGTGCCGGTTGCCAGCACTTCAACACTGCCGTCCGGATTGTTCCGGACCCAGCCTGCCAGCCCCAGCAACTGCGCCTCGCGCTCCACAAACCAACGAAAGCCGACGCCTTGAACGCGGCCTTTCACGATAAAGCTCTTTGTCACAACTGCGACTTTTTCTGACATCGGCACTCTTCAAACCTTACCGCGGATCACGCCGAAACTCGCGGATGAAAACGGGTCCAAAATCAGTCATGATGCTAATCCGCGTCTATCCGCAAAATCCCCGGTTGATGTTTCCTACGCTCTCGACAGATACGCGCCTTCGCTCGTATCGACGCGAATCTTTTCGCCTTCGTTGATGAACGGAGGCACCTGAACGACGAGACCGGTCTCAGTCTTAGCCGGCTTCGTCACGCTGCTCGCCGTCGCCGATTTCAATCCGGGTTCAGTCTCCACGACCGTCAGATCAACAGTCTGGGGAAGTTCGATACCCACCGGCTTGCCGTCGTAGAACTCGACCTTGATCTGTAAGTTCGGCGTCAGGTAGTCGACCGAGTCCCCCAGCGTGTCCTTCATCAGCGGCGTCTGTTCGTAGGTCTCCATGTTCATGAAGTAATAGGTGTCGCCGTCGTTGTAGAGATACTCCATATTGATTTCGTCGACCACGATCTTGTCGATTGCGTCGCCGGAGCGGAACCGGTGCTCGAACATTGCACCCGTGCGGATGTTGCGGAGCTTGGCTTGGATAAATGCACGCAAGTTGCCGGGGGTGCGGTGCTCAACGCTGAACACCAGGTGCAGATCATTGTTGTGCTTGATGATCATGCCGGGACGCATTTGTGTTGCTGGAATTGCCATACGATTCCTCTTACTTCTCCTGTGAACTTTGTAAGCGGCTGGCAGATGTCACCGGTTGCAGTTGCATGACCACAGGCAGGAACACAGCCCTCAGCCGCCGGGTGAGCGCAAAAAGAAAGAAAGCGCAAACACTTGATTTTACACGGCAACGGGCAGAGTTGGGAACCACGATGTACCCACCCCAAGGCCGCTCGCCAGCAGATTGCACAATCTCCGCAAAAGACGCCATCAGCTCCGGCTTTCAGACAACGGGACCAAGTGCGTCCTTTTCTAACCGCTGAGAGACAGACTATCCAACCCCAGAGCAGCAGCAGAAGAAGGAGGAGGCTCCATGAAGATCCGTGACATCATGGTCTCGGAAGTCGAAACCGCCGAGCCCGACGATACTTTGGACGAAGTAGCAATGATAATGCGTGAGCAGGATGTGGAGGCTATCCCAATCGTGGAAGAGGGAGAGCTGATCGGCATAGTAACCGATCGCGACATCGTGGTTCGATGCATCGCCGAAGGCAAAGATCCAGCGGAAGTCGCAGCCGACGAGGTACTCAGCGGCGAACTCCAGACAGTCGAACCCGACAGCGATGTCGAGCAGGCACGCCGCGTAATGGCCGAGCACCAGATTCGCCGTTTGCCGGTCATTGAAAAAGGAATGCTGGTCGGAATGGTTTCACTCGGGGATCTCGCCCTAAAAATCGATCAGGAAGAGCAAGTCGCGGACACCGTGGAGGACATTTCGGCCCGTGTGAAAGCAACCGACAAAAAGGCGGCAAAGAAGCAGCCCAAATCGGCTGGCGCAATTCTCCGTAAAACGGCAACCCGAAAGCAAGATCGCTCTGAGGAAGACGACCGCGGCAATGTTGATAGAACTCAGAGCACTACCGGCCAGGGAATCGCAAATCGTTCTGCGGACGAAGAAGCCGAGAGACAGAACCGTGTTGTTCCTATCCGTTCCCAACAGAAGACCAACTTGCGAGGCGATCGATCGAAAAGCTCATCCGGACGCAAGACGGGGTAATCGTTTCAGTCCTGGATCTTCCGTTACGGCCAGCAGTCGAGAAAACCTCTTCTCGGGCCTGTGACTCCAACTAGGGATGGAATTCTTTAGGGGGTAGCTTGAATGACAGATTACGAGCGCTTTGGCGATTATCAGCCCTCCGAGCGTGGCGGCAACCTGGGTATGAGCTTAACTTTTCTCTTCATCGGCCTTGGGGTCGGGGCCGCTGTCGCGCTGCTTTTTGCACCCAAGAGCGGCAAACAGACGCGGCGAGCATTGCGCCGCAAGTATGAAGACGCGCGTGATGTCGTCGAAGACTGGACGGATCAGGCCAGCGGCGTCATCGGAAAAGGCGCCGAGTGGGCCAACGCCGCCAAAGAGAAGGTTGCGCCCTTCGCGAACGCAGCAGCGAAACGCGCTCGCAGCATGGCTGAGTAGCATTTATGCGTCGGGCCGGAATGCGGTCCGACGCTTCAATTCACTATTGCGCGGCGGTCGCCAGCGCAGGCCTGCGCATCAGTTCGACAATTTGCCGATAGAGCCGCGTGCGCAACTCGTGCCGCTCATTTGCCTGCGTCACATATCTGACTACAACATTGATTCCATGCTCCGTTGGCCGCATGTTGATCGCCGGCGCCGCCGAGAACGCCTGCACACCATAGCCATGCGTCGCGCGCTTCCATTCCTGCTCGGCCAATTCCGCACTCGCTTTTGTCTCTTCCGTTATCAAGCACTGTATCTCGGCCATAAGCGGGTAAGGATCACGATCCGGCAAGACAAGCACATTCAACTCATCCCAGAGCCACTGACCCTTTGTCGTGAAGTTGAAGTAGTGCCCCTCCATCGCGAAGCTATTGACGAAGGCCACCTTGCGTCCGGTCGGATGCCCTGCATCGCTCCAGTTGCCCGTCTCCATTAAAACCGTCCTCAATAGCCCGATCTCCAGCACTTCTCCACCGATGCCGTTGATCTCAACCCAATCCCCAACATGGAGACCGTTGCGGCCCATCAGCACGAACCAGCCGAAGAACGAAACGATGAAGTCCTTGAGAGCTACCGTTAAGCCTGCACCAGCAAAAGCGATGATCGTCGAAAGCTGAGTTGGAGTCCCGAACAACACGATCAGACCGATGAGCACACCAATTGCCCGCAAGCTCACTCGCAAGGCTGTGCGCATGGTGGTCAACTGACGGCGGTCGAATGAAGCTTTCTTGAGTTGGCGGGCAATAATGATTTCAGCGACGATTACCGCAATCGTGATAACAAGGATCAAGATCACTGAGCGAAGTAACGCATGGAAAGTGGCCCACATCTGGCGGTTGGTAATCTCCGCCCATTGCCCATAGAGCTTCGACAGTTGCTTCTCGTCGGCAATACGTTTATCGAAGTCGCTCACTACGCGGCGCCAGTCAACATGGGCACGCACTGCGGCCAGGGCAGCGCCGCGCTGATCCCTACTCCCCGTGAGCACCGCTGAGCCAGTCGCTCCCGGCGTAATTGTTCTGCGTTCGTCCCGCAGTCGTAGGCTCAACCGTTGTTGTCTGGCGACTAGATCCGGCACTCTGCCATCGGCCTCTCGCTGGGCTTGCAGGAGTTGCGCCCGTGCCGTTCGGAGTGACTGCCAGGTTCGAACCTGTGCTACCAAAAAAGCTGGCGGTTCGAACGAAGCCGGTTTCGACTCTGTCCCGGCGGTAGCCGTCGAGTGCTGAAGCGTTTTGTGTTCCTGGAACTTCGCCTGGACCGCGCTCTCGTTGTCGCCACCGGCGGCGATCAGGTCCTGATGAGCGTCCTCCAGCTCTTCATCGTGCAGACTGTTTTGAGCTTGTAGCAGTTCAAGCTGATCCCGCAGGATCTCGGACTGGGTCTTGTCAGCGCTGGCAAGAAGCTTCGTCAGTCGCGCAATCTCAGCTTCCTCACTGCTCGTCAGCTTCTCCAGTCCCTCGATCCTGGCAGTGATCTCCTTGGTCTCTGGAGTCTCCACCGGAGCTTGCAGATGCGCCTTTCGCAATGCCATTGCATAGGCGAGGTCAACGTCGTGGTCGGCCTGCTTAATGGCCTCCAGCGCAAGTTGGTCTTCTTCCTGCGTTGTAGCAAAAGGACGCAAGTTGCGGGCCGTCAGCAGGGGCGATTCGTCAACGATCGGCACCTGTGCTGTCTGCTTAGCCTTCGCTCGCAATTTGGATATAGGATTCGCGGAATCTCGAGTCAGAAAAAATGCAGTGCAGGTGAGCAGCGTTAACAGCGAGAGAACAACCAATCCTACTGTTCTTGTTGTTCGTGCCATCGCAGACAGTCCCTTCATCGGACGCAAAATACAGGCGATTTGAAGCGAAACCGATGATACATCGTCAGGAAGTGTCTGGTGGATTGCCTATTCAGTTATCAGTCAACGATTAGCACCTTCGCGCCTACATCCGTGCGCGCACGGTGGTGCCCATCCTAGTCACCAACGATGAAGCAGTTGCCCGCCGATGCAAACGGAACAGCTTCAATCTTCATCGCTTTTTCATCCTGCTATCTTCTTGATCTCCTGCAGCAGTCGTTCGACTTCCTCACTAGTGTTGTAGTGCACGGCCCCCACTCGCAGCAGGCCTCCCTTGTCTTCGAGCTTGAGCCGCTCTGTCAGCGAGATTGCGTAGAAGTTGCCGTCCCAGACAAAAATGCCCGCATCACTCAGGCGAGTCGCGATTTCGGCGGGCGTGTGTCCCGCCAGCGTAAACGACACCGTCGGAGTTCGCCGGTCGAGCCAGTCGAGATTCGTTATCCCATAGAACGTCAGCCCCGGAATCGCTAGCAGTCCGGAGATGAGTTGGGTCGACAGTTCGCGCTCGTAACTCTGAACGGCTTTGTAGCCAGCAACTATCGCAGCACGACGTGTCTCGACCGTGGGATCGATTCGTTGCCCAAGTTCCGCCAGATAAGAAATCGCGCCACAGAGTCCCGCCATCCCTTCATGGTTTTGCGTGCCGGTCTCCCAGCGGTCTGGCAAGTCTTCCGAAGCCGGCCTTACCTTGTAGGGTCGCAGCCGTTCCAGATGCGAGCGTTTGCCGTAAATCACACCTAAATGCGGTCCAAAGAACTTGTAAGTCGAGCAAGCCAGGAAATCGCAATCCAATGCTCGCACGTCAATCGGTCCATGTGGCGCATAGTGCACCGCGTCGACAAACACCATCGCGCCGTTCTCATGCGCGAGACTGATGATGCGTTCAAGATGGTTAATCGTCCCTACTGAATTCGACGCGTACCCCACTGCGACCAACTTCGTCTTCCGCGTGATCTTGGTCGAAAGATCGTGCATGTTGAGGGTGCAGGTGTCGTCGTTGATATCCACCCAGCGGGTAGTGACACCTTTTTCAGCCAGCGCCAGCCACGGAGCAATGTTGGCGTCGTGATCGAGTGTGGTTACGACAACTTCATCGCCCGGAACCAACTCGCGCCCGATCGCCCGACTCAGCGCAAACGTCAGCGAAGTCATATTCTGGCCGAAGAAGACCTCATCATCGTCGCAGCCGAACATGTCGGCAATCGCCGAGTGTGCCGCAGCGATCGTCGCTTCCGTGCGGCGTGCCGTCTCGAAGGCGCCGTGGTGATTCGCATTCGATCGCACCAGGTAGTCGTTCATGGCATCGAGGACGCGCTGAGGGACCTGTGTGCCGCCGGGGCCGTCCAAAAAGACAACCGGCCGCCCATTGGATTCCAGCTTCAGCGCGGGAAACTGCTCTCGAATCCACGGAAGATTCTGTTTCAAGGTGCTCGGACTATTGCTTGTTGCGCTCGCCATGGGCGCCTCCTACATACAATGAAATCCCAATTATGAAAGTCGAGTCTATATGCTCCGCGTGATGAATGAAAAGAGACATCAAACGCCGAGAGATCACAGGTATACTCTAGGGTTTCGTCGCCGCATCGGCTCAAGGGTACCCGCATGAATCTCGAACACCTGTTCCGTCACATCCTGAAACCGGCACTGGGTTGCACCGAACCGGTCGCCGTCGCACTCGCAACAGCCGCCGCAGTTCAGGCCATCAACGGGTGGACACCTGGTTCCAATTCCTTCTTCCAGATCAATGAATCTGATGTGCGCGAAATCGAGATCCGAGTCAGCCGCAACATCTTCAAGAACACCTTCGCCATCCTCATTCCCAACACCGACGGCCACAAAGGCATCCTGATGTCCGCCGCGCTGGGCGCGTTCTGCGACCCCCGCCGGGGCATGAATCTCTTTGAGGACCTCACCCCCGCAATCATCGGCAGCGCCGAAAGGCTGGCCGATAGCGGCCGCATTAGAATCAGCATTGCCGAAGACGCCCCCTCCGACGTTTACATCGATGTCGAGGCCCGGCTGAGCACAGGCTCAGGCTCTTGCACCATCGCCGAAGAGCACGATGCAATCGTACGGCTGAAGCAGAACGGGCGCGTCATCCACGGAGAAGCGAAGCTAGACGCGACCGCGCCCTTGCAACCCGACGTCGAAGAATTGAGAACACTGACGTTCCGGCAGATCATAGGCTTGCTCGACCAACTACCGGATCCGGTGTACGAACTCCTACGCGCCACTATCGACAAAAACAACGAGGCCTGCCGAGTCGGGATGTCGCAGCCCATGGGCATCGGAACTGGCTACTTCGGCACCGGCGACGAAGACGGCGACGTCTCCACACACATGGCCAGCCTCACGGCCGCCGGCAGCGACGCCCGAATGTCGGGATACCCAGTTGAAATCATGACCTCGGCCGGATCCGGAAATCAGGGCATCGTTGCGACAATCCCGATCGTCGTGTACGCTAAGCGCCACGGCGTGGATGAAGGCCGAATGCTGCGTGCGCTCGCGCTTTCACATCTGGTCACGATGTACATCACGTCGTATGTCGGCTATCTCTCGGCGCTCTGCGGCGTCGCAATCAAAGCCGGAATCGGCGCAGCTTGCGGCGTTACCTGCGCCATGGGCGGCGATCCCGACGACGTCGAGCGTGCGGTAAAGATCATGGCCGCGACTCTCACGGGCATGATCTGCGATGGTGCAAAAGCCGGATGCGCGCTGAAAGTCAGCACAGCGGCTGACATGGCCTACCGTGCAGCGTCACTTGCGATGCGCCGAGCCGAAGTCCCAGACGACAACGGCATCGTCGCGCCAACAGCCGAACAGACCATCGAGAACCTCGCCAAATTGAGCCGCTCCATGGGCGTCGTCGACGAGAAGATCATTGAGATCATGCTGGCCAAGATTGTGCACTAGCTTGGTGATTTCAAAGCAGAAACACCAGCGTCGTAGCGACTCAGCGTTTACCATATCGCCACCCGCCCCCCTCCCCCTACCTTGTCTGTGCGACTGACGCTCTAAAGGAGTTAGCTGTTCAGCTGACTGATTGGAGCTGTCAGTACTCAGCAGTTAGCGGTTAGCAGAGAGTTGTCAATGAGGTTACCGGGTTATAGGTGCTCGACTGTTGGATCTGGCCCACGTTAGCTTCGCGAACGTGAGTCACCGTTATCTTTATCTTTATCGAGGATAAGGCTGAATTGCGGGATTGAAACATGACGCTGTGGAAATTTCTAGAAATGGAACAAGACCTACGTCTCCGTCTATGACGGCTAGAGTGGGAACCGAGGGACTACTGTTCGCGTATGCAGGTGTATCCCAAATGCATGTGCTTTTTGCCGGAATCCGCAGCCGTTTCAGGATCGAACATCGCCATATCACTTGAGGTTTTCGGCTCATCGAAGTGGGAAGGTTTTGCCTCTCGTGTGCCGAATACCTTATCGACTACAAAGCCGTCTCCGCAGTGTCCGTAGAGGACAAAGCCGCCGGTCAGCAGATAACTTGCATAAGCCTGCCAAGGTTGCAGTTCCTTGCCTGCACTGGTCACGCGGAAAATGATGGGGTGCTCCCCATCGTAGTTGATGTCCATGTCGACCCGATATTGGCGGATTAACTTGTCTGGCTTTGCTTGCGAATAGTCGGGAAAGGGTGGCTGCCGATCGCAAACACCAACAGGCTCGATTCGGTCGATGCCTTGGTAGGTATCAAGCGAGTAGTATCCAGTGGGAGAGAAATCAATCTGACCCGTTGATTTGACTCGGCATCCTCTGAGGATTTGTAGTTCACTTCCATTCGGCACCAACTGGATTGACGCCTGTTCGCATTGCGGTTGGTCCAGCTTAAGTTCGAACCACTTGCGAACACCATCGTGGAAGATGAGTTTGCCTTCTAACGTTCGGACCTCGGATGGAACACTCGGTCCTTCCTTGCTGGCTTTCGGGCACTGCTGCGCGAGGGCGGCGCTGCACGTCGCAAGAAGAACTGCCAACAGACAGCCTTTGAGGGTGTTCATTGTGCTGAGTCTTCCTCCGTGTCGAGGTCGTCCGACCCACATCTGCGAACGGTGCGCAGATGTGGGGCACCAGTCCTAATTCACGTTCTTGAGGCTTCTTTCAAGTATTTCGAGTTGAGCAGGCGGCGAGCTTTCAAATGACCCTGTTTTTGCGCTTTGGACAACCATTTCTTGGCCAATGCGGCATTCTTCTGGAGACCATCCTCTCCGTAGGCGTAAGATCGTCCGAGATTGTATTGAGCTAGGTCGTCTCCCCTCTGCGCAGCTTTTCTCATCCAACGGGCACCTTCGGCAGAGTCTTTCTTGCCATTCCCTTCCAGCAATATTGCAGCAAGATTTGTTTGCGACTGAAGATGGCCCTTTAGTGCAGCTTGTCGATACAGTTGAACAGCACGGCGACGGTTCTTGCGAAGACCGAGGCTCCCGTGATCATAGCTGAGCGCAAGATTAAAGATAGCGTCGGAGTTGCCGTTGCGCGCTGCTTTTGTGTACCAATATTTCGCCATCTTCGGGTCACACTTCACACCTTTTCCAATGTCAAAACAATAGCCGACGAATGTCTGGTATTCGGGCTTCCCGCGTTTGGCGGCCTCAAGTGCGTCTTCGAATGCTTCCTTCCATGTGTACGGCTTCATTTCTTCCTGAAGCGCTCCTTATTCTTCTTGTCCATCTTCTCAGTCGCGTATTGATAGATCAGCCGCGGGGCGGTGTTCTTGTGCTTTAGCAGGAATGGCTCGATCTGCTCGGGATGGCGTTTCCAGGCGTCGCGCAGGAACCAGCCGACGCCCTGGTGGACGACGCGTTCGGTGTCGCTCATCAGCGGTTCGATCAGGCGGAGCATGGCTGAGTAGTTGTTCGTTTGGTCGAGCAGCGTGCGTTTGCTGTTCATGGGAGTGCACAGCGAGACCGGCACGGTGCGGCGTTGGAACTTGTGAGACGAGTCGCGCCAAGCTTCGAGGTCTTTGAGCGTGACGATCTTGTTCAGGAGATAGCGGCTGAGAGCGTCGCCAGAGAGAATGTCGCTGTGCGCCCAGTTGCGTATGCCAGTGCGGTACTCGCCAGCAACAGGCGCGATGAACCATTTCGCAATGCGGTCGAGGTTCTCGCGGGCGTCGAACTCGGGCAGGTCGATCACGAACATTATGGCGAAAGAGGCTTCTTCGAACTTGCCGGTGGACATCAGGAGATCGCCGCATTTGAACATCTCGGCGGGGCCACCATCGCGCAACATGCTGGCCCAGCACTCGCGCTTCTCGGTCCAGTCGGGAAGTTTGTCGGTGAGCCCGTAGGAATCGTATCCCTCGGTGAAGTACTTCGCGTACTTCTTCGAGAGCTCGGGGTCTGCATTACGAACGCAATAGCCGCGAACTTCGTTGAAGACCTTGTGTGCGAGATCGGTGCGAGCAGCAGCTTGCTTTGCCATGGAAGGGAATTGTATACGAAGCGGTGTGGGGGTGCTAGAAATAGCGGACGAGGCACAGCCTCGTCCCTACACTGTGTGGGCGGGTGCCGCATGACCGCAGGTGGGACGGTGCGATGTGCAGCGCGGGCAAGATGCCCGCACGACAGCCGGCGGGACGCCAGCGCTCCAACGGCAGAGCAGGCAACGAGGGTGCCGGCGCTGCGATGAGCTTCAGATTCGCTCCAGCAGCATCGCCATTCCCTGACCAACGCCGACGCACATGGTAGCGAGGGCATAGCGTGATCCGGTGCGATGAAGTTGACGCGCGGCGGTGAGGACGAGGCGCGCGCCGCTCATACCGAGGGGATGTCCAAGGGCGATTGCGCCGCCATTCGGATTGACCTTTTCACTCTCGTCGGGAAGGCCTAGTTCACGCATGACGGCGAGTGCCTGAGCGGCGAAGGCTTCGTTGAGTTCGATCCAGTCGATGTCGTTGAGGGAGAGATTCAAGCGCGCGAGCAGTTTGCGCACGGCGTAGATTGGTCCGATGCCCATGATGCGCGGCTCGACTCCGGCAGTGGCGGAACCGACTATGCGCGCGATCGGAGCCAGACCGAATTTTGCGGCGGTGGATTCTGAGGCGACGAACATCGCGCAGGCTCCGTCGTTGATGCCGGATGAATTGCCTGCCGTGACCGTCCCGTTCTTGCGAAAGGGAGTGGGAAGCTTCGCTAGAGCTTCGAGAGTTGTTGTGGGGCGCGGATGTTCGTCGGAGGAGATGATGGTGGGTGTATGGGAAGTCCCCACGTTAGCTCCGCGAACGTGGGGCACCGTGGCGTGGGGCACCGTGTTGTAAGACACGGGGATATGAATCGGAGCGATTTCTTCGGCGAAGAAGCCCGCTTTCTTCGCGCCTTCGGCTCGGCATTGGGAGCGAATGGCAAAGAGGTCTTGCGACTTGCGATCAATGCCGTATTGCTCGGCGACGTTCTCGGCGGTCTCGCCCATCGAGTCGGTTCCGAAACGCGCCTGCATCTCGGGATTTATGAAACGCCAGCCCAACGTGGAATCGTAAATTTCGGCAGTGCGCGAGAACGCTGACGTTGCTTTGGGCATGACCAGCGGAGCACGGCTCATGCTCTCGACTCCTCCGGCGATGGCAAGAGAGATTTCTCCGGCGACTATCGCGCGCGCGGCGGAGGCGACGGCTTCCATGCCGGAGGCGCAGAGTCGATTGACGGTCACGCCGGGAACGCTGGCTGGAATTCCGGCGAGAAGACTGGCCATGCGCGCGACATTGCGATTGTCCTCGCCAGCCTGGTTGGTACAGCCGAGGATGACTTCGTCGAGGGACTCCCAGTCGGCGTTGGCGAAGCGTTCACGCAAAACGCGGATTGGGTGTGCGGCGAGGTCGTCGGTGCGTACGGCTGATAACGCGCCGCCGTAGCGGCCGATGGGGGTGCGGAGTCCTTGGCAGATGAAGGCGGACGGCATCAAGGGAAGGTTAGATGCGGGTTTGCCGGACTGGAGTCCGGCGCTACGGGGCGGATGCGTCGGGAAATCGGGCGAGGGCAAGATGTCCTGGCGACAGCCGGCGGGGCGCCAGCGCTCCAAAGGCATAAGCGGGCAGGCGTGGGCGCCGGCGCTACCTTATGTATAGGAAACGCCGGACTGGAGTCCGGCGCTACGGGGCGGATGCGCCGGGAAATCGGGCGAGGGCAAGATGCCCTCGCGACAGCCGGCGGGGCGCCAGCGCTCCAAAGGCATAAGCGGGCAGGCGTGGGCGCCGGCGCTACCTTATGTATAGGAAACGCCGGACTGGAGTCCGGCGCTACGGTTTTGCTTCGAGTTGAGTTTTGATTTCGGATTCGAGCGCTTTGATATCGGTCATGCCGGTGTATTTGGCGTAGATGCGACCGTCGCGGCCGATGAGGATGTTGACTGGGAGTCCGAGGACGCCGCCGTAGGCGTCAGAGGTGGCGGTGTCGCCCATTACGACCGGGTAGTTGAGCTTGAACTCTTTGTAGAAATCGCGAACAGGGGCCGCGGAATCGTCCATCGAGATGCCGATGATCTGGAGACCCTGGTCTCCGTATTGCTTCTGGAATTCGACAAAATGGGGAATCTCGTCGCGACAGGGAGTACACCAGGTCGCCCAAAAATCGACGAGCACGACTTTGTCTTTGTAGTTCGAGAGATCGATCTTCTTGCCGTCGAGATCAGCCAGCGAGAAGTTGGGCGCGACGGGATGATTGTTGGCGTTGACCGTTACGGTTGCGGGCGGATTCTTCTTGCCGTGGTAGTAGATGAACGCCGCGACGGCAAGCACGATGACGAGAATGATGATGGTTCGCTTGTTCACGATATCTCCGAGTTCGGCCTATTCGCCCTTGGTAGTCGGGTAGCCTTTATAGACCCAGTCCGCACCGATGTTGTTTGCGATGTATAGCACTTTCACGTTGGTGAATCCGAGAGAGCGCAGTTCGTTGTAAGCCGGGTGAACGTTGGGGCAATGCGACCAGGGGCAGCATCCGCAATAGAGGACGATGAACTTCTTCTTTGGGAGCGTCTTGACGCGATTGCGGAGGGCCTGGATTCCGGCGGGATCTGAGCCGGCACCGATGTACTCGGAGCCCGTGATATGCGCCTGCGCGTACAGCGACTTGGGACCGATGTTGAAAATCAGCGGCTTTTCAGCTTTGGGCGACTGAAGGATTTTGACGAGATCCTCGGGAGTGATGAGCTGAGGTTCGCCAGCGGATTGGTTCGCGGGCTTGGATTGCGCGAGTGCCGCAATGCAAATAAGGAGAAATGCCGCAAGTGTTACGGAACGCAGAGTAAGACGTTTCACCAAAATGCTCCTTCGAAACAGTTAAGCATAAACCGGAGAAGGGAAGAGGGCCAAGTCTTGCTGGCCCTGAAGGGCTTACCTCAGTGCCTAAAGGCACATTGTTTGTCGACGACTTACGGCACGGCTGAAGCCGTGCCCTTCCCGAGAAAGAACCTATTTCGGCGAGCTGTGAAGCCGTGCCCTTCCCGAACCGACTTACAACTAATCCCCTAGTGCGCCATTGTGCCAGGGCCACCGTGGTGCCTTGGCTTGCGCATTATGTAGATCAGCGGGATGCAGCAGACGAACAGGATGGCCAGCAACCGGAAGCAGTGAATGAAAGCCAACATCGCAGCCTGGCGCTGGACCATGCCGAACACTGCGGCATAGGCTTGCTTGGTTGCTGTGGCAGCATCGATGCCGTGAGACATGAACATTGCCTTTGCGGCCGCGATCATCTGTTGAGCTGCGCCGCTGGCCTGATTGATGAAGCCACCCAGAATATTGGTGTTGGTCTGGGTCTTGCGGGCGTAGATGGTCGCGACGACAGAGATGCCGATGGAGCCGCCGATATTGCGCATCACGTTGAAGATCGACGTGGCATTGCCCATCTGCTGTTTGGGAATCGGATCGTGCGTGGCAGTGGTAAGCGGCACGAAGATGAATCCCAGGGACATGCCTTGCACGAATTGTGGCCAGAAGATATCCCAGTAGCCGGCGTTGAGGTTGATTCGTGCCAGATACCAGAAACTGCCGGCAGCGACAGTGAGGCCGACCGTCAGCAGTTTGCGAGGCTCGATCTTGCCCATGAGCATGCCGACCATCGGCATGGCGATGAAGGAGCCGAGTCCGCGGGGGAGCATCGCGACACCGGAATCAAGCGCGGAATATCCGAGCAGTGTCTGAAGGAAGATGGGCAGAAGCACCATGCTTCCGTAAAGGACGAAGCCGAGTACAGTCATCAGGAAAACGCCCGTGGTATACGTGCGTATTCGGAACACGCGCAGGTTCACGATCGGATGTTTGTCGTGAAGCTCGCGAATAATGAAGAGGCCGAGTGCAAGGACGGTTATTACCGCCAGCCAAGTAATAAAGTGGGACGAGAACCAGTCTTCTTCCTGACCTTTGTCGAGGAATATCTGGAGTGCTCCCATGCCGACGGCGAGCATGCCGATGCCCCAGAAGTCGACGCCGCCCTTGCCGCGCTGAATGTAAGGCGGATCGAAGACGAAGAGCGAGCACATTATGATGGCGGCGATGCCGACGGGCAGGTTGATGTAGAACAGCCAGCGCCAGCTATAGGTGTCGGTGAGCCAGCCACCGAGCACGGGGCCGAGCATGGGGGCGACGACAATGCCGAGTCCCCACATGGCCATGGCTTTGCCGCGCTTGTCGGGCGGGAAAGCTTCGAGCATGATGGCCTGGGAGAGGGGTTGCAATCCGCCGCCGGCCGCACCTTGTACGATGCGGAAGAAGAGCAGGGTGGGAAGATTTGGCGCAAGACCGCAGGCAATCGACGCAGCGGTGAATCCGATAACGGCGCTCATCAGGACGCGCTTGCGTCCGAAGTGGTTCGAGAGCCAGCCGGTCAGCGGAAGGACGATGGCGTTTGCGACGAGGTAAGACGTGAGCACCCAGGTGGATTCGTCGACGGTCGCAGAGAGATTGCCCGCGATGTGGGGCAGGGAAACGTTGACGATCGTGGTGTCGAGCACCTCCATGAAGGTGCCCAACATCACCGCGATCGCGATGATCCATGGATTGACGTAGCGCGCTTCGGAGCGCGGCATCATTGCGTCAGCAGTGCTCAAGGAATCAGTACCTAGTACTCGGTACTCAGTACTCAGAAGTGAGTGCCGAGTACCGAGCTAAATGTGCGTTCTACTTCGTTATGACTGTCGGTTCGACGGACATTCCTGGTCGAAGGGTGTGATTCGGGTCAACGCCCTTATTGAAGCGCAAGCGAACAGGTATGCGCTGAACGACCTTTACATAGTTGCCGGTTGCATTCTCGGGAGGCAGCAAGCTGAAGCGAGCGCCAGTTGCGGCACCAATGTTCTCAACGTAGCCGTCGTAATCGTGATCGTAGGTGTCGACATGAATCTTCACGGATTGGCCGGCACGCATATGTTCAAGTTGCGTTTCCTTGAAATTGGCCGTCACCCAGATGTCGTCGAGGTTGACGATGGAAAACAACGGTTGCCCGGCTTGGACCACTTGTCCGGGTTCAACGTTACGCTTGCTGATAATACCCGCGAAAGGAGCTCGGATAGTGGTGTAGCTCAGATTGAGCTCGGCCTGTTGTACGGCGGCCTGAGCACGCTGCACCGCGGCTTCGGCGGCTTTGGCGCGGGCATTGGTGACCTGGATTTGCTGTGGGCCAGTCTGGGCAGAGCGTACACCGGCTTCGGCCTGTCGGACATGGCTTTCAGCGGCCGCAACGGCTGCACGGGCGGCTTCAACGGTCGCGCTGGCGCCCTGTTCAGCGGCTACAGCGGCGTCATATTGTTGGCGCGAAATCTCGTCTTTCGCGAGGAGCTGCTGGTATCGCTTCAAGTCTTGCGAGACTTTGTTGTAGTTTGCCTGTGCTTCGAGCAGACGAGCTTTAGCGGCGTCTACTTCTTTATGGGAAGCGTTCAGATTCGCCTCAGCAGTGGATGTCTGGCTGGTGGTTGTTGTTGATGTAATGGGGACACCAGTTTGGGCTGCACGCGCAGCAGCTTGAGCGTCGGCGAGATCGGCGCGAGCGCGGGCCAGGGCAACTTCGTAGTCCTTGGGGTCGAGCTGGACCAGAATGTCGCCAGCTTTGACCTGCTGGTTGTCTTCGAAATTCACCTGAATGGCGGTGCCAGGGACGCGGGAACTGATGGGTCCAATATGGCCGTCAATCTGAGCGTCGTCGGTCGATTCGCGAACGGAATAGTAGTGCCAAACGTAGGCGCCAGCCGCGACAGCAACAATGAGGGCCAGCAGCATGATCCAGCGCGCATTGGGATGTTCGCGAAAAAATCCTCGGGCGCGACTTTTGCGCGATGCATCCTCGGCTTCTTCGGGCCACTGTTCGCGGCCCTCATTGTTTTGTGTTTCTTGAGGACGCTGTTCGAGTTCGTCCTGTGTGGTTCTGCGGTCAGCCACTATTGCTTACCTCCGAGGAATTCTTTCGTTGCTTCTTCGGCTACTCCAATCGCACGAGCGAGGGAGAGCTTCGCGAGATTATGCGCCAACAGGCTATTAATAAGGTTGTCGTTGGTGGTCGCGAGCGCTTCTTGCGCCTGAATGACCTCAACGTTGTTCGTGACACCTGCCCTGAAGCGGTCTTGCGATTGGCGAACTTGCTCCTGGGCGAGACCTACCGAACTCTGAGCCACCTCGACTTGCTGCGCGGCAGAATTGAGATCAAGCAGCGCGGTCCTTACTTCAAATTCGATTCGGTTACGAGTGTCGTCGGCAGTGGCTTTGCGGGAAGCGAGTAGCGCGTCGGCTTGAGTGATGTCACCCTTTACGCGTCCGCCTTGAAAGATAGGGATGATCAGAGCTCCCGTTGCGGTGAATGTTCCATGTGAACTACCTGGAGTATTTCCAAGCACGCCATAGTCACCGTTGATTTGGATACTGGGTAACCGTTCCGATTTCGCTGCACTGCGGGTGTACTCTGCCGCGCGCACCTGAGATTGCGCCGCTTTGTAGTCAGCTCGATGGTCGTATGCGCGAGCCAGCGCCTGCTCCAGAGTTATTGGTGGCGTCGGAGCGTTGGGCATCGAGGTCTCCACGAATTCGATTTCCTGCGAGACGGGGAGTCCGATGGCACGAGCTAATTGGAGCTTCTGTTTCGCGTAGTCGTTCTTCGCAGCAACGAGACGCTGCTGCTGAACCTGCAACTCGACCTGAGCACGAAGGACGTCGATGCCGGGAGTCACGCCAGCGCGCTTCTGGTCGACGGCGAGGTCGTAGAGCGTCTGTGCGGTGGTCACCTGCGCTTGGACAGCTTCGATTCGAGCGGCACCGGCGAGCGTTTGCATGTATAGGCCGCCGGAGACCAGTACTACCAAATCGCGAGCGTTCTCGTAATTCAGCTTGGAAGTGTTCAAGTTCTGGAGACTGGCTTTGTAATTGTTCAGAGCAGCCAGGCTCAGACTCTCGGTTACCGCCGCGCGAGCGTCAAAAACCGGGAACGGGCCAGCAATCGTGCTGATGCCAAATTTCTGAGCGGCCGTACCTGGGAATCCAAGAGCCGCAAGGTTGATCTGTTCCTCGGTCCGCGCGACGTGAGCGATCAAATTCGGGAGCAGCGCGCTGAGCGCTTGCAGGCGTGCACCGCGGGCCTGGAGTGTTCCCTGTCCGGAAAGATATAGGCCCAGGTTGTACTTGAGACCACGTTGAATTGCGTCCTGCAGAGTCAGTTTGAGAACGCCGGGCGTGGGCTGAGTCGGAACGCTACCCAAGAGAGGGTTTTCGCTCAAGGCGCCCGCCTGTGAAGAGAGGTTGGCGTTTTGTGCTGAATCGGCGGGGGCAGCCGAGCGGCCCTGACCCTGACCGAACGCCACGCTAGTGAACAGCAAGACAACGCTGGCGATTACCGAGGCGCGAGCACCAACGAGATTCCAGGTGCAACCGTTTTTGTGGGTTGATGCACTACTGCAAAGATTGCGAATCACCGACTTACCCTTCTTTCGCAAACTGCTAAACACCTTGTGTAGGGGCTAAGATGGCAGCAAACGAATCCCTGAAATAAGTAATGTTATCGCGAATCAGGTGAAAATGTAAGTGAACACTTACATTCCAGTTGCTAGATGAGGGAGTTGAAGTGCGGATACACATTCTCCGCAAAAGAAACTGCGGCAAGCTGCCCACCCAGAGAAGCAGTTTGATATAATTCGTTCAGGCGATTGAACGCAGCACCTATTCTGAGTGCTCATCATTCGCCGCGTGTCGGGGAGTGGCTCAGCCTGGTAGAGCACCTGGTTCGGGACCAGGGGGTCGGAGGTTCAAATCCTCTCTCCCCGACCATTACCTTCAACAACTTGCGATCTTTGCTTCCTGCCGGGGCACCCAAAAGGGCACCCATTCATTGTTGAAAGCTTCAGGCTGATCCGGTTTCGCTTCTGTCTTCTCTGCATTCTCGGTGGCGGCGGAAACCGCTTCGACAGCTCGCGTGACCGCATCCACTCGTTCTTCCCACCAACTCTTACCGTAGACGTTCTGGGTCACATCAATGTTGGCGTGGCCCATGTTATCGCGGACGACCTCCGGCCTTGCACCCTCCCTCAGCATGAGGCTGGAGTGCATGGTGCGGAAGCTCCGGAAATCTACGGCACCGGAGAGGCCCAGATTGGCAGCGGCGGCTTTGATGTGGCGCAACAGATTGCGCCTCCCAAGGGGTCCGCCTTTACCTTTGCCCTTGCGCGTACAAAACACCAGATCGTCAAACTGCCGGTGCTTGCTCGCATTCCATCTCCCAATCAAGGCGTTCTTCATCAAACCGCGCCTGTCGAACGGCACTTGCCGTTCTCCAGCGTCGGTCTTTACGTCATCGAACTCGCCTTCGTAAACGCGCTCTTCAATGCTGATGCGGTCTGCCTGAATATGACGCCAGCGCAGAGCCAGCACCTCACCGATGCGAAGCGATCCGAAGACGATCAGCACGACGACGCTCTTGGTGGGCTCGGGAAGAAGCTCTATCAGCTTACCGATTGTTGCCAGAGGCAGCAGAATCGTTGGCTTTCGTTGCTTCTTCCGAGGCAGCTTCACCCCGATTGCCGGATTCTTCTCCACCATTCCCCACACCTTCGCTTGGTTCAGGTGAACACGCAGACAGGCGTGCATCAACCGGACCGACTTGGCAGAAAGTCGCGGATGAAACGAGTTGAAGAAATCTTGAAGCTCGATGACGCTCATCTTTCGCAGCTTCATCGTTCCCCAGGTTGGCAACAGGTATTTGTCGGTCAAGAACTCGTAATGCTGCCGGGTCGAGTTCTTGAGATGGGGCCAAGTTTTCTCGCGACATTTTGCGATGAGCGAGGCCAATGTTTCATCATCAGAGGGGTAGAGACCTGGTTCGTTATTCCGTGCGTTTACCTTCTCCATGAACTGGTCGGCCAAACGCTGCGCGTCCCGCTTGCTCGGCACAGTGTTCTTTCCCCAGACCTTGGAGCGCTTACGGCGCGGCCTCGAACTGTAGTCCCAATACACCAGCTTCCACTTCGTCCCGAGGTCTTTCACCTCAGGTCTTTGGTACTTCTCACGCACCACGATTCTCCTTCCGTGGTGCTTCAACCGTGACTTAGAACTAGCACGAACTGAGTTCACTGGCAAGCTCCCGACCGCTGCTCAAGAAAGCGTTCGATCTCAACGCGCCGAAAACGCACATAACGACCGAGGCGGATCGCGGGAAGTTCTTGTAGGTGGCTGTAGATCCAACTCTTAGGGACGCGCAGAATTTGCGCAACTTCCTCGGCATTTAGAAGCGCACTTTCTACCGCCGATCGAGCGCTGAACTTTGGAGTGGTCGCGACGTTTTCCATTGCAAACTCCCGATTATGAAATCTGAGTGGAAGGGGCAAAAGTGGGAAGGGACGAATGGATAAAGGAGAATGGGTCAAGGAAGGGAGTCCGCCCTGTGGGTAAAGCGCCGTGCCGGGGCCTGCGGCCCGGCACGTTGTTCGCAGGTTTGCTTTCCGCGCTTCGCGCTTCGTGTGATTCTCATTCACGCTGTAGCAGGAATTGTCGAAATAGCGGGTGATAAAGCTTGTAGCGGCCTCGCCCCGCGCGGATCAGAAGGCCTTTATCGGCCAAGCGTTTGAAATATATGTGCGGGAATTTCTGCACGAACGGAGCTGGATTGGACTCCTCGTGATTGCTTTGAGCGATGGCTCGCAACAGGGCGATTTCCTTTTCGGAGAGGTGCGCCAGATCGTTGCTGAATTTGCCTTGTTCAAGTCGGCTGAAGACAAGAGGCCAGAGCTGTATCGCATCCGCAAATGGCCGTGCGTTGTAATAGCTCCAGAGTTCGCGGCTAATGAAGGCTAGGAAATAGGGGTGGCCGAGGGTCTTGCCGAACAGCCACTCGGCCAATTGCTGGGGATCAAGGCTCGTACTGCCAAAGGCCGCGCGGGCGTACTCTGCCGTTTCCTCAAGCGTGAACGGGTCAAGCACGCACTTGTTGTAAAAGCGAACGGCAGGTTCAGCGAAGCTGCGGATGCCGGAAAAGTAGTCGCGCTTTGCGGTGAAGCAGACGCTCAGGTTTACGCCCTCGATTCCGAAGCTCTGAAACTGATCCCGAATGATGAGCGCTGTGTCTTGTAAAGTAGGGGTAGCCAGATTATGCAGGTCATCAAGAAAGAAGATCGCGCCTGCATACGCTGGGCGGATGAAGTGTTCCCAGGCTTCCATGAGCGCGTGGCGCAGCAGTGCGCTTCCAGAGCTCAAGAAATAACGCCGATTCTGCCGGTCAATCGTCAATGCTCCGACACTGACCTTCGTGACCTTCCAATTCTCGATCTCGGCCCGGATTCGTGCCGCAAGCGAGTCGGATGCGAGCAGCGTATTCGCCAGCCGGTCGCACAATGCCTCGGCAAATCTCATGTAATCCGAAACATCTTTCGATATCGACAGCGTGACCGGCAACATTCGAAAGTTGGACTGGGAACACGTGGCCGCCAGCTTAAGCAACAAGCTGCTCTTTCCGATACCCCAATCGCCGAGTAAGCCGAACGATGCCATCCTACCCGTCATGGCGCTGTGCCGAAGCGCCTCTGCGAAGCTGTCGATATGGGCCTGCCGACCGATGAACTCGTCCGGTTTTACCGGGAAATTCGGCTCTGGAAGCATTTGAACAACCATCCTTACAAAACGAACAATTCTTAACGTTTAGTTTTGTTCGTTTTGTTATTTTCGTAATGCCTTTGGCCAGCCTTTCGGGTGGGCGCACGACGGGCGGACGTAGGTACACGTCGCCCATCGTGCAGAGTGGTTGAACTTCAGGAGTGGTTTACAGCGGCGTGGTGGGAGTTTGTGAGGGATCAGTTTTCGATTTTGGGTACGAGAGTGCGGTTTTCAACGAAGGCATAGTCGTTGAACGGCTTGAGTCCGCCGACTCCGAGTTTCACGAACGCCAGCGAGATCCACTCGTTGCACTTCTCGATGATTCGCGCCTCGCCGAGAATGTTCTCGTTCAAGACAACATAATGCGTGTAGTCATCACTTTTCGCCATGACGCACCTCCAGTCATTTGTGGCTTTGGTTTTGTGAGTTGCGGGTTTGTGGAATGGGATTGAGCCGATCTACTTCTGGGATTGTTCTCTAACGAACTGACTGTCGCAGCCTTTGAATTGCGGCGAGTCCTCGAAGAGAACCAGTCCTTGCGGATCGGAGAGGGCAGCCGATTCGATCAGCGCCTCAGGAACTCCAGCCTCGCGCAGCGCTTCGGGTCGGAATATGAGGCGCGGCTTCGGACTGTGGTCGTTTGGGTCGATCAGCCGCAGGTCAACCAGCGTTCCGTTCTCCTTTCTGTACGCTGGCCAGTGCCTGCCGTTGATCGTCACAACGGAGTTGTGCATTGGGTTCACCTCCAGTCTTTGTCGCGCCCGCTCAAGGTGCTGTAACACCTGCGTTGCAGGACGACATTGAACCGGACATTGCATTTGTGGCTTTGCCTGATAACTGAGGAGGCTAGAGTCGGACTCCACTTCCTTTTCAGCATCGTGGCGGTCGTGTTCAGCAACGAATCGAATGGTCGAGCCGTCGCAGCAGGTGATGAGGTACTGCCAGAATTCCGGTGTCATAGCTTTTCTTCCGTCCATGCACCGAATGGGTTCTGGGGTGATTCGTGAACTGCCGCGATCAGTTCCCGAACGCGAGTTCGGCGGGCGTTTATGTGCTCGACCAGTTGAGAGAGTCTATCTAGCTCGACCCACTCAGACGGTACATCAGCCACGATCTCCCACAGCTTGAGCAAATCAAACGACTCGATTCGGCTCAGCCAGGGTTCGAACGACGGCCATCCACTTACTTGGTCATAAACGCATCTTCGGACGTACACCCCGCGTCGTGTGCTGTCTGGGAAACTCCACTCTTCGGCATTGAAGCAATAGCCAAAGTCGATGAAATGGGCGCGGTAGTTTCGTTGTGATTGCCTGCGAGAAAACACAACTTGCCGACCGTCGCAGTTGCACAGCCATTTGTCCAATGCGAACACGCCAGCAAACTCTTGCAGGTTTTCGATATTGGGAATCGCCGACTCCGACAAACAGTCGCAGAGATCGCCTTCTGAAATGAAACGTGAGCCAAATGCCAGGCCGTGTGAGCACTTCAGGGTCGCGCCGGAGACTCGTATCACCAGCGATGGCGAACTCTCGACGAACTCGGCCGGCACGTACACGATTGCCGGTTCGGGAATGGTTAATCCGAGCACGCGCCCAATCGAGCAGGCAAGCCACTCGTTGGCGAGCACACGGACTGTCTGGGGATTGTTTGCGAACTTGACCACATAGGCGTGACCATCACTGGCAGTGAGCATATGCGATTGCGCTCCTCCTCTCATGGGACGTATGTGGTCGGTCGCGATCAAGAACGAGGTGGATGTGTTCTGTGGGTTCATGGTGCTCCGAGGAACACGCGCGATTGTGGGTAGAAAAGGCAATCTCAGTGGTGCGCGTGCAGAGTGGTTTGCACTGGGTTGCTGGATCGAATGAGGTGGGATACGAGGAAGGTGGAAGAAACCCGAGCCAGAGAGCATGTTCAATCTCTCTGACTCGGAACAAGTGGGTGGGTTTGGCTTGGTCAGGCAGCAGCTTCGGGCAAGAACTCTTCGATGATCTTGTATCCGCTGTTGCCCTGGCCGAGTTTCACCAGGCAAGGAAGATGGAGTTCCATCCCGGCTTCGATTTCGCCTGCCGGAATGTCGTAACCGCTCGCTTCCAGACGCTCCGCCAATTCTTCAGGACGGCCGAACACACGCACCGTCTCGCCGCCAACATCCACCTTCAAGAACAATGACTCGCCCTGGCGGGTCTTCATACGGTCGATCTTGGTGATCACCGCAGGAACCGGGCTTGTCTTGGAGGTAGTTGTTACGCGACGAGGCTTGATCGGCGTTGGTATTGCCGTGCTCGGAGAATCGTGTTCCCGAGCGACTGCTTCTGAGGGTGCGGTGTTCTTGGCGGCCTGTGAGGCCAGACGTTCGAGCAATTCGTAGGCGTAGGACGCGGTTTCCCGGTCCTGCTCCTCGTCATTGGTCACGCGCGCCTGAACCTCGACCTGCACGCCAGACTTGCCGTCCATCTGGACGTTGCGTCGGATGCGAAAGATGAGCGGAGACACATCCGCAGTCGCAATCCCGTTCGCCTTAACGGACCCGTTTCCGTTGGTTGGCGAGGAGACTCCGACCTGCGGAGCCAACGAGATGATCGCCGCCGCAGCAATGTGCTTGCAAATCCGCCCTTCCTGCGCAATGCGCACGTGGAAATCGGGACAGTTGCAGGAGCCATTGCCGTGCGGATCGAGCCTCACGTTGTACGCGGTTCCGCTCTTGTTGGTCACGGTGAACTCCGGAAAGTCACCTGCAACGTGCAGGCGCTTCGTTTTCATTTCTTCTACTGCCCGGGCCCAGCGATTTCCCGCCTTCGATTGGAGGAGGGTCAGCGCCAGGGATGCCGATTGTGGATTGACGATTTGGGTCGCTACAGACATTTTTGGTTCTCCTTTTGTGGATGAGTGGCCGGAACCGCCAATCCCGCTCGTGGCAGGACCAGCTCTCCCGCAACTCCAGCCGGTGTGGATCAGCGTGGGAGCGCCGCAGGAACTTCTGTGGGTTTGCATGTTTGTGGGTGAAGGGGTTTGTGGATAAAACTCTGTCAGACCCGTTTCAGTTGCGTATCGGCATTAGCAAATGCTGATAGCGGAACGTGTCAAAGACAACGACTTCAGAAATCGCTCGCGGGAAAAGCTTCATCGAGATCGTATCGGTTTCCAGACTCTTCACGTACTGAGTCAGGTATTGATGATTGAAACCGATGTCTCTTGCTCTTCCCAGAATGCGGGCGTGTTCCAAAGCAACGCGGTTTGCGGTGCCGTCATTTTCTATCTTGATTGAAGCGGGTGATTTGGACAGTTCCAGCTTCACGGCTGGGTTCTGTGCCTTGCGAGCCGTGGGCGAGAGTTTGTTCAATCCGTCCAACAACTCCTCGCGTTGAAAGACGACGCGGGCCTCCAGCGGCGCCTTGGGCAGGACATTCTCGTAATTTGGGAACTGTCCCTGTCCGGGGCGAGCGATGAGCCCAGCCCCATCCGGAAGTATGAACAGATTGAACTGCTGTTCAGACGTGCAGGATGAGAACTGAACCCAGGCGGACGTGTCCGCCAGACCAAGTCGGCTTAGGATGGTTGCGGTTGACCGTAGGAGAAGGGTCGAGTGTAGTGCCGAGTCGCCCGAAGTCTTTGCCGCGCCTTCGACGACCGATAGTCGATGCCCATCCGTGCCGACGAGCCGGAACACGGAACCGCGTGTTTCCAGCTTGAGCACGTTGGTACTGTACCGACTAGCCTCCGCCGAAACGCAGAACAAAGCTTTCTGCAGCGCTGCCTCAAAAGCCGAGGCAAGGATCTGGGCATTCAGCTTCAGTTCGCCATCGGGAAGCACAGGAAAGTTCTTCGGCCCCAAACAGCCCAGAACCAGACTACGGTTGTTTGCCCGCAGCTCGAATTTGTCGTCACGAATTCTGATGTCGAGCTTCGGGGCTGACTCCGTCTTCACGGCTTGGTAAAGTTCCTTCGCCGGGACCAGCACATCGACATCTTTGTCATTGGCTGCACCGACTAATGGAGCGGAGATGTACAGACTGTTGTCCAGGTCGGTGGCGGTTAACTCGACGTGGTCTTTTACAACGCGCCATCGCAAGTTTTCCAGCACCGGCAAGTTCCCTCGCTTCGGCACCACCAGGCAAAGCCGTTCGAGAGCCGATTTGAGTTGATTGGTGTCGATTACGCTCATACGGAAGCTCCTTTTTGTGGATAGACACACCCTCGCGATAAGCCGCGTGGATGTAGTTGTGGTTTGGTATCAGGGTTTGTGGGATCAGAATGGGTTTGTGGGACTAAGGCTTGAAAAGTGATTTACGCCATCTGGGCTGCCGTTACGGATACGGACGGCGGCAGATGACTTCGAACCGGCACGGTGGCCGGTTCAAAAGCGCGATGCAACGCATATTGCACCAAGATTTCGAGTTCTAAAAGCTGCAGGGTCGAGAGCGTGATCCTCTCCATCGCATCCTGATGCTGGAATTCGGCGATGACCTGACCGTCGTTTCGTTTGCGTAGAGTGATTTGGTCCGCTCCTTCGCCAAAGCAGACTGGCACAGTCTTCTCCTGATTCACGGCGCGACGGGTGAATACCGCGAGTGTCGCCAAATCATTGGCCTTGCTGATGACGAACTGTGATTGCCAAAGCGGAGTGTGCGCCTCGAAGCGTACCCCGTGAACAGATACACTCAGGCCAATGCTGAGCGAGAGTTCGTCGCGCAGCAGCAGATCAACCTGTTCGAAGGCGAACAAAGTCCGCTTCGCCAAGGCGTGAAACGCTTGCACTTCGCCGGGATGCAGATCGAAGCGGGCCACACGTTTTGCCTCGTCGCGAGCTGCGAAGAAGACCCGCAGCCGGCCCTGATCCACCTGCTCATACACGAGGAACTGGGAGAATCGGCCATAGATCTTGTTCTTCGAAGAACCACCATTCGATCCGAAGAGATCGCCTTCGGTGGAGACACTCTCGTCAAAAGCACCGTCTGTGGCCGTTGGCTGAGGCGCGTTGGCATCGCGCAACTGGAACTGCTCGATGCGGCGCTCGACGGATCGCAGAATGGCAAGGAGGTGGAGCAGTTGTTCGACCGAGTCAATGCGAGTCTGAAGTTGGACAGACTCCCGGCGGGGAGTCTGGGCATTCACGGCTAATGTCAGACCAGTGCCACCCGCCTCCCCCTGAACCCGGCCGTATTGATTGGCAATAATAATGTTCATTTCAGTTCTCCCTTGAGCCATTGCCGACAGCGGCGGCCTCAGCTTTAGGCTCGATCTCAATCTCGAAGTGGGTGGCAGGCAATGTGGGCACAATTTCCATGGGTACGACTTTGTCTGTGGGAAAGATCAGGGCGCTGAGCGGCACAAGTCCATGTTTGCCCTGAACCCGAATATTCCAAACATTCTGCCCTCGCTCATTCGACTCCACCAGACCTGCGCTGCGAAGCTGGTTATAGAGGTTCGCGTTGGGAGGCAGGACGAGACCCCGCTCCTTGAGGCGATCCCTCGCCATGCTGACCGACACCGGCACGATCACCGCAGTTCTTACACCCTCGACCCACACCTGGGCTCCGAGAGTGTTAATCCACATCTGGCCATCGCGCATCAGCTCCTGCCATGTCTGTATCAGCAGGCCAACCTTGCTGTCAGGCCGGGCAGCGATGGCGGGCTGGGCCTGCTCAACGCTGGCTTGGTCGGCCTGTTTCACCATCTCCGAGAGCAGGCCGGTCATGCCCTTACTATGGCCCTCCGCCAAGCAGCGATACAGGTGCTCGACTCGCGGCTTGCCCAGATACGCGATATCTTCCGGCGAAAGCACGTGGTGGAGGAGCCAGGCTGAACGTTCGGCATGCTCACCATGCTCCCGGTCAGGGTCCCAACTCGCCACCGGCGCCTTCACCCGGCGACCGAAGTCGCAGTAGCGCTCATGAATGGGAGACCACGTCTCAGCTTTTCCCCGGGCCTCCAGATCAAAGACCTTGCCCAGGTCGTGACAGAGAGCGCCGATGAAGGTGGCGTACTGCCAGCGCGGTCGGTTGCGCGAACTGCGGAAACTATCAACCGTGCTGTCTGGCCTGTGCTCCATGACGATGTTGCCCTCGAATTCTTCGAGAGCCTTCTCCGCCACTTCGAGTGAATGACGGTGGAGCCCTCCGGGCTCGGCATGATGGTGCTTCTCGCTGGCTGGCAGATCGCCCACGGTTTCGGCGAAGCGGTGGAGCAGCCGCTCAGCCAGCGCTCGCACCTGCAAATCAGAGGAGAGCCAGTAGAGAATCTTTTCCGCAATTTCTTCGACCGACGACAAACTTGTTACTCCTCCCGAATAGGGATAGGTCACCTATCCCTATTGATCTCCCCAATCACCCCTCCCTGAGGAGGGGTGGCACCGGAATGGTTAAAGGCATCGCTGCGCGATGCCTTTAACCGTGAATCGCAGCGAAGGATTCACCGTGTTTGTTGGCTGCGGCTACGCCGCAGCCATCGTTTCTGCCGGTGGCATGATGGCCCGCAGCGCGGGCACACTGCCAGTCTTGTTCACGACTCCGATGATCGTCAGCGCGATCTCGGACATTGGTCGTACCTCGTGGGGCTTGTTGTCCCATACCTCCACTGCATAGTTGGTGCCGGAGCTGTTCTCCGGGTCCAGGACCAACAGGTTGGTGACGTAGGTCTCCTTGCTGCTGGAGTTGACTTGGCGAGCCGTACATCTCAGGACTGTGCCTATCAGCTTCATGGCCTCTCATGGCCTCCTCGAATTGAAATTGGTGTGGATCACGGGCTCATGGGTCATGGTGCGGATGTGCGGGATCGGTGTGGATACCTGATAGACGGTGGCGGGTTCCGATGCTCCGTTCGAATGGGCCAACACCTTGCGGTGCTGGGCCGCCCTTTCGTACAGCCGTCGGCGAGCATCCGAGCCGACCGCCACTGTCAGAGACAAGCGTTCACCCAGATGGGAGCGGCAGACCTCGAACCGCCTTATGAACGCGCGTAATTGGTGGAATGCGTTCCAGTGCGGACGATCCACGATGGCGACGCACAACGCGCCGTCGTGGAGATCAAGGACAAAGTCCTCCCACAAGTATGGTCGGCCACCCCGGTGAGGGAGCAGCTCTCGGGGGCAGTCGAGCTTATCGAAAGCTGCCAGCTTGTCATCATGGTTAAAAACAGACTCGGCGGGCCACTCTTTGGCTTCCACGTAGAAGCTGACCCCAGCCAGCCGCCACCGGATGCTCGGAGTGGAATGGGAGCGGCGGGCTGACATGTCAGTCCCGACCAGTCGCACGACTGATTTCGTAATCTGATACACGACCGGATATTCCCCAACGCGGCGCAGGAATCCGGCCCGCTCCAGCCCGTTCAGTTGGCTCAGGGTTTGCGAGGGGGACTTCGCCAGTTCCAGAGCTTGTGCCTGCTCGACTGTGCAGTAGCCACCCAGTTGCGCCAAGGTTGTTAGGAACTTTTCCGTTCGACCATCGACAAACGCGATGCGCTCGGAGAATCTAATCGCCATTCTTGTCCACACTCCAATGTCGCAGTAGTGGTGGATCAAATTCGTGGTGCCGAATTGTAAAAGACAAGACATGGCTAAAACTGGGTTGGTGCGTTAAGGATCAGGTTGCGAGTACCTACGACGGTGATCGATCCGACAAAGATCAACAAGACGGTGGCGGGAAGAGCTATGGGTGCAGTGATCCACAGCAAGGCGAAAACAGGAGTGAGCGTCACCGCCGACAGCGCCAAGCTAAAACGCATGGGCGAGTGCATCTTTATTATTGTCGTCTGACTAGACCGTGCCCAGGAGCCCTCAATAAATCCCAAGAACAACAGGACGAGAATTGCTGGCGCCAAGTGCCACACAATCAACGAACGGAGCACGATTAGTTCAACTGGCTGCCATATCTTGGCGGCAAATTTGTGCCGGAAGGGTTCTGGTAACAAAGCGAAGACCCGACTTGCGTAAGCGGGGACCGCGCGTTGCAGTTCGATCGCCTTTGTATCGGGCAAGACATTGGCAGCACTTGCCCAGCTCTCCTCGATCAGCTTATGGCTCTGCTGATTCGATATGAGCGATGCCAGTGACGCGAACAGCACTAATAATGCGCCAATCCAAACGACTTTCATGCTGCCCCCAACGGGAACAAGTTTCTTGGTTGAGGCATCAGTGGAAATCGCGTTTTGTATGTCTGTCCGCTGGCATAGAGGAATGCCTGTCCTCGCGGTAGCTTCATCAGCCAGTCTTCACGAACCAAGTTGTCGATGACCTCGCTCGACTGCTGGGCAAACGTCGCATCGAATGCCAGCCTGCTGCGGGCCGGCTTGCCTTGAAGCACTGGACGATAAGCGGCAGAGTCCCGTCTTGTAAGCAACGGCCCTTGACCGGCAATATCAGCGAACGTTTTAGCTGTTGCGTGATCCGTCGCTCGAAACCAAAGCTTCGTGTTCGTGTTGTCGAGAATCTGCTGCGCCCCAGCCGGTCCAAGCACACTGACCAGATCGGCGACGCTTTGGAATGCGAGCACCGCCATCAACCCCTGCCCTCCAGCTTGCGAGAGCAGATCGACGAACCCCGGAAATACAAGTCTGCCGACCTCATCCACAATCAGGCGTACAGGTGTCTTTGTGCGTTCGTAGGCGTAGGCCCGGCCGATGAAGTTCAGAAGATCCTGCAAAGCTAGTGTCCCGATTGCGTAAGCCGTCTCTTTCACGATCATCGAACCCATGAACATGTACACGATCCGCTTCAACCGTATGGCGCGGTCCCAATCAAGGTCCGGTGTTGTTACCGACATCAGGTTCCTGAAGTCCGGCGTGTCCAGCTTCGACAGCATGGGCTTAAGAGAGGAAACCATCTTGTCGTAGTGGTCGGGTGGGTGCTTGATGAGTCCTTGCAGGTACTCGTACTCCGGAGTGTGCGGAGGAACTTTCGGAACCAGCTCTTCGAGGCTGCCGTTGACCTTGGCATAACGCGCGATTTTCGACAGCAGTGGCCGCTCGCCTGCGAGTAACATCGATTGAGCGATTACGTTGATGACTTCCCACGCAAAAGCCTTGAAAGGCTCGGACTGACCTCCACCAGGGAGTAGCCCCGCGAGACGATCAGGCACTTCCATTCCCAGCACAAAGTTGTGCACGGGGTTATACGTGCAGGAGAGGTGAGGAAACGCCAGCGAGAAGAACTGAAAGTCTTTCTGGCGGCCAACACGAACGGCGGCGTCGTAAGCACGATGAAGAGCATTCAAGTCGCCCTTTGGGTCGATAAAGATAACGGCTTCGTTGCCGCGCTCAATCGCTTGCACCAGATCGAGCTGCAGGTAATGCGTCTTGCCGGTGCGCGTCGCGCCCGCAATGAGCATGTGGCCTTCAAGATCGCTGACAGGGAGAAACACCGGAGATTCCTCATGAGAACCAACGGCATGAAGAGCCGCCACGCCGCCCGAGTCACCCGGTTTGCGTTTGCGTGGGGCTGTTGCTTGGTCGCGTTCGCTTGTGAGTAACTCATTGGCGCGTTCCGAATCCCATGCAAAACCGTGTCCCATGTATTGCATTTGCTTTTGTCGCGGCAGTTGCGAAAGCTCCAACACACCGACTTCCGTTGGCAGCTTCTGTCCAAGTTGCCGCGACCCTCGGAGGAGAGCAATCCCGAGCAAGGCCAAGCCAAGCCACAATCCTTGTCTTGCTGTCAGGAAGAGCCGATCCGGAGTTGTTATCGACACAGCGGCAAGCATCGCCCACCCGATCACCAGGTAGGGGAACCGCCGGAACCGAACTAGACTCGATGTCAACATTGGAACTCCTAACAAGCTCGCTGCAACAGCAACGCGATATTTCCGGCGGCGCGGTCGATGTCTTCCCGCGTCTTCAGCAATACCGGCAGCGTTTCTGAAACCACTTCAGCTGACAATTGATTGGCTCCCAACAATTGCAGGGCATCGATCCAATCGAGCGATTCACGAATGGCAGGAGGTTTCGTCATACCGAGTCTCCGAACCGCAGCGGTGAAACGCGCAACCTGCAAGCTGAGGCGAGATTCGCTCTCGCGTGAACGAGTAATAATCTCGGCTTCCAGTTCCGGTGTCGGATAGTCCATCCAGAGCAGAAAACAGCGTCCTCGGAGTGCATCGGTCAACTTGCGCTGCGCATTGGAGGTCAAGACGACTACGGGTCGATGAATCGCTGCCACCGGCCCGAGTTGCGGAATTGAGACCTGAAAATCGGAAAGTATCTCCAACAGGAAGGCCTCAAATGCTGGACCTGTCTTATCAACTTCATCGATGAGCAATACCGTTCTCGTCTCCGATTGCAGTGCTCTGAGAATCGGACCAGGGATCAGGAAGTCGGAGCTGTAGAGCTGTTGCTTCAGTTCCGTCCATGTCTTCTGTTGTTCCGTGCCGACGAATTCGAGCGCCATCCGCTGTAGAGGTTCGTTCCACTGATAAAGTGCTCTTGCTTCGTCGATTCCCTCGTAGCATTGCAGGCGGATCAGCGCCATTTGGAAAGCTTCGGACAGGACCTTAGCAATCTGCGTCTTTCCCGCACCGGGCGGACCTTCAAGCAGAAGCGGCTTCTCCATACGGAGCGCGAGATAAACCACCTTGGCGACCTCAGACTTCGCGACATAGCCGTGCTTCGTGAGCAGGGCCAGCAACCCGTCTGGCGATGAGACAACCGGGTCAAGTGCGTTAGTGGCTGGCATTCGATTTCCTCGCATCGAGTGCGGCACGCATGTCGGCCAACTGCGACTCAAGTGCCTGAATGTATGCGGACTGTGTTGCCGCGAGGGACTGTTCGGGAGGCTGATTCTGCTCCGGTGTGGGTGCAGGCGTCGATTGCGCTGCATTGGCAGTGCGGGCATGAACGTCTGCAACAGGCAGCGGATTCAGCAAGAAGATCCGGATCGATTGATTTGTACTCACTGTCACAATCGGCACGTTCGTCGGCTGCTGAAAGCGATTCGAATAGCGGCTGCCTTCGGAGGCGACTTCTGATGCCAACTGATTCCTGAGGTAGTCACCTTGGGAGAACGGCTGGTTCATGGAATTCTGCCCGGCAAGCTGAATGGCCAGGACCGATGCTCCCGTTGCGATTCGGCCTGCAGTGGCTAGAACTGGACGTCCGCTCCCCTGAACTTTTCCAGCCAAACCAGCACTGCCGTCCTTCATTAATGCCAAGCCGGAGACCGCAACTTCCCGATGGTTGGGAAGGATAAGTGATGTGAACCGGACGTTGATGCGGTCCTTGACGG
>JAEYQK010000021.1 GCA_023410055.1 Acidobacteriota bacterium
CCTCGGCCCGCGGGCCCCGCCGGGTGCGGCACTGAGCGTGGGTGGAGTGCTTATATCGGAGTTGAAGGGCAGCACCCCAGCGGAGATGCGGGAGGAAACCGCCGAGGAGGCGGAGGAATCTGAGCAGAACAGTTCTGAGATGGAATTGGAGCGATCGCCGCAGTGAATGTAAAGGGGCTGTAAAGCTGAGCTGACGGTAAGGTTCTGAGTATCAAGCAATTAGTCGAGATTTGGTAACGAATCAACGTGGCGCGGCGTCTAAAGAGACGTGGAGTGTTGACGCTTGGGTCAAGATTCGAATTCACATTCGGGCTCCCGTTTTGTGGGCTCCTATGAGCTGGAGGAAATGAAAGATATGAATCCGCGCGTAAGCGCTTTCATGGCTCGTTTGAAGGCGCGTCGTTTCGCCTCGACGTTGACCATCTTGCTGACATTGGCTTTAGGCATATTGATTGGCACGGTGATCTCGAACGGGGTAAAGGGCAAAGAGAACCGCAATAACTCGTCTTCCGATGCCACTCCACTTCAGATACCGAGTCCGCAGCAGCTGTCGAACCAGTTCACGAAGATCGCGAAAGACCTGGAACCAGCTGTCGTGAACATCAACACGGAATCCACGATCAAGAACCCGCATTCACGCATGAGGCGTGGACCTGGTGGACAGGGCGGTGGCGATGAGGACAATCCTTTTCAGGACTTCTTTGACCGCTTCTTTGGACAGAACCCTGGCGGACAGGGTGGCATGGGTGGTCCTGATACGATGCGGGAGAGGTCGCTCGGTTCGGGCGTGATTGTTGATCCTAAGGGCTACATCATCACGAATAGGCATGTTGTGGATGGTGCGGACCGCATTCGTGTGAAATTGCAGGACGATCCTGAGGGAGCTCCGGGGCACGACGCGACGGTCATTGGCACGGACACGGAGACGGACCTCGCGGTGATTAAGGTCAACGTGAACCATCCGTTGCCGGCCGCCAAGATGGGAAATTCGGATGGCATTGTTGCCGGAGACTGGGTAGTTGCAATAGGCAGCCCGTTCGGACTTCAGTCGACAATAACCGCCGGGATCGTTTCGGCGAAGGGGCGGGACATCGTTCCCCAGCGGCAGTTCCAGTCATTCATTCAGACGGATGCCGCAATCAATCCTGGCAACTCGGGTGGACCGCTGGTGAATATGGCGGGCGAGGTCGTTGGCATCAATACGGCGATTTTGACGGAGTCACAGGGATACCAAGGCGTTGGTTTTGCGATGCCGTCTAACACCGTCGTTCAGGTTTATAACCAATTGATTGGACCTGATCACAAGGTGGTCCGTGGATCGATTGGTGTGCAGTTTAACGCGGCACCGAACCCGGCGATTGCCAGAGTGTATGGCGTGAAGTCGGGGGTGACCATCGCGGACGTGAGGGCTGACGGTCCAGCGGCGAAGGCTGGGCTGAGAGTCGGCGACACGATCGTTAGTGTCGACGGGAAACCCGTGAAGAACGGAAACGAACTAGTGGCGGACATCGCGAGCCGGAAGCCGGGAAGTAACGTGAAGATCGGTTACGTTCGGAACAACAAGGAAGAGACGGCAAGCGTCGCCATCGCTGATCGCGCGAAGTTGTTTGCCGCGCAGTTGGGCGATCAAGAGGAAGCGCCTGGAGGGCAAGAGCCGACTGAGTCGAAGATGGGAATCACGGTGGGGAGCGTCACACCGGAGATTGCGCAGCGGCTTGACATACCGTCAGGAAAGGGTGTGATCGTTCAGGACGTGAAGCCGGGTTCTTTTGGTGACGATGTGAATCTGAGCCGCGGCGACGTCATTCTTGAGATCAATCGGCAGCCGGTGAACAGCGCGGATGATTTCCGCAAGGTACAGTCGCAGCTGAAGGCCGGTCAGGATGTTGTGTTCCTGGTGCGGCAAGGTCGTGGCAGGAATGCCGGAACCATATTCTTGGCGGGCACGTTACCGTAACAGTAATGTGTAACCCCTATTATCGAGCCCCGATGGTGATTACTATCGGGGCTTTTTGCTGCATGGGGATAGAAGGGACTTGCCCGAATTCTGCAACACGCATCACAATATACGTATGTCTCCGGGCGAAGCTGAATCAGAGCATTCTGTCCATGCAATAGCGGATTAGGGGACTTGTTATTCCGCGCCTATACGATTCTCGAGGTGCTATTTGCGTAGAGTGAATTTCGTTTGTGGAGTGCTGTGTGTAGTTCTCGCGGCGATCGTATGCATGCCTGAAGCGAGCGCAACGGCGTCCAAGAGAAGCAGGTCTGGAAACAAGACTGTGACCAGCAAGTCGGGCACACACGCCAAGAGAGCCAGTACGACACACACCAGTTCGACATCGCGACGGGCGGCACGTCGATCGGCCGTTAAGGCGAGCAGTTCGAAACACAGCAAGAAATCTGCCCCGTCGACCAAGAGTGCAAGAGTCCGTGGACAGCAGGGAATCGATAATGACAGAGCGCGAGAGATACAGGAGGCCCTGATTCGGGAGAAGTATCTTGAGGGTGAGCCGTCTGGAGTCTGGGACCAGTCGACGAAAGACGCTCTGACAAAGTATCAGAAAGACAATGGATGGCAGAACAAGCTGGTTCCGGACTCGCGAGCGTTGATAAAGCTGGGGTTGGGGCCGAATCACCAGAACGTGATCAATCCAGAGGCGTCGGGCGTTGGCGAGAGCCCGGCGACCATTCCTACTCCAGCTGCACGGTTGCAGCCTGGCGGGGGAAGTTCCGCAACCCAGTAGTGGCTACGATATGACACCGGCATCCGGGCTAGCGGCGTGGAGAAGGAAAATAGTGCAGTGTTTTGTCTTCGACCACAGCTTTCGGATTTTCTTCTACTAGCGCTCGGGCGATATCTTCGCCTGCCCAATCGCGCGCGATTTCAAATGCTTCAGACAGAATAGGGACGCGACGCTCCGAATCATGCGCATCTGACGCGATGACATGTACCGCTTCGTGGTCCATCAGCCATCGAGCGGTCTTCTTTGCAGTCTTTCCCCAAAACCCCGTCAGTGAAGATGCAGTGACCTGCACGATACATCCTGCGTTAATCCAATCAAGGACGATCTCAGGACGGGACTGGAGTATCGGGTTGCGCTCGGGATGGGTGAGGATGAGTTTCAGTCCGACCGAACCAAGCTGCGTCATCTTGCCGGTAATGCCCAGCGGAATGCTGTAATCGCTCAACTCTATGAGCATGTAGCCGGTGCCAGAAATGGCGTAGCGGTCAGGGTGAGCAATGGCGTCCTCGATATTGTCGTAAGAAAAATGGAAATCACAACCGAGGCTAAACCGCAAAGAGTCAGAGACGCGCTTCCGCAGTTCGTCAAGGCGGTCTGAATGGGCAGCTCGATCGTAGCTATAGCGGCTGTTGGCGTGCGGGGTTGCAACGATGTGCGTGATGCCGTCGCGACGGGCGATTTCGCACATCTCGATGGCGATGTCCCATGACTTTGCGCCATCGTCTACTTCGGGCAGTACATGGCAATGCAGGTCAACCATTGTGATTCAAAGTGCAATTGTAAATGGGACGACGCAGATTTGCTCTTCCGTTACAGAGCGGATTCGATTTCGGAAGCAGATGTCGGCGTCTGCATTCGGGTCAGGCCGGACATGTGATCACACATGCGCCCGTAACTTACGACAATGCTGGAGGCCCTTAGCGGAAGAGAAGGGATCGCGTATCGGAGGCAGAACACGAGCATGGCGACAAGAGAATAGACGCGCAGCTGCATGGCACTGTTTGCCAAATCTCGGGCAGCTTTGACCACTTCCGGGTCCGACGCGCGTTGTGCGTATTGAGAGAGTTTCAAAAGCAGGGCGGCATTGTGTGCTGTGCTGCGAACGTAACGGATCGCGACTACCATCCGCCCCCTCTGGATTTTCCTAAATTCGCTCGTGGGCAAGTTGGAACGCAGGTAGGCTTCCTCGGCGGAGTCTATGAGATTCCGAAAAGAATCGAGGTCCACGGGCTGGCTCAGAGCCGCGACGTCAGCGAGCGATCGCACGTCTGAGCTTGGGCGAGTTAACCTCGTCATGGCTAAAGCCACAACCAGAATCAGTACGACAGCCAAGGTGAATGCGATCATTCTTTGAGCAGCCCCTTAAGAGTCTCACTCCAGCTGTTGAGGTCAGGAGACTCGCAATTAGGATCTTCCGAAAATTCGACATTCTTCCGCGGAGCAGAAATGTACACGAGCCAGATGACAACTGCAAGCAAATAGGAAAAGGTTTTTACGAGCGAGTACATGTCATTGAGAGCTCTTCCGTACTGAATGCGCGCAGACGCAGCGATCACGTCAATAGCCCCAACGAGTCCCAGTCCCAAGCCGACTCCAAACGATAAATCAGTGCGCCAAGGAAGTGCCAACATTCGTGAGCATAAGAAGAGCGCGAGTAGGAGTCCTACTTGCACAACCGCAACGCTGCGATCAAGCAAGAGGATGCCAGAAACGATTCTATGCGACTCGTGCCCGGGAACGCCTTGAACCAACAGGATATCGGTGGAGAGCAGAATCAAGATCGCAACCGCTAGAGCCCCTGCGGCTATTCGCCTGGCGAAGTGATATTCACGAAAGAAGTTTCGGAATACCTCGTAAACGATGAGCAAGCAAAGGGCGATGCTGATCGCATCCGTGACCCAGTAAATTGCGAAGTAGGACTTGTAGTCCATTCTGTGATAACTGAATAGCCAGAGAATCACATAGAGGGTAACGGAACGAAATATCTCGAAGAGATTGGAGGCGAAGAATGCCGGGAACAAACGGGTGAGTCCATGCCTGTAAAGCAGGGCGCTGACGATTATCTGACCGATAACCGCCAGCGCCCATAAACCATATTGCAGCTGTTCCGTGTAGAACTGAAATCCCAATGGCTCGGTCGTACCCACAACCTAGTTTAGCAACTCGTGACGTGATTGGCCTGTGTCCGTGATTACTTTCGTCATGTACAGTTCAAGAAGCCATGGGGTTTTGACAACTAACCACCTTAAGTTGGTTAGCGTCCCGTTGGGAGTGTGCTGCATCCGTCTTCTTCGGGAGGGCAGATCGGAACCGGAGCGGGCCCATAGACAGGCGAAGCTTTTGGTTTTGGAAGCGTGCTACAGGAGTCTTCTTCGGGAGGGCAGATGGGTACGGGAGCTGGGCCATACGCTTGTGTGTGGGGAACGTCCGTCTGCGCGGAGAGTGTAGTCGAGCAAAAGCTGATAGCGGAACAGGTGAGGACCATGAGGGCGATGGCGGATGCGGTGCGGAATGATTTCATTTGAATCTCCTTAAAATTGCGTAGCTCGCCCATCTATCTGAACGCAATCTTGAGGAACTACTTGAAGAATCTGTGTTATGTTCGAATTTCTGAAATTGGAAATTTATGAGTGTTTTTTCGGCAGCAGAGGACTTTTCGTGTAATACGCTCGAAGCGGTTCCTGGGCTTTTGGGAAAGCTAAGCTACTTGGGTTCGCTCAAGGGGGGCGACGGGCGGTATCAACACTGGGGCCTTGAGCGGAAGTACGGCGAGAGTGCAGCACAGAAGTCGATGCGGAACGCGCACCGCGAAATAGTGCTTCGCATCTTGCGCACTCCCACTCGCGATTTGCTTAAGGAAGTAGAATTTGCGGCGAACCGGGATGGCGTATCCATGATGGATTACGTCTCCCGACTAGCCGCAGACGCTGAACACTTGATGCCGATGGGGGCCACCGATGCGTGCCAGAGTCATTTCAGGATAATTCTGCGATCACTTTTGTCTCTTGCCCAAGGCTGCAGGGACGCCAGTCTCCAAGCTTCATAGCGATACCTACAACCTGACCGACGATTTCAGCCTCTCGCGGATGCTGCAATATGCGGACAGGTGCAGGAGAGAGGGGATGAGGCTGAAGTATTAGCTGGTCCTGCTTAATTGCGCACCAAGAGCATGTGTAGCCCTCCCGGGTCTCGACGAAGTAGATAGGGCGCTCGTATTCGGAGCGCCAAACCCCGTTAATTACCTCAGATTTCTTTTCATCAACCTGAACGAAGGAACCCGGCAATAGGATCGGGTACATGGTGAAGTCTTCCGTGCCGACGTATCCGTAGGTGTAGTCAGTTTTCGCGAGTTCGTAAAGATAAGTGAGCGGAATGGCCCCCCATTGTTCAATCACACGTCCCAGGTTGGAGGTACGAGCGGGCTGGAATCCTGGATCGATCTTCGTAGGAAGGTGAACCAAGGTGCTGGCATCTAGAGCTTCACTGCGGTGTGAGTTCGGAGGTTCAGCGAGGGACAGATCCGCAGCGATGGCATTTACGTCTACGCCGTACCACATAAGTAGGTCACGAATGTCGCGACGATAGATCACCGCCAACGAGTACATCCGGAATATGCTGGGAACAATCCCTTTTGTTTCTATATCGGAGAGTCTGCTGAGCGGGATGATGAAGTCGTCGTTCTGACGTTTTGCTGCAATTCTAATGCTTGCGTTTTCAACTTCCCGGATGGTTAAACCAAACTGATCACGGAGTGCACGAAGCCGTTGCCCAGGCGTTAACAACGAGAAGCCCCCTTTAGGAATGATATTTTTACGCTTTCTTGAAGAGAAAGCCAAATTAACCGAGGTACGCGTGTTCTGTAAATGGAACATTTATACCCGAAACAAACGAAAGTAACGTGTAGTTGGGTTCCTAAGGAATTTACAGAAACCGGAACTGAAACACAAAAGCCGAGCAGATACACGAAAGAATCGGTACTGTTCGCACGAGATATCATGAGGATCATTTGAGGGACTTGTGTAACTAAAGCCGGGCAGATGCCCGGCTCGGGAAAGAATTCGATTCCCTTATGCGTAGTGGCGCGTGATGAAATCAGAGATCGCGCCGTAGGCGGCCCTAAGTGTCTCTTCTTCCGGCAGGAACACGACCCTGCAGTGACGAGTGCCTGGTTCCTGGCCGAATCCGCTGCCATGTACTAGCAAGACGCCCGTCTCTTTGAGCAGTCTCTTCACAAAAACCTCATCTGGCTCCGGTATATCGAATTTCGGGAACGCGTAGAATGCGCCTTTGGGAGCAACGCAACTGACCATCGGAGTGGAATTTGCCCAGTCAGCTGTAAGCATTGCGCGAGAACGCAATTTTGCGTTTACCCCGATCAAGTGATCTTGTGGGCCATCGAGAGCGGGTTGTATGGCGTGCATCATGGGGTGCGAAGCACACAGACGCGAGCGCAGGAGTTTGTTAACGCCCTCGAGATATGGACCGAGAATCTGATGCGGACCGCTGACGATGCCCCATCCGATACGCCAACCCGGAGCCAAGTAATTCTTCGACAGACCTCCGAATGTGACTACGGGAACGTCAGGAGCAACGGACGCAACAGAAATGTGCTCACCTTCGAGAATGAGTTTGTCGTAGATCTCATCGGAGAAGATGATGAGGTTGTGGCGACGAGCGACGTCAGCAATGCCTTCGAGGGTCTGGCGAGAGTAAATCGCTCCGGTGGGGTTGTTCGGATTGATCAGAACAATGCCACGGGTCCGCGAGTTGATGTTTCGTTCCAACTCGTCAATATCGGGTTCCCAGTTGTTCTCCTCGCGGAGCATGTAAGAGTTTGGCTTCAGATCCAGCTTGCCCAAAACAACCGTGTACAAGGGGTACTCGGGCACGGGGCACAGGACGTTGTCGCCCTCGTTTAGGAGAGCGCCGAAGCAGATGTCCACGCCTTCGCTCGTACCGGAGGTTACAAAGATATCAAGGATGTTCTTGATCCGTTTGCGCTCGGCCTCGCGATGAATGGCTTCAATAGCATGGGGAAGTCCAGATGAGGCACCGTAGCCATTGTGGCCATCGCGCATCGCCCTTTCGACGGCAGCGATGAGATGAGGAGGCGTGCAAAAATCAAAGCTCGGCGGATCGCCGATATTCAGTGGGGTGATCTTCATTCCTTGACGTGCGAGTTCCTCTGCCAGCACGACTACATCGCGGATGGCATATTGCACGTTCTGCAAGCGTGTAGAAACAGTGATCATTTCGACCGAAGCCATGTGCCTTGTATGTTCCCAGCAAGAACAATCCAAGCGGAGTTGATTCTACTGTGATTCTCATAACGATAGCAGAGTTGAACGCGGAAGTGATGTGAATAAAACCAATGGGTTACATCGGAGATTCACCATACGAATTGTGCAATCGAGCGAACCAGTTGGGCCATTCGGCGCACGGAAGTGGCTTACAAAGCGATAAACACAAACTGGGGCTTTGGTATTGGCGTCAGAGTAAGAGTGGGGGAAGGAGTCCCCTGGTGCTATGCGCAAATGGTATGTGCCGGTGACGGTGATTGGGGTCAGCAGCCTCGGAGTGTTCTTCCTAACGGAACGGGGGCGCAAGATTATGCGCTGGGCGATGGAAAACATACACCGTGCGCCGGATACTTTGCTGGAGTGGAATGAAGCCGCTCAACACAAGTTGGATTCGATCCAATCGGCGTTGAATCGAGTGGCCGAATCGATTGAAACAAGGCAGCATGGGCGCAGTGGCGAGACAGCTAGGCGCTTCTGAGGCGACTCGGATTGAGCAGTTCCGGGGCTATTTCGTCTATCTTGCCGGCCATGCTGAGGTCTCGCCGGGTGATCCCGCCGGAGTCATGTGAGGTTAATTGCATTGTGACCCTGTTGTAGTTAACTGCGATGTCTGGATGGTGATTGGCCTCTTCGGCGACACACGCCACCTTGTTCACGAAATCCATCGCCAATTTGAAAGACTTGAACTCGAATCTCCGCTCGAGGAGGTTGTCTTTCAGTGTCCAGTCGCGAAGACGATTGGCTAGCGCGTTTCTTAGTTCTACGTCGGGAACTCTGTCCATCATGTCCTCCGAGATGAGAGATGCGCATGACGGAATGAAAGCGCAAAAAATCTGGCGGCCCAGATGCACTGAGCCGCCTAGTCAGGAGAGAGGAGACGAAATCAGGACAGCTTTGCCAGGAGTTCTCGGATGCGTAAACGTGCCTGATGCAGGGCATGTTGGCATTCAATTTCGGTGAGATCGAGGAGGCGAGCGATGTGCTGGTGCTCGTAACCCTCGACATCATGCATCAGGAAAACCAATCTTTCCGTGGGCGGCAGCTGCACTACGGAGCGTTCTAGATCGACCCGGCGCGTGTTTTGGCGTGCAGACTTGACCTCGGTGGAGGGGGCGCAGTTCAGACTGGGCGGATTGAAAACTACTAGCTCCTCCAATTCGGAGATCAGTATGCGATCAATACCTTCGGAGGAATCAACTCCTAAAGCAAGCGCTCTTTCGAAACTGCTCCGCATGACCTGTTCAGCGGCAAGCTCGTTGTCCGTCATCCAGAAAGCAATTGCGTAAACTCGATGGTGGTTCACTTCATAGACTTGCCGGAACTGGTCCAGGCCAGGAAGGGCAGCGGCGGATGTCAAAAAGGCTGCCGACACTGTAAGTTTTGCGTCCTGGAAAACACTCGACATCATAAACCCCCGATCAAAATTGAACTCTTTTGCTTGACGCAATTCTATTGAGCACTTACTGAACCACTTCAGCAAAGCTCGGCGGAGAGAATTGGTATTTCAGAAGACCTAAGCCGTCTCGGGCTGCAGACAAAGCAAACACGAGCAATTCGGTGGCCGAGGAGAGCAGTGGAAATTGAGAGTCTGTGGAGTCTTCGCAAATGCTTGCACATCAACGATGAGGAGGTGTCCTAAGCACCAGAAAAGATGCAACTGCGCGGTGAAGCGCGAGACCGATGAAAAGGACCGGCGTTCCCTAAAGTGGAACGCATCTACCACCGATATGGTTCCGAGAGGCTTTGGCAGATTGTGTGTGGGGGCAGTCCGGATTTCTTCGACAAACTCGGATTTCTTCGACTAACAAAGGAACATGGGTTAGAATCTGAGTTCTTGAAGCATCGATGGGATCTATGCCAGAGCGAATTCTCGTTGTTGACGACGAAGAGCCGATTCGGGAAATAGTGAGTTCAATGTTGCGGTCGGCTGGCTATGTCTGCGCGCAAGCCGCTTCGGGCCGGGAGGCAACGGCCATTCTGGACTCGGGCGAAGAATTTGAGCTGATGTTGACCGACATCATGATGCCCGATGTGGACGGCATAGCGCTGCTGGAGCGAGCGAAAGAGCGTTTCCCCGACATGCCGGTCGTTTTGGTGACGGCACTTCATGACATCTCCGTCGCTCTGGGCGCCATTCGAAACGGCGCTTATGACTACCTGTTGAAACCTTTCGAACGTGAACAGTTGCTCGCCACTTCGAGGCGTGCGCTGGAGAACCGGCGGTTGAAGCTGCAAAACCGCTCCTATCAGACCAATCTGGAAGCACTTGTTGCGGAGCGTACAGCGCAGCTGCAGAAGGCGTTAGCAGATCTGGAGCGCTCGTACGACATTACGCTGGAAGCGCTAGGGGATGCGCTCGACCTGAAGGATGCCGAGACAGAAGGTCACTCGAAGCGGGTTACCGCTTTTACGATCGCGATCGCGCGGGCGGTAGGGATTTCAGGTGACAAGATTCGCGTTATTGCCCGCGGGGCGTTCTTGCACGATATTGGCAAGATGGCGATTCCGGATGCCATTTTGCGCAAGCCTTCAAAGCTTTCGCTGGAAGAGATGGAGATCATGAAGGAGCACAGCTTCCGGGGATATCAGATGCTGCGCAAAATCCCGTTCCTGGCGGAAGCAGCAGAGATCGTCTATGCGCATCAGGAGTGCTTTGACGGGAGTGGATATCCGAGGGGACTGAAGGGCGAGCAGATTCCGATCGGAGCACGAGTATTCGCGGTGGCAGACGCGCTGGATGCGATGCGTTCGGATAGGCCCTATCGACCAGCTCTGTCATTCGAAGAAGCGCGGGAGGAGATTATCCGCTGGAGCGGACGCCAGTTCGATCCGAAAGTTGTGAAGACTTTTCTCTCTCTCCCGGAGACGATTTGGGAAGATCTGCGCAAGGAGATTGACGCGCAGGTATATCAGTTCTCAAGCAGTATGAAGGCAAACTCTGCCATCAACTTGGCTAGTTCCTAAAAGACTCCCGAGATCTTCGTGGTGCAGTACTCGCACACACCGTTCTTGATGTGGTTCGAGAGTATTTCGTGCCAATCGCGGCGAATCAGGGGTCGCCTGCAGCCGGGACAGATAGTTGTGCCTCCGTCTGAGTGAATGTTGCCTTCGTAGACGTACTTCAATCCCATGTCCATGGCCGTCTGGCGGGCACGATGGAGCGTCTGCGGAGGAGTATTGCCTTTGTCACGCAGCTTGAAGTCGGGGTGAAATGCTGTGAAATGCAGGGGCACATCGTCACCCAAGTTGGTCAAAACCCAATCACAGAGCTGCTTAAGTTCCTCGTCGGCATCGTTCAGAGTGGGGATGATCAAGTTTGTGATCTCGAACCAAACGTTCGTTTCATGTCGCAGCCAGCGAAGCGTATTGAGAACGGGACTCAGGTGGGTCAGAGTGACCTTGGAGTAGAAGCTCTCGGTGAAGGCCTTGAGGTCGATATTGGCGGCATCAATGTGCTGGTAGACCTCAAAGAATGCCTCGCGGGTGATGTAGCCATTCGAGACCATGACAGCGTGAAGTCCGGACTCGTGCGCGGCCTTGGCGATGTCGATAAGGTACTCGGCCCAAATTGTCGGTTCGTTGTAGGTGAAAGCGAGACTCGGGACTTCGTGGCGCTTTGCCAGCTGGACTACATCGTCGGGTGCCAGAGAGGCCGCCTGGACTTGATCGGACTTAGCCTTTGAGATGTCCCAGTTCTGGCAGAAGAAGCAGCCCATGTTGCAGCCGGCAGTTCCCATGGAAAGGATGCGGGTGCCGGGATGAAAATGATTCAGCGGTTTCTTCTCAATCGGATCGATCTGGAGAGCTGCGGGACGGCCGTAGCCGAGTTGGACAAGACGTCCACCTTCATTCTTGCGAATGAAGCAGAAGCCGGACTGGCCTTCTCCGATGTGACAGTGACGCGGGCAGAGGAAGCAATGCAGACGGCCGTCGGCCATCGGCTCCCACCAGCGGGCGGTCTGATGCGTTTCAAGTTGTGTTGATACAGCCATATTCCACCCACCTTCTCCCTTCGGAGAAGGGTGGGCATCCCTTCGAGTCTGATTCTAGCGCGGAATGTACTCGGGTTCAGGAAGCGGAGGCGGGGAAGGGCGGAACTTGCCTAGGTTCCGCCTTCGTTCCATCTACGCGGAGCTTCTGTGCATGGCGCTGCGATCAAGGTTACACATGTCTCGCGGACGAGTGGAACTTGCAGCAGCGCGGAAAACGGAGTACACACGTTCTACTGACTGCAAACGAAGTATTACTCGAAGCGCAGAGCCTCGATCGGATTCATGCGAGCCGCCTTCAACGCAGGCCAGAAGCCTGAGGTCACGCCAACGATTGCCAGGATAATGGCTGAAACCATCATGACTGAAGTCGAGGCGTGCAGAAAGATATCACCTTCGTGGTTCGCGGTCTTGTAGAACTGGCTATAGAGCGGCATTGGCGGCATTGCCCAGGCAATCACGACTGATAACACCATGCCAATTAAGCCCGCAGCGAAGGTCAGCACCAGAGCTTCCAGCAAGAACTGGCGCAGGATGTCGCGGGGGCGGGCACCAAGGGCTTTACGCAGCCCGATCTCGCGGGTGCGTTCGGTTACAGAGACCAGCATGATGTTCATGACGCCGACGCCACCGACTCCGAGCGTTAGAACGCCAATCATGCCGAGAACCGCGCTCATGGCCAAGTTGAAGATCTTCAACTGGTCCTGGCTTTCGATGGTGTCCCAATCGGTGACCGCTTTTTCGTCCTTGGGATTGAAGTGGTGACGACGCGCCATAACCGCGCGTGCGGCCTCGCCCGCTTTCTTGTTGAGGTCCAGGCTTATCGGTTGAACGACGATCATGTTCGGATCGCGCGTATTCTTCAAGTCACGGAAGGTGTGGAACGGGATGAAGCCTTGGTCGTTGTCGGGGCCGTTGTACATGGAGTCCTGAATTTTCTTCTTCATGACCCCGACGACCTCGAATTGGAGGCCACCTATTCCAACGAATTGCCCGACCGCAGGGGCTCCCTGGAAGACTTTTCGGCAGGCATCTGCACCGAGGACGATGACGCGACGGTGGTCGGCGAATTCGGCGGCGTTGATGAAGCGGCCATCGGCAATGTCGAGGCGGCGCATCTTGTCATAGTTGAGTTCGACCCCGCGAACAGTCATGCTGACTATGCGGGTACCGTACTTGAGGCCGAATCCCGAGCTAGCTTCGGCGCTGACATATCTCAGCAGGGGGACGTCCTGGCGGAGCGCTTCGACGTCTTCGTATTCGAGGTCTATCTTGCGCCCTGAGCGTTGGCCGCCAGCCTGCATGCTGGTTTGTCCGGGCCAGAAAACGATGATGCCGCTGCTCATGTTGCTTACCGCTTTGTACACGGTTGAGCCGACTGCGTCACCGTAGGCGAGCAGCGTAACAACACACACGAGTCCCCAGACAATGCCGAGCATCGTGAGTCCGGAGCGAAGTTTGTTTCGCATCAGGGACTCCCAACCTTGTGAGATGATCTCGCGAATTTTCATGATCTGCCTCGGGACTGGGATTTACTCGTAACGCAGTGACTCGACCGGAGTCAGTTCGGCGGCGCGCCGCGCCGGGTACATACCTGATGCGACTGTCACGACGGACAGCGCCAGGATCGAGACAACGACAGCGGGGACTGAAATATCGGGTTTCGGGAAAAAGTCGGGGACGGGCAGGGCGCCGATTAGGGTGCAGAAGCCGCCCCCTATAATGAAGCCCAAAATTCCGCTGATCGAAGTCAACGTGGCTGATTCGGCGAAGAACTGCCGCATGATGTCGCGATCACGCGCACCGATCGCCTTTCGAACGCCGATCTCTCGAGTGCGCTCGCGGACCGAGACGAGCATGATGTTCATCACGCCGATACCGCCGAGGCAGAGAGTCGTTACCGCGACTGCTCCGAAAAAGATGGTCATGACCTCGAAAATGCGGCCAATCAGCTTTGTATTTTCGACGGTGTCCCAGATGAAAACCGCGTCTTTGTCAGTGGCGTCAAAATGGTGCACGCGACCGAGAATGCTGCGAACCTGGGCGATGGCGCGTTCGTGGTCGTTCGGGTCGCCGACTTGCAACACGATGTTGCTTAGCTGGCCCCGGACCACGCCAGGCTTCTGCTTTGGCGGAAAATCACGTGCCATGGCGGAATAGGGGACGAATAGGTGTTCGTTGTCACGGCCGGAGTAATCGCTATTCTGCTTTTTCTTTGGCATGACGCCGACGACGATGTAGGGAAGGCCTTTTATGACAAGCGTGGCTCCGACGGCGGGCACGCCGGGGAACAATTGCTTACGAGCCTCATAGCCAAGGACAACGACGCGCTGGGACCGCGCTTCGTCCATCTCTGAAAGGGGGCGGCCTTCACCGATATCGATGGTGCGTATGAACTGGTATTCGGGCCAGATGCCCACGACGGTGCGATTGGCAGAGTTGTATTCGCTCACCTGAGGCAACGTCGCGCGGACCTCCGGACTCAGGCGCTTCGACAAATATGCTTCGGACTTGAGTATTCGCGCGTCGTCGATGGTCAGGGTGATGTCGCGACCTGCGGCGAGCCCACCTGCCTGCGTGCTGGTGCGCCCCCCCCACATGACCATCATGTCGGTGCCTAGGGCCTTCCAACGTAGTTTCTGGTCGCGGTTGAATCCAGTGCCGAGGCCGACAAGGATGATAACGGAAGCGATCCCCCAGATGATCCCGAACATGGTCAGGAAACTGCGCATTTTGTGCGCCCTGAAGGTGGAGAATACCTGCCGCATTATTTCTAGTATGTTCATGGTGCCGTGCTCAGTGGTAAGTACGTAGAAAGACGTGCAGAAGTTCAAAAAGAGAGCGGAGAAGATGCGAGGGCAAGATGCCCTCGTGACAGTCGGCGAGACAGCGCTCCACTGAATGCCGGACTGGAGTCCGGCGCTACGATTTTAGTGCTTTGCTTTGGCGGCGGCCATTTGAGTGCGTTTTTCGGCGGCCCAGCCTTCCTTGTTGACTTGCCGTCCGCGAGCGACGGCGAGTGCGTCGGCGGGTACGTCTTCGGTGACGCAGGAAGCAGCGCCGACATAGGCACCGCGTCCGACCTTGACCGGGGCGACGAGAGTGGTGTCACTCCCGATGAAGGAGCCGTCGTCGATGGTGGTCTGGTGCTTGTTGACTCCGTCGTAGTTGCAGGTGATAGTCCCGGCACCGATGTTTACGCCTTCTCCAATGATCGCGTCGCCGAGGTACGTGAGGTGATTGGCTTTCGATCCCCTGCCGAGTTTGGTCTTCTTGGTCTCGACGAAATTGCCGACATGTGCGCCTTCGCCGATTTCACTTTGTGGGCGGAGGTGGCTGTAGGGTCCGAGGAGGGCTCGGTTTGCTACCGTCGAGTCGCGCAGAATGCAGCCGTGACGGACCAGGACGTTGTCGCCGACTTTGCAGTTTTCAATCACACTGTAGGATTGGATCGTCGTTTCTGAACCGATCTGAGTCGTGCCGAGGAGTTGGACGAACGGTTCGATGACGGTGTCGGGGCCGATGGTGACGTCGGAGTCGATAAGGCAAGTTTCGGGCTTGTAGATGGTGACGCCCTCGGCCATCAGTTGGGCGCACTTGCGGGCACGCATGAAGGAGTCTAGCTGCGAGAGTTCGGCACGGGTATTGGCACCGAGGACCTCGTTTGAATCCGCAGCAGCGGTGGCTACGACCTTCGTGCCTGAATCGACCAGGATAGACGCCATGTCGGTCAGGTAGTACTCGGCATGGGGATTGTTGGTCTTTAGTTCGTCAAGATGCGCGAAGAGCGGCTTGGATTCAAAAGCGTAAATGCCAGAATTGATCTCGCCGATCTTCAGCTGAGCCTTGCTCGCGGACTTCTGTTCGACAATGGCCTTTACTTCGTCGCTTGTCTTGCCGGACTTAGTGCGGCGAATGATGCGCCCGTAGCCGGTGGGATCTGCAGGATTCGCTGTGAGGATGGTCATGGCAGCCCTCTTGGCGACGTGAAAATCGCGCACCTGTTCGATGGTTTCGGTACGAATGAGCGGAACATCGCCGGAAAGGACGAGGAAACTGCCATAGTCCTTCAACGAGTCGCGGGCGACCATGATGGCGTGTCCGGTACCGCGCTGGTCGGCTTGGAGCACGAAGTTGACGCCTGTGTGCTGGACTGCGGCGCGGACGGCTTCGGCTTCGTGACCGATGATGACGTAAATGTCAGAGGGCGCGACAACGCGAGAGGCGGCAGCAATAACATGTTGCAGAAGCGCTTTGCCGCCAACACGGTGGAGGACTTTCGGGTGACGCGACTTGAGGCGCGTACCCTTGCCGGCAGCCATGATGGCGATAGCGAACGTAGACGGATGAGCAGCTTTCGATTGATTCACGAGACTATTGTTCCGCATTCGCGGCGAAGTGCAAAGAGCCTTTCTTGGAACGCGGCAAAGCAAACAACTTTAGGAGATCTCGAGCGATGCGATCTGTTGCGTGGCGGGCAACGCCGGATTCATCAAGGTAGTCGCCGAGGATTGGTTTCACTCCGAGAGCCTCTATGGCGACCACATCTGGTTCAATCTGTTCTGCCGCTTCGGAGGCGTAGTTTGCGAGCGTGTCAGGAGAGGCCTGTGTCGTGTTGACCAATGCGTAATCGAAGAACTCGCACCCAGCATGCTGATATATAGCGCGAATGTGACCTGAAGCGGTCAACCCGAGGCTTTCGTTGGCCTCTGTCATAAGATTGCACACATATGCTTTCACCGCGGGGGATGTCGCGATCGCCTCTGGGATACCGTGTACAAGCAGATTCGGAATCAGACTCGTGAATAGGGAACCGGGCCCGATGGTGATGAGGTCAGCTTTCGCAATGGCATCCAGCGTTTCAGGCAAGGGTTTGGCATTTGCAGGAACCATGCGGAGTTCCATGATGCGGCGTTTGCTGGCGCTGATCTTGGTTTCGCCGAAGACGCGCGAACCGTCATCCATCTGGGCTTCAAGTTGAACATTGTTGGCTGTGGTGGATGGGAAAATGTGTCCTCGGGTGGCCAAAACAGATGAAGTCAACTTGACCGCCTCCGCGAAATCGCCAGTCATGGAGTTCAGAGCGGTCAGGAACAGATTGCCGAAGTTGTGACCGTGCAGACCGGAGTCGGCGGGAAATCGGAACTGGAACAGGCGTGCGAGCAGCGCTTCATCTTGCGAAAGGGCGACGATGCAGTTGCGAATGTCTCCCGGAGGGAGAATGTTGAACTCCTTGCGGAGCAGGCCACTGGAACCTCCGTCATCGGTGACGGTCACAATTGCGGTGAGTTCCGTTATATAAGCCGGGTGCGTGGCAGTCGACCCGGGAGTGGCGACATAACGCTTCAGGCCCTTCAGCAGCGTTGACAGACCGGTTCCGCCCCCTATGGCGACCACACGAATACCACGGACGTCTTCAACTTCGGGCAGGTTCTCTGAAACACGGGATTGGCTCACGACTCTCGACACCAAAGCTGTTTACCGAATCATTCCCGCCATGGACGGCGAATCTGGGTTTTCGGGATACAACAATTCAGTGAAACGCGGATCATCCGCTAAGTTGTTGAAATCCGAGTCGTTTCTTGCCTGGAACCTGTTCGCCGAGTTCAGACGGATAGCTTCGGCCAAGCTTCGCAAGGAATCCTCGATGTGCCCGGTCAGGCAGTTCAAGACAGCGAGACCGTAATGCACATAGTCGGCGTGAGATGCCTGCTTGAGTAGTTTCTCAAGGTGTTCGCGGGCGCCGACGTAGTCACCGATATTGATCAGAGAGACGGCGTAATCGTAGTGCTCTTCAGCTGTTCTGAAAGACGTGGAGGCGCGCTCCAGGTACTGATTACAGGTGTTCAGGTGTACGCGAGCGCGGTCCGCGAGTTCGCGGTTCTGGCCATTAACTACTTTTTGAAACAGTGACTTAGCCTTCTCGAACTTGCGTTCTTGAAGTAGACGGAGACCGTCCTGATAGCCCTGCACGGCCTGAGCAAGCGCCGGATCTGCTGGAGGAACGTTCTTTGCTTTTGCTTCCTTCATCACAAGAGTACGTCCTTTAACCGCCTGTACTTGCTTAGACTTAGGAGCGGGCTTCAGTTTTTTGACTGTCTTCTTGGCCATAGAATGCACCTTCGGCGCCTCTGGAAGCCTGAACGAAAAGCTTCACGCGCGGATGCGAGTATCTGTTACCTGCCACAGAACGGCAATGTAACAAGTTGAAAACCTTATACGCGCATCCGTTGTTGCTCGTCAACATAGACGATTGCCGGGCAGAGCCGAAAGTCCATTATCAGGTATATGACCGCAAGGCCGCAAATCGCCAAGAAACCCTGTTGCTGGCGACATACGGACATCCTGAAGGTTGGGATGCTGTTCTAGAAACGAAGGATTACACGCGGCAACAAGCAGATTTGGTATTCTTTTCTGGTTGGCGCGTCTATATGTCTGTGGAAACTGAACCGAACTCAGAGATAGGTCCCGTTGTGGCGCAGCAAGTGCCGCAGCCACGGTCCGCGATGGCGTCGTGGATACGCGATCTGCTGGTTGCCTTGGCAATTGCGGCATTCATTATCATTTTCTTGTACCAACCGGTGAAAGTCGAGGGCACAAGCATGATGCCCGGGCTCACGGACCAGGAGCGAATATTCATCAATAAGTTCGTATACCGGTTCGAGTCGATCAGCCGAGGGGACATTGTGGTGTTCCACAACCCGCAGGATCCATCAACTAGTTTCATTAAGCGGGTGATCGGAGTGGCGGGAGATCGCATCCAGATTGATGACGGTCGCGTCTACGTGAACGGGCGATTGCTCACCGAGCCATATATTCCTGAGCAGTTTCGGGATTATGTATCTAGTCCTGAGTTGATCGTGCCTCCTAAGACGTACTTCGTTTTGGGCGATCACAGGAACATGTCATGGGATAGTCGCAAGTTCGGTCCGGTCGAGGAGAAACATATCTACGGAAAGGCCGTGTTCGTCTATTGGCCCGTGGAGAAGATGGGCGCATTGAGGTAGGGGAGCACGATCCAAGTACGGGAAGGACGTCCCAAGTGAATCAGCAAGGCCAGCCTTCGGTACTGACGCGGTTCTTCTTCTCGTTGTTTCTGGGGATAGTGGCCTGCGGGATGTCGTTCTATGTCATTCTGTTTGTTAGTTTGGCAGTGACGGCCCTGACGCACAGGACTAATCCGGCGAGTACCCCGGCGCTACAGAACAACCTTGAACACCTAGTATTGCCGCTTAGCTTGGCTCTGGGAGCGGTGGTTTTCATTTTTTCAATGATGCGCTGGGGCAAGAACAAGAAGAAGCGTGAGAATGCTGAGTCGCACGGGGCTGAGTACAAGAAAACAGCTGTCTAGCATCATCAATTTGAATGGGCGGCAATGCTACGCGCTCTGCTAAAATAGATAAAATCCAGCACCCGGAGTGAGAATGCAGGCTATCCTTGCGCTCGAAGACGGGCGTGTCTTCCGCGGCAAAGGTTACGGAGCAAAGAAGCAAGGCTTCGGCGAAGTAGTTTTTAATACTTCCATCACCGGATACCAGGAGATCTTCACAGATCCCTCGTATACCGGCCAGATCGTTTGCCTCACGAACCCCCAGATCGGTAATTACGGCACTAACCCTGAAGACAATGAAGCGCGCAAGGCCTATATCGAGGGCTTGGTTGTGCGTGAGTTCTCGCCTATCGCCTCGAATTGGCGTTCGCGTTCTGATGCGGACGAATACCTTGAGCGCTTCGGTATTCCGTGCATTGCGGATATCGATACGCGCGCGTTGGTGCGGCACCTGCGCGACAAGGGCGTCCAGCGCGGCGTGATTTCGACGTCGGAGACAGACATTTCGAAGCTCGTAGAGCGGGCGAATGCGATTCCTAAGATGGTGGGCACGGACCTGGCAAAGGTCGTGACCACGGCAGAGCGGTACGAGTGGGCGCAGGGTCCTATTGGAGTGGATGTCGAAGCCCCGAAGCGTCGGGTCGTTGCGTACGACTTCGGGATCAAGCACAACATTCTGAGGATGCTCGTTGGCGAGTGTTGCGATGTGACGGTCGTCCCGGCGACTACCTCGGCCGAAGACGTGATGTCGATGAAACCCGACGGCGTGTTCCTGTCCAATGGACCGGGCGATCCGGAGCCGGTAACCTACGCGCAGAAGAACATCCAGAAGCTGATGGGACGCGTGCCGATATTCGGCATCTGCCTCGGTCACCAGCTCGTCGGGCTCGCCCTCGGCGGCAAGACCTACAAGCTGAAGTTCGGACATCACGGCGGAAACCATCCAGTGAAGCAGATGGCGAGCGGCAAGATCGAGATCACGGCGCATAATCACAATTTTGCCGTGGATCCGGATTCGCTGAAGCAGAGCGAGGTCGAACTGACGCACGTTGATCTGAACGACAATACGCTGGAAGGCTTGCGGCACAAGACGCTGCCACTGTTCAGTGTGCAGTATCACCCGGAAGCCTCACCGGGACCGCATGATAGTCATTATCTGTTCAAGGATTTCGTGAAGATGATGGATGAGTGGAAGAGCGGCGGAGGTGTACGTTAATGCCACGTCGCAACGACATTTCGAAAATCCTTGTGATCGGGTCTGGCCCGATTGTGATCGGCCAGTCGGCCGAGTTTGATTATTCCGGCACGCAGGCATGCAAGGCGCTGAAGGCCGAGGGGTATGAAGTCGTGCTGGTGAATTCCAATCCGGCGACGATTATGACCGACCCGGAGACGGCGGACCGGACATATGTTGAGCCGCTTACCGCCGAGTATCTGGAAGAGATTATTCGCGTTGAAGTTGAGATGATGGAGCGCGATGGTAAGAAGGGGCTATTTGCGGTGCTGCCCACCGTCGGCGGACAGACAGCACTGAATCTCGCGGTCGAACTAGCGGACAGCGGAGTGCTAGAGAAGTACGGCGTCATTCTCATCGGCGCGCAATTGGAAGCCATCAAGAAAGCGGAAGACCGGCTGTTGTTCAAGGATGCGATGCAGCGGATTGGGCTCGACGTGCCGCGGTCGCAGCTGGTGGACAACCTTAAAGACGGCCTGGAGTTTTCGGCGAAGATTGGCTTCCCGATCATTATTCGGCCTTCGTTCACGCTGGGCGGTACGGGCGGAGGCATCGCTTACAACAGGGAGGAATTACTGGAGATTCTGGCGAAGGGCTTGGACTTGTCGCCAGTACATGAAGTTCTACTTGAAGAATCGGTGCTCGGCTGGAAGGAATTCGAGCTTGAGGTCATGCGTGACCTCGCTGATAACGTCATCATCATCTGCTCGATCGAGAACTTCGATCCCATGGGCGTGCACACGGGTGATTCGATCACGGTCGCTCCGGCGCAGACGCTGACGGATCGCGAATACCAGCACATGCGCGACGCGGCGATCAAGGTGATTCGCGAGATCGGCGTCGAGACGGGCGGGTCTAACATTCAGTTTGCGGTACATCCGCAGACCGGACGCATGACCGTCATCGAGATGAATCCGCGCGTGTCGCGGTCCTCTGCGCTTGCTTCCAAAGCCACGGGATTCCCGATTGCGAAGATTGCCGCCAAGCTCGCCGTCGGCTACACGCTCGACGAGATTCCGAACGACATTACGAGGAAGACACCGGCGTGCTTCGAGCCGACTCTCGATTACGTCGTGGTCAAAATTCCGAAGTGGCAGTTTGAGAAATTTGCCGGCGCCGACGAGGGACTTGGTCCGCAGATGAAGTCGGTCGGCGAAGTGATGGCGATCGGCCGCACTTTCAAGGAAGCGTTGCTGAAGGGCGTGCGTTCACTGGAGACCGGGAAGAAAGTCGGGTCGGAGAAGATCGAGCCACGGATACTGACGAAGCGTCTGGTGACCCCGCATCCGGAGCGATTGTCGTATGTGCGATGGGCTCTGGTGAACGGGCACTCGGTGGAGGAGATCGCAGAGTACACGAAGATGGACCCGTGGTTCCTGACGCAATTAAAGGAGATCGCGGACGAGCAGGTCACGTTGCAGAAGCAGACCCTCGATGCGCTGACGCCCGAGAAACTGCGCGAGATGAAGCGCATGGGCTACTCCGACGAGAAGCTGGCGGACATGCTTCACGTTGGTACTGACAAAGGTGCGGCGGACAAGGTTCGTCAAAAGCGCGATGCGAACGGCATCAAGCCGGTCTACAAACGGGTGGACACGTGCGCGGCAGAATTCGAGAGCTACACGCCTTATCTCTACTCGACCTACGAAGAAGAAGATGAGGCCGCGCCGACCGAGAAGAAGAAGGTCATGATTCTCGGCAGCGGGCCGAACCGCATCGGGCAAGGAATCGAGTTCGACTACTGTTGCTGTCACGCGTCGTTTGCGCTGCACGCTGACGGATACGAAACGGTGATGGTGAACTGCAATCCGGAGACGGTTTCAACGGACTATGACACTAGCGATCGGTTGTACTTTGAGCCGCTGACGCTGGAAGACGTGCTCGAGGTTTACAAGCATGAGGCTTCGGGCGGGGCGCCAGTAGGAGTGCTGGTGCAATATGGTGGTCAGACGCCGCTGAACCTGGCACTGCCGTTGAAAGCGGCAGGCGTGCCGATCATAGGGACATCGCCGGAGTCTATCGATTTGGCAGAAGATCGTAAGCGTTTCGGCAAATTGCTGGACGAGCTTGAGATTCCGCAGCCACCGGGAGCGACGGCGACGAGTTTGGAAGAGGCGCTGGCGGCAGCGAACAGGATCGGTTATCCGGTGCTGGTGCGGCCTTCATACGTGCTGGGCGGGCGCGCGATGGTGATCGCGTACGACGACCAGATGGTCACGCAGTACATGAAAGAGGCGGTCGAGTACTCGCAGGAGCGTCCCGTCCTCATCGACCACTTCCTGGAGGACGCGACCGAAGTCGATGTCGATTGCCTGTCGGACGGTGGAGACGTCGTGATCGCAGGCATCATGCAGCACATCGAGGAAGCAGGTATACACTCGGGCGACTCGTCGTGCGTCCTGCCGGCGGTCGATATTCCGGCAAAGTGTTTGGAGACAATCCGCGATTACACGTTCAAGCTGGCGCGTTCGCTGCACGTCGTCGGACTGATGAACGTGCAGTACGCGATTCAGCGCGAGAAGGTTTACGTGATCGAGGTCAACCCGCGTGCTTCTCGAACAGTGCCGTACGTGTCCAAGGCGACGGGAGTTCCGGTGGCGAAGATTGCGTCGCGATTGATGACCGGAAGGAAGTTGCGTGAGTTCCTACCAGAGAACGTGGAGCGCAAGATTGATCTGAGCACGGGCAATTTCTTCTATGTGAAGTCACCGGTGTTTCCGTGGTCGAAGTTCCCGGGCGTCGATATGGTGCTTGGGCCGGAGATGAAGTCCACGGGCGAAGTAATGGGCGTGGCGGACAACTTCGGCGAGGCTTTCGCGAAGGCGCAGTTGGCTGCGGGACAGAAGCTGCCGACAGGCGGAAGCGTCTTCATCAGCGTGAACGATCGGGACAAGAAGCAGATCGTACCGATTGCCAAGCGGTTCGCCGATATGGGCTTCAAGATTGTGGCGACGCATGGAACGGCGAAGTGCCTGGAACAAGCGGGGCTGGAACCTGAGCGCGTGTTCAAGGTGAAGGAAGGGCGTCCGCACGCGGTGGACTTGATGAAGGAGAATAAGATTCAACTCATCATCAACACGCCGAGTGGAGCCGATCCGTGGTTCGATGATAAAGCGATTCGCAGGACAGCGATCACGAGCCGGATCCCGACGATTACGACATTGTCGGCGGCGCGAGCGGCGGCGGATGGTATTGAAGCAGTGCAGCGCGGAGAGTTGAGTGTACATGCGTTGCAGCAACTTCATGCGAAACACGAAGCGGTAGGGAAGTAGCTAGACTACCAGTATTGAAGCGGCGGAGTTGTCTTTCCGTTCAAGACCAGAGCAGGCTTGAACGGGGCACCTTCGCCGCCTTTCATTTTTACGCGCTGGGTTTCAGGTGCATGGCGAACTCGACGAGTTCGTCTACGTCTTCTGTGATCACGATGGCGTTGCCCTTCGATGCGACCTCGCCCAGAGTCAGACAAGTGCGTCCGCCGATGTTCGTGATTGTGTGTGGGCGATTGGGGTCGACGAAGAAGACGACGTGGGCGGCACCATTTTCGGGCTGGAAGAAGTAGCCCGGCTTGTGGTCGATCAGGTGTCCTTCGAAGCGGACCATATAGAACTCGTGGAAGAGTCCGAGGTTGACCTTGGTGTGCCACTTGACCCAGTGGTCGAGCAACTCCATGGCGCTCTCAAATTCTCGATGCTGCTGGTGGTTGGTGATACCGTTCGGCTGCGGCTCGTGTGCCATCGCGCGCACCTCAAGAGGGGAATCATACGCTTAGGGCCCTGTTTTGGGAACGGCCACAAAGCGCTAACTTGCGCATAGGCTACGATCGCGGGCTACAAACAGATTCCAGAATGAATATCAGGTCACTTGCTGTGCTGGGAATTGCGATTGCAGCACATGTTCTCGCAGCTTTTAACGGGGCTGCGCTTGCACAGTCGCAAGGGCGTGCACAGATGGCGGCCAAGCCCGGGCCGCTGGTACATACCTTCTAGATCGTGGCACGAGATCCGAAGGTGATTGAGAGGATATTGGGAACGCAGAGGTAGCGGAGGAAGCAGAGAAAGGCTTTCAACGCTAAGGACGCACAGGCGAAGACGCTGGTTTGTCGAAGATGCTTGTCACCCCGCTCAAGCCAAAGGCAGGCTTGAACGGGGCACCAAGTGCTTGTCTTTCCACCGCCGAATGTCAGCAATATTACTGGGCAGCGTTGGAGGTTGATCCGCCTCCGGCGGCTTTGATGAGGCGCTGGACTGGGTCGGCGATCATGATCAGGACTGTTGCTACTGGTTTCTTCGGTTGCTGGAGAGCTGCGAGTTTGAGTTGTGCCCAGTCGGCGCTCATGTTGTTTCCTCCAGTTTCGGTCTTGCGAGCTTCGAGGCGGTCAAGGGCTTCGAGTCCGGTGGAGGCAATGGCGGCGACGGACTGGGAAACGGGTGCGAGTTCCTTAGCCAAGTAAGTATTCTTCAAAGCGGGCTGAAGCTTGGCGTCATTGTCGCGTAGGGCGGTCAGTGTGGTGCGGATTTGGACCTTCTCTTCTGATGTCGCTGTTCCGGCGATCAGGTGATCTACGGAGATATTCAGAGCACGGGCTTCGTAGCTTTCGGGGCGGAGTGCGTCCACGAGGCGGTTGTAGGGTGTCTCGGTGTTCGGACTGTCGATGCGGTGGCGATCGTAGCCTTTGGGCGGCTCGAGGATGCTGGCGAGGGTCTTAAGGGCGGCGATGTCATTGGATCCGAGAATGCGGCGTAGCATTGTGTCGTAGTACGACTGATGCGTAAGGCCAAGCCAGGTGAGGTCGTCGCTGACAATAGACAGACGGCGGTACATCGAGTCGATGTCGGTAGCGTTCTGCGGAGACCAGAGGCGCTCGGCGATGGCGGCGGTGCGGGGCCAGATACGCGAGTCGACGTTTTCAGACGTGACCAGTTCGGCCCACATAGTCGCTTCACCGCCGAGAATGCGAGTTTGCTGTTCAGGCGTGAGGGCGGCGGCCTCGCCGGACATGGGATCGTTGGCGTAGAGGCGCGATGCGGGCCAGAGCAGGTCGATGTAGTAGCCGTTGGAGAGAATGGTGCGATAGCCGCTGCGAGCAGCCTGTGCTAGTCCCTTGGGGCCACGCCAAGACTGGATCAGAGTGTCAGTGGGGAGATCGTGGTGGACGACTTCGTCCCAGCCCATCATGGTCTTGCCGTGCTTCTTGACGATGGTCTGAACGCGGCGGTTGAAGTAGGACTGGAGGTCGGCGGCTGTCTCCATCTTTCGCTTCTTCATAAAGGCGCGAATTTTCGGATTGGCCAGCCATTTCTTGCCGTTCACTTCGTCTCCACCGATGTGAAAGAACTGGTCGGGGAAGAGCTTGGCCATCTCGCCGACGAAGGTGTCGAGGAACTTGTAAGTCGTCTCGCGCGTCGGGTCCATGGCGGGATCGAAGACGCCGAAGGAGTTGTCGAGGTGATAGGGACCGGGGGCGCTGGCGAGTTGCGGGTAGCCGATGAACCAGGAGCTGGAGTGGCCGGGCATGTCGAATTCGGGGATGACGCGGATGCCGCGGTCACGAGCGTAGGCGATCACATCCCGAACCTGGTCCTGCGTGTAGTAGAGGC
>JAEYQK010000063.1 GCA_023410055.1 Acidobacteriota bacterium
CTCGTTTCTCCGTCTGGATCTTTCTACTCGACCAGCAACAACCGGCTTGGCCTGTCGACTTCAGGCTTGGTGCTCAGCCCCAGCAGTCACGACTATCGGCTCGTCGGCGGTTCACCGGCTATCGACATCGGCTCAACAACCAAAGCGCCTAACCACGACCTCCAAGCCAATCCTCGCCCCCAGGGAAACGGCTACGACATAGGCGCTTACGAATACTAAACAACCTACGAACTACCGCAGTGATCCTCGAATTGGAGGGGCAATCTATTGCCCCTCCAATTCTTCAATCACATCGGTCCCGCTTACACATCTCTCTTCTATCGGCATCTCTCTACATTTCACGCCTTTCGAGTTCATGGCGTTCCGTTTATAATTTCGGAGCATAGGAACTCCTAGAAAGGAAAGTCGAGTGCATCAGGAGATCCTGATCACTACAAGCATCTGTAACTGTCGCAATTACTAGAGCGAGCACACTGCTTCAATTAGTCACATTTGGCAGTGGACAGTGTGTATTGAGCAGAACAGATTGTTGTGGCACTCGACAGAGAGAGAGCAGCCTCGAATGGCAACGAAGAGCGTCAACAAGGTCACTTTGCTCGGCACCATCGGCCGCGACCCCGAGGTCAAGTACACCCCCAGCGGCACCCCTGTCGCAAAGTTCAGCATGGCCACTAACGAACGTTTTAAGGACAAGGAAGGCAATTGGCAAGATCGGACAGAGTGGCACAACATCGTCGCTTGGCAGCGCACCGCCGAAATCATCGGCGAATACGTGAAGAAGGGCGACCGCCTTTATGTCGAAGGCAAGCTCCAGACCTCCAGTTGGGATGACAAGCAGACCGGTGAGAAGAAATACCGCACCGAGATTGTCGCCAACGACATCGTCCTGATCGGCGGCAAACGCGACGCAGGTGGCGACGAGAGTGGCTTCACCCGTCAAAAGCCAGCTTCACGCGGCGACAACTTCGATCAGCGCGGTCCTGACGACTCCGCCGTCGCCTCAACTCAGATTACGGACGACGACATACCGTTCTGACCTACCTCAGACTGACTTTGTAGAGCTAGCCCATAGGCCGTGAGCAATCAGGGCCTTTTGCTTTTTGACCACGGCCCAAGCTGGCACTCGCCCAAAAAGCTACGGCCTCTCTGCTGAAGAGAGAGGCCGTCAGTGCAACGAACCGATTGTTGCTACTTCACCAGACTTGTCAGACTCTGACCAATCGCGGGGATTGCAGGCAAAGACTTCGTTGCTGCATTGATGAAGAAGTTCGGGAAGATTCCGATGAAGATCGTCGCCACCGCAGTCACGAGCAATGTAGCTCGCACTCCTATCCCGAGCGCGACGGGTTCCGAATCGGTCGACTTCTTCATGATCATCGCATTGGCGATCTTCATGTAGTAATACAAGCCCAGCACCGAGTACAGGATTGCCACGGCCGCCAGCACGTACTTGCCACTTTCGATCAGCGACAGGAAGATGAAGTACTTGCCCCAGAATCCAGCCAGCGGCGGAATGCCCGCGAGCGAGAGCAGGAAGCACAACATCAGCATACATTCGACCGGTGCCTTCTGCATAAGCCCCGCGATGTCATCGAGTTCGTCACCGATAATGTCTCGGCGGCGTAGCGATGTAATAACCGCAAATGCGCCGAGATTCATGAACGTATAAACCAGCAGGTAGAACATGATGCCCTTGATGCCTGTGGCATTGGGACCACCCTGTGGGCCGACGGCGACAAGGCCAAGCAGCATGAATCCAACGTGAGAAATCGAGGAATAGGCCAGCAGACGCTTAAGGTTGGTCTGCGTCAGCGCTGCCAGATTACCGCCCGTCAGCGTGACTATCGCCACAAACGTGATCAGCGGAACATAGATCGGGCGCAGTGCCGGAAGCCCCCATATGAAGATGCGCAGAAGCATCGCCCACGCAGCGGACTTCACGGCCACCGACATAAATCCGGTGATGCTGGTCGGTGCGCCTTCATACGCGTCCGGTGCCCATTGATGAAACGGAACGGCAGCTATCTTGAAAAGCAGGCCAACAGACGTCGCCAGCAGCGCCATAACGGCGATCGGGTCGTTTGGATGGCTTGCCATGTGCGCCTGCAACTGCGCAGCGATCACGCCGAGGTTAGTGCTCCCTGTCAACCCGTAGATGAGCGAGAGCCCGTAGGCGAAGATGCCGGACGAGAATGCGCCAAGCAAAAGATACTTCAGCGCGGCCTCATTCGATCGCTTATCACGCCGCAGGAAACCAACGAGAACGTAAGTCGAGATGGCCATCAGTTCGAGGCCGATGAATATCAGGACGATGTCGAAGCCTGCCGTCATGCACATCATCCCGATCACTGAGAACAAGATCAGCGCATAAAACTCGCCATGATTCTCTCGCTCGATGTCGAGGTATTTCATAGACATCAGCACCGCCAGAATAGCCCCGGCGATGAAGAGGTAAAAGAAATACACGGCGAAGCCATCGAACAGCATCGCGCCGTTGTAAGCCGAAGATCCCACCACCGGCTGACCGTTTGCAAAATGGGCGAGCTGAATCTTCAGCGTAGCGGCCCCGGCGAATAGTAGTCCTATAAGCGCTGCCCAGCCATTGACTCGCTTATTCTCGGGCGTCAACAGAAGGTCGATCAAAAGGATGCCCAACCCGAACACGGCAAGCATGATCATGGGCAACGACAATGCGTAGTCAAGGCCGGTAAAGTATTGTGAAATCGGCACGATTGCTATCCCCTTCGAGGGTCTTCCAATCAATGCGCGGGCGCGGTCACTTGAGCGACCGGTGCTGGCGCATGTTTTGATTCAATCTTCGTCGGAGCCGCCTTCGCAGGCGCGCTCGTCTTGATTTCGTTCTTCGGTTCAATTGCCGGAGCCGCAGGCGTCTGTTCGACCTTGGCTGGTTCGATGACCTGCACTGCGTCACTCGCCTTCTGCGACTCGGGCAAGGCCTGCGCCTCTACTACCGTCGGCGCGCCCTTCAGCGGATACCCGGGCCGCGCATTCGAAACGATCTGGTTCACCGGCTGCTCCAGAATCTGGAACAGCGGCTTCGGATAGAGGCCGATTGCCAGAGCGAGAATCACCAGCGGAACGAACGTCGCCAGTTCGCGTCCGCTCAGATCGTTGAGTTTCTCGTTCTTCGGGTTCGTTACCGGTCCAAAGTAAACGCGCTGATACAGCCAGAGCAGATAGGCCGCAGCGAGGATAACGCCCGGTACAGCCCAGGCCGCCCAAGCCTTGCTCTCCATGAACGTACCCTGCAGGATCGTGAACTCGCCGACGAAGCCATTTAGCAGCGGTAGGCCCATCGATGACATGAACATGATCAGCGTGATGGTCGCGTACACCGGCATCACGTTGCTGATGCCACCGTATTCGGCGATTTCGCGCGTGTGGCGGCGTTCGTACAGAATGCCTACGATCAAGAAGAGTGCGCCGGTGGAGATACCGTGGTTGATCTGCTGTATGACCGATCCGCTCAGCCCCGCCGGATTCAGCGCGAAGATGCCAAGCGTACAGAAACCCAGGTGACTAACGGACGAGTAAGCCACCAGCTTCTTCATATCCTTCTGCATCAGCGAAACCAACGCGCCATACACAATGCCGATGATCGAGAGCGCAATAATCCAGCCTCGAACTTTGCTGTCCATCGCGACGGTCGGGAAGAACGGAATCGCGAAGCGGACGAAACCGTACGTGCCCATCTTCAGCAGGACGCCTGCCAGAATGACCGATCCCGCCGTGGGCGCCTCAACGTGTGCGTCCGGCAACCACGTATGGAACGGGAACATCGGCACCTTGATTGCGAATCCGATAAAGAACGCGAGGAACAGCAGGGTCGCCGCGCCGCCCGTGATGTGCGGAGCCGTCTGATACAGCGCATCTAGGCTGAAGGTGTAAACGCCCGTCTCGCCGTGATGATGGAAGTACAGGTACAGAATGCCCAACAGCATCAGCACCGAACCGAACAGCGTATACAGGAAGAACTTGATCGCTGCGTAAAGCTTCCGCGGACCGCCCCAGATACCGATCAGCAGGTACATCGGCACGAGCATCGCTTCCCAGAACACGAAGAACAGGAACAGGTCCAGCGCCATGAACACGCCGAGCATGCCGGTCTGCAGCAGCAGGAACCAGATGTAATACTCCTTCACGCGGTCCTGAATCGCATTCCAAGACGACAGGATCGAGATCGCCCCCAGCAGTGTCGTCAGCATGATCAATAGGAAGGAAATGCCGTCGATGCCGAGAATATAGCCGGCGCCAATAGACTCAATCCAGTTGTTGGGCTTGCCTTCGATGAACTTCCAGCCGGGCTGGAAGCGTTGCGCCCAGAACATCGGGACCAACGGCAGCGAGACAGCGAATCCTGCGAAGGCGAAAATGTTCGCCAGCCAGCGGATGGCGTTCTTGTTCTCCTTTGGAACAAAGCAAAGGAGAAATGCGCCTACCAGCGGCGTGAACAGAATAATCGAAAGTATATGGTTACTCATTAGCTCGTCCGTTTACACAAACTCGTTTGTGTAGGGACGGGGCTGTGCCCCGTCCAAAACTTTAGTCATCCCGAGGGACCAGTGCCCGGCGGCGAGGCCGCCTATCCTATTTGACTCCGTGCATGACGAAGTAAATTCCCAAACCTAGCAGACCGCCGACCATCACCAGCGCGTACCACTGCACCAATCCCCATTGCGCCAGCCGTACCGGATACGACAATGCGCGCGTGAGAATCGCTGGTCCGTTGACGAGGACGCCGTCGATGATCCACTTGTCCCACCAACTGCTGACCTTACCCATCATGCGGGTGATCCACCCAGCGCCGTTCACCGTGCCGTCGATCACAGTCGCGTCGAACTTCCAAAGTCCTTCGCCTAGTCCCATTACGCCCAACCGCACAGAACCGAGCTTACGGCGTCCGGTAAACAGGTAATCGTACGCTTCGTCCACGTAGTATTTGTTCAGCAGCGTGCGGTACACCGGGGGCGCAACTGCGTTGATCGGTTCCTTGTAGCCCTTGTCGGCATTCCTGTATGCGCGATTGGCCATATAGAGTCCAAGGAAAGCGGCGCCCACCGAAGCTATCATCAGGGCGTACTCCATCGGATCCGCATGCTTGCTCTGCGGCGGAGCAGGCTGCTCAACCTGCTCACCTTCCGCCTTGGCGTGTTCCGCCGGAATATGCGCTTCGGCAGTGAATACGGGCTCAAGGAAGCGCTCGAAACGATTCGAACCACCCAACGCGTGCGGCACGCCGAGGAATCCAGCGAACACCGAGCAAATCGCCAGGACGATCAGCGGCACCGTCATCGATTTCGGCGACTCGTGCACATGATGCTCGGCCTCGTGGCTCATGCGCTTCGGGCTCCAGAACGTCAGGTACATGAGCCTGAACATGTAGAACGCCGTCATCAGCGCCGTCAGGAAACCGATCGCCCACAATACACGGAATGCACCGTTCTGCGTCGAGAAGGCCTGCCATAAAATCTCGTCTTTCGAGAAAAATCCGGCCAGCGGCGGGAATCCTGCGATGGCAATCGTACCCGCGAACATGGTCCACGCGGTCACTGGAATCTTCTTCCACAGGCCCCCCATGTTCCGCATATCTTGCTCGCCGCTCATGGCGTGAATCACCGAACCAGAGCCAAGGAACAACAGCGCCTTGAAGAAAGCGTGCGTGAAAACGTGGAACACTCCAGCCGCAAACGCCCCAATTCCCAGCGCCAGGAACATATAGCCCAGCTGTGAAACCGTCGAATAGGCCAGCACGCGCTTGATATCGTTCTGCACCAAGCCGATCGACGCCGCAAACACTGCCGTCAGGCAGCCAACGATCGCCACGACGGTCATCGTCGATGGTGCAAGCGAGAACAAGGCATTCGACCGCGCCACCATGTACACGCCAGCCGTAACCATCGTGGCGGCGTGGATCAGGGCAGATACCGGCGTCGGACCTTCCATCGCGTCAGGCAGCCATACATAAAGAGGAAGTTGCGCCGACTTGCCGCAGGCTCCGACAAACAGCATCAGCGTTGCAAACGTGATCCAGAAGTCGCCCGCGTGGAAGATCCCACTCCGCGCCACTTCAGTCACATGGCGGAAGTTCACGCTTCCAAACAGCCAGAAGATCGTGAAAGTGCCGAGCAACACACCCGCATCACCGATGCGGTTCGTGATGAACGCCTTGTTTGCCGCCGTCGATGCCGAGTGTTTCTTGAAGTAGAAGCCGATCAGTAGGTACGAGCAGAGACCCACGCCCTCCCACCCGACGAACATCATCACGTAGTTGTTCCCGAGGATGAGCGTCAGCATGGAGAACATGAACAGGTTCAGGTAGCCGAAGAAGCGGTAATACCCGCCGTCATGCGCCATGTACCCGGTCGAGTAGATGTGGATCAGCATGCCGACGCCGGTGACGAACAGCAGCCATATCGATGAGAGGGGGTCCAGCAGGAACCCGGCTTCAGCATTGAACGCAGTTCCAGTCCCTTTTTGCGTTGTGAAGGTGATTCCGTCTGTGCCCGAACCCAGCCACGTATAGATGGTTCTCTCGAACGTCATGCTGCCGTGGTTCGCCGCAGCGTAGCTATGCGTCAGTTGCCATACGCACCCAACGGAGAACAGGAACGCCAGAACGACCACGCCGACGCAGATCGCATTAACCCACTCATGGCGTTCGTGTCCGCCATGCGAATCGATGTGCGCGACTGCGTGGCTCGCATCATGCGAGTCATGGCCATCATGCGATTCGGCAAAACGCGGACGCGGCGGGATCCCGCTCAGCTTGCGGCCGAACAAGAACATCATGGCCGCCCCGAACGCGGGCAATAACGGAATGATCCAAATGTTTTTTAAGAAGAACATTACTCTTCAGCTCTCAGCCTTGACTTGTCATCCCGAGGGCGCCCGCTTTTGGCGACTCCCGAGGGACCAATGCCGCGCGCGCAGCGCTTCCCCATTACCATTTCAGCAGATCGACCTCGTCCACATTCACTGTTTCCTTATTGCGGAAGAAGGCGATGAGAATACCGAGTCCGACAGCCGCTTCAGCGGCAGCATCGGTCATTACGAATATTGAAAAGACCTGCCCGTGCAATCCGTGAAGCCGTGAGAACGCGACCAGGTTCAGGTTCACCGCGTTCAGGATCAGTTCGATCGACATCAGAATGACAACGATGTTGCGCCGCGTCAGCACACCAATAGTCCCGATTATGAATAGCGCTGCCGCGACCACCAAATAGTGAAGCGTTGTTATGGGCATCTCGTTTCTCTTCAGTTTCTCTCAATGGCTCGGACTGGCTTATTGCCAGTACCCTTAGCCGCCGCGGCGATCACCCAATCACCCGATCGCCAGATCACCCGATACTAAATCCTCTTCTTCGCCATCACGACGGCGCCGATGATCGCTACCAGCAACAGCAGCGACGCGATCTCAAACGGGAACAGATATGACGTATACAGAGCCTGTCCGACCCACTGTACGTTCGAAGCTTCTGGCGTCGTTGGTCCCGCCGGAAGCTGCGGGAGTACCGATTGCCCCTTCGCGTAGACAAACGCGAACAACCCGCCCAGAGACACGGTCGCCAGAACTGCAACCAGCCACTGCTTGTTAAACTGCTCTTCCTTCATGTTCCGTTCGAGATTGACCAGCATGATCACGAACAGGAACAGCACCATGATCCCGCCGACATACAGAATGATCTGCACGGCCGCGACGAACGGTGCATAAAGCATCAGATACAGGCCGGCCAACGACAGCAGAGTGAATACCAGCGAGATCGCCGAGTGTACCGGATTGCGCCTCGTGATCACCGCGATCGCGCTCACGATCGCGATACCCGACAATAAATAGAAGAAGAACCTCGTCGCTACCGGAGCCGAATAATCGGGCTGCAGTTGGAACATTGCAGGTGCCGGCAGAAGATTGCCCAGGGCTGTGGAAAGCAGCAGTGTCATTTCTCGTACACCGTCGGTTCTAGTCCCTGTTCTAGCTTTTGGCGATCAAGGACAAAGTGGTTTCGATCGTAGGTCGCGAATTCGTAATCCTGACTCAATTCCAGTGAGTCCGTGGGGCACGCATCCTCGCACAGGCCGCAGAACATGCATCGGCTTGCATCCCAAGTCCAGCCCGTCATCACTTTCTTCTTCGTCTCCGGATTGCGCTCGCTCTTGACCACAATCAACTTCTCCGGACACGCCAGCGCGCACAGATCGCACGCAATGCACAGGCTCTCACCAGTATCCGGATTGTTATTCAGCCGCAGCACGCCGCGATACCGCTCGGCAATCTGAGGCCGCTGCATCGGGTACTGCTCGGTATAAACCTCTTTCGGATGCTGGTACTTGAAGGTGACCTTCATTCCCTGAAGGAGATCGACCAGAAAGATCTTCTTTAGAATCGGAGCCAGACTCACAGTACCACCCCCAGAACAGCAGTCACGATAAGAGCGCCGAGCGAAATCGGCAGCAGAACCTTCCATCCCACGCGCATCAGCTGATCAAAGCGATAGCGCGGCCAGGTCGCGCGGTACCAGATGTACAGGTACATGAAGACCGCAACCTTGATGGCGAACCAGTAGATATCCATCACGCGGCTGGCAACTGGCGGAATGAACAAGATCAAGCCGACAACGCCAAGCAATGCACCAAATGCGGCGAGTCCCAGCGTCTGCAGCTTGAAGCTCGGATGCTTCGGCATGCGGCGGACATTGAAGAACGTCAGGCCCGCCAGAACCAGGAACGTCAGGCCCGGGAACAGAGCGAAGATCTTGTCGAAAATCGGCGCGCTCAACCAGTGCGGGAACGGCCGCAGCCATCCACCAAGCCAAAGCGTCGTTGCGACAGACGAAACTGCGATCATCGCCGCGTACTCGCCCAACATGAACAGCGACCAGCGGAATCCGCTATATTCCGTATGGAAACCAGCCACCAACTCGGACTCAGCTTCCGGCAGATCGAACGGAGCGCGGTTGGTTTCCGCGATCATCGCGATGGCAAATACCACGAACGAAATCAGGCCGACACCGTAAAACTTGAAGATGAACCAGACACCCTGAATTCGTTGCGCCTCGACGATGTTGATCATGCTGAGCGTGCCGTTGCCGCCTTCAAACACTGTCCCGGCAGTGTAAGGTGTCAGGCTGGTCATCAAGATCGCCGAAACAACAGCCAGTCCCATCGCCACTTCATACGACACGAGCTGCGCGCTGGAGCGAAGCGCACCGAGCAGCGGGTAGTGCGAATTCGAAGCCCACCCGGCCAGAATGATTCCCAGAACGCTGATCGACGACACTCCCAAGATGAACAGAACACCGATGTTCATGTCGGTGATAGCGTGTGTCTTGCTAAACGGAACAACGGTGTACGTCGTGAACGCTGCAACCAGGATGATGTACGGTGCCATCCAGAACGCCAATCGATCGGCGTTCAACGGCATAATGTCTTCCTTCGTCATCAGCTTGATCGCGTCAGCGAACGGCTGCAGCAGTCCATGAGGACCGACGCGCATCGGACCAAGGCGAACCTGGAAGTGCGCCAACGCTTTGCGTTCGCCCCAGTTCATGATGATCACGCAGAGCGAGACCAGCGCAAAGATGACAAGAATGTAGACCGTCGCCCAGAAGTAGTTCCCTTCCTGTCCAGGCGTCACTGTCGAGTTCAGATAATCGGTAATGAAGTGCGGCATTAGCGGTCGACCTCGCCCAGAACGATGTCCAGCGTACCGATGACTGCGACGACATCGGCTATTAACTGGCCACGGCACATCTTGTCCAGCGCCTGGAGGTTCACGAATGACGGTGGACGGACGCGTACGCGATAAGGCTGCGTCGATCCGTCGCTGACGATGAAATATCCGAGTTCGCCCTTTGGCGCCTCAATCGAAGCGTAGACTTCCCCGGCCGGCGGCTTCAGCACCTTCGGCACCTTCGCCATGATCGGCCCGTCGGGAATCCCCTCGACTGCCTGCCTTATGATGCGAACCGACTGCTTCATTTCTTCAATGCGAACGATATATCGGTCATACGTATCGCCATTGGTGCCGACAGGGATATCGAAGTCGAACTTCTCGTATCCGGAGTAGGGCTGCGCCTTGCGCACATCCCACTTAACACCGCTTGCGCGAAGTACAGGTCCGGTTACGCCCAGTGCAATACAATCGTCGCCCTTCAGAATGCCGACATTACGTGTGCGCTCGATCCAGATTCGATTCCCGCTCAGCAGCGTTTCGTACTCTTCAATCTTCGGCTCAACAAAATCGCAGAACGCCCTAACATCTTTCTCGAATCCGTCATACGTCTCGTACTGACAACCGCCAATACGGAATGCATGCGTCGTCAGTCGCGCGCCGCAGTACTTCTCGAAAATCTTGAGGATCTCTTCCCTGTCGCGGAACGCGTAGAACACCGGCGTCATCGCGCCCAAGTCCAGCGCGTGCGTGCCAAGCCACACATCATGACTTGCAATCCTGCACAGTTCGGTCATGATCACGCGAATGTACTCGGCACGCGGCGGCGCCTGTACGCCGATCAGTCTCTCAACCGCCAGACAATAGCCAAGTCCGTTCGACACCGCCGCCACATAGTCCATGCGATCGGTGTAGGGAGCAAACTGCGCGTACGTGCGGTGCTCGCCAATCTTCTCGACACCGCGGTGCAGATAGCCGATGACGCAGTCCAGGCCAAGAACCTTTTCGCCGTCCAGCTTCAGGACCACGCGAAGGACACCGTGCGTCGACGGGTGCTGTGGCCCCATGTTCAGGACGAGTTCAGTCGAATCGAGATACGTCTCGTCCTTGTGCTTCACTTCGCGATCGTAGAAAGACGTCGTCATTGGCCGCTCTCGATTCCGAGGTTTGCCTTCACCCACTCTGTGTCCTGCTGCAGGATGTTGTAGTCCTTGCGCAGCGGGTAGCCCTTCCAGCCGTCGGGCAGCAAAATGCGCCGCAGATCGGGGTGACCTTCAAAATTGATACCAAACATGTCGAAGCACTCGCGCTCCAACCAATTCGCGGTCGGCCAAATGTCCGTTGCCGTCGGTTCGCTCTGCCCGTCCGCAATCTGCGTCTTTACCCTCATGCGCTCGTTCTTCGGAAACGAGTAGAGCACGTAAACGATGTCGAACTGCTTCTCGCGCTTCGGATAGTGGACGGCGGTGATGTCGACGCAGTAATCAAACTGCTCTTCGTCACGCAAGATCTCAAGCACCTCGTGAACGATGGAGCGGTCTACCACCAAGTAGTTCTGCCCCATATACGTGCTGGCTTCTTGAATTCCGGATCCGTAGCGCCCCTTGAACTTCTTCGCCAGATCGCTTTCCCACGGAGTCGGCGTAGGCCCGGCCGGTTTTGCCGGAGCCGCAGGTTTCGCAGCAGCAGGAGTGGCAGGCTTTGCGGGGGCCGCCGGTGCCGTCGGTTTCGCTGCAGCTGGCGCTGCTGGCTTTTGCTCGGCCTTTCCCTCAGCCACTTTTGGCTGCTCTGCTTGAGACACGGACTGTTCGTTTGCCTTGTTTTCTTCGGGCATGTCTTTGACTATGTACGCTTGTGCGCTTTGTCGTTGCTGATGAACTACTTATCCTAAAGATTGCAACGACTGAATGAAACCAAACATGTCACAATTTGCTCGTGACCGTCATCACACCAGAGTAGAACGACTAGCTTACCAGGTACTGCTCCTAAACCCACTCAAGGGCGCCCTTCTTCCACACCCACACGTAACCGACAATCAGGATTCCCAGAAATACTGCCATCTCTATAAGGCCAAACAAAGCCAGGCTCTTGAACTGAACAGCCCAGGGGAACAGGAAGATCGTCTCAACGTCGAAGACGACGAACAGGATGGCGACAATATAGAAACGCACCGTATAGCGACCGCGTGCCTGATCAAAAGGATCAACGCCGCACTCGTACGGCATCAACTTGGTCTTATTCGGATTCGCCGGCCGCAGCAGACGCGCAAAAAGTAGCGTGACCGCAATCAAGCCAAAAACGACGGCCATAAAAATAAAGGCCGGCACGTAATTCCGGGGCATGGTTCCTCTGGGCAGCAGCACCCCAACTGTGCTGTGTAATGAATTAAAACGAAGTTTACTCCTGACCGAAGCCCGATTCAAGGAGCTGGTCGCAAATACCCGACATTGTTTTCATGGTTGACTACGTTCGCAACTTGCGCCTGATTGTTGAGCCTAATCTGCGGTTTGCTTCGCTATAATCAGAGATTCATTCTACTAACAACGAAAGAACATCACTTGGCACTCGACGACAATATCTATCAGTTACGCCGTGACAAACTGGCCCAGATCGAAGCACTCGGACAGCGGGCCTACCCGCACGAATACCGTTTCACTCACACCGTCCCCCAAATCCTTGCTGACTACACGCCCAAGACCGGCGAAGAACTTGAAGCGAATCACATCGACATCCGCATCGCCGGGCGCATCATGGCCATCCGCCTGATGGGCAAGGCTGGATTCGCGCACGTGCAGCAAGGTGGCCAGCGCCTCCAGATCTACATCAAGAAAGATGAAGTCGGCGAAAACGGCTTCGCTCTCTGGAAGCTCCTCGACATCGGTGACCACATCGGTGTCGCGGGATATCTCTTCCGCACCCGCACCGGCGAACTCTCAGTTCACGCAAAGGAACTAACGTTCCTGTCTAAAGACCTTCTGCCCCTTCCCGAAAAGTGGCACGGCCTCAAGGACGTCGAGACCCGCTATCGCCAGCGTTATGTCGACCTCGTCATGAATCCAGAGGTCCGCGAAACATTCGTCAAGCGCAGCAAAGTCGTCCAGGCCCTCCGTCACTATCTCGACTCCCGCGGCTTCATCGAAGTCGAAACGCCGATGATGCACCCCATCGCCGGAGGCGCCGCTGCCAGGCCCTTCATCACGCATCACAACACGCTAGACGTTGACCTCTACCTGCGTATTGCCCCCGAGCTTTACCTCAAGCGCCTCATCGTTGGCGGACTCGACCGCGTCTACGAAATCAATCGCAACTTCCGCAACGAAGGCATCGACCGCCAGCACAATCCCGAGTTCACCATGCTCGAGTTCTATCAGGCGTACGCGAACTACCATGACCTCATGGACATGACTGAGGACATGGTCAAGACCGTCGCCATGGAAGTCAACGGCAAGACCACGACGACCTTCGATGGCAACGAGATCGACCTCGCCAAGTGGCAGCGCTTCACCATGCGTGAAGCCATCCTGCACTTCTGGCCAGAGGCCGCCGGCGCTAAGCCCGAGATGAGCGACTTCGCCGACAACGACAAGCTCAGCCCTGTCGTCCGCCGCTTCAACGCCATCGCTCCCGAGCACGCCGAGTTCGACGCCAGCGCGCCCGTCGGCAAGAACATCGCTGCCCTCTTCGAGACCGTCTGCGAGGAGCACCTTACGCAGCCGACCATCATCTATGACTTTCCGCTCGCCGTCTCGCCCTTGTCCAAGAACAAGCCAGACGAACCCGAGTGGGTCGAGCGCTTCGAGGTCTATGTTGCCGGCATGGAGTTGGCCAACGCCTTCAGCGAGTTGAACGATCCCGTCGATCAACTCCGCCGTTTTCAAGATCAGGTCAACGCCGCGAAAGCTGGTGACGAAGAGGCCATGGCCGAAATCGACCAAGACTATGTACGCGCGCTCTCCTATGGCATGCCGCCCGCAGGAGGCGAAGGCGTCGGAATTGACCGTCTCACCATGGTTCTGACCGGCTCGCCCTCAATCCGCGACGTCGTCCTCTTCCCGCAGATGCGCCCCGAGACGGCAGCCAGCGCGGAAGAAGAAGTCGCCGAGCAGAAATGAAGCGGGAGTAGTGGGTTGTGTAGGGACGGGGCTGTGCCCCGTCCAGCGACCAACCGCAGGCCGCCAACCCTTGCCGCTTGCATTCAGCATCCAACAACTGTGTGGTACGGAGACCCTAAGAGGCTCTAAACCAAATGAACTTCAATCTCGACAAGAAGACCCGCCGCGAGCTTGGATACCGGCTCATCGACCTTATCAACGAGTACTACTCTTCCCTTCCTGAACGCTCAGTCCAGCTCCCTCTCGAGAATCGCAAATTCCCGGACCTCCGCGGAAAAATGCCGGAACTCGCTTCCGACGCCGTGCTGGTACTCGACGACATTTTCCACGAGTTGGTCGACAAGGGCTTTCACATCCCCAGCGCCAACTATTTCGGACTGATCAATCCCACGCCAACCTACATGGCCGTAATGGCCGAAGCTTTGGTCGCGACTCTGAATCCGCAACTGGCATCCCTCGCCCGATCCCAGATGGCCTCCCGCATCGAGCACGAAACCATAGGTTGGATCGCCCAACGCATCGGTTGGGAATCCCCGCAACTGTGTAGGGACGGGTCTGTGACCCGTCCTGTGGGTGCGCATAAAGAAACCTTCGGCGGCACCTTCACCAGCGGGGGCAACGAAGCCAACTTCACCGGGATGCTCCTGGCTCTCGTGCGCGCCTTTCCCGGTGCAATCGAAAACGGTGTCGCCTCCATTGGCGGGCACCCCATCGTCTACACCTCCTCCGAAGCGCATCACTCGATAGAAAAATCAGCTGGCATGATGGGTATCGGACGCCGTGCGCTCCGCCGCATCCAGGTCACCGACTCTCTCCAGTTCGATAACCGCAGACTCGAAGCACGAATTGCCGAGGACTTCGCCGCAGGATACAAACCCTTCTGCGTCGTGGCCACCGCCGGAACCACCAGCTCCGGCGCAATCGATGACCTCGAAGCCTTGGCCGACATCTGCAAGCGCTACCACCTCTGGCTCCACGTGGATGGAGCCTACGGCGCCGCCGTCGTCCTCTCCGACAAACACCGCGACCTCGTCCGCGGTATCGAGAAAGCCGACTCCGTATCCCTCGACCCGCACAAGTGGCTTTCCATGCCCTTCGCCGCCGGACTCATCCTCACGCGCCATCCCGAAATGTTGAGCCGCGCCTTCGAGGTCACGCCATCCTACATGCCGCGACTCGAGAACGCCGAACTCCCCGACAACTTCAAGATCAGCGCCCAATGGTCGCGCCGCATGAACTCGCTCAAACTCTGGCTCACCCTGCAGGTCCACGGCCGCAAAGCCTACGAAGAACTCATCGACCGCCAACTCAAACTCGCAACCAGCTTCCGCGACTGGCTAGAAGCCTCCGACCAATTCGAAGTCACGGCCCCGATGTACCTGCCGATTCTTAACTTCAGCCTCAAAGCCGAGGGCCGCACACCTGACGAACTCGCCGCCGCTAACATGGCTCTGGTAGACGATCTCACGCGCTCAGGCAAGCAGTGGCTATCCTCTACAATCGTCAACGGACGCCGCGTTATCCGAGCCATGGTGATCAGCTACCTGACCGAGGAACACAACGTCAAGCAACTGCAAGATGCCCTCGTCCGCGCCGCCAAAGCCGCCGCACTTCACGTATAGGCTAAACTCTTAGTAGCTGATGCCCGAAACTGCCGTCATATCACAATCAAAGCACGCCGCCTTTCACTACCGCGACTTTCGTCTGTATCAAAGCGCGCGATTTCTAGTCGTCGCCGCCGCCGAAATGCAGTCCGTCGCCGTGGCCTGGCAGGTCTATGAAATCTCCCACCGCCCGCTCGATCTCGGGCTGGTCGGTCTCGTTCAGTTTCTTCCCGGACTACTTCTATTCCTGATCTCCGGGCACACTGTTGACCGTTTCGACCGGCGCAAGATCCTGATGTGCTGCTACTCGGGTTTCGCACTCTGTTCTGCGTTGCTCTTCTACCTGTCGTTTCACGGCGTAAAGAGCACGTTCCCAATCTATGCAGTGCTCTTGCTCCTCGGTATTGTCAGGGCATTCAACGGTCCAGCAGGACAAGCCTTCCTGCCCCAACTCGTGCCGAGCGAACACTTCCCAAATGCAGTCGCCTGGGGAGCAACGGTCTTCCAGGCCTCAACCATTCTTGGCCCTACCCTGGGCGGCCTCATCTACGGCGTCTTTCGCGGTCCCATCGCCGTCTACATTGTTTCTTTCTTCGCCTTCATCGGCGCACTTGCCTCTGCACTCATGATCGAAGCACGACAGCAGCCGCGCCGCCCCAAAGACATCGACCTCCGAAGCGTCCTCGCCGGACTCGAGTACATCTGGCGCAAAAAGCTCATTCTTGGCTCCATCTCGCTCGACCTCTTCGCCGTATTGCTCGGCGGAGCAGTCGCGCTCCTGCCCGTTTATTCGAAAGAAATCTTGCACACTGGCCCGTGGGGATTGGGAGTCCTGCGCAGTGCGCCCGGAGTCGGAGCCGCGATCATGGCAATCGCCATCGCTCAATGGCCGCTACGGCGTCGCGCTGGTGCCACCATGTTCTGGAGCGTCGCCGGTTTCGGCGCATTTACAATTCTGTTCGGGTTATCGCGGAACATCGTCCTGTCGTTGATCGCCCTCTTCTTGGTCGGCGCGACTGACACAGTCAGCGTCATCGTACGCAACACGTTGGTTCAGATCGCCACGCCCGACGATATGCGTGGCCGCGTCAGCTCCGTCAATATGATCTTCGTTGGAGCTTCGAACGAGTTAGGCCAGTTCGAATCCGGCATCACGGCGCAGTGGTTGGGAGCAGTGCCGGCAGTATTAATCGGCGGACTCGGAACGCTGATCGTGGTTGCACTATGGGCGGTTGGATTTCCAGACCTCCGCAAGGTCAACCAACTCAGCACGACAGAAAACTCGTAGCTTGGGAACGGCACGTTTATTCCGTGGCAACCACTACAATATGGGTGCCGCACCGCTCCCGCGTGGGAGGGTGCGAAACTACGACGCGTTCCCTACAATGTCTTGCGCCTCGTTCACTATCGCCTGCAAATGCTCCTCGCTCTTAAAGCTCTCGGCGTAGATTTTGTAAATGTTCTCTGTGCCCGAAGGCCGGGCCGCGAACCACCCGTTCTCGGCCACAACCTTCAAGCCGCCTATGGGAGCATTGTTGCCTGGAGCCCGCGTCAGCTTCGCCGTGATCTTCTCGCCCGCTAGTTGCGATTCCTTCACATCCTCAGGAGACAATTTCTGCAGTCGCGCTTTCTGTTCCGGTGTAGCCGCAGCATCGATGCGCGTGTAATAAGGCGTGCCGAATTCCGCAGTCAGTTCTCTGAAGTGTTCGCCCGGATCCTTGCCCGTTACTGCCGTGATCTCGGCCGCAAGCAGGTTCATGATGATGCCGTCCTTGTCTGTCGTCCAGACCCTACCGTCCATTCGCAGAAAACTCGCGCCCGCGCTCTCTTCTCCACCAAAGCAGAACGTGCCATCAAATAGCCCCGGTGCAAACCACTTGAATCCCACCGGCGTCTCGCTCATCTTCCGCCCAAGCTTCTTCACGACGCGATCAATCATGCTGCTGCTGACCAGCGTCTTTCCAACGATCACGTCCTTGCTCCACTCCGGCCTGTGCGTAAGCAGATACTGAATCGCAACCGCCAAATAGTGATTCGGATTCATCAGCCCGGCTGATGGCGAGACAATCCCGTGGCGGTCCGAATCCGGATCATTCGCAAACGCCAAGCGATATTTGTCCTTCAATCCGACCAGGCTCGCCATCGCATACGGACTCGAGCAGTCCATCCGAATCTTCCCGTCGTGATCGACGGTCATGAACGAAAACGTCGGATCAATTCGCGGATTCACTATCTCCAGATCAAGCCCGTACTGCGCCTTGATCGGCTCCCAATACGGAGCCGACGCCCCACCCAGCGGATCCACACCAAGCTTCAATCCAGCCCATCGAATCGCATCCATGTTGACGACGCTCTTCAGGTCGCGAACGTACGGCTCGATGTAGTCGTGTTGGTGCGTCGTCGATGCCTTTAGCGCCTTCTCGTACGGAATCCGCTTCACGCCATCATTGCCCGCGCGCAGCAACTCATTCGCGCGATCCTGAACCCACCGTGTTACGTCCGTATCTGCCGGACCGCCATTCGTCGGGTTGTACTTGAAGCCGCCGTCCTCCGGTGGATTATGCGAAGGCGTAATCAGGACTCCGTCCGCCAGATGCTCTTTCCCTCCGCAGTTGTAGGTCAGAATCGCATGCGAAACGACCGGCGTCGGCGTCACTCCATCATCCTTTTGAATAAAGACATCTACCTCATTCGCGGCGAGTACCTCTAAAGCCGTCCGCTCGGCAGCAGCCGAAAGCGCGTGCGTGTCCTTGCCCATATAAAGGGGACCATCAACGCGCTGTGACTTTCTGTACTCGCAAATGGCCTGCGTGATCGCCAGAATGTGTGCTTCGGTAAACGTGCTGCGAAGCGGGGTGCCACGATGGCCGCTCGTGCCAAAGCTGACCATCTGATTCGGATCGCTCAGATCAGGCTTGCGCTCGTAGTAATCGCGCTCAAGTCGCGCAAGATCAACTAACAGTGTCTTAGGTGCGGGACGTCCCGCCAGAGGTGAAAGTGCCACGTTCGTCTTTCCTTCTCCTGCTTCGACAATTCCTTGCAGAGTCTCATTGCACGAGCGCTGAGCAGATTGCAGGTGATGGGAGTCATCGCCTGGACCGGCAGTTGCTTACGATTTCCAACAGGAGGGACTCGGCGGCTCTTCGAGGTTCCTACCTGCAAAGATGTCGGCCATCGCGTCCATCAACTCTTTATGAATGAGGACATTCGATCCCAGCACTTCTCGGCTATCCAACCGAAACGGCGAACCGTCGAATCGTGTTACAGCACCGCCCGCCTCGCGCACCAGCACAACGCCCGCAGCCGTGTCCCACGGATTGAGGTTGAACTCCCAGAACCCATCCAGTCGCCCGCTCGCCACATTCGCCAGATCCAGCGCTGCCGAACCCGCGCGCCTGACGCCGTGCGATCGCAGCGTAATCGTGTGATAGAAGTAGATGTTCGGATTCTTGTGGCGTTTGTGGCTCGGGAATCCAGTCGCGATCAGCGCCTCACACAGGCGCTTCGTCTTTGAAACCGTGACGCGCTCACCATTCAGGAACGCGCCGCTCCCCTTCTCAGCCGAAAACAGCTCGTCCCGCGTCGGATCGTAGATCACTCCCAGCACGAGTTCGCCCTTGTACTCCAGTCCCATGGACACGCAGAACACCGGGAACCCGTGCGCAAAATTCGTCGTCCCGTCCAGCGGATCGACATACCACTTGTAGTCCGCTCCAGACTCCTGCCTCGTTCCCTCTTCGCCCATGATGTCGTGCGACGGCCACTCCGCGCGCAGTCTCTCGACAATCAGCTTTTCCGACGCCCGATCAGCTTCTGTCACCAGATCAACATCGCCCTTGTACTCGAAGCCAATCCGTCGCTTGAAGTACGGCAAAATCAGGCTACCCGCCTCGCGGGCAATCTCCGACACTGACGGTATGATGGTACTTGTTTGCATTGTTCGAATTTAACAGACAAACCTGAGCACAATCTGCGTGAGGCTTCTCATTGGCTCGATGGCCCGATGGCTAGATGACCTGATTCAGCGTCTTTTGCCGCCATCTTCCGAGATGTACATAATCTCGTGCTTGAAGATGAACAGATTCGGCGCGCCTTCGCGAGTCAGCCGAATCATGTTCCTATCGTAGTACTCGATCCATCCGCGCACCACCTCGCCGCTCATCAGTTTTACGCTAACGACCTTCTGCTTCTCTCCCAACATCTTCAGATACGCCACTTCTTCAAACGTATCTTCTGGCGGAGGTGTTTTGCCACTTTTCTTCAATGCCTGCGACGAGAGACCTGTTCCGCGAAATGACATACCGACATTCTACTCGCAACTCATCCGTCAAACCATCCACAAAGAAACGCGGCCGCGATTCCAGCAACCGCGGCCGTATCCGACGAAGTAGCCCCAGCCTAGAACGTCAGATTCGCCTTCAACTGAATGATACGTGGCGAAGCCGCAGCTCCCACAAACGCCCCGTAGATTGTAGTCGGCGGGCTGACTGTGTTGATGATCGTACCGTAACTGCTGTCGGTGACATCAGCCACGGGTTGATCGAAGTTGGGATGGTTGAGGATGTTGAACATCTGCGCTCCGACACCCAACCGCCCAGATTCCCATCCGGGAATTTTGAAGTTCTTCATTACGCTCAAATCGGTGTCGAAAAACCGCGGCCCGAATATCTGGTTACGGCGTTGGTTTCCGAAGGTGGTAGTGACGGGCGAGAAGTTGTTCGCCATCGACGGGCAAGGAGTTGTTATCCAGCTTGCCCCGCAGTTGAACGTACCACCGACATTTTGATTAGCGAATACCGACACAAAGGTAGTCCCGTAATTCTGTCCACCCAGCGTGCTGGTGGCCCCTGCATCGATTATGGTGTACGGCAGTCCAGTGTGCGCGAACACCGTACCTGAAATCACCCAGCCGCCCAACGCCTGATTTAGGAAACCATTCTGAAATTTGAATGGTACATCCCACACGTAGTTAAGGCTGAGATAGTGGCGGATATCGTAGTCAGCATTACCATAGTTAGCCCGGAGATTGAACGGATTCTGCGGGCTGAGAATGCTGGTATTCGTGTTGAAGATGAACGGCAATTGACCGCCATTGGAAATCTCGTCAAGCGCATGGCTCCACGTGTAGTTGACTTGGAACTGGAACGAACGCAATCTTCGCTGGAGCGTGGCGGTCAATCCGTTGTAGTTCGACACCGCATCCGATCTGGCTTCGTTCACGATGCTAAAGCGTGGATCGGGGCCAAGCGTAACCGGCCCGCCGTTTATCGCCTCCACCCCCGGATTGGTAAACGGAATCCCCGTAGGCAGACCACCGAAGCCAGTTGGATCAAACGTATTGAGCCCCTGGTTGAAGTAGGCTTCGTGAATCCCGTGATTGCCTACGTACTTTAGGGTGAACGAACTGTTCTGGCCTAACCCCTGCTGCACCTCAAAGCTCCATTCCTGGAATTGAGGAGAGTGCAGACTGGCAGCCGGAGAGAAGAACGAAGGCGGTGCGAGTGCAAAGAATGGGTTACTCGCCGCAATCGTTGGGAATGTACCACCGGATGCAAAGGCCGTCTGGAACGCTGTGTTGGCGCCCGCTGCCACCGCCGGAGCACTCCCCGCCAGTCCGATCGGCCCTAGTGCTTGGCCTGCATTGAGAAACTGCGGATTGAACGGAGGATTGCCCAACAGACTGTCGGCTACCACCCCCGGGAAACGATCAATGAATATCCCGAATCCGCCACGAATCACCGTGTTAACCCCCGAACCAAAGGGCGACCAGGCGAATCCGAACCGCGGCTGCCAATTCACCTTGTCGAATTGATTGAGTGCCTGATGCTGGTTGAACAGGACGCTCTGGTTGTATGGAGTGTTGATGCCATGGTTCAACTGTTCGAACGATGTTGGGAACCGCGCAAAACAGTCAATCTGACAAACCGGGTTAGAGTTGTGGTCAGCACGCAGACCCATCGTTAGCGTCAGGTTTGGCCTCACCTTCCAATCGTCTTGTCCGTAAAAGCTCAGGCCGTAAAGCGCAAGTGGCGCTGTCAAACGTGTGGGGAATCCCTGCTGATAGTTCGTGCTGATCCCAGAGTAAAAGTCCGCAAGGCTCTGGCCGAAGCTATAGCCGTTCGAGAGTATCCCCGGGTTGTAGTCAGTTATGTTGTTCCGCACGAACTGTACTCCGAACTTCAGAGTGTGATTGCCCCTGGTGTGGGTAACGTCGTCATTGATTCCGTACTGCGTAACGTTTCGCCCTTGTGGCGAATTGGCTATTTGTCGGCCTAATGAGTAAAACAAGTTGCCGCTGAAGCCTACACGGAACGGCATCAACTGGAGGGCCTGCTGCAAGTTCGGTTCGCTGAAGACGGCGCTGTACCACGACCCCGACAGGATCAACTGGTTCACCGTGTTAGTGCCAAACGTGTGATTGTGGTTCAGCTGTCCCTCGTACTGGGGCTGATCGCTGACTAGGTCAAACGCCGGATTGATCGGATCGGTGTAGCTCGCCTGCACCCCATGATCGGTCTTGAAACGCAGAAAGACACGATCTTTCGACCCGATATTCTGGTCCACACGAGCACTCAGTATCCACTCGTGCGTCTTGTTGCTCGGATTCGCACGGAATTGCAAAGCGCAAGGCACTCCAGCGCCTCCAAAGGCACTATTAGCTGAAAATGCAGTGCCGGCGCTATTGCAACCGCCGCCAGCCACGGGGGTCGCGCTGCTGTAGCCCGGCGCATTCTGGTACAGGTTGAACATCTGCTGGTAAAACGGCCTCTGCGCCGCAGGCACATTCCCCAGAGTAGCAGTAATGAACTGGGGGCTGGGTACCTTGGTCAGAATGCTGGTCGGAAGCGTCACATACAAGCCTTCCTGGTCGATGAAAAAGAAAGTCTTGTCTTTGATAATCGGTCCGCCCAGCGATCCGGCCCATTGGTTGGAACGTTGCGAGGGGCGACGCGTACCTGCGTTGTTGTTGAACCACTCATTTGCATTCAGGGCGTCGTAATTGAAAAAATACTGGGCGTTTCCGTGCCAGCTGTTCGAACCCGACTTGCTGACGTAATTCACGTTTGCGCCGGCAAGTCCGCCATACTGAACCGAGTATCCGTTGTTGACGACAGAAACCTCGCGTACCTCATTGCCCCCCAACAACAGGTTCGTCGCACCTGAGTTGTTGAGGTTGAAAAACGGATCGTTCTCGTTCATGCCGTTGAAAGTGAACAGGTTCGATGTCGCTGGCAATCCGAAAGTCGAAAAGTTGCCGTATCCAGCACCTGTGTTCATCACCGCACCGGGTGCCGTTTGCGCAATATAGCTCAGGTCGTTTCCCGGATTAGGGACTTGCTCAACTTGTTGCGTGGAAAACGTCGTTGCGATATTGCCGGTTTCGGTCTGCACCACTCCCGGAGCCGCCGTTACTTCCACCGTCGTTCCCGCCGTGCTCAGAGCCAGCCTCGCATTCAGCGACGTTGCCGCTCCCACGCTCACGTTCGTGTTCGTGCTGTAATTCTGGAATCCCTGAACCGCTACGCTAACGTTGTACGAACCTGGCGGCAACAGGGAGAAACGGTAAAATCCGTTCGCGTTCGTCGTAGCAGTCTTTGTGAACCCTTGGTCGTTGCTCTTCAGTGTGACTTTCGCGTTCGGAATCACAGCTCCGCTCGGATCAGTGATCGTTCCGGTAAGGTCACCCGAAGTCAGTGTCTGTGATAACAAGATCGGCGCCGCAATCGCAACCACGATCAGCAGCGCCAACGTAAAGATGAATCTATTGTGCGACTTCACAGGTCCCCTCCATTGGGAGCGGTCATAGAGACCGCCTGGTCTTCGCTCGTGGACTACGGCAAGAGGGGTGATCGAAGTGTTTTCGCTCCCGCTGTCCTTCCACTTGCTGACTTCGCCTGTGTCGTCACTGTTACAAATGTTTCAGCCGAAACCGTGCGCCGTTCTGCGGACGGCTTGCCAGATTCCTGTACCCTTCGCAATTGCACGAGCGCTGCCAGTCGAGAGCGGGATGTCGCACACAAACAGAATCGGGCCAAACGACTGTTACTGCACTAGTTACTAGCCATAGTGGCAATATCGCCCCTTCCCAGTCGCGGTATAGGGGCTGGATTACCTACGCATTTCTGTATATCTGTCTTTGGCTTATGGAATCCAGCCACTCCTGAGAACTCACAATGAGCGGCCTTGGTTACCTTTGTTGTTAACAGGATGGTCAGGTATCTCGACCTAGTGCGATTTCGTTGTGTAGTAGCCCGCACGGTAACGGGCCTTCAGCTTCGAATCGTCGCCGCCCGCCACCTGGATATGAATCCGCCTGAAATCGGAGTCTGTAAGCCGTCTTGAAGGATAGTATGCAAGAAGGTATTGGGTTCGGAGCTCCTCGCCAATTTGGGCAAATGCCCTGTCGAGAGACGCTATCGAGTTGGCATAATAATGCTTTCCGCCAGTAGTGCGCGAAATCTCCATCAATGCATGTTCCCCGCCGATATCCCGTCCTGCATCGGCCTCGATCGGGACAACAATGATGCTATATATGATCGCTTCGGCTTCTTCTGCCGCTCGCACTGCTTCGCGATAGTCGGTCTTGCTCATGGTGTCGCCACCATCTGTGATCAAGACCATCACCTTGCGCCCTTTGCGCTTCTCCAGCGCCCCGGCCCCCAGATAGATCGCATCATACAGCGCCGTCGCCGATCCCGTCTTGATCTGCTGCACACCTTGATCAATCCTTCGCAGGTCTGACGTGAATGGCACTATCTCGCTCACTAACTCGCTGAACTGGTACAGCGCCAACCCGTCCTGCGTTCGCAGGATCGACTTCGCAAATCGTCGTGCTGATTCCAACTCCAGCTTCAAGTCCTTGCGGGTGCTAAGGCTGGCATCGATACCCAGAACAATCGACAACGGCAGCTCCGACTCACGGCTAAACAGAGCTATCTTTTCAGGATGATCGTCCTCAAAGAGCTTGAAATCATCTTTCGTAAGCGATGCTACCGGAGCGCCGTTCTGGTCCTGCACACTCACAAAGACGTTCACCAGCTTAACGTCCACCTTGAAAGTCGTGCCGCCGTCGCCTTGATCTTCCGCGCTATTGTTTGAGCTCCTCTGTTGCGCTATACCCGGCGTAGACAACAGCACGAGGCACAGAGAAACTAGAACTGCAGAAAACTTAGTCCATGTCATTCTTGTCATGCGCTCCGCTCGGTCGCGGTGGAGATGTTGGTTGGAAATGGTTCTCCGTCGGCCCACACCGCTCCATCTGCAAAGAATTCCTTCTTCCAGATTGGCACTGTTCTCTTCAGTTCGTCGATCATCCATCTGCAACCTTCGAACGCCGCCGCACGATGCGCAGACACGACAACAATCAGAACACTCGTCTCCCCGACATACAGCCGCCCCAGTCGGTGAACGACAACGGCATTGCGAATCGCAAACCTTGTTACTGCCGCATCCGCAAGGGCATCGAGTTGCTTCAGGGCCATTTCCTCGTAAGCTTCGTATTCGAGGTGAAGCGTTCGTCGGCCCCGGCTGTTATCTCGAACAATGCCTTCGAATACGACGACAGCCCCGTCGCTTGCGGCCTTCATTCTCGCAATCACCTGCTCCGCATCTATCTTGTCGCGCACAAGGAATGCCCGCTTCTGAACCCCTTCAGGTTCAATTGCGCATGATCCTCCGCTCACCGGCGGCAATAAACCGATCTCGTCCCCAGCACGCAAACTTCTCTCGGGTCGCGCATACTCCTGATTCACCGACACCGCCATCGATCCGGCATATCCGCCGATCGCAGGAGCGTCCTGAGTGATCAAACGCACCAACTCCCCAACAGTTGCGCCCTCCGGCAGATCCATTTTCCGGCTGGATGTTCCAGCCAGTTCTCTAAGCGCACCAAAGAAGAGGACATCAACTTGCATGACTTAAGAATACCGCACCGTTGAGGAAATCCTTCGCACCGCACAAGACTCGGCGCTTGGAAAAGGACACAAGCTTTGGAAAGGAGACGACTTCAGTCGTGCCGTAACTTGGCAGCTTGTAATCGACACGGCTTTCAGCCGCGGAGGTAAGTGAAGCTGCTGCCAAAACTACTTAGTGGGAGTAGCCTTCGCGCTTCTCTGCTCAGAAAACTTGTCTTTCAACCGTCCCAGTGCCTCACGCGCCTTTCCGGCAAAGTCTCCGTCGGGCAGAAGTTTCAAATATCCTTCGTAGTTCTTTCGCGCTTCGGTGATCTTTCCCAGCTTTTCCTCCGCCTGCGCCAAACCGAACATCGCCGTCGCACTGTTATCCTGCCAGTAGAGAGCCTCTTGATAGCGACTCTCGGCTGCGCGATAGTTCTTCTGCTTGAAGTAGTAAGTGCCGATTTCGACGTTCTTGTCCGCCTTGTGCGGGTCCCACGGCTTCATCTCTTGGACTTCGCCGATATCACCAACTCCGGGAGGGGCAGCCTCGCCAGCAGGGGGCGCAAGGTCAATCTTTGTCGATCGGCTGGAGCTCTCCCCAGTCTTCATCCCGGTGTCTTCATCCGAATCCGGAACTGTATCATCCGCAGTGCGTCTTCTGAGTTTGGGTTTGTTGCTCGCGTCTTCATCTGTCGTCCGACCGGAACTTCCCTTTGCTGCTGGCTTGGCCGAAGTTGCTGACGGTTTAGCGTTCTGATCCCCTGCGTCGGTCGAACCGACAGTCTGGTTACTCGGAGCACTACCCACCTGTTGCTCGGTCCAAGACCCAGGTTGACTCGGAGATTGCGCCCAACAGCTCGCCCCGACCGCGCTGCTCAAGACAAGAACGGAAAGACTTCTCCACATGTGCCAATTGTACGCCAACCAAAAAATCGGCCGCCCCGCGACGGAGCGGCCTTCGTGATCCTCCGGAGAGAGAGAAGGGGGAGGAACTTCGTATCCTTATTGCTGCGGTGAAGTGCTTGTCGGCTGAGTTACTTGCGCTGCCGCCGGACCTGCACTTACCGAGTTCGTCATCAAGCGCACATCCACGCGACGATTCTTCGCGCGCCCCGCGGCCGTCTTGTTTGGCTCGACTGGCTTGTCCTTACCCAAGCCAACCACATAGATCTTGTACGCTGGCACGCTGTACTTCGACGCCAGATACTGGATCACCGAATCCGCGCGGTGCTGGCTCAGCTGATAGTTGTAATTCGGATCGCCGACCGAGTCAGTGTTGCCGTCGATCACCAGAATGTAGCTCTTTGCATTCTGTATCTCGCTGCCCAACTGGTCCAGTGCGTCCTTTGCCTTTGAAGTCAGATTCGACTTGTCGAATCCAAAATGAACGGAAGTCTCGACCACAGGATGATAGTTGTCGAGATTCGCCACCGTGTTTGCGAGGCTCGTCACACGATTGTGAGCCGACGTCGCGTTCTGCTGGGCCTGATCCGCGGCCTGCCCTGCCGCGATCGCCTTTTGATCGGCCGCATCAGCCTTCTGGTTCACGCCCTGAATTCCCTGCTGAGCGCGCGAATCCACATCCTTGATCGCATTGTGATTCTTGGCCGTCAGTTCGTCCAGTTCATTGACTTTGTTGATCGTCGGAGCAGTTTCATTGCGGACGTACTTCTTCGAAGCGCAGCCGGTTGCAAACGAAAGACTCAGCAAGCCTGCAGCTGCAAATACTATTGTTCTATTCATCGGAAGAACTCCTTTGGAACTTTGGCTTCCACCGCCTCGGCCAGCCGAGACCAATTAGGACTGATGCCGGTCGCCACCACCTACTGCAACCGGCGACATCCTTCCCTATTGCACGCACTCTGCCATTCAGGGCTCGATCACGACGATTCTAACTGTCAAGGATTCAACAACTTAAACCCGTGTTGCCCGCTCCCTTCCCGAGACAACCAAGCAATCCCTCCTCAGCACATAGAATTTTTACCGTTACGACTCCATGTCCCTCCACCGGCTGTTCCTCGATTTCCGAGTGTTAACATTTAAAAAAGCGCCTCCCATGGATCTCCACCAGAAAATCCGTACTCTCCCCACCAATCCCGGCGTGTACCTCTACAAGAACGCCGAAGGCGAGGTCATTTACGTCGGCAAAGCCAAGGACTTGCGGGCGCGAGTACGCAACTACTTCGTCGAGGGTGCCTCCGAAGACGCCAAAACCGGTTCTCTACTTCGCGAGGCCGTCGACATCGAGTACATCGTCGTCGACAACGAGAAAGAGGCACTCGCGCTCGAGAACAACCTGATCAAGCAGAAGAAGCCGCGCTTCAACATTCTCCTGCGCGACGACAAGACCTACCCCTACGTGAAGCTCACGCTTGGCGAGCGCTTCCCACGCGTGTACGTGACCCGCCGCCTGAAGAAAGACGGCAGCCTCTACTTCGGACCGTACCTTCCGGCCTCACTGGCCTACCGCGTCGTCGAGATCATCCACCGGCATTTCCAGGTACCCTCCTGCAAGATCGACCTGCGCCGCTACCACCCGCGACCATGCCTGCAGCACTACATCGGACGCTGCCTCGGCCCCTGCGTCGAGAACCTGACCACGCCCGACCATTACGCCGAAACCATCCGTGACGTGCGCCTGTTCCTCGAAGGCCAGCACGGCGAACTGGCCAAGTCGCTCACCGCGCGCATGACCTCCGCCGCCGAAGCTGAGCAATACGAACTCGCCGCCAAGTACCGCGACATGATCAGCGCCCTCGACCAGCTTGCCGAAAAGCAGCGCATGGCCTCCGCCGACGGTGACGACGCCGACGTCTTCGGCTACCACTTCGAGAACGGCATGATCGCCGTCAACCTCTTCCACATGCGCCGCGGACGCATGCTCGACCGTCGTGAATTCTTCTGGGAAGACCTGCCGGATTTCGCGACCATGCCCGACGTCGTAGCGCCAGACAGTTCCGTAGCGCCGGACTCCAGTCCGGCGAGCCCCGACGATTCCGTCATCCCGAGCGAAGCCGCTTCTGGCGGCGCAGTCGAGGGACCTGCATTCAGCCCCGAAGGGGCATCCGAATCTCCCACGACCGCCGCTCTCAGCCCCGAAGGGCCGGCAGATAATAGCCCCGGACGTAAGTCCGGGGTATCGACCAGCAACGCGTCCGAGTCCCGCAGGGACGGTAGAGATCTCTTCGAGCCCTCCGCCTTCTTCTCCGCCCTACTCAAGCAGATCTACATCGACCAGCAATACGTCCCGCGCAACATCTACGTTCCGGTCGACTTCGAAGACCGCACCGTCATGGAAGAACTGCTCTCCGAAAAGCGCCGCACCAACATCATCGTTCCCCAGCGCGGGGACAAGCGCTCTCTCGTCGACCTGGCCGGCAAGAACGCCAAGCAATCCTACGACCAGCGTTTCCGCGTTCTCAAGCCCACTGGACAACTCATCGCCCAGGCGCTGCAAGATGCCCTTACGCTTCCCGAACTCCCGCGCCGCATCGAGTGCTTCGACATCTCGCACATCCAGGGCGCCGAGACCGTCGCCTCCATGGTCGTCTGGCAAGATGGCCAGATGCATAAGCAGGCCTATCGCAAGTTCATCATCAAGACCGTCGAAGGCGTCGACGACTTCGCCTCCATGCGCGAAGTCATCACCCGCCGCTACAAACGCGTTCAAGATTCCCAACGCACGAATAACGATTCACCGGGTGCCGCACCCTTCCCCGCAGGGGAGGGTGCGCGAGAGAAGATGCCCGGCCTCATCCTCATCGACGGAGGCATCGGCCAGCTACACTCGGCCGCCGAGGCCCTCGAATCGTTGGGTATAACCGACCAGCCCTTGGCATCGATCGCCAAGCGCGAAGAGATCATCTACGTCTTCGGACAGGAAGACGATCCGGTCGTCCTCGACCACCACAACCCTGTCCTGCATCTCATACAGCTCATCCGTGACGAAGCCCACCGCTTCGCCATCACCTTCCACCGCAAGCGCCGCGAGATGCGCGACCGCTCCAGCGAACTCCTCGAGATCCCCGGCATCGGCGCCACTACCATGCGTCGCCTGCTCCAGCACTTCGGATCACTCCAGGCCATCCGCAACGCCGATCCCGCAGCGCTCACCGCAGTCGTGAACTCCAAGCAGGCCGAAGCCATACTGGCGCATTTTGCCGACGTACAGAATGCATAGTACTCAGTACTCGGTACTCAGTACTCAGTTCACAATCAAGCCCTGTTCTGATTCTGGAAATTGCGGAGCAACGACGTTCGACTGACTTGACGTGGCCTTATCCTCTCGTCATGCCAAGTTATCGAGATTTGGTCGCATGGAAGAAATCGATGGGGCTTGCGCGAGAGGTCTATCTGGTCACTCAAGCGTTTCCAAAGCAGGAGATGTATGGTTTGACCTCACAGCTGCGCCGGGCTGCGGTCTCCGTGCCAAGTAACATCGCCGAGGGACAAGCGCGTTTCTCTCACCGGGAGTTCCAGCATTTCCTATCAACTGCACGTGGCTCGCTCGTCGAGGTCGAAACCCAGCTACTTCTAGCCAAGGAGCTGAGTTACCTAAACGAGTCCGACTGCGATCGCCTTCTGCTCTTATGCTCAGAACTGGGCAAAATCATCAACGGCCTAAGAGCCTCTCTAGAAGCAAGGCTAAACTCCCAAAGATGAATTCCCTTCATGACACGACATAGCAGTTCCCTTCGAGCCCTCTCTGAGTACTGAGTACTGAGTACCGAGTACTATCTTCTGGCCCTCGACGGCTTCCCCAATTCCCTCACTAGCTCCTGAAAGTCCTTCGGCGGTCTGCAATCGATCGCGACCGGCTCTCCCGTTCTCGGGTGTACGAACTCCAGGTGCGCCGCGTGCAGCGCGACTCTGTTTATCAGCGTCTCGGCTTCTTCCTGTCTGTGATACTTCCTGTCGCCCACCAGCGGATGCCCTATCGCCGCGAACTGCGCCCTGATCTGGTTCTGCAATCCCGTCACTAGTTCCACGCGAACCAGAGTCGCATCGGCAAACACGCGTTCGACGGTGTACCGCAATTCCGCCCGCGTCGCCGTAGGATCGCCCGACGAACGCAGTTGCTGAAACATTCCTTCGCGCTTGAAGTGATGCACCAGCGTTCCTTCTTCTTCCTTCAGCCGTCCGCGCACGACTGCCAGATATTCCCGCACCGGAGTATGCTCAAGGAACTGCTCGACCAATTGCTCGCGCATGTGATTCGTCTTGGCGAACAGCAGTATTCCCGAGGCAAAACGGTCGATCCTGTGTACCACCAGCGGACGCTGCTTCTTCTCCCGCAGCGCCTCTTGCAACACTGACAGCGCCGACGCGACATCCGATCCCACGATCGGCACCGACAACAATCCCGCAGGCTTATCGACCACGATCACCGCATCGTCTTCATACAACGTGCCAACCTCGCGCGAGAACCGCGGCTTGCGCCGTTCGTCACTGGCCTGCGCGCGCGGCGAACCGTGATGCTGACCGTGCGACTCCTGATTGCGTCCGTGTTGCGGATTCTGATTGCGTGCAGGACCATGCGAGGCTTTGTGCTTACGATCTTTGCGCGGGAATTTCTTCATCTGGTGGAGAGCCGTCCTTTATTGTCGTCAGCCCATTATCAATGATTGGAGGTTTTGAGGATATCGGAGATGAGAGGACGGAACGAAATGGGAGGAAATTTATGGCAGGAAAAATCGGTGGCGCAGGCCTTCAGGCCTGCGATTTCAGGAGAGTGGTAATGGGCGGCTTTAGCCGCTGAGGTAGAGCTTCATCCCACATCTGCCAACGGCGGGCGCATGTGAACTAGCCAGACTAGACCCTATACATGATCCTGAGTACCATTATCCACTACGCTGATACAGGAGCGGAGAGACCTTCATGAGCTTGCTTCGAGAGATTCAGTCTGACCTCGCCAACGAATGCGAGGATGTTTCACGAGTGCTTCGAAAGTGCAAGATTTTGGCGGCTCGCCTCGGGAGCGCTGAATTCGCGCACTGGGTGGACTGGGAACTCGATGGCTACCCTGTCGATAAGTCTGTGCCGGACTATCGATGCTTGAGTATTACGTATTACGCAAGCTTCATGAATCACGGCTGGCGTATCGATAAGGCGCCAGTACCGTTGCAGATTATCCCGGAGAAGTATCGAGACAACTTCAGGTTCAGAGAATTCAAAGACGGCATTGCGAAGGCGTCTTCATTCATGCGCGAAAAGACCGTGGTGATGATTCAGAGGCCAGATCTAGTTCCAGCCCTGCAAGGCAGAATGTATCCAGAGATGAATTGTCATGGCTTTTGGGGCGAGGTTCCCAGTACTGAATTTAAGCAACTGGTTAGCACCGTCAAGAATCGCATTTTAGATTTCTCGTTACGCATTGAGGCGGAAAATGCCTGTGCTGGAGAGGCGTTGCCGAACACCGAGCCTGTGCCAATGGGCAAGCTTCAGCCCATGGTTCAAAACATTTTCTACGGAAGCGTGGGTAACGTTGCCCAGAACAGTAACAACGTTAGTCAAGTAAGTACTAACGGTATCACCCCCGAAGACCTCAGAACGCTTGTTGAGGAGTTGACGCAGCATCTGCACGAATTGGGCTTGAACGAACGGCAACAGCAGAGAGCGGAGGCCCAGATTGCAGCACTCAGGGCCGAACTACGAGGAGAGCCCGACACGAAAATAGTGAGTCAATCTGCAGCTACGCTCAGGAATATTACAGAGGGTGCGATAGCTAGTCTGCTTGCAACTGCTGTTCAGCCGAGCCTGTGGCATTGGATACTGAAGACACTCGAACGACTATGAGTGATATCGTATCCGCTCAACCGTCCATCACTAGCATCCCTCGCTGTCAACTACCTGGACGACCGACTCTGCCTGTAACCTTTTCATTGCACGTGAAATATAAGTCTCCCCAGCCTGTCGGGTTTCACCCCTCAACTCTGTCATACTTGATTTGTGTAGGTTCTTTCGACACTGACGACTCCCTGTCGCCGCAGACTAAGCCCTTTGAATCGCAGTACTTAGATTTAGATATTCTCTAACTACCTTTTTTTTCAACAAAACTGACCCCATAGGGGGAGGGGGCTACCGACTGTCATATGGGTTTGCAATGGCCCGATGACCCGATGGCTCGATGACCCGATCCCCAAGGAGACCCCATGCCCAAGCCACAATCGCTCATAGACTGCCCGCGCTGCCAGCAGATCAAGGACGACGGAGCCCGTTGCGGCTCCCCCGCACTCCGAGGCAAGAAGCTCTGCAAGTATCACGACCGCCAGCGCCGGACATTCCCCCACCGCGCCTGCTACCGCAAATCCGAGTTCTGCCGCCGCGCCGACTTCTTCAACGTCCAGACACCCGACGACGTCATGCGCGCCCTCAACCAGGTCATGAACGCCATCCTGATGAACCAACTCTCCGACGGCGAAGCCCGCTCCATCATCTTCGCCCTCCAACTCGCCTCCGAATTCGCTCCCCACACCACCGCCGCCAAGACAATGCCGAGGGTGCCCCATCCCTTCGCGCAGCGAAAGGGTGGGTCTGTTGACTTCCCCAACATCGGAGCACTTCCTCCTTCGCGCCTTTTCGATCCTTCCGACCAGTTCCCCATCACTGCGCCAAGCCAAAGACCGAAGTCTCTCGACGACATGTTCGCGATGGTCCCCGGCGGATGCGACGACCTCAAAGCAATGCTCACGCCCGATCACATCACTTCACTAAACGATCTGTTCGAAAAGAACCAAAGAACGGAAAGATAACGGACGGAAGTAAAGTGGTGCCCCACATCTGCCCGCGCAGGCAGACTTCCTCCTACAGCTAACCGCCGCCCGGCTTCGCGCATCCGACTCGTATCTCAAGGAAATTTCTGGGCCGGAGGAGCAACATGACAACCACTCCATTGTTCATGGGAGTTCACAAACTGCGCCGTCACTGGGGATGGATCCTTGCGCTGGGCATCGTCATGATCGTGCTCGGCGTGATCGCGCTGGGTACACTGCCGGTTTCGACGCTTGCGGCAGTCCTGGCGCTTGGATGGATCATGATTTTCAGCGGCATCATCGAAGGCATCCATGCCTTTCGCGTTCGTGGATGGGGCGGCGTCTTCCTGCATCTGATCGGCGGAATATTAGGCGTGCTGGTCGGGTTGCTGGTGGTGACGCATCCTCTTGCGGGCGCGCTGGCCTGGACGATGCTCTTCGCCGCCCTGTTTACGGTTGTCGGCCTGTTCCGGACCGTCGCCGCGATTGAGTTGAAATTCCCGCGCTGGGGATGGGCCGTTTTCGATGGCCTCGTCACCTTCGCGCTGGGCGTACTGATCTGGGCGCAATGGCCAAGTTCCACGGTGTGGTTCCTCGGTCTGGCGCTCGGAGTGTCGCTCATCGTTCGCGGCTGGTCGTACCTGATGTTCGGATTCGCTATCAGATCCCTGCCTTCCATTACCACCGAGGTTCGGCAAGCGGCGTGAAGTAACGGGCAGGCGCGACGGGACCGGTCGAAATAGAATCCAACTGAACGGCGCGGGGACGTGAACGCGCAAAGTCGGGAACAGCCCCATGTTAGCGTCGCGAACATGGGGCACCAGACCCCTTCCCTCTCATCTATCCTCCAAATCCGTTCCTTCGAATCGCATACCGTACTTCCCGTCACTTTCGTACCCAAGTATTACGAAACTGTGACGCGCAGCAACGCTGCTCATGAAATACTGAGAACTACTCATGAACAACGGTTATCCGGTCATCATTCAGGGCGGTATGGGCGCGGGTGTGTCGAACTGGCAGCTCGCTCAAGCGGTTTCCAAACAAGGTCAGCTCGGAGTGGTTGCCGGAACGGCCCTCGATCAGATCTTCGCACGCAGGCTACAGGACGGCGATCCGGGCGGACACATGCGCCGCGCGATGGACAACTTCCCGTTCCCTGAAATGGCCGAGCGCGTCTGGCGCGAATACTACATCCCCGGCGGCAGGGCGGCAGGCGTCTCTTACAAGCGCACGCCCAAGCTTCAGAAAGACAATCCTCGCGATTTGCTGGAGCTCTCTCTGGCCGGAAATTTCGCCGAAGTGTGGCTAGCGCGCCAAGGACACACGAATCCTGTCGGCATCAACTACCTGGAGAAAATTCAGACGGCGCTGCTCTCCGCCATCTACGGAGCGATGCTCGGTGGTGTCGAGTACGTGATTGTCGGAGCTGGCATTCCGATTAAGGTTCCCGGCGTGCTTGATGCGCTGGCGAATCATCAGCCTGCCAGCTATCCGTTGGCGGTCAGCGGCGTTCAGGATGGCGACGACACGACCATGCACTTCGATCCGCGCGAGCTGATGGAGCGCGAACTGCCGCCCATGAAGCGTCCGCGGTTTCTGGCGATCATCGCGTCGAATGTGCTGGGCACCACGCTGCTGAAGCGCTCCAACGGCAAGGTGGACGGATTGATCATCGAGCACCACACGGCTGGAGGGCACAACGCGCCTCCACGGGGCAAGCTGCAACTGACGCCCGAGGGAGAAGCAATTTACGGCGAACGCGACGTGGTTGATATCGCGGCGATCGCGGCGCTGGGTGTTCCCTTCTGGCTGGCCGGAGGCTACGGCTCGCACGAGAAGCTGCTCGAAGCCCAGGCGGCGGGAGCGACTGGTGTCCAGGTGGGCACGGCGTTTGCCTATAGCAATGAATCGGGCCTGCGCGAGGACTACAAGCAAGCGCTGCGACAGATGGC
>JAEYQK010000080.1 GCA_023410055.1 Acidobacteriota bacterium
GTGCATAGACGCGAAATGAGAATGGGAGGTAGCGGTCACTCCATTCCGGAACAAATTGCGAGAACGCAAGGTGACGTTGAGGTGTCATGTACCGGGCCGGACCCAGGTGGTATGATTTTCGAGCCTCAAACCGCGATAGAAAATGTAGCGTGCGGCAGCGATCTAGTCGTGACGGGTACGATGACCAGCCATGCTTCTCAGATGACCGATGATGAGCGCTTCATTTACACCGACTGGAGTTTCGTCGTGGACAAAGTCTTGATGAACACCGCGAAGCCACGTGTATCTCATGGGAGCGTAATCACGGTTGCCATTCCCGGCGGGCAATTGAAGTTTGATGAACGAACGGCCATCGCGACTTGCCATACGTACCGAGACACGAAATTTGAGACCAACAAAGAATACATGCTGTTTCTGACACTTCTGCCTGAGAGCGGAACCTATACAGTTCGTCCGCAGTCCGGTTTCGCCTTTTCAGGAAACAGCGCCAAGGGAATGGGGGCTCAGCTTAGTAACCTGCCAGAGTGGGCGTTTTACGATAGAGACCGCGTTCTCAGCACAGCACGGATAGCCATTGGGTATGCACTGAGCGGATGTCACAAGCAAGCAGGAACGCCCTTCAGCACATTGAGGCAGAAAGTCGCAGGTACCACTAATAGATGTCACAGATGGAAATGTCCAAGGACGCCCGCGCGGATGCGATTGCTTCCATCAAGCGCTATTTTCAGGAGAATATGTCTGAGCCGATCGGCGATTTGCCGGCGGGACTGCTGCTTAACTTCTTTCTCGAGGAGATTGGGCCGGTGATCTACAACCGCGCGATTGCGGATGCGCAGAAACGAGTCGAGCAACGCGTGGCAGATCTGAGTGGAGAACTCTATGCCGACGAGTTTCAGTACTGGCCGCGGGTGGAGAGCAAGCGGAAGGGCCGACGCTAGATCGTCAAATGCGTTTCAGCACCAGCGCCGAGTTCTTCGAGCCAAACGCGATGCAGTTGCAGACTGCGTGCTCGATTGAGGCACGGCGACCCGCTGCGGGGACGTAGTCGAGGTCGCATTCGGGATCGGGTTGGTCTAGGTTGATGGTCGGTGGAATCTGGCCATGCTCCATGGCGATGAGGGTGGCGGCGATTCCGGCGGCGCCGGAGGCTCCTTGGGGATGTCCGATTTGGGATTTCAGGGCAGACATGGGAACGTGGTGGGCGTGGGAGTCCAGGGCCAGCTTGAGGGCGCGGGTTTCGATGCGATCGTTGAGCTCGGTTGAAGTGCCGTGCAAGTTGACGTAGTCGATGTCGGGCGCGCTGGCGCCGGCGTCGCGCATGGCGAGCTCGATGGCGCGGGCGGGTTCTTCGCCACACTCGGCCAGGCGTACGCGATGGAAAGCCTCGCAGGTTGATCCGTATCCGGCCACCTCGGCGTAAATGCGGGCACCTCGGGCGCGCGCGTGTTCGTAGTCTTCGAGGACGAACATCCAGGAGCCTTCGGCCAGTACGAAGCCGTCGCGGTCTTTGGAGAATGGGCGTGAACCAAGTTCGGGAGCGTGGTTCCACGACGACGTAAGAATTCGCATGAGCGTAAAGCCCTTCATGATGCCGGGGGCGATCGGGGCGTCGGCGCCACCGACCAGCAGCATGGGGACGGTGCCCATTCGAATCTGCATCAGGGCGTAGCCGAACGCGTCGGTAGAGGAAGTGCACCCGGTGGTGACGACGTGGCTGGGACCGCGGAATCCGAAGCGCATGCTGATTTCAGACGAGATCGTGCCCATGGTCCCGCTAGGGATGCAGAAGAGGCTGACCTGCTTGATGTGACCGGTCAGCCAGAGGCGGATCTGTTCTTCAGAGAATTCCTGCGATCCGCCGCCGGAACCGAGGATGACGCCGATCTGACGTTTATCGTCTTGCGACATAGTTGCGGGATCGAGTCCCGCGTCGGCAATGGCTTCGGTGGATGCGGCGAGGGCCAGAGGAACCACGCGCGAAACGTGCTTGCGTTCTTTGGCGTCGACCCAGGCGAGTTCGTCGAAGTCAGGGATTTCGCCCGCGATGTGAACCGGTAGCTCGCTGGGATCGAAGCGCGTGATGCGCTTGACGCCACTTTCGCCGTCGAGGATAGCGCGGCAGAAGGCTTGTTTTCCGATGCCATTCGGGCTGACGACGCCCATTCCGGTGATGACGGCTCGTTTCAGAGTCATGCACCTACTCAGATGTATCGGCTCGGGATAAAGTTACGCGGCGGAGTCGCCGGTTGCGCATTTCGGCGTTATTCCAGTGCCATAATGGATTCGTGCCACTGGGTATCTACATCTCCGTTCCGTTCTGCCGGACGAAATGCACTTACTGCAACTTCGCCTCTGGCGTGTTCTCACGGCCGATGTTCACGAAGTATGTAGATCGGCTGTGTGCCGACATCGCCAACGCCGATAGGACTGCCGAGGAAATGGGCGCCGAGTTCGAACGCCGAGCTGATTCGATCTATCTCGGCGGAGGGACACCCAGCGTTCTCGCGCCGGAAGATCTGGTCAGAGTGTTCGAGGCTGTTCGGCAGAAGTTCGAAGTAACGCCGGACGCGGAGGTCACGGTTGAATGCGCGCCGGGAACGCTGAACGCGGAGATGATCGACACGCTGCTTCGGTGCGGAGTCAATCGGGTCAGCCTGGGCGTGCAATCGTTCGTCGATGAGGAGACGCGGTCGGTCGGGAGACTGCATACGCGAGATGTCACGCTGGACGATATCGCCCGGCTGCGTGTGGTAGGGATTTCGAACATCAATGTCGATTTGATTTCAGGTTTGCCGCACCAGACGTGGGAAAGCTGGGAGTCTTCGCTCGATGAGGTGATCACGACGGGTGTTCCGCACTGCAGCGTTTACATGCTGGAGATTGACGACGATTCGCGACTAGGGCGGGAGTTGATCGCTGGAGGGACGCGTTATCATGCGCACTTTGTGCCGGACGAAGAGTTGACGGCGGATTTGTACGTGCGGGCCATAGAGAGGCTGAGCGGAGCGGGAATCCAGCAGTACGAGATATCGAACTTCGCGCGAAATGGATGGGAGTCGCGCCACAATCTGAAGTATTGGACTCGGCAGCCGTACATGGGATTTGGAGTCGATGCGCACTCGATGCTGGATGCGGCGAGCGATCCTTATGTGCTGCTGCGGGCGGCTGAGAACGAGCCGAGTGCTTCGGATGAAGGCGGAACGAAGGCCTGTGCGGTCACGCAGGCCGATGTTGAGGCCGTGCGGTTCTCCACGCCGGATTCGCTGGAGGAGTATCTCGGGGCGCGCCTTGCCTGCGGAAAGGGGGCGGTGCCCCAGTTAACTCGTACGCCGGTTTCGCGGTGTGCGGCGAGGGAGGAGGAGTTCTTCCTCGGGCTGCGGACGAACCGGGGCTTGGATCTGGCGACGATTCAAGCAAGATATGGATTCACTGATGCAATCAACGAGACCGTTGAGGAGTTGGTCTCTTGTGGATTGCTGGCGCGAGAGGGGACGAAAGTCCGGCTTACGGATCGCGGGCGGTTGCTGTCGAACGAGGTCTTTGAGCGATTCATCGGTACCTAGTCACCGCACTCTTTAACTGACGCTTCAGTCGGCGTAGACTTTCAGTTCCGACGAAAACCAACGAGGAATCATAGGAACTATGTACGAGAAGAGTGTCTCTCAACCGGATCAAAGCCAGATAGTGGATTTGCCAGCGATACGGTTACAAAGCCGACGCCTGAGATGCGCAAGGCAATGTTCGAAGCCGAGGTCGGCGATGACGTGTATGCCGAAGACCCGACGATCAATCGGCTGGAGCAGCGCGCGGCTGAGATATTCGGGCGTGAGGCGGCGATATTTGTGCCCACCGGGTCCATGGGGAACCAGGTTGCGATCAAGGTGCATACGCGTCCGGGACAGGAAGTGATCTGTGACGATCGCGGACATATCTACAACTATGAGTTGGCGATGATGTCGCAGTTCTCGGGATGCCTGCCGCGCACGATCACCACGGAGAACGGCTGGATGACCTGGGATCAGATCAAACGGAAGATCCAGCCGCCGACGTACTACATGGCGCAGACCGGCCTCATCGAGTTGGAGAACACGCATAACATGGCCGGCGGAACGGTCTGTCCGCAGGAAGTTGCGGATGAGATTTGTGATCGGGCGCATGAATTGGGATTGCCGGTTCACCTGGACGGTGCGCGCATTTTCAACGCGGCTGCCGCGGTCGGCAAGCCGGTGGCGGCGATGACGAAGAAGTTTGACTCGGTGATGTTCTGCTTGTCGAAGGGCCTTGGAGCGCCGGTTGGGTCGATGCTGGTGGGGAGCAAGAAGTTCATTGAGACCGCGCGTGTCTACCGGAAAGCGCTTGGTGGGGGCATGCGGCAGGCTGGCATACTCGCGGCGGCTGGATTGATCGCGCTGGAGAAGATGCCGGTGCGGCTGCATGAAGACCATGCAAATGCGAAGTTCCTGGCCGACGGGCTGGCACAGATTCCAGGGATCAAGATCGATGTGGCGAAGGTGCAGACCAACATCCTTATCTTCGATATCAGCGGGACGGGGATGAAGTCGGACGAGTTCACGCGGAAGATCGGCGAGCGCGGGGTGAAGGCTGGCGGAGTGAACGCTGAGTTGGTTCGGTTCGTGACTCACATGGATGTGGATCGGGCAGGATGCGAACGTGCGCTGGCCGTGGTGAAGGAAGTGTGTTCGGGAAAGAAGGCGGCGAAGACGGTCTAGGTGTGTTGGAGAGGCGAGGACGAGACGTCCTCGGGAAAGCCGGCCGGAGGCAAGCGCTCCGTACCCAAACCCAGCCGGACTGGAGTCCGGCGCTACGTCAGGCAACCGGCTTAATCTCTTCCTGCAACTGAGTTCCTCATGAGCTGGTATTCGTATTACGACGAAGCGCATACGCATCCGGTGAACCGGGCATTGCACATGGTGGCCATCCCGCTGGGTTTCTCGTCGGTGTACTTTCTGGCAAAGAAGCGGCCTAAGGTGGCTGCGGCCGTAATACCCTCGGCATTTGCGCTGGCCTGGCTCGGGCACCTGATCGAGGGTAACCAGCCAGCGTTCCTGAAAAATCCTGCACAAGTGTTCGTTGCGCCTGTGTGGATGGCGCGGAGGATTGCGGCAAAGAAGAAGACCGCGTAGCCCTCTCCTCGCTCGAAGAAGTTTCTCTCCTTGCTGCGCCTCAGCCGCATCTCACCTTGGTTACATTTCCGTCCTATACGTGCGCAAGCACGGCGTGGCGGAGTAGCAGTGGAGTATTCGATGGCAACGATGTATGCGTTTCCGACCTCGGGCTCGGGCAGTTCCGGCAATTTTGATTTTCAGTTCAACGATGAGCAGCAGCAATTGCGAAGAATGGTTCGCGAATTTGCCGAACGAGAGGTTCTGCCGCACGTCATGGAATGGGACGAAGCCGGGCATTTCCCGCTGGAGACAATCAAGGAGTTAGGCAAGCTTGGGTTGATGGGGACGATCTTTCCGGTTGAGTATGGCGGGTCAGGGATGGGGTACGTCGAGTATGTGCTTGCGATCGAGGAACTGTCGCGCGTGGATGGATCGGTGGGGATCATCGTTGCGGCACATACGTCGCTTTGCTCGAACCACATTTTTCTGGCGGGAAACGACGAGCAGAAGCGAAGGTATATCCCGAAGCTGGCTAAAGGCGAGTTCATTGGAGCTTGGGGGCTGACGGAGCCTGGGGCGGGATCGGACGCTGGATCGGCGCGAATGACGGCGGTTCGCAAGCACGGAGGTTGGGTGCTGAACGGGACAAAGACGTTCTGCACGAATGGTCATTACGCGGATGTCCTTGTGGTGCTGGCGGTGACGGACAAGACCGCGCACACCCACGGGTTGTCGGCTTTTGTAGTGGAGAAAGATACGAAAGGTTTTCGCCCGGGAAAGAAAGAAAACAAGCTTGGGCTGCGGGCGAGCGACACGGCGGAGCTGATCTTTGAGGATTGCTATCTGCCGGCGTCGAGTTTGCTGGGGCAGGAAGGGAACGGATTTCCGGATGCGATGCGCGTTCTGGATGGGGGGCGAATCTCGATTGCGGCGCTCAGCCTCGGAATGGCGCAGGGTGCGTATGAATGCGCGCTCAAGTACTCGAAGCAGCGGAAGCAGTTTGGTAAGCCGATTAGCGAATTCCAGGCGATTCAGTGGAAGTTGGCTGATATGGCGACGGAGATCGATGCGGCGCGGTTGCTGACATTGCGGGCGGCATCGATGAAGGATGCCGGAAAGAAGACGACGCTGGAGTCGTCGATGGCCAAGTTGTTCGCCAGCGAGGTGGCCGTTAAGTGCGCGAATGAAGGTGTGCAAATTCACGGTGGGTACGGATTCATCAAAGACTATCCGGCGGAGAAGTTCTATCGCGACGTGAAGTTGTGCACGATTGGCGAAGGGACGAGCGAGATACAGCGTTTAGTGATTGCGCGGCAGTTGCTGAAAGATTAGGCTCTTCCTGCGGTATACGGAGGCATCAATGAATAGCATTGGTGAAGTACCCGTCACGCAGGACGAACGAACAATGGGCACGCTAGCGCACGCCCTTCAGATTGTGGGCTGGTGGATTGCCCCTCTGATCATCTTCCTTGTAAAGCGCGAATCGAAGTTTGTGTCGTTTCATGCGCTGCAAGCGCTGTTTCTGCAAATCATATACCTCGTTTTCGGGATGTTCTTTATGGTGGTGTGGTTTGCCTTGATCTTTGGAACCGTGTTTAGCCGGGTTGGCTCACATCCAAGCGCTCCTCCACCAGCCTTCTTCATCTTCTTCCCCTTGATCTGGCTTTTCTGGATGGGCGCGTGGGTGGCGCTGGTCGTGATCGCGATTGTTTACGCCATCAAAGCTGGGCGCGGTGAATGGGCGAAATATCCCATCATCGGGAATTGGGTCATGCGAATTCTGAAGATCGAAGTGGTGCCTGCTCCTTCGGCGGGAATGTGAACGCTTGAGCGCCCCCTTTGACAACTTGGTCGAACGTCTTCGTAGCGGTGATTCACGCGCGCTCGCGCGGGCGATTACCTCTGTCGAGAATCGCACGCCTGAGTCAGTCGACATTCTAAAAGCACTGTTTCCGTACTCGGGCAATGCGCGGGTGATTGGGATTACTGGATCGCCAGGGGCGGGCAAGAGTACGCTGGTTGACCAACTAGCGCGAGACTACCGCAGGCAGGGCAAGACCGTTGGGATCATTGCTGTCGATCCGACTAGCCCTTTCAGTGGCGGCGCGATTCTGGGCGACCGGATACGGATGCAGGCGCACCATGGTGACCCGGGAATCTTCATTCGCAGCATGGCCACGCGCGGGTCGCTCGGGGGACTGGCGAGAGCAACCGCGGAAGTCGCGACAGTGCTGGATGCTAGCGGTCGTGATGTGGTGCTGATTGAGACCGTTGGAGTCGGACAGGACGAGATCGATGTTGTGCGATTGGCGGATGTGACGGTGGTTGTTCTTGTGCCGGGCATGGGAGACGACGTGCAATCGATCAAGGCCGGGATCATGGAGGTTGCGGACGTGTTCGCGATCAATAAAGCGGACAGGGATGGGGCCGAGCGGGTCGAGCGCGAAGTAAGGGCCATGCAGTCGCTGGCCATGCGGAAGGACAACTGGGTTCCGCCGATCGTGAAGACGGTCGCGACAGAGGGCGTGGGCGTGGATAAGCTTGCGACGGCTATTGCTGATTACGAGGGCTTCCTAAGGAAGAATGGCCTGACGCGCGGGTACAAGATCGAGAGATGGCGCGAGCGGCTGGTCCAGATGTTGCGGGATTCGCTGCTGGAGCGCGTGTTGCGCGAGCGAATGGATGACGCGAAGTTCAGGGCGCTGGCGGCGGAGATCGCCGATGGGAAGCGCGATCCGTATTCGCTGATCGAAGAGATCGTTGGTGGGGTAAAAGGTATTTAGCTATTCCGGTTTTTCTGTTTAGTATTGGAGTGACGGCGAATACCTGAACCCTGATGCTTATTTTAGGAATCGATACTTCTGGTCGTGAAGGCAGCGTGGCGCTGGTGCGCGGGGACGCAAGCGCATTCGAGACGCTGGGACTCGTTCTCATCGCGGGTGGCACCTACTCCGCACAACTTATTCCTTCCATTGATGGACTGTTGAAGAAGCATGGCTTGCAGAAGAATGCCATCGAATGCTTCGCCGTGGCTTCCGGGCCTGGGTCGTTCACTGGACTGCGAGTTGGATTGGCGGGAGTTAAGGGATTGGCGGAGATCCTGCAAAAGCCGATTGCGGCGATTTCGGTGCTTGAGGCCATTGCACATCAGGCACCCAATGATGGACGGGTGATCGCCGCCACGGACGCGGCCCGGAAGGAAGTCTTCGTTGGTGAGTACGAATTGAGTGCCGGAACTGCGAAGTGCATAAGCGAGACTCTGATGCCGCAGAGCGAGTTTGTGCAGATGATCGACCGCAATCCGACTGCCCAACTAGTTACGCCCGATATGGATATTGCCGAGCTGGCCCGTTTTCACATGCACGTGATGAATGTGGATCGTCCGAAGGCGGATGACTACGGGCGACTGGGGATTGCGCGGATATTGGCGGGAGAGATCGTGGCGCCGGAGATTCTTGAGGCCAATTACATTCGGCGTTCGGACGCGGAGATATTTTCGAAGCCAAGTTTCTAGGCCCTTGGCCGGACTAGAGTCCGGCGTTACGCAAAAAAGTGTTCTGAGTGAGTGCTACTTTTGCGAGCCTGTCTTCTCCAGCTGCTTTACAATGAGCAAACCCGACAAATTCATTCGTAGCGTGTTGAGCGCCTAGGAGCCTTTCTATGCCACAGATGACGAAGTTCCTGCTGACCGACGATCATGTGCCGTCCGCGTGGGTGAACGTGTTGCCGTTGTTGAAGACACCGATGGCGCCTCCGCTGCACCCGGCGACGGGTAAACCGGTCACTCCGGCGGACCTTGCACCGATTTTTCCAGAGTCGTTGATCATGCAGGAGTTTTCGCCAGAGCCGGAAATCGATATTCCGGGCGAGGTGCTCGACATTTACAAGCTGTGGCGTCCAACGCCGCTGTATCGCGCGCGCAGGCTGGAGAAGGCGCTGGATACGCCGGCGCACATTTACTACAAGTACGAGGGGACCAGCCCGGCGGGAAGCCACAAGCCGAATACGGCGATCGCGCAGGCCTATTACAACAAGAAGGCCGGCATCAAGCGATTGGCGACGGAGACGGGTGCTGGTCAATGGGGAAGCGCGTTGTCGCTGGCTTGCCGCATGTTTGAGATGGAGTGCACGGTCTACATGGTGCGCGCCAGCTACGATCAGAAGCCCTATCGGCGCATGATCATGAACACTTGGGGCGGCGAGGTTTTTGCCAGTCCGAGTGATAAGACGAATTCGGGCCGGGCGGTGCTGGCCGAGCATCCGGATTCGCCGGGAAGCCTGGGAATCGCGATTAGCGAAGCGGTGGAGGATGCGGCGACGCATCCGGACACGAACTACGCGCTGGGCAGCGTGTTGAACCATGTTCTGCTGCACCAGACGGTGATCGGCGAAGAAGCCAAGAAGCAGATGGCTCTGGCGGACGATTTTCCGGATGTGGTGATCGGGTGCTTCGGCGGCGGCAGCAATTTCGGCGGAATCGCGCTGCCGTTCGTGAAAGACAAGTTGCACGGTTCGCCGGTACGGCTGCTTGCCGCGGAGCCGACTGCCTGTCCGACACTGACCAAGGGATCGTTTGCGTACGACTTTGGGGACATTGCCAAGCTGACGCCGATGCTGAAGATGTATACGCTCGGCCACACGTTCATGCCGGCCAGCATTCATGCCGGTGGTCTGAGATATCACGGCGCGTCACCGCTGGCGAGCCACCTTGTTCACGAAGGATTGGTCGAGGCGAAAGCCTTTACGCAGGGCCCGATCTTCGAGGCGGCAGTTCAGTTCGCGCGGACGGAAGGTATCCTGCCCGCGCCGGAGTCGTCGCATGCGATTCGCGCGGCGATTGATGAAGCCATACAGGCCAGAGAAGAGGGCAGGCAGAAGACAATCCTGTTCTGTCTGAGCGGACACGGACATTTCGATCTGGCTTCCTACGACGCGTATATGAATGGCAAGCTGCAGGATTACGAGTATCCGACCGCAGAAGTTGCGCGGGCGATGAAGGCATTGCCGGCGACGAACGCGCAGTAAAAGCATTGGGTCATCTGGCCATCGGGCTATTGCACTAATTCTGGTGCAGTGGCCTTTTCTTTTCGCCGGAAAGGGCAAGAATTCCCATGTGCATCTCTTGTTCGACGGTGCCCCGGGACTTTCGAGGCTGTTCTGATTTTGTAAATTTTGACCTCCTTACGTCACGGCGCTTCGAAACTGCCTTATTGTGAAGTTTGAGCTAGCGTTGGCCCCGTGTACCGATTTACGCTCTGGGGGATATCGATGGCCTAAGTCCCAGTAATTCAGAGACTTAGCTTTAGGTCAAGGGGTATATCAATACCGTAAGTCCAGCAAACTCAAAGACTTACGATTTCGCGAGTCTAGGGGGCACCCCCAATGCCGGACGGCGGGACTACAGCCCGAACAACTCCCGCAGTCGCTTGGTTTGGGCGCGGCTGACCGGGACTTCTGTGCCGTTCTTGTCGCCCATTCTGAGTTGGTAAGAACTCTTGAACCAGGGCACGACTTCCTTGATGCGATTGATGTTCACCAAGTAAGAACGGTGAGCGCGCCAGAACAGGTTGGGATCCAGCGAATCCAGAAGCTCTTCGAGCGTGCGGCAGTTGGACTGACCTTCCATGGTGGGAGTAACGACGGTGATCACGCCGTCTTCAATAGAGGCAAAGCAGATATCTTTCTGATCGATGAGGAAGAGGCGTCCCGCGGCTTTCAGCAGCACTTTTGATGGCGCTGACGCGGGGTGTTTCTGGGCTTCCAACATTCCGATGAGGGTCTCGAGCTTATCGCTGGAGCTAGTAGCTACTCCCAGCCGTTTGCGTGCCTTCTCGATGGCCTGGGTGACACGCTTTTTGTCGAACGGCTTCAACAAATAGTCGACGGCGTTTACTTCGAATGCCTTTACGGCGTACTGGTCGTACGCTGTGGCGAAGACGATCTGTGGTAGCGGGATTTTCTTGTCGATGAGCTTTTTGATTACGCCGAAGCCGTCGAGTCCGGGCATCTGGACGTCGAGGAATACCACGTCGGGCGAGTACTCCTTGATGAGGTTAACGGCTTCGACGCCGTTGTTGCCTTGGGCGACTATCTCCAGGTCGGTGACAGACTTCAGAAGGAACGCAAGTTCGTCCCGGGCAAGCTGCTCGTCATCAACGATGACCGCTGAAAGTGCCATTTCGTCTCCCGTCATTTGCTATCACTAACCTCGAAGTATAGGTGCTCAGGTTTCAATGTTTCAAGGCTCCGGAGTCTTGGGAATTCTGGAACAATCTATTCAGATGCCGGGTAAGTGGCAGTGGGTTCAATGAGTTAGCTGATGACCTGCGGTTGAGAAGCCGCGCATTGCACTTTCCCCTCTTCGGTATAAGCCGAAGCTGGGTGCGGTTCTGGCCCCGCTGGTGTTCCTGCTTTGTTGCGGGCGGTGTACGACCGGTATCACTATGTGTCGGACGTGGTTGCGGGAGCAGTGGTGGGGACATTGTGTGCAACCGTTGTCTTGGCTTCAGAGAAGAATCCGGGCGATGCAGGCGAAAAGCAGGTTTCTCGCTGCGCTCGAAGTGACAGCAGCATAGGAGCTCTCGCAGAACCAACCAAAAGCGACTATTCGGCTTCGACCCTGTAAACTTCTGGTATGAGGCAAGACGTAATCTATGGCATCCACCCGGTTGCCGAAGCGGTGCGGAGCCGCGCGAGGGCAGTCGAATACGTCGCGGTCGCGAAAGAGCGGCATGACGGCAAGGTGCAGCAGATCGTAAATGACTGTCGCAAGGCGGGGGTTTCGGTGCGGTTCATGTCACGCGAAGAACTGGCACGCATGGTGGACGCCACAAACAACCAGGGCGTGGCTGCGGTTGTCGGCGGCAAGGAATACGCCGATCTGGACGAAGTGATTGCGAACAAGCGCGGGCAGTACGCGTTCATTGTCGTGCTGGATGGTGTTGAGGATCCGCATAACTTGGGAGCGATCATTCGCACCGCAGATGGGGCGGGCGTGGACGGAATTGTCATTCCGGAGCGACGAGCAGTTGGAGTGACGGGGACGGTCGCGAAGGCTTCGGCGGGTGCGACCGAGTACCTGCCGATCGCGAGGGTGACGAACATCGCGCGCACAGTTGAGGAACTCAAGTCGCGAAACATCTGGGTCGTCGGACTCGACGAACGTGGCACTCAGAGCTACGACCAGATCGACTACAACATGGACTGCGCTGTTGTGCTCGGTGCCGAAGGCGCGGGCGTTCACGACCTGGTGCGCAAGAGATGCGACTTTCTGGTACGAATTCCCATGCTGGGGAAAGTGCCATCCTTGAACGTCTCGGTCGCTGCTGCGGTGGTCATGTATGAAGCGGCGCGACAACGCAGAGCCAAGA
>JAEYQK010000098.1 GCA_023410055.1 Acidobacteriota bacterium
TCGGATCGTGCCGCCGTGCTTCTCCACAATTTCGCGAGAGATCCACAGCCCCAGTCCCGTACCCTTGTTTCCCTTCGTGGTGAAGAAAGGCTCGAACAGTTCATTCCTGTACTCAGGCCTGATGCCGGTACCGTTGTCCGCAATGATGACTCGAATCCCGTCGCTTCCGCCGTTCCTGCAATTCCGCGCGGGGCTGACCCTAAGAACGACGGTTCCTCCTTTGCCGACTGCATCAACTGCGTTCACGATAAGGTTCGAGAACACCTGCCGCAATTCGCCCTCGATAGCGACGATGTCGCCCTCGCACTTGAATTGCTTTTGTATTGTCACGTTCTCTGCCTGCATACGACTACCATACAAATCGAGAACATTCTGCAACACAGTGGAAACGCGCACTTCGGCGACGTTCGAATGGCCTCTGCTGAAACTCAACGCCTGCCGAACTATGTGAGCCACGCGGGCGAGTTCCTCGTCGGCTATGCGAATGTAGTCGCGAGAAAGTGGGTCGAGATCCGCCCGATGGCGGAGCAAGTATAAAACGTTAGTGACAGCCTCGAGGGGATTGTTGATTTCATGGGCGATCACGGCCGCTAATCGTCCGAGACTAGCCAGACGCTCGGCATTCCGCAGCGCAAGCTCAGCCCGCTTTCGTTCCTTCCGGTGCGACGCTTCGAGCAATTCACGCTCGATTGCGGGAACAAGTCGGGCAAGATTGTCCTTCATCAAGTAGTCGCAAGCCCCCGCGCGCATTGCGGCAACAGCAGTTTCTTCTCCGATCGCACCTGATACCACGATGAAGGGAATGTCGGATTCGCGCTCTTTCAGTTCAGCCAGCGCCGCCAAAGCGCTGAACTTCGGCATTACATAGTCCGAAATAACGACGTCCCACAGTGCGGTGTCGAGGGCGGTAGCGAAGGCTTCAGGGGTCTCAACGCGTTTCCATGTTACATGGTAACCGGAGCGGGTGAGATGATGCCTGAGGAGAAGACTATCGTCGTCGGAGTCCTCAATATTCAGAACGCGAAGCTTCTTTGCGGCATTCATCTGCGGCAAGCCTGAACTTTCCTAGAACTTGAATATATTAGCCGACTTCAAGGGAATAGAAAATCGGGTTCCTACGGACTTTTCTGTCTCAGCGTCCTTCGGTCGGGGCAACTGCTTTTCTCGACTCAGACTCATTCTTAGTACTTGAGTGGCCCGAGAGGAAACAACTAATGAGATCGGCTACGACGCTACTTGCATGCATTCTGATTGCGACAACCGTATTCGCCCAATGGGTCGAGAATCCGCAGACCGGTTCTCCGCAGCAGCAATTGCCAGATCAGACCAAGATGGCGGGTATGACCGGTCTCGCTCCCGAACTAAAGGCTGCTTTCGTAGATGAAGGGAAGAATGCAAAGCAAAGGAAAGCAGTAGTTCGTGCCGACGTCTGGGGCGTGAACTTGGTATCTCCCGGAGACTCCGGCGAGCCAAAAGGCAATAACGCCTACTTAAGTTTCGTTCTTGATAACAATCCTCCCGTCAGGACTGACCAGAAGGAATACACTTTTGCCAACGTCTCGCGTGGGCGACACACAATCACAGTAAGACTTCTGTCTACAGATGGTCAGGAGATCGGGTCCAACGTCGTTCTAGGATTTCGAATTCCGCAGTAGCCCCGTTCTACTTCGGGCAACCAGGCGCATCGCAAGGGAGAAACTGCTCCTTGCCCCGAATCGTTTGTTGCCTTAGCTGCAAAAGTGAATCTTGCACCTTCAACAACGTGCGTTGCAGACTCTCGTCTTTTGCTTTTGGATCGGTCTCTAGTGTTCGCTGGAGGTTTGTCGAAATTCGGCAGACTCGCGCATTGAGTAGCGGTTGATCACCCGGTTGCGAGAGTCTCGGACCCTCGACGGTCGCAAAGCTCGATATCGAATTGAGATAGTCTTTAACGGACGTCTGTCCCAGAGCTTTCGGCGCTGTCTGCTGGGAAATATCGGTCGGCACCGGGATGGATTCCAGTGTCTTGCGTGCTTCCTTTACTGAGTCGGCTACAGCCTTGAACTGCGCGGTGAACGGCGAATTCACGCCATAGGGATCCGACGGCGTTGAGTCCTTATGCAGGCTCAGGTCCGGAGTCATCGTCGCATCCACCAGCTTCATATAATTCGTCGCGTTTGTTTCGTCTTCCGTACTGACCACGCGACCGCAGTCCATCCCAAGCGCCTCGCCGAACTGTCGCACCTGACCGCCCAGTGCAGAGAAGTCCGAGGGCATGTATGTCCAGTATCCGTGTGTTCCCAGCGTATCGCCCAGAGCTGCGATCTGAACTCGCAGCGTCGTACGAATGGAATCAATCCGCTGTTGTCCCGCGTTAGGAGTGAGAGGCTTGATGCTCGTAAGCGTGGGGATCGCTTTCAGTAGCTCCGTGCGGGCCTTGATCAAGTAAGCGCGCTCGGCAGCATCCAACTGACGCTGAGCTTGCGGACCGAGCCGTGCAGGCCCTTCTTGCAGTTGGGCGACCGCCACACAAGTCACTGCAACAACAAACAGAAGCACTAAGCCTCGCTTGCTCATACTACCTCCGGTTGTCTGATTGCCTAAGCTGCGCAGCTTAACACATCGCGAGTAGATGCTCAAAACACTCCGTTTCGCAGTTTTACCTCGGAGTCGTACATCTGGCTCAGATGTTCCTTCACACCCTCTTGGATGATGTCCAGGTCGTAGCGGAGCACTACGAGCAGTTCGTCGGCAAGCAGCGTATCCTGCTTCTGGGCGGACATCTCTTCCTTCAGCCCTTTAGGAGTGCAGACGTGCATGAGATTCGTGAACTTGTCGCCCGTTTCTCTGTTTGTAACGTCGACAAAGAGGTCGTCATAGAAGGATTCGGGATCAGGTGGACCGTGCTCCGCATCGATTGTGGCAAACCGATACTGTGTTACCTCATACCGTGACGCAACCGGATCTTCTATTTTTTCCGCATCGATCGTGACCGGTTCGGGATTAGGCGCTTCGGGCGGACGATAGTTCTCGGCGGAGATGCTGTGCGATGACATTCTACGCACAATGACATAAAGCACGATAATGACCGCTATGAAGAACAGTAACTTCACGACGACGCCTCCGATGCGCGCTGTTCTGCCTCGGCATGGGCCTTATCCAGTTCCTGCTTCACCGCAGCGAGAATGGTTTGCAGGTCGTATCTCCTGACGAACAGAAAACCGCTTGCATTTACGAACTCGTGGCCATCCTCGGTCATTACCCGCCGGAGTCCTTTGGGAGTGCAAACCGTCCTCACATACATCCACTTGTGCTCCTTGTCGAGATCGTTCACTTCGATCCACAGTTCGTCAAAGAAGTCAGACGGGTCGGACGGACTCTGTTCGGCGTCCATTTCGCGAAAGTTGTAGTTCAGAAAGACGTAGTTGGGCTTGCTGGGAGTAACATCAACGGCCATCAGGTCACTGTTTGGTACCGTGCTTAGCGGGACTGATCCATCCTCTTCGGCTTTGAGTCGCGCCCGAATTTCCTTCTTCACTTTCCGAAAATCCTGGACCATGTCGACTATGCCATAGACGAACAGCCCCACTAAACCTAATACCAATAGTATGTCGGCCGATCCCACCCTAGACCTTCTCGATGGTCACCGAGTTCAGCACAACGTCCTTGTTGGGCTTGTCCTGCCGATTGCGTGGGACATTCACGATCTTCTCGACCACATCGTCACCTTCAACAACTTCCCCAAATATCGTGTGGTTTCCCGTCAGCCATGGGGTCGGCGCAACGGTGATAAAGAATTGGCTGCCATTAGTATTCGGGCCGGCATTCGCCATCGCCAGCTTGCCAGGTTGGTCGAACTTGTACGGCGAACCTTTCGTCTCGTCCTCAAACTTGTAACCTGGACCACCCATGCCCGTGCCGCTCGGATCGCCACCTTGAATCATGAAGTTCGGAATTACGCGGTGGAAAATCGTTCCGTTGTACAGCGGTCCGGGGCCTTTCTTCCCGCTGACCCGATCCTGCCAGTCGCGTTTACCTTCGGCTAGTTCAACAAAATTCTGTACGGTCTTAGGTGCCTCTTTTTCGAACAGTCGGCACACGATAGTTCCTTCAGTTGTGTTCAGAACTGCGTAGGTTCCTGGGGTACGAGCCATCAACATCCTCCTTGCTGAATCAACAAGAATAACATTTGCCTCTGTCGTTGCGTCCGAATCGAGAGTGCGACAGAAAACCCGGCACCTCGTGTGCCGAGCCTCCAATATATCTGCCGGAACTACTTCTTCACGCCAGGTTTGGTCCCTGTTTTGGGAGCAGTCTTCGGCGCGGTCTTGGGCGTCGACGCCGGAGCAGCCTGACCGGCCTTCACAATCGTGAGCTTCGTTATTCTCACCGGATCAAGCGGCTTGCTGTTCTCTCCGCTCATAGTCATCGTTTTCGGTGCGTTGGCAATCTTGTTTGCGACGTCGAGATTGCCACACTGGCCGAAGATCGTGTACCGCCCATCCAACTGGTAAAGGTGCTTGCTTGTGACCGTAATGAAGAACTGGCTTCCATTAGTATCGACACCGGCATTGGCCATCGCCAGACGACCCGGCTTATCGAACTGCAGCTCGCTATACTCGTTCTTGAACTTGTAGCCCGGACCGCCAGCGCCGTTCCCGAGCGGGTCGCCGCCCTGAATCATGAAGTCAGGAATCACTCGGTGAAATACCGTTCCGTTGAAGTAGGGAACTCCTCGCATCTTGGCTCTGGATGCAGGGTTCGTCCACTCCTTCGTGCCCGTTGCCAAGCCGATGAAGTTGCCCACCGTGATAGGTGCCTTGTCGGGGAACAGTTCGCACGTGATCCGCCCCGCACTGGTGTCAAATATCGCCTTAGGATACTTCGACACGGCCGTCGTTGCTCCTGCCGTCGGCTTCCTGACCGTCGTTCCGGTCTTCGGAATCGATTTCACGGTGGGCTTCTTCGTTGTCGACGTCTGAGCGATGAGGGCGGTGCAAACGAAACTGACCACTAGCAGGAGTGCGAATCTGCGCATTGAGTCCTCCGACCTGCGAAATCAAACCTTCATCATAAACACGCGACAAGGATGCTGGCTAGCCCGCAAAACAAAAGCGAGGGCAAACCGCCCCCGCTCTTATCGAATACAGTGTAAGCTTTGTGCCCCGCGTTCGCGCAGCTAACGTGGGGGGCTTTCTACAGCTTGAACAAGTCTTTGATCGCTTGCGACATCACCTGACCGCCCACTTCCGAGATGGACTTCGTTAGCGGGATTTCCTTCGGGCAGACTTCCACGCAATTCTGCGCGTAGCCGCACTCCTGGATACCTCCGTCGCCCATCAGGGCCTGCAGGCGTTCGCGCTTGAGCGCCTTGCCGGTCGGGTGAGTGTTGAACAGGCGCACCTGCGAAATGGTCGCTGCACCTACGAAGCCAGTATCCTCGGTGAACTGGGGGCAGGCTTCCATGCAGCAGCAGCAAGAGATACAGCGTGACAGCGGATAAGCCTGGTCCTGTTCCTCAGGCGTCATCCGTGGGCCTTCTCCGAGCGAGTACGTGCCATCGATCGGAACCCAGGCCTTGACGGCCTTGAGATTCTCGAAGAGCACGCTGCGATCGACCGAAAGATCACGCACAACAGGGAACTTCGTGAACGGTTCAAGCTTGATCGGCTGTTCGAGCTGGTCGATCAGCGCCGAGCACGCCATGCGAGCGCGCCCGTTGATCAGCATTGCGCACGATCCGCAGACCTCTTCGAGGCAGTTCGAGTCGTAAACAATCGGCTCAGTCGCTTTGCCGTCACTGGTGACCGGGTTCAACTGAATCTCCATCAGGCACGCGATAACGTTGAGGTTCGGCCGGTAGGGAATCGAAAACTCTTCCCAGTACGGCTTTGACTGAGGGTCCTTCTGCCGCTTGATTTTGATAATGACGTTCTTGTTATTCGCCATGGCCTCTGATCTCTGCCTCACTTAGTACTTGCGGGCGCGCGGCGGAACGAGAGAAACATCCACCGGCTCGAACTCAAACCGCGGTTCGTCCGCGTCCGCTGCGAAGTACGCCTTCGTCGTCTTGAGGAAGTCTTTGTCGTTGCGCTCGGGGAACTCGGGCTTGTAGTGTGCGCCACGAGACTCATTGCGCCACAGAGCACCCTGCGCGATTACGCGAGCAAGCTGCAACATGTTGTAGAGCTGCCGCGCGAACACAAACGTCGTATTCGCCCAGACCGTCTTGTCGCTCAGGTTCACGTGCTGGAATCGCTCAAGCAATTCGCACAGCTTCGGATCGGTTTCCTTCAGCAGGTTGTTGTAGCGGATGACCGTGCAGTTCTTGGTCATCAGATCGCCCAATTCGCGCCAGATCTTGAATGGGTTTTCCGTGCCGTCGTTCGAGATCAACCGCTGGTTGAACTCTTCCTGCCGTTTGCGCTCCGCATCGAAGCAGCCGTTGCTTTCAACAGCCTTCGCATTGCGCGCGTATTTGATAGCTTCCGGTCCGGCGACAAATCCGCCGTAAATGCAGGACATGAGCGAGTTCGCACCCAGTCGATTTGCGCCGTGGATCGAGTAGTCGCACTCGCCGGCAGCATACAAGCCGGGGATGTTCGTCGCTTGGTTGTAATCGACCCAGAGGCCGCCCATGGTGTAGTGCATGCCGGGGAATATCTTCATCGGCACGTCACGCGGATCGTCGCCTACGAACTTCTCGTAGATCTCGAGAATGCCTTCCAGCTTCTTGTCGAGAATCTTGCGATCAATGTGCGTCAGGTCGAGATAGACCATCGGTTGGCCATCGACGCCGAGTTCGTGTTCGTAAACGACCTTGAAGATCGCTCGCGTAGCAACGTCTCGTGGAACGAGGTTTCCGTACTTCGGGTACCACTCTTCCAGGAAGTACCAGCGCTCGCTCTCGGGTATGCTGCGCGGCTCGCGCTTGTCGCCTTTCGCCTTTGGAACCCAGACGCGGCCACCTTCGCCGCGGGCCGACTCCGACATCAGACGCAGTTTGTCTTCGCCCGGAATCGCCGTCGGGTGAACCTGAATGAACTCGCCGTTCGCGTAGTACGCACCCTGCTGATACAGCGCCGACTGCGCGGAACCCGTACAAACAACCGAGTTCGTCGACTTGCCAAAGATGGCTCCGATGCCGCCCGTTGCCATGATGACGGCGTCAGCGGGGAAGGTTGCGACTTCCATCGACCGCAAGTTCATGGCGCAAATACCACGGCATGCGCCCTGCGAGTCAAGAACGGCGGAGAGGAACTCCCATCCTTCGAACTTTGTTACCTTGCCGTCAGCTTCATGGCGTCGAACCTGTTCATCCAGAGCGTAGAGAAGCTGCTGGCCGGTGGTCGCGCCGGCGAAAGCCGTGCGGTTGTAGAGCGTGCCACCGAAGCGGCGGAAGTCCAGCACGCCTTCTGGGGTACGGTTGAAAGGGACACCCATGCGGTCAAGCAAATCGATGATGCCCGGAGCCATGTCGCACATGGCCTGCACGGGAGGCTGGTTCGCGAGGAAGTCGCCGCCGTACACAGTGTCGTCAAAGTGCTGCCAGGTGGAGTCGCCTTCGCCCTTGAGGTTCTTTGCGGCGTTAATGCCGCCCTGCGCGCACACTGAGTGCGAACGCTTAACGGGGACGATGGAGAAGAGGTCGCAGTGACCGCCCATCTCCGCGATCTTGATCGCAGCGGACAAGCCTGCGAGTCCGCCGCCGACTACGATGATTCTTGGATTAGCTGCCATTGTCTTCGGATCTTCTGCTCAGAGCGGCATTCCCGCTCGCGGTAAATGTTCTAGTGGAGAACTTGCGCCTGCGCGCCTTCATGCGAAACAGTAGGAATCGGAAGCTGCGGATGTTTGTAGAAAGCCACAAGGCTTGCAACTCCAGTTCCAGCAAGCGCCAGACCAATCGCCAGGCAGACGACGCCGAATCTCTTTCGAGCCTTCGCGCCCGTCACAAATCCCCATTTCGCGGCAAACAGCCAAACGCCGTAAGCGAAATGCCACGAGGCGACCACAATCCCGATGAGGTAGACCGCGCCCATGACCGGATGGCCGATCAACTCGGCTTGGACCTTCGGGAACGCGGCTGCAGGGTTACCCGGAATGTGGGCGCCCATCCAGCGCATCGTTGCCGAGTGATACGCGATATACACGAGAGTCACAATGCCGGTCCATCGCTGCGACGTATACATCCAGTTCCCGATGAACGGATAATCGGCGTTGTTCGAATCGCCGCGCCACCAGATGTAGATCCCGTAGAACGCGTGGAACGCGATCGGAATATAGATGAACAGGATTTCGATGGCGACCAGGAAGGGAAGTCCGGTCAGGAACTCAACCTCCTTTGTGTACGAGTTAGCACCGTTGGTCGCGAACGCGTTTGAGAAAAAGTGCTCAAGCAAGAACACGCCAACCGGAAAAATACCGCTCAGCGAATGGAGCCGGCGCCAGAGAAATGAATTGCCCTGCCCAGCCCTAAGAGGGGGAACTCCTGCAGGAATCCGAGCCGAGCCGCTCTCAGCCGGACGACTGGCTATTGTCGCCACTGAAAAACTCCTTGGGGAACTATGATGGATTGATAACTACACTCCGATTATTGGCCCCTGACGCGTGAGTGTCAAGATTTTCTCAGGTTAACACTCACTACCGACAACTCAGCAATGCTGCGACGGTTCTCACCAGCGAACTCTGCCGAAAACTTGCTTCTCAAGAGCCATTTCTCTCATGCCACGAAAGAAATTTTCTGAAGGCCTGTCCGCGATGGCTGATAGAAGACTTCTCCTGGGGACTCAACTCGGCAAACGTCTTATTTAGGCTAGAGATGAAGAAAAGCGGATCATATCCGAACCCGCCCGCACCCTGAGGAGCGTAGAGAATTCTTCCGTCAACCTCTCCGTGAAATAGGGCCAGCAATCGCCCGTTCCGGGCGGCGGCAATCTCGCACACGAAGGCAGCGGCGCGCTGGCTCTCTTCCACGTTCGCCATCTCGCGAAGGAGTCTCTGGTTGTTCGCCTCATCACTCGAATTCGCGTGAGGATCGCCGAGTGCTGCGGCAGCGTATCTCGCAGAATGCACCCCAGGAGCTCCGTTCAAAGCGTCAACTTTCAAGCCGGAGTCATCGGCAACCACGATTTTCCCCTCGGTATAACGACTGTAGTACTGAGCCTTCTTCGCGGCGTTCGCCTCAAAAGTAGGAGCGTCCTCCTTGGCAGGGGGGATACTCGCCAGCTCCGGAAGACCCTCGACCTTGATACCGTGCTCGGCAGCGACAGCGGCAAAATCCCGAAGTTTGCCCTTGTTCGAGGTTGCTATGAAGACGATATGTTGCCTGCCGGTTCCTGGCTCCATGGCGAGCATTGTACCGAATGTCGAACATCGACACGAAATGCGGGCACGATTGGTCCCAACTTTTCATGAACATGCGGGAATGATGTGCTTACCTCTTCCGCAAACTGACCGCCTATGTTTATAATCAATTTGCAGCAGGGTTCACACATGCGCCCGTAGCTCAGTTGGATAGAGCGTCTGGCTACGAACCAGAAGGTCGGGTGTTCGAATCACTCCGGGCGCACCATAAGATTAGTAAAGAAGGCATCCGCAAAGCGGGTGCCTTTTTCGCTTTCCGCAATTTTTGCGTACGCGGCGCTACCGGAGCACATGAACGTCCTGATGCCGCTTTAACAGCGTTTCTAATCAGTCCCAGATTGTCCATTACTGTTGCTTATGGGTGTCGTTCAAATCGCTTATCAAAAGTACCTTATTTTTCAATGACTTTCGCACAATTTTGCTTCGAAGTTGAGCCTCTCTGAAGTAGAATCACTCCACCTTACGGCCAGATCGTACCGCGTCCATTCGCTAATGCCTTGTGCCAGCAATTCCGATACACAGAACGGCATAGGTGCATGTGCTTGCGGGTCTCGCTTAAGCCGAACTGTCTAGTTGAACCACTCCGAATTGTGGATACGTTACGAGAGATTAAGAAGGAGAGTAGTGATGCATAGATTCATAACTTGGCTGCTGGCTCTGGGGTTCATCATTACACCGGGGCTTGCCAGCGCTGAAAATGGGACCGATGGCAATGCCTCCACCCCAGTATCGGCACAAGAGATACAGGAGATGAAGGCGCTCTTGAAAGCCCAGTCCGAAGCGCTTCAGCAGCAGCGTGCTGCTCTCGAACAGGCAGAGCAGCGGATGAAGGAACTCCAGCAGCGACTCGGATTGGCAGAAGCATCCCCGACAATCAAGCCCGCAGTTGCAGCAAGCGTTGCAGCCGCTATGGTCGAGCCAAAGGCCGCCGAGAAGAAAGAGGAGCCGGCGCCTCTCTACTTCCGAATCGGTGGAGCAAAGTTCACGCCCGGCGGATTCCTTGATTTCGTAACCTTCTTCCGCAGCACCAATGTCGGTAGTGGCGTAGCCACGACTTTCAACAGCATTCCCTATAGCAACACGGCCGCGGGACAAATGTCCGAACTGCGAATGGGCGCTCAGTCGTCGCGCATCGCTCTCAAGGTGGACTCGACTGTGGGTCAGAACAAGGTTCTTGGTTACGTTGAGACCGACTTTGTAGGAAATTCCGCTCCGAGCATGTACGTTACCAGCAACAGCATGACGCTTCGTATGCGCATGTTCCTCGCCGACGTCCAGCGCGGAAAACTCGAGTTTACCGGCGGACAGGCTTGGACCCTAATGACACCGAGTCGTCGCGGCCTGGGCGTCCTACCCTCTGATCTTCTGATCCCCTACGTCGGTGATGCTAATTATCAGGTCGGTTTCTCGTGGGCGCGCCAGGCCCAGTTTCGCGTGACCTATCACCCCTCCGACAACTGGACGTTGGCTGCCTCTATTGAGAACCCACAACAGTACGTTGCCGCCGGCGCAGTCACCTATCCCTCCGTGTACAGTGCTGCACTCGCTTCACAGCTAGATGCTGCAAGCAATAGTGCGGCGCCCAATCTTCATCCCGACTTCGTTGTAAAGTTCGCACACGATCAGAAAGTAGGAGCGCGCAACTGGCATGTCGAAGGCGGCGGCATAGTGCGTAGCTTCAAGGTCGCCATCAAGCAAGGCAGTGTCTACAACGCGAACACCGCAACGGGCGGTGCGCTGACAGCCGGTACTACATTTGAACTGTTCAAGAACTTCAATCTAGTCGGAAACGTGGTGTGGGGTAACGGCGCAGGACGATATCTTGCCGGACTTGCCCCTGACCTGATCGTCAAGTCTGACGGCGCTCCTTCGCTCGTGCACTCGGGTTCGGTTCTTACTGGATTTGAATGGATAGCCTCGAAGAACACAACCATTGCGGCCTACTACGGAGGTATCTACGCGGGCCGCAACGCGTTCGTAGACGTGACATCTGCGACTTACAATTCGGCGAATCCAGCAACCTGGACCTACGGCGGATTTGGCGGCTATGCCTCGCCCAACTCTGCAAATCGCAGCATTCAGGAAGGCACGCTCGTGCTGACCCAAACATTCTGGAAGAACCCCAATTATGGTGCCCTCCAGTTCATCAGCCAGGGCTCGTATCTGACTCGCTCACCGTGGTACGTCGCTCCCAGTGCCCCGAAGAATGCTCATTTGTTCCTGAGCACGGCGGGAATCCGGTACGTACTCCCGTAATTCTGTGGCGTCACACAAAAGCTCCGCCCCGAAAATGGGGGCCGGAGCTTTTGTCTTCATAGCGGACTCATGCAGCCAGAGGATCATCCTTCTGATCATTCTGATTTCTTCTCTGACGATCTCCAGGCTCCGGATCGACCGTGTCTTGATCCTCGTCCGCTTCACGCTCCAGTTTTTCGCGCTCGTCCTGCTTCTTGTTCTGCTCCATAATCTCCCCACTGTGTTCAGGACTCTGCCCCGGTTCCGGCAAGTCAGTATCATGAGTATCCACTATTGGTCCTTTGTCTCGATGCCCGATTTGCCCGAACAGGGAAGTATTCGTACTCTGCTCAGGGCGATCCTGCTCCACTGCGCCCTTTGATCTGAATTCGTCGTCTGCCGCTGGTGACATCTAGTGTCGGAGGGTGCCCGCATCCCATCCAGTTGCCTCAAGCGCGGCAGCGATCATACGCAACTTTGCAGGAAGCCTCGTGTTCGATTCGATGTATTTACGAATCGGTAGGCAGTAGGGCTCTCGGGGATGGGGAGGAGTCATGAAGAAATTGGCATGGTCCTTGGTTGCGGCAGCTCTACTCGGATTGACGGCAACGGCCAGCGCGCAAGTTGCCGTCTCAGTTCGCATCGGACCGCGCCCGAGGTACGTCGTTCCGGCACGTCCGGTGATCTATCCAGTCGCGCCGGTTGTATATCCCGCGCCTGTTTTGTACCGGCCCTACTCTGTCACTCCGGTCATCGTTGCACGCCCGGTAGTGTACTGTGGCCCAGTCTGTCGAGCCAGAATGCGCGAAGAACGACGCGAGATCCGAGCGGAGCGGCGGTGGTTTCGCCACGAACGATGGGAACACGGCTGGAGATAGGGAGGCGAACATCGTAGCCGCACAATAAGAAAGCCCTCCAGTGTTCGACCGGAGGGCTTTTCTGCATGCGTTCTTCTCGCACGACTACTGTGTGCGCCGCGCAGCACTGGGTTTCGATGCCGCCGTACCTGCGCCCATCTTCCGCAACTGCTCACGCGCGGTAGTAGCCTCGATCGAGCGCGGATAGCGCTGAACAAGGCTCTGCAATTCGCGAACGGCAGACTGCTTCTGTCCCAGTTGAGAGAGAGCCAAACCCTTTTTCAGCTGAGCCGCTGCCGCCTTATTTCCACCCGGATACTGTTCCAGAACCTTGTCGTATTCGACCACCGCCTGCTGGAAGTTCCCGTTGCGGTAATTGATATCGGCCACGTAGAACTGAGCATTCCCCGCCAGATCATTTGTTGGGTAGTACTTCAGGAAATCCCCAAATTCTCCCGCAGCCAGGTCCAGTTTGTTCGCGTTGTAATCGCGTAGCGCATTGTCGTACAGCATCTGCGGCGGAGGTGCCTGCGACTGCGGAGCAGTTCCAGTCGGAGTCGCGCCCGGCGCGAGATTCTGTTGCTGCTGTGCAAGCTGGTCGATCTGTGTGCTGATCTTCGCCATGCGCCCTTTTAGCTCGTCGATGCTGTCATTAAGCGCCTGTATCTGCCCGGAAAGCTGATCGTTACGGCCGGAGACATCCGTGTGCTGCTGATTCAGCGCCTGCTGCAGCTTGTCCATCGATGCAACAATCTTGTTCATTCCATCGGTGTTCTGCTCAACGAGGTTGCGCATTACGCCCATGCGCTCATCGAACGACTGCTGCATGCGGGCCATCTGGTCCTGAAGCGCCTGAACCTGCGTCTGCAATTGAACCATTTCCTTGCTGACGCCGAAGCAGGGAAGTGCTGCAAGCGCGATGACTGCGATCAGAAAAGTAATTCGCGTTTTCATATTGTCCTGATTAGATGCTGCCCGGAGTTTCAGTACTGCTTATTCAGTATTTCGCAAAGGAGGTGCTGTCCGCAAATCGGCAACATGGGAAAATGGCCCGGCATTGAGCCGGGCCGCTTTTATCACGTGACACCACGTCATCTCTAACCTGGTGTCGAAGGTACCGTCCTACTGCTGGCCGAAGGAGAAGTGTGCTCGACGGTTCTGCTGCCAGCACTGCTCGTTCGATTCGCTACAAACCGGCTTTTCCTTGCCGAAGCTGATGGTCTTGATCTGGCCGGCGCTGACGCCCATGCCTACCAGAGCCTGCTTCGTTGCGCTGGCGCGATTGTCACCCAGAGCAAGATTGTACTCGGTCGATCCGCGCTCATCGCAGTGGCCTTCGATCGTGAACGTGAAGTTCGGATGCTGCTTCAGGAAGGCCGCATTTGCTTCCAGCGCTGTCTGCGCAGCAGGGCTAATGCTGTAAGCGTCATAGTCAAAATAGATATCTTTGACGTTCTGCTCAAAGAGCTGCTGATCAGTGAGGCTGGGCGGCGGCGGCGGTGGCGGCGGCGGCTGCGTAACCGTGACGCGAGCAGTCGATTCCTGCGTGCCACCAGGACCCTTCGCAATCACGCGATAGGTCGTAGAATCGGCAGGCGAAACCGTCTTCGAGCCGTTCGGATCGACGGCACCGATGCCTTCAATGGTCACGTCGGTTGCGTCTGTCGTCTTCCACGACAGCGTGGTTGACTCACCCTTCTGGATCGAGGCTGGGTTCGCGCTCAAGGATGCTGTTGGAGCGGCTGGTGGCGGCGGTGGTGGCGGTGGTGGGGCCTGTACCTTCTTCTTGCAGGCACCGAGCGCTAACACCAGCATTAGCGCCATCGCGAGCATCAATAGATTCTTTCTGTTCAACTCATCCTCCAAGTACCGAAGTCGGGTCTCTGCTGCTGCTTGTCGCAGCAGAGGCCGAAAGTTGGCAAAATATCGCCAGGAGAACGTCAATTACGACTACAGTCTGTCTGTCGCAAAGAAACTAACAGCTACTTACTCAAACTCCGGACAAGACTCCAACGCGTTCCCACGTTGTGACTCCTACCCAGAAAACTGAAACTAGACATTCAGTATTCCGCAATATTTACTGGCATTCAAGCTATTTACTTAAAGCTCCAGTTGGGTTGCGAATTCTTGCCGGCGAACGTCAACTGCTTCTGCTGACTCCCATCTGCCAGCATGCTCCATATCTGCTCACCCGCCTGGAACACGATGTGACGTCCGTCAGGAGACCAGGAAGGAAAGTCATTCCGCATACCGTTGTGGGTTAACTGAACGAATTGCCGCGTCGTGATGTCCATTACGTAGATGTCGGAAGCCCCAGGAGCCCCAGGTCCATAACGGCGAATCCATGCAAAGGCCAGAAACTGGCCATTCGGCGACCAGGACGGCGAAACCGCATATCCTTGATCCGTAACCCGCTGTTCGTTTGTTCCGTCCGCATCCATCGTATATATCTGCGGTAGCCCGCTGCGCCCGCTCACCCAAGCGATTTGGGCGTTGGTCCTCGGATTCCATACCGGAGAGACATCCGGCCCCTTGAATGCGGTGACGCGCCTGGAATTAGTTCCATTCGCGTCCGCAACGAAAATTTCCGGATCGCCAGTCCGCGAAGACGAGAACGCAATCTTGGTTCCGTCAGAACTCCATGCCGGCGAGAGATTCATGCCGCCGAATCGCGGAAATGTAACCAGGCGATTCAACTCGTTGGACCACATCAAGATCTCCCACGCCCCCTTCGAAAGCGCCGAGAACGCCACGCGGGAACCGTCCGGCGAGACTCTTGGCGACAAGGCGATCGAGCGAAGGTTTGTGATCTGGCGCTGGTTGGCGCCGTCGTAATCCATCGCCCAAATCTCCTTGCTGCCACTCCGCGAACTCACGAAATATATCGTGCTCTGCGTAATGCCTGAGATCCCGCCACCAAGCCTGAAAATAATCTCATTGGCAAACTCGTGTGCAATCTTTCGCGAATTCTCCGGTGTCGCTGTTTCGCGATACTGCTTTCCGAGCACCTGCGGTGAAGCGGGATTCTTCACATCATAGAGCCAACCGAAGACTTGCAGATTGTTCTGCCCGTCTACTCCGAGGCTGCCAAAGGCAACCATCGCAGCGTTCGGCGGCGGATTGCCCCACGCGTCCAGCTTGACTTCCTGCGGTGAGCCAGGAACCTGCAGCGGATAAAAGCTCTTTGAAACCAGTTCAAATATTCCTGCGCTCTCCAGATCATTGAAGAGCGTGTCGTTGAACGTCTTCGCCAGATCGCCCGGATTGCCCTGGTTGACCTTGAAGTCGGGCACAGCAATGCGAAGCTTCTCGACTCCGAGTCCGGTTCCAGTACGAATCCAGTCCTGCGAGAACGCCACGGAGCTAAGTAGTAGTAATGTTGTGAAAGCTACGGCTAAAAGTCTTCTCATCTCACCTGTCGGCTGAGATTGCTGATCGGCGATTGTCATTTTTCAAATCCTCGCTCGCCACGTCAACATCTCGTCAATCAACTGGCGCCTAGCGCCTGTAATCAAACCAAAATTCTACATTGACGTTGCTGCCGCGGTAATCACCCGGCAGCGGACCAAAGGTATCAATGCGCTGCAATGCACGGACGGCTGATTGGTCGAGCGAAGGTACACCACTCGACTGTGAAATGGTTATGTTCTTCGGCTGACCATTACGGTTGATCTCAAACGTTATGTATACTCGGCGCGCGTCCCGAATATTCGGATCAACCTCGTACTTCAGCCAATTCTCTGAAACCTTCTGGCGCACAACCTGAACGTACCAGGCGTACCGATTGCCGAAGTCTCCACCCCCACCCGTGAACCCGAATCCACCCTTTGCTCCGCCAGCACTGAACGTCCCGTAAGGGCCGCTCACGGGTCCGCCTGCGCCAAACGGAACTACGTTGCTTGCAGTCTCCACTGGCTT
>JAEYQK010000101.1 GCA_023410055.1 Acidobacteriota bacterium
TCTGCGCTGGTTTCGTCGGACTGATGTTCAACTTCGGTAAGGCTCGGAATCGGAAAAAGTGGCTCTTGATCTCGTTGCTGCTCGTGCTTGCCCTTGTGGGACTAGTGGGCTGCGGCGGTGGCAGCAAGAACACGTCGCCCAAACCCAATAGCGGCACATCGCCCGGAACCTACAACCTGACCCTGACCGCTTCCAGCGGCTCGGCTACACATTCAATGACCATTCCTGTCACGGTGCAGTAGCAGCCAGTGGGACCGGGAGTCGGCCATGAGCAGGCTCCCGTTCGTTCTTGTGGCGAACGAACACAACTGCCCTTTTCAGCGCTAAAGTGATCGGCCGTCCTTCCGCACCTGGCATACGACTCGCATTTGGCAAGGCGCGCGGCCCAGAACGGAATAAGCGCGGACCATAAGGAGGCGCCTCCACCTCGATATCAAAGTCTCAAATCGCCGATTGCCAAAGTCCCCACTGGTCGGCCAGTGTAACGTAGTTGACTGCGTGGGCTGGCACGTTGATGGTCGGTACAAGACCAGACACGAACCAAAACATTTGTGGCTGCGTGCCGGCGCCTGCATCACCCAGCGTTTTCAGTGCTTAGCAGCTTCGATTTCGTGGGGGGGGTGGCAGCTGCTTTCGGGCCTGAGAGCTAGTCGTCTTACAACTTGGTGCCCACTACTGTCACGAGTTTGGGGCAGACCGAGCAGTGGCGCCAGCAACAGCATCGACAGATAGGCAGTCGTGAATACCCCGCAGCAGTGTCCATCTACAAGGAAGACGCCACCACTGAGTCCGCATGGGCCGATACGTTGCCGGGAGTTCTAGGTCGAAGTCGAACCATTGAGACTACTGCTGTCTGCTCATAAGCACCGCGACGGACACACCATACGACCGTGATGTGTTATTTCACCGATCGCGATTTGCCTGACCTTCGACGTTAGTCCGTGTTCTGCAGCTGAAAACCCGCGAGTTCGCGGCGCTTGTATGCCAGTTTCGTAGACCTTTTTGACGGAACCGCACTCCTGCAATACAAGTGGGGGTGTGGTGGCAAACCGGCGATCCGCCTTGGGCGGCATGCAAGACGAACTCCTCAAAAGGCAGCTTTCCTGCGGGTCCTGGGCAGCCCTTGCCTCATCCGGCCAGGCGTCCACTGAAGCAACTTGCTATTCACTGCTGGCACTTGGAACTGCCGCTACAGAAAGCGTCGGACGAGGGCAGTCCTTCCTGCTGGTCAGCCAAAACCGCAATGGAAGTTGGCCGGTTTTCTCCGGAGATGATGCAGATGGCGCTTGGGTAACCGCCTTGGCGGCAATTGCGTTGCGCGATGTGGTGCCGGCAATCCCGGCGCGATTGCGCGCTTTCCACTGGTTGCTGCGCTTCACCGGGAAGGAGTCTGACTGGCTGTGGAAATGGAAGTTCCGCACGGCCGACCGGCACGTGAAATTTGATCCCGACAAGAGCGGCTGGCCATGGTTCCCGGATACCGTCAGTTGGGTCGTGCCTACCTCGTTTGCCATCCTGGCGCTTGATCAACTCCCCTGTACCTGTGGCGGATTGGATCAAGTTCCAGCGCGGACTGACGCGGGGGTGCAGATGCTTCTGGATCGCGCCTGCCCGTCCGGCGGATGGAACGCCGGCAATGGTGTTGTCTACGGAGAGCCGCTCTCGGCTCATGTGGATGACACGGCAGTTGCCTTACTGGCATTGCGCGCTCATTCGCACCATGAGACCGTTGAGCGCGGCATGACCTTCCTGGAGAACTCCACCCCAACGCTCGATGCACCATGGAGCCTTGCCTGGGCGATTCTGGCATTGGCCGCGCACGGCCGCGCCGTGGCCGCTCTTCAGGAACGCCTAGAGGCATCCCGGTCGCTCACCACTTGCGAAGACATCAGCACACGGGCTGTCTCCTGCCTGGCGCTTGATCATCGGCGCGCACTAGCCGCCTTCGGGATAGCGATATGAAGTTGAGCCGCCGCGATTTTCTCGCTGGAACCGCTGCCACGGCTGCCGGCACCTTGCTGACAGCGCCGTTCTTCCTGCCAAAATGTCATTGGCATCGCTTCGCCAAGCGTTCCCGCGTTGCCGTTTTGAATGCCGACAGTTATTCAGGTGCTATCGACCAACTTCTTCAACGTGGTCTGCAGCAGTTTGCCATCGATGTTCGCGGAAAGCGGGTTGTCCTCAAGCCGAATTTGGTCGACTATCTCCCCGGCAATGCCATCAATACGCATCCGAGCCTGGTGCTCGCTGCGGCGGAGGCTTTTCGGCAGGCCGGGGCAGCGTCGGTCATTGTTGCAGAGGGGCCGGGCCATCAACGCGACACCCAACTGGTACTGGCCGAGAGCGGTTACGAATCACTTCTGCGTCAGGAGAAAATCCGCTTCGTCGATCTCAACCGTGATGAACTGATCCGCACACGGTTGCGTGCCAGCTACACGGGGATGAGAACACTGTGGTTGCCGCGAACAGTGCTGGAGGCGGATTACCTGGTATCGATGCCGAAGATCAAGGCGCATCACTGGTCCGGAGTGACTCTGAGCATGAAGAACCTGTTCGGCGTGGTTCCCGGCGCACGCTACGGCTGGCCGAAAAACATCCTGCACTGGAAGGGCATTCAGGAGAGCATCCTCGATCTTTGCGCGACCGTGCCGATACACTTTGTGATCGCCGACGGCATCATCGCCATGGAAGGAAACGGCCCGCTTAACGGCAACCCCCGCGCGCTCGGCAAAGTAGTGATGGCGGATGATCCGCTCGCGGCCGATGCCACGTGTGCGCGCCTGATGGGGTTTCAACCCGAACGAGTGGCGCATATTCGCGAGGCGGCACGGTTCCTGGGCAACGCAGAGATCGAACAGATCGACCAAGTGGGCGAACAAGTGTTGCGGCCGCGAGTCCCATTTCAAGTCGTGCCGGAATTTCGGCATCTGCAATCGCTGTGATCAGCGGTCCTATGTTCGTCCCCTGGCAAAAGTCGCGCGCGCCAGAATGCCCCTACTGGAGCTACGGGGATCTTGGCCTGTTTCTGGTAACGCTGGCTATGCTTACGCTTGCACTGCATGTGCTGGTGCGATTGCATTTCCTTCCCAAGGTCCAACTTTCTCATCCAAGCGACGGACTTCAGATCGCCATCGTGCTGTATCTGACGGTGAGTTTGTACGCGGTTCTCAAGCTGCGGTACCGCCAGCCGGTATTGGCACCCCTGGGCTGGATACGTCCAAAGCCGCTGCAAGCCAGCGCATCGTTGGGAATCGGAGTGACCCTGGGGATTGTGGCGGCGCTGTATCAGCGCGCTCAATTACCGGCTGTCGGCATCCCGCCCTCGTGGCCGCTGGTTCTGCTCGCCGCTTTGCTGGCTCCGATCCTGGAAGAATCTCTTTTCCGGGGATGCCTGTTTCCGCTCCTTGCCAGCAAAGTGGGGGACATTGTGGCGGTCGCCATCACCGCGGGAACGTTCGCGCTTTTTCACGGCCCAACGGATCTGACCCATTGGATCTCCTTTGGGCTGACTGGAATCGCCTATGGCCTGATCAGGGTCATCTCCGGAACCACGACCGCACCCGCAATGGCGCATTCGGCCTACAATCTGGTCCTCTTGTCGACGGCCCTGATGTGAGGGATGGTCCGGGTCTCGATGGATGTAGGCCCCGAGCCGGGCCGCAGAGCTAAACGACGCGAGCAGCAGCTGTTTGCCCCGGAAGCCAACCCCATCTAGTTTAGTAACATGCCACCTTAAGGTAGCAAAATGTCAGTTTATGCTACCTTAAGGAAGCGTTTACTTGACAAATTCTTCCTCCCGTCAATAATCTCTTAAGGTAGCTTTATCCAACTTAATGCTACCTTAAGGCAACATAATGACCGCAAAGAACCAACTCGTCGAAGCCCCGCCGTACGCCGTTGACCAAGCGGTGAAGAACTTGGGAAAGAATCTGCGAACTGCGCGATTGCGCCGCGGGCTGACTATAGCGGAAGCAGCCGAGAAAATTGGCACCAATCGAAGAGTGGTGGCCGATGCCGAGAGAGGGAAGGTAACCAGCGCAATCGCGGTCTATGCCGCCTTGCTCTGGGTGTACGATCTGCTCTCCCCCTTTGAGGAATTGGCCAGCCCGCTGAAAGACGAGCAGGGCCTGGCTCTTGCGGCTCGCAGGGAACCAGCGCGCGCGCGCAAAGCCGGAGGCTTGGACAATGACTTCTAGCAACGCGCGCGAGTGTTTCGTGTACATCACGCTTCCAGGAGCCGCCTCGGCGGTGACGGCGGGGAGGTTTGTGCTGGAAACGACGCGAACAGGCGATCCCCTGGGCCGCTTCGTTTATGGGCGCTCCTACCTTCAGAATCCCGACGCGGTGGAGATAGATCCGGTTGAGCTAAAACTCGCGGCGGGAACATTTGAAACGGCGCGTCTGCACGGCATTTTCGGCGCATTGCGTGACGCCGGTCCGGACTACTGGGGCCGACGTGTTATCGACAAACATGCCGCCAAGACGCAGCTTGGTGAATTGGATTACCTGCTGGAATCACCCGACGACCGTGCCGGCGCTCTCGGTTTTGGCTTAAATCAGGTTCCGCCGGCTCCGGTGCGGAAATTCAACCAGACAATTGATCTGGAAAAGTTGCAGGAACTAGCAGAAGCGCTCGTGAAGGACGAAATCCCCGCCGATCCGGAAGCTCAGCAAGTCCAGGATCTACTCTTGCTCGGTACCTCCATGGGCGGCGCCCGTCCAAAGGCGGTTGTGCAGGATGACGCCGGTCTGTGGATCGCCAAGTTCAATCGTCCCGATGACCGATGGAACAATACGCGCGTCGAACATGCGATGCTGCGTTTGGCGCGGCAGTGCGACATTAGCGTGGCCGAAAGCCGCATCGAAAACGTCGCGGGCAGGGATGTGTTGCTCATCAAGCGCTTCGACCGCGAACAAACCACTGAGGGATACACGCGCGCGCGGATGATCAGCGGCCTTACGGTTTTGCGTGCCGATGAGGCTGCCGAAGCCAGGATCCGATGGTCCTACGTGTTGTTGGCCGAGGAACTGCGGCGCATCGTCGCGGAGCCAAAGAAGGATGCGCGCGAGCTGTTTCGGCGCATGTGCTTCAACGCGCTCATCTCCAACCTCGATGACCATCCACGCAATCACGCCTTCCTGGCCAGGGGGGAAGATTGGGCCCTGTCTCCCGCCTACGATCTCACGCCCTCGCCGGTGGTGAGCCAGCAACACCGTGACCTGGCGATGGAATGTGGAGACCTCGGCCGCTATGCCAATCGGAAAAACATCCTCTCGCAGCATGCCCGTTTTCTGCTGACCCAAGAGGAAGCGGAAAAAATCGTCGACGACATGACGGCTCAGGTCGCAAAGTGGTATGACACGGTTCGTGCCTCTGGCGTTTCAGAGAAGGATGCCGAGGCCATTCGCGCAGCGTTCTTGTATCCCGGCTTCTCGTTGTGAGCCGCCCACGGTTGTTGCAGTAGGATTCCAAAGTCGCGCTCTGCACCACGGTGGACTTTGAACTGTCGAGGACCGAACCTGAACGACTCGCCTTTGCCTTTACCGTTGACGATCACGGCACCGCCGGGAAGTAACAATCGATTCCGAGATGCGCTGCCTTCTCAAGGGGAATTCGCCCTTCATCCAGAGCGGGGTTGTGATGCTGGAGAAAGGAGCGGCCCTCCATCGCGCGATCTGGGCCAAACATCATGGGCTCGATCTCAGTTCCATTCCACCACTCGTCCGCGTGAACGGAGAGAAGCTCGACTGCCGAATTTCTAGCTTGGTGCCCAAGCCATCGAAGCATAGTCCACCGAACCTCATCTTCGTGCCCGATGAGGAAATGCGCTCGCTCGTGACCGAGTACGGGTTCGTCCAATATCCACTGTTGATTCCCGCTAGATCTGTGGCGGAGGCACGCAAGGTCGGCATTCGTCGCTCTCCCGACAAGCATGCCCGCAAGTGCCGGGTCTGTCAGAAGCAGATCACGACGAAAGAAGACTTTCATGCACGGGATGATCTGCGTGCATGTCGGCTCGGAATCGCAACGCGACGAGCACAAGGGGGCAGGAGCTCACCAATGCAAGTTTGTGGCACAGGTATGATCGGACCTGTCGCGCCAACCGATTCTGGATCAGCGCGCTGCACACATGGCACAAAATCAGTGGGTTCCAGCCCGGAATCAGTCGTCTCCAGTGAGCCCAAAGGCGCGCCTACCTGTGCCATAAACGTGCCGTACGCCTCGATCCCATATGAGCTAAAGTGTTTGTTTTCAATACCAACTTACGAACGCTTCCGTGCGGGCCTGGGTGGTGGTAAGCAATTGAAAATAGGCGGCTTAAGTTGAAATCGAGGGTGCCTGCTTTGACGACTCTTAATCAGTAGGTTGAAGGTTCGATTCCTTCCGCGCTCACCATAACTCCTTACAAACAAGCGAGATATGATGACCTCCCGAAAGGGAGGGTTTCTTCTTTGTGTGCGTGTCCGTGCTGTGTCCGAATTGGGCGTAGGGATACAGACTTAGTGCGCGAATCGCGGGTGTGTCAAAGCGACGGCTCTTGAGTTCGTTAAGAAAAGCGTTGAAGGCATAGAACTCCAGCATTGTTCACCTTATATCTGCATATCTGCGAGCGGATTCATAGAGAGCAGGACAGAGAAGGCAGAAGCATTAACAACTTCACACCTATCGAATCGTAAAAGCCGCTCCGCGTGAGTTCGAAAGAGGGACTACCCGGTGGGTTCGTACGATGCCGCATCTCTTCCCGTGCCAATTCGGAATCGCACTCTGGAGTGAGATTGATGATGATGAGCTATGGAAACAACAGTTTTTGCGCTTGACCGCATTGAACTCTGAGGCGCGTTGTCCGCTGTTGCAACTTGCAAGGCAAAGCTGCTTTGAACAATTACTCTGCGGCACGCTGGCCGGCCTCCAACACAGGGAAAGAGACTCTCGTGCTATTGGCACTTCCGTCAGGTCGGCGAGTCTTGTCGGTGGGGCAGGGGTTTCCATCGGTACTCCTGGCTAAAAACAGAATCGAATAGTTCCGCCAGCGATACAGAGCGCTTATTGTGTGTTGCCAACGCACGAACCGTTGCCAAAAGCACCTCCGCCTCACGTGCATTTAAAGGAATCCCTTGACCGGAGAATGTGTGCACAACACTTGCGGTCCCGGAGTGCTTGCCAAGGACAATTTCGGTTCGAGAATGCCCGACGTTATCTGCTGGATAAGCCTCGAATGCGTCTGGATGTTTGATCAAGGCAGCGCAATGAATGCCGGATTCGTGCCGGAATATGTCCCTCCCGGTTACCGGCCTGTCATGGGGAATAATGTGTCGGGAGGCCTGAGCCACGAGCGCACAGAGTTTTCCCAGTCCGTGAGTGGTGATCCCATGCTCGATTCCGAGCGAGCACTGTGCGGCCATTACGACCTGCTCAAGTGCGGCGTTGCCTGCGCGCTCTCCCAATCCATTAACAGTTACGCTGACACAATCAGCACCTCCCTGGATGGCCGCTATTGTGTTGGCGGTCGCCATGCCAAGATCGTTGTGGCCGTGGAATTCCAATCGCGTGCGGATTACAGACTTTCGCAGCTTGGAAAAAACTTCGTGCGTCCGCAGCGGATTCCATACGCCGACGGTGTCCGCAATGCGAACGCGATCGGCACCGTTCACCTCGGCAAAAGCGGCAAAGTCGACGACAAAGTTTGTGTCTGCACGCGATGCATCTTGCGCCCCGACGGAGACGTGGGCGAATCTGCTTCTGCCGTTCTCGATCAATTTGGGAAGGTTGTCAACCAGCCAATTACGATCTTTCCCGATTGATTGCAGCTGAATGGTTGAAACGGGGAAAGCAATGTGGACCGACTTGAGGCCACACGTCTCCGCCGCAAGAAGGTCGTCCTCGCGGGCGCGGCACCAGCCTGTCAGTCGCACTGGAAGACCGAGGTCAAGCAGTATGCGGATGTCGTCGCATTCCGCTCCACCCATCGCTGGAATGCCGCATTCGATCTCCGGAACGCCGATCTCGAATAGCGCGCGCGCAATCGCCACCTTCTCTTCACGTGAGAAGACAATGCCCGGCGCTTGCTCGCCGTCGCGCAGTGTACTATCGATGATCCAAACGTCCCGATGTTTCTTCATAAGGAGCTAGTTGACTCGGGAGCGATAAGCAGTGGAAACGTGGATCGCTCCGTCTGCATACGATCCCATGATTGTCGCCTTATGGCCTGCAAACACGGCGACGCGCTCGTCATTGTCTTCCAGCGGATAAACTCCGTCCTGGTCGACCAGAACGTAATGAGCACCCAGATGAGCTCCGGCGATGATGCGATCGCCGTCGCCGGGGCGGAGAGCAACGCGTTGACGCACCGAAGCAATGTTGTAAACAATGCCGCTGAAGGTCTCCTGATTGTTCGCCGCTGTGACGATTGCGATAGCGCCGACGATCATCAGGACGACCAAGGCGATATCCAATGGTTCGCGTTTGCGCATGATCCAATTCCTTAGCACAGCAACCCTTCGGCTGGCTGGCCTTCCTGCAACCGGTCAAGTATGTTGTCGATCTTCTCTTCAGTAATCTCGCCATACCAGTGGTTCTCGGGATAGACGATCATTACCGGTCCCTTCTCGCAGAGGTTCAGGCAACCGGTGGTCGAGACCTGAACGTCGCTCATATCGCGATCCGACAGTTCGCCCTGCAGATACTGCAGAAGTCCAGTCGAGTCCTTGCGATGACACACGCCTTTGGCTTCTCCGGCAACCCGGAAGCTGGCACAGACAAAGATATGGTGATTCGGTCTTTCCATCTGAATTCTCCTTTGCGGGCCGCGACTAGGCGCAACCCGTACCGCTGCCCTGACACTCGGCCCCACAGAACTTGAACCGCTTGCGCATGGAGGCAGGCACATCACCGGTCCGGTACAGACTGTTAAGACCGTCTGAGATCAGTCCGCCCATTTCGATGATGCGAATGCCCTCATGCTCAAGTACTCTTCGAGGATTGCCGCCGATTCCACTGACGACAATCGCCCGACAGTCACTCAGTGACTTGGCCATTTGCAGCCAGCGCCCCGTACCCTGCCCAGGTTCCGGCGTCTCGCGTTTTTCGATCAGCTTGAGCCCGGCCGACGTCTGACCATAGATCCACAACTGCGCGGCCTCCCCCAGATGCTGATTGACGAGCGTGCCTTCCATGCTCGCGACCGCCACGTAAGGACGATCAACTTCGTCGGTGCCGTTTGCACAGGCGTTCATGATCGCGACCAGTTCATCAGATTGCTTATCGCCCAGCAGACCGACTGCATCGGCGCGACATCGGGTACAGTGCTGCATTTGGGGCAACAGCTGGCCGACGATTGCGCGAATCTTCGTCAGCTCTGCCGGGGCAAGCTCCCGATGTTTCTCGAATTTGGTGTCCTTCACTGGATAGAGAGGGATGCAATTCATGATGTCGGCCCCGGCTGCGGATAGCTCCCGGGCGACACTCTCGATGTGCTCGTCGTTCACGCCGGGCACGACGATCGTGTTGATCTTTACCGCAATGCCGTGTTCCTTGAGGGTCTGAATGGCACGTCGCTGGCGCTGCAGAAGAACGCACGCCGCGGAGTCGCCACGATGGATCGTTTTTCCGTCACGCACCCAGGAGTAGATGCTCGCTCCGATCGCCGGATCAACGGCGTTGATCGTGAGGGTCACATGACTCACCTTGAGCTTTGCGAGTTCTTCAACATGGGGGGCGACATTCAACCCGTTACTTGCAACACACAGCAGCATGTCCGGATAGCTCTCCCGTACCAGCCGCAGCGTCTCAAGAGTCTCGTCAGAGCTCGCAAACGGATCTCCCGGACCTGCGATGCCGACCACGGCGATGTTCGGCATCTTCTTTGTGGCTCGGTCAAGGTAGGAGAGCGCCTGTTTAGGCGTCAGTACCGCACTCGTAACGCCAGGCCGGCTTTCGTTCATGCAGTCGAACTTGCGATTGCAGTAGTTGCATTGGATATTGCACTTGGGGGCCACCGGCAGATGGATTCGCGCAGTGCGATGTCTTGCGTCCGCGTTGAAGCAAGGATGTTTTGATAGATCCAGAGCCATTGTCCCCTCACATGTAGCTGTAGCCCACCGTTGACGATTCCTGTTTGCTCTCGATCAGCGCGTTAGCGATGCGATCGAAGAGTTGCTGTGCGCCGCGATATCCAAGGTGCAGGATTCGCTGGCCTCCTATGCGGTCATGAATCGGAAATCCTACGCGCACGAGCGGCACCCCAAGCTGGCGCGCGAGAGCATACCCCTTGCTATTACCGACCAGGATGTCTGGTTTCAGGGCGGCGGCCTCCTCGGCGATAGACATGAAGTCGGCCCCTTCGCGTACGGCAATCTGGCCCACGGTGTCCTGAGTGACTTCGGCGATTGCTTGCGCAAGTCCTCCGCTCTCTCCCCCCGAAGCACAGAGAACCGGCACGACGCCGATCTCACTCAGGAAAGCTGCAAGACCGGTGACTAGGTCCTCCTCGCCATAAACCACCGCACGCTTACCGGAGACGTACTTGTGACCATCGACATACGAATCAATCAAACGGCCACGTTCGCGTTCGTGACGCGTAGGTGACGGTAAAGCTGAAATCGTTTCGAGTACTTCAAACAGGCGGTCGGTTTCGTGAACGCCGATCGGCAATCCAAGCCGGTGACACGGCACGCAGCAACGTTCCTCAAGCAATGTCCCTGCGCTGGCGCTGCGGGAGATTGTCCTTCCGAATTCAATCGTCGCGGCGGCGCGTCCAGCAGAACGAACCGCTGCGATAGGAGTCCCGCCTTCGGGAATCTTGTGATACGTGTCCAGCGCCGGGCCGTCGAGCGTGTCGGAATAGTCGGGCAGTAGGACCGGTTCCAACATGAAGTCCGCAAAAACCTCCTTCAGATAACGGATATCCGCAGGCGAAACCATGCCCGGGAACACGTTAACGTGATTCTCGCGTGGTCCGCCCTCCGCCAGTGCATCGATCACGGACTGCACCGCGGCATGGAAGCCGTCCATGTGTGTACCGCGATAGCTGGCGGTGGACATGTGCACCAGCTCCGGCGACGCATCGCCATCGAGCTTTGAGCGATACTCACGCAGCAACATCGGGACATCTTCACCAATCGTTTCTGAAAGACAGGTCGTCGCGACGCCGATCAGGCTGGGCTGGTACTGCTTCGTCACATTACGAAGCCCGAGGCTAAGGTTCTCGCCTCCGCCGAATACCGCGCTCGCTTCGCTGAAGTTCGATGCGGCAATGTCCATCGGCTCCTTGAAGTGGCTAATGATGTAGCGCCGCATGTAGGTCGCGCATCCCTGCGATCCGTGAAGAAATGGAACCGCGCCTTCTATCCCGCGGAGCGCAAGACAAGCGCCCAGCGGTGCGCACAACTTGCACGCGTTGCGTGTCGATACATATTTCGGCCGCGGAGCCCCAAGGACATTCAGCTGAGTGCTCATGCCAGGTGCTCCTTTGCACTGTGAATACGCCTGCTGCGTGGCGTCAGCTTCCACACAGGGCTCGTTACCGTTGCGTGCACCTCGCGAGCGAAGTTCAGCATTCCTGCAAACCCCGCAAGAGCCTCTTTGCGTTCGTGGTTGTGATCGCAAAAACCTACTCCGAGCTTGTAGGCAATCGGCCGCTCTTTCACGCCGCCGATAAACAAATCGACATCTTCTTCCTGTAGGAATTTGGCGAGTTCCAGCGGATTCGAGTCGTCGACGATGATCGTGCCGTCGTCGCATAAGTCGCGCAGCTGTTCGTAGTCTTCTTTGTTGCCGGTTTGTGAGCCGACCAACACCGTCTTGATGCCGAGTAGACGAAGAGCGCGCACCAGGGAAAATGCCTTGAATGCTCCGCCCACGTAGATCGCGGCCTTCTTGCCCTCGAGTTCGCTGCGGTACTCGAGTAGTTTCGGCATGATCGCGTCGATCTCTTCTTTCACCAGTGCCCGCGTACGCGCCATGATCTCCGGATCGCCGAAAACGCGCGCCACATCGTAGAGAGACTGCGCCATGTCCTCGATTCCGAAATACGAAACGCGAATGAACGGGATGTTCCACTTCTCCTTAACTGTTTTGGCCAGATGCATCATCGAGCCGGAGCACTGAACCACGTTGAGTGCGGCTCCGTGTGCTCGCTGTACATCGGCAACGCGCCCATCGCCTGTGATGCAGGAGACAACTTCCACGCCCATCTTGCGGAAGTACTCGCGGATGATCCAGATTTCACCCGCCAGATTGAAATCACCCATGATGTTCAGGCTGATCGGGCTGATGCCTCCGGTCGGGCCAGTCCCCATCAGCTTAAACAGCGCTTCGCAGGCGGCGCGATAGCCGTCCTTTTTGGTGCCCTTAAAGCCTTCCGAGTGAACTGGAAGTACCGGAATTCCTTTCTCTTCACTCACCCGCTTGCACACGGCCTCAACGTCATCGCCGATGATGCCGACGATGCAGGTGGCATACACGAATGCAGCATTCGGCTTGTGTGCGTCGATTAGTTCGCACAGTGCGGCGTACAGCTTCTTCTCACCGCCATGAATGACTTCAATCTCGCGCAGGTCGGTGGAGAAGCTGAGCCGATGAAGTTGCGGCCCCGATGACAGAGCGCCACGGATGTCCCACGTGTAGGCCGCACAACCGATCGGGCCATGAACGAGATGGAGGGCGTCGGCAATCGGATACAGCACGACGCGCGAGCCGCAGAATACGCAAGCGCGCTGGCTCACGGATCCCGCAAGGCTCTGCTTGCCGCATTCCAGATCGAACGGCTGCTCGCCTTTGCGATAAACCTGTCGCTCTCGCCCTTCCAGAATCTCAATCATGGCCCCGCTCCTGTTCCTACATGACCAGTTCAAAGCGCTCTTCGGGTGACTCACGATCCTGGCGATCCATCAACACGCCGAGGATCTTCTCCATGAGCCGCATCGCCCCGCTATAGCCGACCGTCGGGAAGTACGAGTGCCCAACGCGGTCAAGAATCGGAAATCCATGGCGCACAAACGGGATGTTTTCGTCGCGCGCGATGTACTTGCCGTAGGTGTTGCCGATTAGCAGGTCAACACCCTCGTTCTTGATCCACTGATGCAGCAGAAACGCATCGGCCTGCCCACCCTTTTGGAACTTTGCTTCTGAAATCCCGTCGCCCAAGGCTTTCTTGATCCGCTTCTCGAATGACCTCGACGGCGTTCCAGTGACGATGTAGACCGGGCGCATATCGAGTGCGACCAGGAACTCCGTCAACGAAACGAGCTGGTCTGGATCGCCAAACAATGCCACGCGTTTGCGATAGAAGTACTGGTGCATGTCGGCCATCATGTCGACCAGGCGGCCGCGCTCCTCCGTGATGTGGCCTGGCACTCTGGCACCGGTCATGGTGCGAAGCGCCTGGACGAAACGATCCGTTGCCTGCAGACCAATAGGAAGCTCCAGCATCTGCCGCTGCACACCGCACTTTTCCTCGATTGCACTACATGCACGTGTCGAGCCGGAAATGCCGAGTCCGATCGTGCCGATGCTGTCGCCGGTGCTCTTGAGCTTTTCGATTGTGGTGCCGCCCTTCGGATAAAAGCGGCGCTTACCCGTTTGCGGAGCATCAAGAACGTTCGACGTATCAGGGAACATGACCGTGTCAATGCCCATGTCGTTCGCGAGGCGCTTGATCTCACGCATGTCCGACGGTTCAACCCAGCCTGGAACGATGTTGATTTGCCTCTGTTCGTCGTTGGTGGATTCCGAAAACTTTTCGGCAAACGCCTTCGCCATATTGGCGAACCCCGTCACGTGCGTACCAACGTAGCTCGGCGTATTCGCGTGTAACACGTACTTGTCTTCGGGAATATTTCCTTCGTCCTTGGCCTTCTGGATGATCTGTACGAGGTCATCACCGATCGTTTCTGACAAGCACGTCGTGTGCACCGCGACGATGTCCGGGTTATACACGGTAAAAATCGTCTTCAACGCCAGAAGGAGATTTGCCTGACCGCCGAACACCGACGATCCTTCGGTGAACGAACTCGTGCCGGCCATGATCGGCTCTTTGTAGTGGCGAGTCAGTGTGCTGCGGTGATAAGCGCAACATCCCTGCGATCCGTGGCTGTGCGGCAAGCAATTGTGAATGCCGAGCGCGGCATACATCGCGCCAATCGGCTGACAGGTCTTCGCCGGATTGATGGTCAACGCAGACCGCTCGACGACTTCGCTCGTTGTGTGTCGCAAAAGCATAGACTTCTCCTTCTCCGGCTCAGGCCCGGATTCGATTAACTCATCAGTTGTCGTTCGGGCCGAACTAGTCGGCTGCCACTTCGGAAGGCTCGGGAGGCAGGGTCGGCTGCTGCCACGGAGCCAGGGTGAACGACCACACCTTCATGTTCACCATTCGGTCGATCTCGCGATAGAAGTTGATCGCGCCCTTAAAGCCGGCATAGGGTCCACCGTAGTCATAGCTGTGAAGCTGCTTGCAGGGGATGCCCATCTTCTGCACGGCGTACTTTTCCTTGATACCGGCGCAGAAGATCGCCGGCTTGTATATTTCCAGAAGGCGCTCGGTCTCGTGCTGGCTGATGTCGTCGAGAATCAGCGCTCCGTCCTCGGTCTCTGGCATCATGCCCGTATAGTCCATGAACTCCAGATCGCTCGATGCCAACTTCTCCATGTCGGCTTCAGACTTGCGCGGACTGTAGCGTTCCTCGTCTCGCGTGACTGTCAGTTCCTCAATGTTCTTGGTATCGGCGTCGAGTTTGATCGTGGGAAGAACGCGTCGGCCTTCGTAATCGTCACGATGCCCGAATTCATACCCGGCAGCGACGGTCTTCATGCCTATCTCGGTGAAGAGCGTCTGATAGTGATGCGCGCGTGAGCCGCCAACGAACAGCATCGCTGTCTTTCCTTCGCAACGGGAGCGCACTTCATCACGAACCTTCTTCACTTCCACCATTTCCTCTTCAATGATGTTTTCGACGATCAGCTTCAGATTGGTATCGTCGAAATACTCGGCGATCCGGCGCAGCGACTTGGCTGTTCCGTCAGCGCCGATGAAGTTGACCTTCAGCCAGGGAATTCCGAACTTCTTCTCCATCATCTCGGCGACGTAGTTGATCGAACGATGGCACATCACAGCATTCAGGTCGGCCATGTGCGAATTGGCAAAGCCGTCATAATGCGAGTTGCCGCTGAAGGTCGAGATCAGGGTGATCCCACAGCGGGCCAGCAGGTCCTCAATGACGAAGGCGTCGCCGCCGATGTTGTATTCGCCAAGGATATTGATCTTGAACTTTTCTGGACGCGGAGTGTCGTCTGTGCCGATCACATGCTTGAAAAGCTGATTATTGGCAATATGATGCCCTGCTGACTGACTGACCCCGCGATACCCCTCGCAGCTGAACGCAAATACGTTAATTCCGAGCTTCTCTTTCATTTCGCGCGCAACCGCGTGCACGTCGTCGCCGATCAGTCCCACCGGGCAAGTCGAGAAGATTGCGATGGCTTTCGGTTTGAATGTCGCGTACGCTTCCTCGACTGCCGCTTTCAGCTTCTTCTCACCGCCGAAGACAATCTGTTCTTCCTGCATGTCGGTGCTGAGGCAGTACGTAATGTAATTGGCGTCCTTCGGCGTTGGCGGGTGTGTCTGATTGCGGCGCGTGAGCCAGCTATAGAAGCCACAGCCAATCGGGCCGTGCGTGATCGACAGAATGTCGCGCGTAGGACCAATGACGACGCCTTTACAGCCGGCGTAAGTGCATCCGCGCTGGGTGATGATCCCCGGCGCGGTGCGCACGTTCGCCTTGATCTCCGGAACCGAACCATCCGGGCGACGCTCGTTTACCACGATCTGTTCGGCTCTCTTCCTCCCGACCTTTTTCGGATATATCTTTACCAGTTCATTCTTGATTGCATGCGGGTTGATTGGGTCCGATGACATTGGTTCTCCTTGTTCGACCGAGCTCTTGATCCCTTCACTTTCGCGTCGGGCCGCATTCGACTGGGTGGTATCAATGCAGCCCGACGACCTTATTCGCAACCCGACTTAGTCTCCTGCTGCGGCCTGGAGATACGCGGGTTGCGGTGCGACGGGAACTGGCACCGCTGCCGGTGCCCCATCTTCTGCGAGGCCGAAATCAAGCAGCAACTTCTCCAACGCCGGAATCGACAGCGGCTTCGGAACTACAAACATCTTGTTGGTGTCGATCGCTGCCGCTAGCTTGCGATACTCGTCCGCCTGCGGACATTCGGGACGCCACTCGATCACCGTTTTGCGATTGATTTCCGCGCGCTGAACGTCGTTGTCGCGCGGCACAAAGTGGATCATCTGTGTCCCTAGCTGACGGGCCAGCTCTTCGATCATTTCGCGCTCGTTGTCCACTTTGCGGCTGTTGCAGATCAAGCCACCAAGCCGCACACCACCGGCCTGCGCAAACTTCACAATCCCTTTGCAGATGTTGTTCGCCGCATACATGGCCATCATTTCGCCGGAGCAAACGATGTAGATCTCCTGCGCCTTACCTTCGCGAATCGGCATTGCGAAGCCGCCACACACAACGTCACCGAGAACGTCGTAGAAGACGTAGTCCAGGTTCTCGTCTTCTTTATAAGCACCGAGCTGTTCGAGCAAATTGATAGAGGTGATGATTCCGCGGCCCGCGCAACCCACCCCCGGCTCCGGTCCACCGGATTCGGTGCAGTATGCCGAGCCAAAGCCGACGCGCCGAATGTCTTCCAGATAAACTTCGTCGCCTTCTTCGCGAAGCGTATCGAGTACCGTGCGCTGCGCCAGGCCTCCGAGTAGCAGTCGCGTCGAGTCCGCCTTGGGATCGCACCCGACAACCATCACTTTCTTGCCTGCTTCAGCGAGCGCGGCAACCGTGTTCTGTGTGGTGGTGGACTTTCCAATCCCGCCTTTCCCGTAAATAGCAACTTTTCGCATGATGAATACCGTCCTTTATGAGCTTGTATGTAAAACTTCCTTCACGAAAAAGCCTCAGCGCGCACGTGTGGTGCGGTTTCAACGGTGACGCACAGCGGCACGCGCGTAATGGCTTGAATGTGGTTGGTGATTGTGCTCGAACGGGGAGCAGGACGCGCGGGTCGTACCGCGCTGGATATCGAGACTTAGGAAGAACGATCTTCCGTCCAGTTACGGGTCTTTCGGTGAGCCGCTACTACTTTCTCGATGTGCACACGATAGCGGCAGCTCATTGCGAAGTCCAATCAAAACTTTCTATCTAGACGATAGCGATGTAGGCGTAGAGCCGAATACCATGAGGGGCATAGAAACAATTTATTGGACGCTGAATCGAGGCGCCCTTAAGTTGTTGTTACCGCTGTCCTACTTCGAAAGTGGTGCTCTTGTTTTTATGGAAAGAACAACTGTGGATAGATCGAAGGTGAGCCAACTTGCGCTGCTACATCGTACCAGCCGGATCGTAAGCTCGGGCTCGGACCTGGACGAAATGCTACAGGAGTTGATTGCGATTGCCGTGGAAGTCACTGGTTGCGATGCTTGCCTCGTTTACTTGCCGGATATGTCGTCGGGCGAGATAGTATTGCGGGCCTCACAACTGCCACACGCGGCTGAGATCGGCACCGTTCGCCTCAAGATAGGTGAAGGCGTTACAGGGTGGGTCGCCCAGAACAAAAGCGTCGTTGCCCTTTCGAACAAGGCATCTCGGGACGACCGCTTCAAATCGTTCCCCACACTCGTGGAAGATACATTCGAAGCATTCCTATCTGTTCCTCTCGTAAGTGGCGGCGAGATGGTTGGCATTCTCAACGCTCATCATCGCGAGCCACACAGTCATACCCCGGACGAAATCGCGCTGATCAGTTTCGTCGGAGAACACATGGGCGCCGCGATTTCCATGTCCCGTCTGGCCGAAGAAAATGCACGGTTACTGGAACAAGCCAGCGAAATGAAGCAGCAGTTGGAATCGCGCAAGCTGGTAGAACGCGCCAAGGGAATCCTGCAGTCACGCTACAAACTTACGGAGCAGGAAGCTTATCAACGACTTCGCAATGAGAGCCGCCGACTGCGGCGCCCGATTCGCGAGCTTGCGGAAGCGGTAATCCTCGTCGAAGAAATCGGAACTTTGGGCGGAACTCCAGCGAGCGGCAGCATCTGCTAATAAGGTGTCCGCCTGAACAACCTTGCGCTATCGGGAGTCCTCGATACTCGCGGGGAGAAATGCGGAGAAATCGGGTGCGGAGCGGTTACTTTCGTTTTCCGATACATCCATAAGAGTTCCACCGCCGACACGCTACAATCGATAGAACAAACTTGCGGCCAGAGGTATGTCATGGGAACAAGGCATCTGGGCCCCTGCAATCGTGTCTATTCTTGTACGCGCTCTCTCCACTGCCAAAACTTAGAAGGTCCAAAGCTTACCTTCCGATTCGCCAATTTTGTGATGCTTGGTGTTTTGGTGCTTGCGGCAATGTCGTTCTTTCAGGGCCGCGCCGTCGCGCAGAGTGCATGTGCGCAACTCGGCGTAGATTGCAGTCACGGCAGTACATCGGGAAGCTCTTCCGGCTCGTCGCGCTCGTCTGAATCCGACGAGGAGCGCGCAGCACGCCTGGAAGCGGCCGCCGAAGCGCGGGCCGAACGAAAAGCTGAGAAAGAGAAACAGCAAGCGGCCAAAAAGAAAGCTCAAGAAGAAGCCCGGCAGAAGAAGGAAGCGGCTAAAAAGGAAGCTGAAGCAGCTCGTCAGCGCGAGATTGAGGCGCGGCGACAGCAGGAAATCGAAGCTGAACGCCAGCGTCAAGCAGCGCTTGAAGCACAGCGCCGGCAAGCGGCTTTCGACGCAGGCAAACCCGCTGCTGTCAGTGCACTCAAAGGCGACGCTCCCCTCTCCGGCTCCAACACCACTGGCGACAGCCTCGGTCTCAAAGACGACGATTCTGCCACGGCCCACAAACCCGCTTGGGACGCAAACATCACGGACCCGCAGGTCGTAAAGGCTTCCAAACGTCTCAACTCGTTTGTTCCGCCTCTTCCCATTCCCAAGGAAGAAGTCGCCGTCACCTGGAAGCAGGTATACCTGGGTGATGGCAGGCTACTGGAGGCGACCGATTACGTCATCTCCGGGTGGGAGGTCGCGGGGACACTGAGCGGTGCGCCGTTGGCAGGGTACAAGCTTATTTTGATTGGCGGAAAGACCATGTTGGCCGGCGCTGACGGAGGCTACCTTCACCTGGTAAAGCAGGAGGAGGAGTATGACGCTGCCAACAGATACCTGAAGAATCCTGCTCAGGCGCAGAAGTTTGCTCGCCTCGTGGATGACATGCGACAGAACCGCCCGGTGCCCGCTTCCGCCGATCCGGAGATGGTTAAGGCCGCTCGTGCCCTCGTCGATCCAAAGCTGGGCCGTCATGACGTCACGCTCACCAACAACGCGACGATCGACAATGCGCTCAATAACTCTCGAATCGTGTGGGACGCGATGACCACGCCTGAAGCCCTCTCCGCGATGGTGCGCAAAGCCTCCATCGAACTTCTCTCGGAAGCCGCCGCCGTAAAGTCCGAAAAGTTAGTTAAAGACCTTGCTGTTCGCAAAGCGGCATTTGATTCCATGCGGGTTGAGCGGGAACAGGCGCACAAAATGCTGGCACTGGAGACTCTTACACCGCAGCAACGCGAGCAGTGGACGGCGGTGGTCAAGCATGCCGACCACCTCTCGACAACTATCTACAAGACGGAGCAAGTCGCGAACACTTACACTGGCAAGCAGCTTGGTAATGATATCGATTTTGCTGCCGAAGTCATTCTTGGCAAAGAATACAAAATGCCGGATCCCAAGTAAGCGCTGTACCGGAGATCAGCTATGAAGAACACTCTGTCTGCAATAGCCCTTGTCGGCAGTTTCCTTTGTTTCAGCCTTTCGGCGGCGGGCCAGTATAGCCTGAATGACCGGCTGATCAAGGCAGCAGAATACTCGTGGGCCACCGAGGCCCAATCTCTCTTGGAAAAGGGTGCGGATATTGAAGCCAGAAACGCGGATGGAAAGACGGCGCTGATCGTCGCAGCCGAGTTTCGCAATTTCGCCACGCTGAAGTTTCTAGTGGGAAAGGGGGCCAATCTCGATGCAAAGGAGAACAACGGCAAGACGGCGTTGATGGCAGCAATCGACGGCAACACTGGCCCGCAATATAGACCGGCCATCGTGAAGCTGTTGCTGGACAACGGAGCCGATGTCGAAGCTCGAAACAAAGACGGCAAAACGGTGCTGATTGTTGCAGCCTGTTCTCCGAATTGGATCGGTGCGGAGGACAGCAAGCCCAATATCGTGAAATTGCTCCTGGAAAAAGGCGCCGACGTCGAGGCCACGGACAAAATTGGAAACACGGCGCTGAGTTGTGCCAACAGGACTGGACCGAATAAAGCGGTTGATCTGCTGGAGCAGGCGCTCCAGCAACGGAAACAACTGGCACAGACGCAGTCAATGAATCCTCAGGAACGATTCGCTGCCAGCTTAAAGCTTTTCCAGCAGCATCCCCAGGACAACTATCTGCGCGAAAAGATCATAGCGCTAGCCATTGAGCTACCCGAAACTCCAGCCGTCCCCGAAGAAGCACGCCAGCTCTTTGCTGCGGCGTCAACCCAGATCCGGCAGGCAAGCACTCCGGTCGCACTCGGCCAACCCATCGCCCTGCTGCAAAAGACGCTTGCCATCGCTCCCTGGTGGGCCAATGCCTACTACAATCTCTCTCGCGCACTGGAACTCAATGGCCAATACGACGAAGCCGTCCAGCAACTCAACTACTATCTGAAGTTGAATCCTCCCGAGGCCGACGCCCGCGAGGCCCGCGCCCACATCGTCGTGATCCAGACGATAAAGGAGACCGCAGCGCAGAAACGGTAATCGTCCCTGATGAAATTACGCGTTGAAATTTGGCGAACATAGGCCGCCGCGGTTCTAGGTCCGCATCCCATGCAGAAATTCAACCGTACGTGAAGCCCGGATTGTTCTGTCCGACCTCGATGATGTAACCGTCAGGATCGCGGATGTAGCAGCGCGTCTCGCCATACTTGGGTATCGGCTCCGTAATGAACTCCGCTCCTCGATTTTTCCACAGTTCATAACACGCTTGAATATCCGCAACGCGGAAATTCATAAAGCTGTTGATGTGATTTGGGTCGGGGACGCTGAGCGTTACCGTAGGCTTGTCCGGGGTCGGCCCGCCTCCAATGTTTAGAATCATCCAGATATTTGCAAGCTGAAGGTATCCAGGCGCGTTGCCGTCACCCAGGCTAAGAATGCGAGCGCCGAAGACCTTTTCATAGTAGCGAGCCGATCGCTCAATGTCGGCGACGGTGAGAAAATGCGCGATGCTGATCCCCTCTCGCGGGGGCATCTCATAGCTCTTCTGCTCGATTTGTACGCTGCTGTTCATTGATGACTCCAGTTCCAATGCAGTGCTTTCTCTGGTATGTACTCGGATGGGTCGGGAATTCGGGCCACTGAGGATCGGCCTCTCTGTCGCGGCTACCCGAGCACACAACCCTCAACCACCACCCAAGTACCCGAGCGGTCTGAGTCCCCGAATGTGGCGGACCTGCCTTGAAGGCTTGTCGAAATCACCGAATCGAAACAAACTAGGCAGACGATGTCTTCAAAGATGTTATTTGCGTTCGCCGTGATGTACCGATTCCATTTCTCTCGGCTCTTCCGAATTCGAAGGAGGTGGCCGCCGGGCTAAGTGCGGGCGATGCCGCTGGAGCGCGGGCAAAAGCTCAAGGTTGGATATATTCCGGATATACGATGACTATCTTCTAGACAGCGGAAGAGCAGTAGCGAGAGCTGCTTGAGATTGGTGGTAAGGTTTTCTTCTACCCGGACTTCGCTTTCCCCGACGACTTGATCGGCCAGCGTAACGTAACGCTATGTTGCGATTTCGGCCCCTGGATGCTGGCCCCGTTAGCGGGGGAGTAGTCCGTAGCCGCCCCTAACGTTTTGTGAGCAGGCGCAATCCGCCCGCCCTCTCTGGACGGTTCTTTAGGTGTGTATTGTTCCCAGGATTTCGGCGATTGGCGCAATTTGCCGTGGGTGACACAACGCGGCAAGCTGTGCTTGACATCGGGTAGCTCATCGGCGTTGGAGCGAGACGAGGATCGCGGAAGTGTTGAGCGCAGACCCAGAGCACCGACAACGGATCGCCGGCTCTGCGTGTTGCCGACCGGGAGGCCGTCGTGAAAGTGGCGTTAGTAGCTTCGCCCTTCATTCCTGTTCCGCCAAATGTATACGGTGGGACTGAACTCTTCGTTGCAAATCTGGCGAAAGGCTTGCAACAGCGTGGCATCAGGGTTGTGGTTTACTGCAATGGGGCGTCCACGACTGACGTGGAGAAGAAGTGGCTTTACAGCCAATCAGAGTGGCCGGTTACGAATGAGGTTCACGCCAACCTCAAGGACGCAAATCACGCCGCTTGGGCGGTAGCGGATGCTAGGCGCGACTGCGACATTATTCATCTCAACAGCTTGCCTGCGCTGGTACATTGTCGGTCTCTGAGTGAACCTGTTTTCTACACTGTCCATCACCCTCACGAACCTCAATTGAGCGCATTCTATGCCCATCACCCCGGTGTGCACTACGTGACGATCAGCGAGTTTCAGCGCAGGCGGGAAAAGATGCCGAACATGCGAACAATACATCACGGTATTGACATGAACTGCTATCACGTAGGCCAGCGAAGAGGAGAGTATCTTGCGTTCCTCGGGCGCATCGCTCCGATCAAGGGCACTCACATCGCAGTCGAAGTAGCAAAGAGAACCGGTATTCCGCTGAAGATTGCCGGTGAAGTTCAGCCCATTTTTCGCGACTATTTCGCTTCGCAAATAAAACCGCATATCGATGGGAAGCTTATCGACTACGTCGGCGAAGTGGATTTGCGCGGTAAGAACGAGCTGTTTGCCGGCAGTTTCGCAACTCTATTTCCGGTGCAATGGGATGAGCCGTTTGGGCTCGTGATGATCGAGTCAATGGCATGCGGTACGCCGGTTTTGGCATTGCCCGGCGGCTCAGTCACTGAGGTTGTGCGTGATGGCGTAAGTGGAATGGTTTGCCACTCGGTTGAAGAACTTGCTTCATGTGCAGTCAGTGCACACGAAAAATTTAACCGCAAGACTGTGCGTTCTTACGCCTTCCAGAACTTTTCGGTTGAAGTAATGGCCGCGAAATACGAGGCGGTCTATCAGGGAGCTCTGGGTATCGCAGATGGTCGTCCCACCGTCTCGGACAGCAATGAAACATCGGGAACGACTGCTGTGGCGTAAGGAGTACCGTGGATAGGATTGCTGCTGCCGTATTTGACCTCGATGGTGTTGTTACCTTTACCGCTCGCGTCCACGCCGCAGCATGGAAGCAGCTCTTTGACGAGTACCTGGGTTCGATTCCTGGGTCGACTCCCTTTCGGCCTTTCACCCCTGAAGATTACCGACTCTACGTCGATGGTCGTCTGCGCTATAACGGTGTAGAGAGATTCCTGAGGTCTCGTGGAATCTCGCTCCCCGACGGCACGCCATCTGATTCATCTTCCGCCAACACTATTTGCGGGCTCGGCAACCGAAAGGACCTGATATTCCGCAGCCAAGTGGAACGAATGGGCGTCGAGGTGGATGATGGCGCAATACGCCTGATCCGTGACTTACGAAAGGAAGGCGTGCGTATCGGAGTGGCGTCGTCCAGCAAGAACGCTACGCTCGTTCTCGAACGTGCCGGGCTGCGAAGTCTCTTTCAGGCGCAAGTAGACGGAGTGGTCAGCGAGCAATTGAAACTTCGCAGCAAACCTCACCCGGATATCTTTCTATACTGCCTATCTTTGCTCGCCGTTAGTGATCCAGCACGAGCCACTGTTTTTGAGGATGCGGTCGCGGGAGTGCAGGCGGGCCAAGCTGGGGATTTTGGTCTTGTTATTGGCGTGGAACGAGGCGACGACAAGGCTGACCTACTTAAGCACGGAGCTGATTTCGTGCTCCACGAGTTCACGGACATGTCAGTCAACAGACTTTTCGAACTTTATGCGCTGGCATGGTCAGCCAAGCAAAAGCGTGCCGGGTAAACTGCTTGCGCTACCGTGAGACTCTAATGACGAGCACTGGACGATGCGACTCACGCACCACTGCCTTAATTATCGATGATCGTTCGGCACGCCAAGTACCGCGCCATGCGAGTACGGTGAGATCGACGTCACACGCGCGGCCAGCACTTACGATCTCCGGTCCTGGTTTCCCGGCTGCGAGCAGCAGGCGAAGCTTCACGTTCTCAACGTCGCGGCTCAGAGCGCGGATGCGCTCCAGAAACTCCTTTGCCCATGCCGGCCACTCATATTGCTCCTGATCGGCGTAGTACGGCGTGGTCAGCGTACCCGGCTCGGGGGGTTGTCCGCGTCGTGGAGCGGCGACGTGCAGGGCGACCACTTCAGCCATGAATTTGTAGGCGAGGTGCATCGCCGGTGAAACCGTTGCAGCGGTGGTGGGGGTGCCGTCGTGTGGAAGCAAAATACGGCGAAGTTTCCAGCCGAACTCATGCGCTTGCGGGGGCGTTAATATGGTCGGCGCGGTCGTTTGCAGCAGCACCTCCTTAACCAGCGGACCTAGATCCTTGTGCAGTGCACCGGCACCGAGTTGGGCGGGTAGCACGATGATGAGGTGAGGTAGTTCTGCCGCTAACCGAAGAATGTGCTCAACTGGACTATCCTCGGAGAAGTGGAATACGCATCCTTCGAGTTGCTCAGGATCGACCTCCAGTTGCCGCGCCATATCAGTCTGTGAGGACGCGTTTATGCCTGTAGGAATGACGTGCAGTGTTGCGTTCTCACTTAGGGCCAACTCTCTGCCTATCGCGAGGACCAAGGGTGCCTGGGCCCGGGTGCCGATTACCACCAGCACGGTCTCGAGACGAAACTCGGATAATGAATCTGTTCCCGTCGATTTCAGCCTGTCGGCGCGAGTGTGATTCTGCCTTTCTGTCACGTTAACCTCGCAATTGCACGCACAAATTGACGAAGATCGTTCAGGCCTACACCTCAGTCCACTGCTGCCAGTCTTGCTGCTCGCGAACGGAACGGTAGCGCTTCCCGGGCATCAGTATCGCCTCACGATTCTCTCCGACCGTAATCTGAACCGGAGAATCTCCTTCGACTGTTACCTCGCTTACCGATTGCTGGAGATCGAAACGTAATAACCGGTTACGCCACATAAACGGGAACCGCATCCTTTGCCAGCTGGGCAGCAGATGCGGCTGCAACGAAAGGCGGTTGCGGTGAACGATCACTCCGGCGATTCCGAACACCGCCGCCTGCCAGAGTCCACCGAGCGCACCAGCATGTACGCCGCCCGTTGCGTTACCCATGTTGTTCGCCAGATCGATCTCAGCGGACTGTCTGAAATATTTCTCGGCAAGTGCAAGATCACCTAGACGGCCAGCCGCAGCAGCGTGCATAGATGGACTCAGCGAACTGCCGTGAGCCGTTCTTGGCTCGTAGTACCGGAAATTGCCCATACGCAACTCAGACGTAAATCGGTTCCAGAGCATGCAGACCGCCATCACAACATCAGCCTGCTTCACGAGATCGGAGGATTTAACGCGATCCCGACCGAGCAGTACATCGACAGGCGTCGATCGCGGTTCCAGAGCTTCGAGCTCGATATGCTCCAGGTTGAAGAACCCTTGGAACTGTTCGTGCTTCGATCCGTCGAGAGAGAGACCGCTACAGATGACTCGGGCCAGTTCTGCCCAGTTCCGAATCTCGCCATTGGTCAACCCCAAGCGATCGGCAAGATCTTGCCACTGCGAAGGCCGGCTCTTCTGCAACAGTGAAGCTACCTTTGTGCCGCATTCAAGGTTCCACTGTGCCATCAGGTTCGTATAGGCATTGTCGTCAACGTCCTCATGGTACTCATCCGGGCCGATTACGTGCCGTATGTGATAGCGTTGATCGCCTTCGAGCTGGCCGCGGCTAGCCCAGAATCTGGCTGTTTCCAAAATGATTTCCGCGCCCGCTTGTACCAGGAAGTCATCGTCTCCTGTTGCTCTCCAGTACTGCCATACGGCATAAGCGACATCAGCAGAGATGTGTAGCTCCTGTCTGCCGTTCAGAACATGGATGGGCTTGCCGTCGAGTCCCAAGACCAATTCCGGAGTTGTCTCCGCCCCCGTATCAGCCGATTCCCAAGCGTAGAAAGCGCCCCGGCAATTGTGCATATGGGCTTTCTCGCGAGCCGCCTGCAACGTATGGTACCGGTACATGAGCAGGCTACGTGCGGTCGGAGGATGGGTATGTGTGTAAAACGGCAACATGTAAATTTCGGTCTCCCAAAACACATGGCCTTTGTAGGCGGGGCCGGTTAATGCGCGCGCACCAACCGAAACGTGTTCGTCGTCAGGATTGGCAGCGCTGATGAGATGGTAGATCGCGAAACGGAGCGCCTGTTGAGCGAACGGATCCCCCTCTATTTCGATATCGGCTGTTTGCCAACGTGATTCCCAGGCGCTCAGATGCTCGCTCAAAACCATGTCAGTCCCCGATGTGACGCGTTGTTGTAAATGCCTCGATGGGTTCCAATCAGGTTGTGGGTCGTCCCGCGACGTATTCATCTGCACCAGGCGTTTGAGTTGGTACACTTTCCCGATCTCAGCGGGTATTCGAAACGTCTCCACGACGCTGTCGTCGTCGACGACGGTGTCTCTTCTGATTGCGGTGCCGTCCGGCCTCTGATCGGCACTGGAGCGCAACTCCGATGCCACGGCTATCCAGACCGCGATGTTCGTCCCCAATGTGCGGAGCGAGAGCGAACTGATCGCTGGTGGAACGCTAACAGCATCAGTTGGCCGCGGCTGCAGTGGGGATTGCGCCGGCGCAAATCGTGGTCTCGGTAGTTCCACTCGGGTTTCAGCGAGTATTTCAGCGTTGTAGTTTTCGGCTACGATATCCACCAGTTGAAACATCAGGTGACGATCGGCGAGCGATATGAAACGCAGTGTGAATACTCGAGTGATCCTTCCATTGCGATCTGCTTGACGCCATTCCCTAAACAGGAGACCGTGTCGCAAATCAAGCAGCCGCTGGTGAGAAAGCATTTTGCCCGATTCGAGGCTCAAGGGTTCACCCGCAACCCACACGCGAAACAGGGTCCAGTCGGGAACTATGGCTAACTCAGGCACCGGAGCATCCTGACCGTGGGAATCAAAAACGCCAGCAACATACGATGCCGGAGAAGAGAGAGGGGAGCCCTCCTCTAGCGACGCGCGGGTCCCAAGATATCCGTTCGAGGTCGCAAAAAGAGATTCGATCTCGTGTTCGCGCGCGAGTGTGAAGCCGTTCTCAATCAGCACCCAATTTGAATCATGTGACAGTAACGGGAATGCGACGAAACCCATGTTTGGCACAGTGGCGCGTAACTGATCCTCGATTGTCTTTGCCGTAGTTGTCGTCGTAAATGCTGTGTTGCTGGCCAAGGCCATCGTCCTGCGGATACAGGTTCAATTCGGGACATTCACTAGCTCTGTCTGCGAACTTTGGATGTGGCGGCAGCACAACGCGTTATGAGGAATCGCTAGTAAAATCGAGAGTACGACCAGCGATCCTCTCGGGAACTGCTCTGCAATTGTCGGTTCCACCGAGGCGAATGGGCGGATAATTACGAACGGAGGTGGGCGTTTTATGCGATTAACAATACGGCGACTACCATCCGAAAAGCCTTCGTACTCGATTGATACCGGCTCCGGGATTCGTTATGGCGTTCAACCCATAGCCTTGAAGCGCTGGTTGCTGAAGCTCGGGGTAGGCGATTCAACCATAGCCAAGCTGCTGGACATTCAATCGACGAAGACGGCCACGATTGAAATTGCTAAGGCCGCGTAGGTAGGCAAGCCGCACTTTTGTCCAGGGCGAGTCACTGTGACGCGCCCCGTTTTCTTCCTCAGTGGTTTGTCCCAACAAGGGGCAAGGCTGCCAGTTCCAACAGGTGGCTGGGAACGGCCACGAGGGGTTTAGCGGTGACAGCGGGCCCCGCTGTATTCAGGAGGGCGACAGGCACCCGCGTTATGTTCGTTGATCGAAGGCTGATGTGCGCAATCGTCCGACCTCGTAATCTAGGAAATTCTCATCCTCGACGGTCCCCCCCCGGCAACAGCGCCTATGCGAACAAAGCAGCGCCCCACGCACTCGCGACTACCAATATGAGGCCCGGAACGACCTGCGCGGCGAAATGTCGCCCGCCACTCATAATGGCAAGCAGAATCTTCGTGACCGTGTTAGTCGTCAACGCTGCAAGTATCGGCAACAACGCCTCGTTCACGCCCAGGTTTCCTGCCGAGACGAGAGACGCGACAGAAACCGCTGGGGAGTGCGTGTCCGCAAAACCTCCAGCGATGGCTGCCACAATCACGCCTCGTCCGCCCATCCAGGCATTCAACGCCGCCGCAACCAAGAGCATTATCGCGACCGTCGCCGCGAAGATCACCGCAGTCTTCAGACTGAATGCGCGACCTCGCGTTGTCGTTGAGGGTGTCTCCGAATGGAGCGTCTTTATGGTGAAGAGCAAGCCATATAGTAGGGCCGTGATCCCAGACGCGAGGAGCGGGACAGCGAGAGTCTGGAACGTTGCTCGGCTTGTCGCTGCGAGCACGACAGCTAATTCAAGGATTGTTGCAACCGTTGAGAGCACTGCACCGGCAACTGCGGCTCTTGCTAGTGCGGGCTGCTGCGCCGCCTTGGACCCCATCGCCCCAATCGTGGCGGTACTTGATACGAAACCAGAAGCGAGTCCGGCAAGAGGCAATCCCAACTTGGGCCCCATCAGCCTCACGGCGATGTAGCCAGCGGCACTGATGCTCATCATCAGTATGACGATGACCCAGATTGTGTGAGGATTGATGGCCTTGAATGGCCCAATAAAACGATTCGGCACGAGCGGCAAAACGACCAGGATGACGGCCGCGAACACCAGCGCATCATTCAGCTCTTCTTCGCTTAATGCCCGGCTGACGAATTGGTGAATCCTGTTGCGGGAGGCGAGAAGCACCGCGACTGCAACTGCAGTTCCCGCGGCAACCCCGGGATAATGAACGCTAAGCCCGCCCAGAAGAACTGTAACAATGAGTGCCGCTTCGGTCGTTAGGCCCGGATCATCCTGCGGCGAATGAAGATATGCAGCGGTCGCCAATGCCGCGACGGCTAATACCGCCACAGCGAGGAGCCAGACATCGCCGACAGCCACCGTCACAGCACCTATCAACGAGGCAATTGCGAACGTGCGAATTCCCGCGGCCGACCGGAACGGGCCATCACCTTTTCGCCGCTCCCGTTCAGCGCCAATCAGAAGACCAATCGCAAGAGAGGACAGCAGTCGTAGTGCTAGAGTACTACCGTCGAGCATAGGCATTCAGCTTTCGTGTCGAACACTGTATTTCAGCGCTCGGGTTGACCAGCGCCCCATGAGACTACTCGCCCCGCTCACAGTGTGCTTGAGTTAGGTTTGTCGCTGGCTTCTATTTGAATAACTCCTGTCGAGCCTTTTTGCAAATGGGCCAGCACCGCCGGATGCTGCAACTTTTGTTCGGGGCTGATCGCGTAGAATTGCGTTCGCACCTCGTCTGTGGTTCCCATCGTCTGCAGGGGCTTCTGTCTACTGATCTGGGGAGCGGCAATCGAGGGAAGGGGAACAAGCTAGATGCCCCCGCACGGATTGGGATAGTGGGTAGTCAGGAAGTGTGAAACTGGTCGGCCCGCGCCTTTCGGAATGCCCAGGCCGACCAGCTTCCACCAACAGTAGCAGCAAGTCAGGTTTACGCTTTCCTTGCGGGAATGTCATAGTCGCAACGTTCGCAGACCAGCGCTTGCCACAGCCGGTTCAACGGCACCATATGCACGTGGCCGCACATCGGGCACGTACGCTCGAACAACTTCCTTTGGATTATGTCAGTGATTTTGAAACCTTCGAGCATAGTTCGCTCCTTTTCCAAATTAATGCGCGGACCAGTTCCGCCGATCAAGCCCCAACCTAGGAGGTAGTGCGGTGCCGCTTTTCAGCAGCACGCTTCGCGCGGCGATTTCTTCGCGAGGCGTTACGAGCATCGGTTTAGCAGATAATGGTGCCGGTGGCGCCTCTAACCTATGCGCCACTGCCAGGATCTCTGCCGCCGCTTGCATGAGGTTTCATTTCCTTCCCCTTGAAAGCGTGTTCTCTCAACCTGCAATCCGTGCGCCTAACCGCAACAGCGAGGGCGCGTAGCAGGCGGTCATTGACCACTGGCCGGGCCGCCTAGGCCGCGATGCGGACTGACTCGCGTCCAATCCGTGCCTCACGGCTGCGTTCAAGTTCACGTCCGAACAACCGCCCGATGCGCCCAGTAGCGCGGTCAACGGCTGCGAACAGGTCGCTGTCTTTCTCCTCGACCGCTACCCGTCCGAAAGGCCGCAACTCCGCGCTGATCCGGCACTCGCTCTCGACGTTTCCGCCGCCGTGAACGCGAACGGTAACTGATCCGACGCGGTCGCCAAAGCGCCCTAGGCCAAATCGCAGCCGGCGCTCGACGTAGTTCTTGAAGACTTCGGCCAGGTCGGTGTTCTGAATGCGGAATTCCGTATGCATGTGCACCCTCCGGTGTTTGTTTCTTTCTAGAACCACTCTAGAAAAGAGTGGGCATGCCAAAAAACTACATAAACCCTACTTCATTGTTATGTTTTCGTTAATATTGATTCCGGAGGCGTTCGAATAGGCCATCGGTACTGGAGAAGACTTTGCATCGGCAGAAGAGGCCACATATCGTGGGCCACACCCTACGCCGTCTCTGCCGCGCAAGCTGTAGCATCCCGCCGTGACGGCCATCTTCCACGCAGCCAAGCGAGAGTTGTTCGTCTAGGGCGGTGTCGCCGATGTGAGGGAATCACGTCATCGACTGTTAATGTGCGCTTAACGGTCACATCCATTTTAAGTACTTTTGTTTACTACGCTGGGAAGCTAGGCTACATGTGGTGGTGCAAAGCGATCGGCAACATGGACCGCTTCCGCCAAAAGGCCCTTGCCTCATGCTAACCCGCTGCAGGCAAGGGCAGCTTATCCCCCGAACAGGAGCCCTTGCAAATGGTCGAATCACGCAACATCTACGTAACCGAGCACGACCGCAAACGTTTGCTGCATCTGATCGAATCCGTGCGTGATTCGTGGAGAGATCAGCAGGCGGCCGACATACTGGAAGAAGAACTGGAGCGGGCCAAAGTGGTTCCGGGAGACAAGATTCCGAGCAGCGTGGTCACCATGAATTCGCGTGTGCGCGTGCGAGACATGAAAGCCCAGAAAGAGATTACCTATCAGGTAGTGTTTCCGCAGGACTCGGACCTATCACTGAATCGTGTTTCAGTGCTGGCGCCGATCGGCATGGCCTTGCTCGGGTATGACGTTGGCAGTGAAGTCGAATGGGAGACTCCGGGAGGGATTCGGCACTTGCGCATCGAGGCTGTCGAGTATCAGCCCAAGGCGGCGGGGACAGCAGCGTGACATCATCGCCGCCAGGTAAATAGCGTCAGGCAATATCATCAGGCAATATCAATGGAGGGAAAGATGAATTCGCATCAGAAATGGCGGTTCGGCACTCGCGCCCGCCTATCCCGTCGAGCCAGGAGAGATTCGGAGCAAGAACGAGACTACTGCCCGGTGTGCCGGGTGGCGTATTCCAAAGGGGAAAGCTGTAACTGCGATGAGCCGCGCGTGTCCACCCCACGCCGACTCCGACCAGCCGCCTGAGTGCAATCGCGGCAAGCACACTGAATCCTCTTACCAACGACGATTCTCTGCGCGGCGGTCCGGCAGCCGAATATTAGTCTGCAAACAACTTGTGCCGCGCACTCTCTGAAATAGCCAAAACTGCGGGATGCTTGAGCTTACGTTCAAGCGAAATAGCGTAGAAACGTGCGCGAATGGAAGGAACACGCCCGATCACTTGCAGGCCATTCTGCCGCTGGAGCTTTCGTTCGAGGACGGTTGGAACGGTGAAAATTCCAGCTCCGGCCTCCCCAAATTCGTGAAGCAGGGCGAAATCCTCGAACTCTCCCAGGCGCTCAGGACGAAGCTCCTGAGCGTCCAGCCATTCATCCAGATCGCGCCGAATCGCGGTATTGTCTGCCGGCAAAAGAAGCGGAGCGCCATCGATGCAGCGCGGGAACTTTCCTCTACAGGCAGCGGCCACCGCAGGCGTCGCCACGAAGCTGGTCCCTGTTTCACCCAAGAGGTGGTTGTAAGCGCGGACTTTTGCGCTCGGTCCAATCGGCGCATCGGTTAACACAACGTCAAGTTCCTGAATGGCCAGCCGTGCCAGCAGTTGTTCGGTGCTCGCCTCACGGCAGATGACATAGACCGACTGTTCCAACTGACGGGCAGGTTCGATAAGCTGCCGCACGATCGTTTTCGGAACGACATCGGCAATACCAATCACCAACCGCATCGGGCGTCCGGTTGGGCGTCCCTTGATGGTGTCGAGAAGCTCGCGGCCCGTAGCGAATATTTCGTCCGCGTAGCGAAACACGACAACGCCGGTGTCGGTCGGAACCAGGTTACGCCCGGAGCGGCGCAAGAGCTTCTCCCCCAAAGTGTCTTCTAGCGTGCGCAACTGCTCACTGATTGTCGAGGGAGAAAGGCGTAGCTGTTCGCTCGCAGCCAGCACGGTGCCGGAACGTATCACGGTCCAGAAGTAGAACAGGTGCTGGTAGTTAAGCCACTCCATATCCGCAGCATAGTTCAGCGGTTTTCAAAAGTCATGAATTATCGGGCATAATGGCGTGGTGTTTGTTCGGCTAGACCGAATGAAGCATGTGTAATTTCCTGATTGTCCTAACTATCGGAAAACTACTATGCTGCGCTCGTCAGGGGCAGAGACGCAATTACTGGAGCCTCACGCGGTCGTGGGATGGGCCTGATCAGGAAAACCCGAGGCATGGAGCGACTGAAATCGGACGCCACCGCCAACGTAGATAGATTTCTGGCCGCAGTGAAACGTTCCCGCAATGCCGTGCTGGCCCTGAATCACGAGGGACTTCTCCCCAGTCAGCCCTACGCGGCGGTTCGCCCGCAGCTGGCGATCATTGCGCAACTACGCCAATTGCATTTAGCGGGCGTGGTTCGCCTAGTTCTTTTTACCGACAGGCAATCAAGCCGGGTAGTGAATTGCCTTGGTTGCACTCCGCCCCCCGAGATATGGGGCGTCGGTGGCCTGGAGAGGGCAAAGCCGGGCGAGCCCTATGACGGACCGGAGCTTACCGCAGACCAGCGATCTGCTCTGACAAAGGCTTACGAGATCGCCGATGACTTCGGGCTGCAACCCTGGGTTGAAAAGAAACCGGGCGGATTAGGACTCTATCTCAATGGGTTCGCTCCAGAGGATGCCCTAGCACTCGGCAGACGTCTCTGGAACCCCTGGTTTCGCATAGCCGACCGCAGCGCCTTGCACATCACGGGACTCAAACACGGGATTGAATTGCGCATTCCGGGACGCACGCGGTCGGACGCGATTCGGACCATTCTTTCCGAAATCAAGGCGAATACTCCAATCGCGTACATCGGCACGGATGTCCTGGATATTCCAGCCATGGAAATGTTGAGCCGACGGGGGCTGACGGCTTTCTTCAGCCAAAGCTCCGTCCCGAAAGCCGATCTGTGCCTTGCCGACTTGTCGGAGATTTCCGGATTTCTCGAACAGTGCCAGGCAGCAGCAACAACAGCTACCGAGGGTCCCCGGCATCGGTCTTGGCGAAATGCGAACAGCTGCACAAAGAACGAGAAGTGCGATGAACACGCGCAAGGTCCTCATTACCCGAGACGATTTCGTGAAATTGGAAGAGCTGATCGATTGTGCTCTGAGATTCCAGCCTCTTAGCTAGAGGACTGTAGCGCGGAGCGAATTCCGTTCCTCCAAATATCGCTACGCGAGCCCTGGCCTCAAATGCGAAAACGGCAGCCGCGGCACAAGTTGCGGCTGCAACGCATGCCGCATTCCCTGAATCATCTGCCGCGCTTGGCGCTACCCTCTGGCATCGTCCGCTACAATTCAAGGAGAAGTGATCCAGGGAGGGGCCGTGAAGGAAGCGATCATCGAAGCACGCGCCGTCGAGAAGTGCTTCGTACAGCCTGACGGCAACAAGATTGAAGTGATCGCGCCCACGGATCTATCCATCTATCCCGACACCATCGTTGCGCTGCTGGGGCCATCTGGCTCGGGCAAATCGACGCTACTGCGTATGCTATCCGGTCTCGCTAGCGCTTCGAGCGGGCAGGTGCTTTGGCATGGTCAGCCAGTTCGCTCGGAAGTGCCCAACATTGCTATTGTTTTTCAGAGCTTCGCGCTTTTCCCCTGGCTCACCGTGCTTGAGAACGTTGAGGCACCACTAGAGGCGCGCGGGGTTGGTGCAGATGAAAGGCGTGAGCGCGCACTCAAGATGCTCGACACTGTGGGCTTGGACGGTTTTGAGACGGCCTATCCAAAAGAGCTTTCTGGAGGGATGAAGCAGCGGGTAGGTTTTGCGCGCGCACTGGTAGTGGAACCGGAGCTGCTGTTCATGGACGAGCCATTTTCAGCGCTCGACGTGCTCACCGCCGAGAACCTCCGTGGCGAACTTCTGGAACTGTGGCTCAACAAGAAGATGCCCACCCGCACGATTTTCATCGTCACGCACAACATTGAAGAAGCCGTGCTGCTGGCCGATCGCATCATTGTTTTGGGACGTAACCCTGGCCACATCCGTGCCGACTTTCAGGTGCATCTGCCTCAGCCTCGCAATCGCAAGGCGGCTCGCTTCACCGAATATGTGGACTATATCTACACGGTGATGACCCGGCCGGAGGAGGAAGTGCCACCGACTCCGCAGCGCAAGCCAACCGCAAGAACGAAGTACCAGATGCTCCCTCGCGCGCTTCCCGGCGGCATTGGCGGCTTTTTGGAACTGCTCGCAGACCGCGGCGGGCGGGACGACCTCTACCACGTTGCCGAAGAACTGAACATGGAGGTTGACGACCTGCTGCCTACGGTGGAAGCGGCCACGATGCTGGGTTTTTCCAAGCTGATCGAGGGCGACGCAGAGATCACTCCGGAAGGCAAGGTATTCGCCGAGGCCGACATTCTGACTCGAAAAACGCTGTTTCGTAAAGCCGCGCTCGGGCACATAGCACTATTGCGGTTGATGGATAATACTCTCCGCGCGAAAGCGGACCACACCATTGACGAAGAGTTCTTCCGTGACATTCTCGACCAACACTTCACCCAGGCTGAAATTGTTCGTCAACTCGACACTGCTCTGAACTGGGGTCGCTACGCCGAGATATTCGATTACAACGCCGAAACCGGGCGGCTCGTGCTTACTGAAGCCAGTGAAAGCGGGACCGAGGCCAACCTAAATACTGGTGCATGAAGCGGAAGTTCGAAAAAGCGGTTGCAGTTCTCGGTGGTGGGCCATGGTCACTGGTTCCGCTGCGAAGCTGGTCACGCGGAATAGACCTGGTCATCTTCGCTGCCGGCATCGCGCTGTTCTACGCGCTCATCGCGGTTGCTCGCTCATGGTTGGGCCCCATTACGCCCAAGGTCGAAATTGATCGCAGTCCGCTGGCCCTTCCAGCCTATGCGGGATTTTCGTTGTTGCGTATCCTGATTGCCTACCTGCTCAGCCTGGCGTTCACCCTGACTTATGGATACATCGCCGCCTACAACGCCAAGGCGGAGCGGTTCATGGTTCCTACGCTCGACATTCTGCAATCGATCCCTGTGTTGAGCTTTCTGCCCGGTGTCATGCTGGCAATGGTGGCGCTGTTCCCCCACCGGCAATTGGGCGTCGAACTGGGCGCCATTCTTCTCATCTTTACGGGGCAGGTCTGGAACATGGCTTTCAGCTTTTACGCCTCGCTGAAAAGCGTTCCAAAGGAAATGCGAGAAGCAGCACGCGTTTATCGCTTCAACTGGTGGCAGCGGTTTCGAACTGTTGAGCTGCCCTCGGCCGCAATCGGGCTGGTTTGGAATTCGATGATGTCGGTCGCGGGAGGTTGGTTCTTCCTGATGGCTTGCGAGATGTTCGTCCTGGGCGACCGCGATTTCCGCCTTCCTGGCCTTGGGTCCTATCTACAGACGGCGGCCAGCGCCGGAGATACTCCCGCAATTCTCTGGGGCGTTGCTGTCATGATAGCCGTGATCGTGCTGCTCGATCAGTTCCTCTGGCGTCCGGTGATCGCGTGGGCGCAGAAGTTTAAGCTGGAACAGGTGGAAGGTAGCCAAGCGCCCAAGTCGTGGGTTTTGGAATTGTTGCGCCACTCCCGAATACTCAGTCACGTTACCGACAGAGCAATTGTGCCGTTGTCGGAGCGTCTGGCGTTGCACTTCGCTAATACGAAAGGAGAGCGGGAGCGAACTGCACGGTCCTCAAGAGGAAGCAGATGGTTGCTGGCTTTAGTCGGTGCAGTGGCGATCGCTGCTGTTTCTTACGCTCTCGCGCGGGTCGGCATCATGCTCGCGGGCTTGGACCGCGGAGAGATGGCCCATGTCGGCGTCGGATTGCTAGCGTCGTTTTTCAGAGTGAACATAGCTTTACTCTTGGGCGCCGCCTGGACGATACCCGCAGGGGTAGCAATTGGATTCAGCCCGCGCCTGGCACGCATTGCCCAGCCACTAGCCCAGATCGCAGCCTCGGTGCCTGCCACGGCTTTGTTTCCTGTTGTACTCCTTGTCCTAGTCCGGCTTGGCGGTGGACTAGGAATTGCGTCCATCGTCTTGCTGCTGCTCGGTACACAGTGGTACATCCTTTTCAACGTGATCGCCGGGGCTATTGCCATCCCCACTGACCTGAAGGAAGCAGCCAAGGTCTTCCGCTTCGGCACCGCTGAGAGGTGGCGCAAGCTTATTCTCCCCGGCATATTCCCATACCTCGTGACTGGGCTGGTTACTGCCTCAGGTGGCGCATGGAATGCCAGCATCGTTGCCGAGTATTTCCACTTCAAGGGCGAGACTTTCTCGACGATTGGATTGGGGGCAACAATCAGCCAAGCCAGCGACAGCGGCAATTTCAACCTGCTGTTGGTCGCCACAATCGTCATGGCGCTTGTGGTTGTGACCATCAATCGCTTGCTCTGGCGGCCGTTGTATCGGTTGGCAGAGATTCGATACAAGCTTGAGGGCTAGCGAAAAGCAAACCTAGCTAGGGACGGAGCCGGCGGGCTATCGCTCCCCATGGTGACGCTCCGACGGCTCTGGTGTCGGCTTTTGGCGATGCGACGAACTCGCGATGATCGGGAATGAGCGAAGTCAGACACATAGTTGACCTGCCCCAAATCAACGGCGACCTCAATAGGCGTGCATGCTATCACTTTGAGGCAAGTCGCAAAGTGTGGCCAGAGTTCTCGCGACGACCAACAATGTTTCTGAGTCAAGTAGAAACGGGGTACTCGCAAAGGGGGAGCATAGCGACTTTGCTCCAGAGTTTTCCCAGAGTTCAGTTACGAGACTCTAGCTGCGGATTTGGTCCTCTCGTCAGCGGAATACAGAAAATTCTCGATCTCATCGATGCGTTTGCTGGCATCAAGGTAGCCAATCTCGACGAGGTCACTTGTATACTTCGACGAAAATAAGAGATAACTCATCAAATCCGAACACGAAGCCGCATCTCGTCCCAAGCTGCTCACAAAATAGTGGATGAGAGGAGGCATATCCCTTTGATGCTGTTGCGCCAGTCGCGACAGATCGATTGACGGCGTCATGAGAAGTGTTTTCAGAGGACGCATCTTTTCACATCCTTCAACCCCGGGCTGACGGATGTGGCCATCGGCGAGCAGTTGATTTAGCCGCTCCAGATGCTCAATGTCGGTTGACAGATGATCCAAAAACATTGCATTCATGAGAACCCCTACGACTTGCGCAATCGAAGGATCTTTCCGATCACCGGTTTCTTTCTGATGCTCGAGATTTTCGCAGCGGACACCGATCGCCATGATCCTGGTCGCGCCCAGACGAATGGCCGGGCTGAGCGGTTGTTGAAGTCGCACGCAACCATCACCAAAATAGGCCGTTCCTTGCTCGGTCTCAAGTTTGACTGGCTGAAACACCAATGGAATAGCAGCGGACGCACATACGTGGTCGACAGTAATCGCTGTCGCCAAGGTTACTCGCCGGCTCCGGCTCCACATCGGATGGCCTTTTTTGCCCTGAATGAAGAGGTAAGACTTCCCAGAGGTATAGTTGGTCGCGGAAACCGCGACAGCATAAACATATCCGTGCTTGATATTGCTGCCGATTCGTTCGCAGTGCAGGTGACGACCGAGGTAGCGCCGCAACGGTTTGGCATCGATCAGGGAATGGGCGTTACCTCCTCCCAGAATGGCACCAAAAGAAAGGTCGAGCATCCAGGCAAAGGAGTTTGCGGCCTGGGCGAAAACGTCGGAGCGAAAGACGTCCGAGGGTCGGAGACTCGACCAAAGCTGCGCGACCGTTTTGGATGTCGACGGGAAATCGTCACTACCGGCGGCAAGAGCAACACCATTAATGGCTCCAGCGGAAGCGGATCCAATAATAGGAAAGGGACTAGTGCGCCTCTGGCGAACTCGCTTTATTTCGCCAATGCGCCTAAGAACACCCGCTTGATAAGCACCGCGAGCGCCGCCGCCCGTCATTACGAGACCGAGTACGTTTTCCATGTTCCTCGTCCTTCTGCTCCGCCATCAACAAGGAATGAGTCCGTTTCAGTGTGCTCGGTGTTCCTGCAAATACAGATACCTGCAAATACAGATAACAGACGCCACGTTATGAGTGACCTCTGTCCGCTTCTTCTTAAGATGACTTGCGCGGCTGGTTGGACTTGCGTCTTCACCAACTTGGCGGCGAACTTTTGTCAATTTCCAGAGGAGCGTTTTTGCTCTTGTGGATTGGGCCGCCGCAACTCTTCGGCAACCTTTGCCCGGTCCGAGCTTATCCTAGAATCCCCTGCAACTCATTGGTAGCAAGCTTCATCCAATAGTTGACAATGATACGCTCATATTTAATAATCCTGAATGACTAAGGGCTGAGAAGATCGTCAGCTTAGGGCTTAAATGGGCAACTATCAAGGACTTACAGTAGGAGGCGGCTCCAATGGCAAAGATTATAGGTATTGACCTCGGGACGACGAACTCCGTCGTGGCTGTCATGGAAGGCGGCGAGCCCAAGGTCATAGCCAACGAGGAAGGTGGCCGGACAACGCCATCCGTGGTCGGCTTCACCAAGACCGGCGAGCGACTCGTCGGGCAGGTGGCCAAGCGCCAGGCAATCACCAATCCGGAGAACACGATTTACTCCATTAAGCGGTTCATGGGACGCCGCTACGACGAAGTCAGCGAAGAAATGAAAATGGTCCCGTACAAGGTCGTTCGTCAGGGCGATCACGTCGCCGTCGTAGCACAGGGCAAGGAGTACACTCCGCCCCAGATTTCGGCATTCATTCTTCAGAAGTTGAAGAAGGCCGCTGAAGATTATCTCGGCGAAACCGTCACCGAAGCCGTCATCACGGTCCCCGCATATTTCAACGACGCTCAGCGCCAGGCCACGAAAGACGCCGGGCAGGTCGCAGGACTCGATGTAAAGCGCATCATCAACGAACCGACGGCAGCCGCGCTCGCTTACGGCCTGGACAAAAAGAAAGACGAAACCATCGCGGTCTACGACTTTGGCGGCGGCACGTTTGATATCTCCGTGCTGGAAGTCGGAGAAGGCGTGGTTGAGGTGAAGTCCACCAATGGCGACACGCACCTTGGTGGTGACAACATCGACCAGCGTATCGTTGACTGGCTTATCGACGAGTTCAAGAAGGACGAAGGTCTCGACCTGCACGCGAAGGGAAACGAGATGGCCCTGCAGCGCCTGCGTGACGCGGCAGAACGTGCCAAGATCGAGTTGTCGACCACGATGGAAACCGAGATCAATCTGCCGTTCATCACGGCGGACGCGTCTGGCCCGAAGCACCTCGTCAAGCGCCTTACGCGCGGCAAACTCGAGCAGATGGTGGACGACATCATCCAGCGCTCGGTCGGCCCCTGCAAACAGGCACTTAAAGACGCGGGCGTTGACGCGAGCAAGATCGACGAAGTCGTGCTCGTCGGCGGACAGACCCGCATGCCGGCGATCCAGGAATTGGTAAAGAAGATCTTCGGCAAGGAGCCGCACAGGGGCGTCAATCCGGATGAAGTTGTTGCGATCGGCGCGGCGCTTCAAGGCGGTGTGCTTGGCGGCGAAGTGAAAGATCTTCTGCTGCTCGACGTCACCCCGCTGACGCTGTCGATCGAAACGCTGGGCGGCGTATCGACGCCGATGATCCCGCGTAATACGACGATCCCAACCCGGAAGACAGAGACCTTCTCGACGGCGGCGGACAGCCAAACGTCGGTTGAAGTCCACGTCCTGCAGGGTGAGCGTCCGATGGCGGCTCAGAACCGTACGCTTGGCAAATTCCACCTGACCGGAATTCCGCCGGCTCCGCGTGGAGTGCCGCAGATCGAGGTCACGTTCGACATCGACGCTAACGGCATTCTGAACGTTACGGCGAAAGACATGGCCACGCAAAAGGACCAGAAGATCACGATCACGTCGTCTTCCGGTCTCAGCAAGGACGAGGTCGAGCGCATGGCGAAAGAAGCCGACGCGCACGCCGAAGAGGACAAGAAGCGCAAGGAAGAGATCGAAGCCCGCAATCAGCTCGACTCCATGGTTTACAGCGTGGACAAGATGCTGAAGGAGCACGGCGACAAGATCTCCGGCAGCGAGCGTGGCGACGTGGAAAACGCGCTAGCCGACGCGAAGAAGGCGGTTGAGTCCAACGACAAGTCGCAGATGGATACCGCGCGCGAGAACCTGACGAAGGCCTCGCACAAGCTGGCCGAAGCGATGTACAAACAGGCCGCCCCGGCGGCAGGCGCGACAGGCGCAAGTACTCCAGGCGCTGGTCCGACCGGCGGTGCCGCCCCAGGCTCCGACGGCGCGGGTCAGAAGAAGGACGAAGGCGTGATCGACGCCGAGTACGTGGATGTCGACGAAGGAAAGAAGTAGGGATGCTGGTTTTAGGTTTTAGGTATTAGGTTGAGCCGATCACGGTTCAGCCTAATACCTGATAACCCAAAGCCTAATACCTGAGTCCATGTGTCTTTTGTCACAACTAAACGTCGCGTGAATCATATTGCGCCGGGCGCTGGGAGTAGTAATATTTCCTCCGGAAAGGAGGCGCCCCGGTGGACAAGGTTTTTGTTGTCATGCACTGGCCGAAGGACGCCCCTGCTGCCGCAATGACGCGTTATCCGTTGTCTTTTAGAACACGGATAGAGGCTGAGCAGTTCAGGGATGCTGCCAAGAAGGCCGAACCAAGTTACGAGTACATGATTGATGAACTGCTGGAGTCATGCGTTTGTAGCGAGAGATACGATTCATAGCTCGAAGTTTTTATATATGGTTTTTCCTGGGGCGCATTATTTGCGCCCTTTGTAGTTTCAAAGGGTTCAACTGAGTACCGGGTACTCGGAACTGTTTCTTTATGGCGACTGCGACTGACAACAAGAAAGACTACTACGCGATTCTCGGCGTTAAGAAGAACGCCTCGGTAGAAGACATCCGCAAGGCGTTTCGCAAGCTTGCGCGTAAGTACCACCCCGACGTTAATCCGGGAGACAAGGCCGCCGAGGAGAAGTTCAAGCAGATCTCCGAGGCCAACGATGTTCTGAGCGACCCCAAGAAGCGCAAGATCTACGACCAGATCGGCTTCTACTCGGACAACATCGATCCAGCGACGGCCGAGGCCTATGCGCGTGCGGGTGACGGTCGCGGAGGTTCCGGTTTTGGAGCGGGCGGCTTCGGCGGTTTTCCGGGCGGTGCGCAAGGCGGCGGACAGCAGGGCGTTCCCTTTGACTTCAGTGGATTTGATTTCTCCGAGATGGGCGGCGCCGGGCCCGAGACGAGGAAAACCGGTGGTGGTTTCCGCGACATATTCTCTAGCATCTTTGGTGGCGGTGGCGGATTCGGACGCGCGGCGGCGCAGCAGCCCGAACCAGGCAGCGATCTTGAGTATCAGGTCAACGTCGGTTTCTGGCAGGCAATCAAGGGCACCGTATTGCGACTAAACGTGCAGCGCAATGACGCCTGCGCAACGTGCAAAGGTCACGGCACGCTTCAGGGAACCGAGAAGTGTCCTGAATGCGGCGGCAAGGGAACTGTTACGCAGACCAGTGGTGGAATGCGGTTCAACATTCAGTGTCCGCGATGTGGCGGAACCGGCAAGGCGCAGCGGGTCTGTCCGACGTGCCATGGCGAAGGCGTGGTGCATCGCACGGAACCGCTCGAAGTTCGAATCAAGGCCGGCACGCGCGACGGACAACGCATACGCATTCCCGGTAAGGGAAACGCGGGGTCGAACGGCGGTCCTGCTGGCGATCTCTACATCATCGTGAAGATGGGCGATCATCCGGTGTTCCATCGCGAGGGAGATGACATTTACCTCACGGTTCCGGTC
>JAEYQK010000117.1 GCA_023410055.1 Acidobacteriota bacterium
CTGCTGCGCAGCCCACCCACTCAAAACAATGCTCGCCCATACGATCACGGGGCTGGATGTCACGAGAGCATGGCCGATTCCAGTCAGCCGGGGAAAACTATCTCTTGACATCCCCTTCCATAGAGCCGTGTAGTAGTGGATCAAGCAACTACTGAGGCGGTTGAACTTGTCAATCGACTTGGAACTCGTCCAGAGTTGGTGCCGCTAAGGGACGCTTTAGCGGCCCTGAGTGGTATCGCTGACGCTTCGGTCGCAATTAGCACGTTGCGCGGCGAGCGGGAAGACAATGGGGACTGGGCCGCTGACCCTGCTTGTCCGGCCATCGTAGTTGGCACAGTCGATATGGTAGGAAGCCGCCTCTTGTTTTCCGGATACGGCGACTCGCGCTATTGGCGGGCGCGGCATGCCGGACTCGTCGGGCAAGACTCGGTGATAGTTAACGACGAGGCGCACCTCACACCGGCATTTGCGAACTTGTTGACAAAGGTGCGGGATGCGCAACGCGGTAGTGAATATCTGAAGCCGTTTTCCGTGGTGAAGCTTTCTGCAACGCACCCGACGCAGGCGGAATTGTGGCCAAAGTCTCTGCAAGAAGATAGTTGTGATGAATCGTTTCGGAGAATCTTTTCGGTCTGCAAAGAACTAATCGTGCATCGCGCCGCGGGAACGTCGGACAAGGACCGCTTGATCTGGGACCTAGCGATTGGTGACACGCCTGGACGCACCCTGATTTTCGTTCGCGAACCAGAAGAGGCACGTAGGATTGCCGACCAGTTGCGCAGCAGGGTCAGGCCTGAAGACGCCGCTCGCATACTCACGCTCACTGGCACCATGCGTGGCTTCGAGCGCGACGAACTCGTTAGACATCCCATCTTTGCTGAATTCGAGCAACACACCGCCCCATTGCAATCATGCTGGATGGTGGCGACCTCGGCCGGTGAAGTTGGCATCAACATCAGCGCTGAGCGCCTCATCACCGATCTCGACACTCTCGATCATCTCCTCCAGCGCTTTGGCCGGCTCGCCCGCTTCGGCGAGAGCGCCGGCATAGCACACGTGCTGGTCGCGAAAGAAGATCTCAAGGACGAGCACAAGGTGGCAGCTCTCGCTTGGCTTGAAAATCTACCGAAAGCCAATGGTCGCCACGATATCTCGCCAGCTTCGCTGTTTGGACGCGAACTGAATTCCGACGCCTGTTCACCTACTCCCTTGATCGCGCCGCTTCATCCCTGGCACCTCGACGTTTGGGGCCAGACAACGCTTGGAAGGCATCCGGCCCGTCCTGCTGTCGAACCTTGGTTGCACGGAAAAGAGAAGACCTCCGGTCCCGAAACTATGGTCGCATGGCGATCTGAGGTGGCAGACCTAATCTCAGCCAACGCAGATGATCGAGAATCGGTGTTGCAGAAATACCCCGTGCTCGCCCACGAACGCCTAACGCTTCCCGTTTACCGGCTACAGGCACACTTGGCTTCTCTCGCGGATAGTGACGACGAAAGACGAGCGGGAGTTCGACTTCTCTGCCGGAGCCGGGACGGTGGCGTCAGTGTAATGTCGCTGGACGAAGCTGCTGCCCGCGAGAACGCGAGCGATCTTGCGTATGCCCAACTGATCTTGCCGCCAGGATGCGGTTCCCTTGAAAACGGAATGTTCTCTCCTACATGGGTTCATGTGACCTCGCGCGAAAATGACTCCCTTCCCCGCTACGACGTGGCCGGTCTTGTTCCAGGCATGCCGGCTTACGACGACAACCGGGCCTCCTATCGAATTCGACGGGAAGAAGGGGTCTGGACGATGCAACGGCTGGGCGATGTTCCCGCTGAATCGAAAGAGATCCTACCGCTGGTGGATGCGGAGATGTCGACGCTCCAAGCTTTCGCACGGGAGCACGATTGGCGACTCGTTGCTTGCATATCAACTGGCGAAGACACCGATACGTCCGATAACGCCGCTACAGGCCTTGTGGCGTATTTCATCAAGACCGTAGTTCGGCAACGTGTAACGGAGCGCGTACTGCTGCAGCAGCACACTGCGGCCGTTGCCGAAGTCGCCGAACGTCTCGCGATGAAGTTGGCGCTGCCCGGTGATGTCGTCACTGCTTTCAGGGTCGCTGGTGAACTGCATGATCGCGGTAAGAGCGACTGGGTCTGGCAAATGGCGGCTGGTAATCACAATCTCAAGGAACCTGTCGCGAAACCTCTGGGAGTGATGCGGGGGCGCAGTTTGGGAGGATTCCGGCACGAGCTTTCGTCTCTGGTGACAGCGGCGGAAGAACTTGCGGCGAAAGATTTTTCCGAAGATGTACGTGAGCTTGCACTTCATCTGATCGCCAGTCACCACGGCCATGCTCGTCCCTGCTTTGAGGTACGCGCATTCAGCAAACACCATGGATACGCTAAGAGCTCTGATGCAGCACACGGAGCCACACTGCGCTTCGCGCGCATGCAACGGCGCTTTGGCCTGTGGGGACTGGCGTATCTCGAATCGGTCTTTATGGCCGCCGACGGCCTTGTTTCGGCTCAGGAGCAGGAGCAGCCCAATCATGCATGAGCTCAGAATTCCATTAGACCCCTGCAATCCCGGTCAGTTCTACGCCTGCTGCGGGCTGGTTGAGTTAGCAGAGCTCTCCGGCGCTTGTACGCTCTCGCATTTCGAAATCAACGATCACTTGCCGCGCCGCGCAGAGTTTGTCGTGCAGAGTACTTCGCCAGTTAGCCTCGCGGCGCTTCTGGACGACCTGCGTGAAGCTGATTATAAAGCTCTGTCCCGTCCCGTCATAGGTTCCAGCGAGAAGGATTCCATTGCGCCGATTGAGGCGACGATCTTCGGGTCATCCCGAATTCTCGATTGGTGGCTTGATGCGTTCTGGGAAAAAGCCACGTCGCTCAAGTGTTGGGCCGGGCAAGTAACCTCGCGTGCTCTTTTTGAAAAGCTTCCGCGCTTGCTTAGCGCGGGCGATGATCCCTTCCAGAACGCGGCATTGACAACAACTCGCTTCGGAATCGATCCCCGGTCAGCTTGGGTCGCACTCGATCTCGGTTACTCGCCAAATGAGCAGGGACAAGAGTCACGAACTTACCCGGCGGTCGAGATGCTTGCGGCGCTTGGCCTTCAGGGGTTCAGGCCAGCTGGCAGCCGCAAGCTGGGGTACTCATACGCGCTCTGGCGCAACGCGCTTCCGATGGATGCCGCGCGAAGTGCCTGCGCGGAACCATGGAGCAGCGTTTCGTCTCGCCTCTACCGCTTTTCACTTGGAGAGCGAGGCAGCTACAAGTTCATCAGCTTTGCCCAAACAGACTAGGAGCCGCACATGATCACACAATTCGACGCTTGGCTGGACCCCGACGGTCCGGTCGCGCTCACGCTTACTCAAGCCCTCGAACCCGCCTTCGGCCAAGACTCGACCATTTTCCCGCCGACCTTTGCGCCGCCGGAAGACCGAAAGGACGAAAAGCCCAGCTATGTCATCGATACAAACGGCACATGCCTCATTGACAGCCTCGGTGCGCAGGCGAACCGCCTCGAACCGATCTTCAAGAAGCACGCCGATCTTACGCCCAAGTTCAGCGTGACAGTCGGCGATAGAGAGGTCGATCTTCTTGATGCGGGACACAGGGCAGCGGACGCGGTCGTTCGCTTTTCTGACCAGTGGTCTAAGCTTCGGGATGCATTTATCGCGTATCGTGATCGCGCCGACGCTACGCCGCTGGCGAAGATTGCACCCACTTCGTTGGTATTCGGTGCATGGGACTCGCGTGACACCGGTGCGAAGATTCCGCGCTTGGTCGAAGCCACCGTGCGTGCCTATGGCGTTGAACGCTTGACTCGCGCCGCCCAATACTTCGCGACGCTTGAGAAAGAAGATGTCGAGTCGATGGATTTGTCGTCACTTGGCCAAAAGACGCTCTCTGAGCTTGGCATCTCCGACAGTCCGGCAGGCCGCGGTCCGGGAGGCGTCGTTGCCAAGGGTGGTATTCGTCGCGAAGCGTTGCTGAACCTAGTCGCTTTGCGTTCAGTTGGTGTGGGTAACGACGTTGATGCTACCCGCAAATTGCAGCGCTACATCCTTGGTCTCTCGCTCGTGGCTCTATCGACCTCCGCGGAACTGTACCTGCGTCAGGGCTGCTTGCTGGTTGGATCGCAAGCACAGCCAGCTACGCAGCAGGTTGTATGGCGCACCGGCAAGCGTGACACCCTAGAACTTGAGCAGGCACAAGTCCTAGGCTTCGCACGTGCGGCAGCGGCGGAGTTCGGGGTTGGCCCAGACATCCAGGCGACCTTCGATCCGAAACTGGTGAAGGGCAAAGCCGATCAGAAGAGCGAAGCAAAGAAGGCGAAAGCCAAAACAGCAAAGGTCTAAGCTATGCCACAGTACATGTGTATCTCCGCAACGTTGCTGGCCGGGCGGTATCACGGTGCCGAGTGGCCGCCTGCGCCTGCGCGTCTATTTCAAGCGCTACTGGCCGGATCGCAAACCTGCGCCTATCGGAATCGATGGGAGCAGATCGAGCCCGCATTGCGAGCTATCGAATCGCTGCCTGCACCGGAAGTAATTGCTGCCGACTGCACGCAATCCGAGCCTTACCGCATCTCTGTTCCAAACAACGACAGTGATAAGGCAGCGCGGGAGTGGGTGGCACGGCGTGAGTTCAACGCTGCCGATCTGCGCACACTGAAGACGATCCGTCCGCGGCGCCTGCCGCAAACCGATTCAACACCGCACGTTACCTACATCTGGTCCTGTAAAGAGAAGTTCCCCTTCGTTGAAGGGCTTCGTCAAGCCGCACATTCGCTGCATACGTTAGGCTGGGGCGTTGATATGGCCTATGCCGACGCCTTCGTCGCCGATGAGAATACGAAGAGTGCATTGACGTCCTGCTCCGATACCTTGCATTTCGTACCCGCGACGAGGGGTGAGACGCGCAAGGTGCCTGCGCCTGGATATCTCGACGATCTCATTTCATCATATGAAAGCTACTGCGGGCGCATATCTGCCGAAGGTGTAAACCCCTCCACGCGGGCATCTGCCTACGCACAGCAACCCTATCGCTGTGTCACCCGCAGCGCCGCGGCGCTTGCACGATTTGCACTGCGGAGAATCGATAGTGACGCGCCTTACTCCGTGCCTTGGGTGCTTGGAATGAAGGTCGCCGCCTGGGTGCGTCACGCCGCAGCCGAGGCCTTGTTGGAAGAAGGCGTGGACCGCTCTCGCGTGAACAGTTTCGTCCTTGGCCACGGCGACGGCCACGCTCGTCATCTCTCGTTCGTTCCGGTACCCAGTATCCGCACGCTGCATGGCGACGGGGCCGTGCGAAGGGTGATGATTGTTGAGCCACAGGATTCCGACGGTGAGACAGCGCGGTTATTGCAATGGCGACTCGCTCCGTCCGTACTGAACAAACTTGTGAACACAAGCGACAATCACACGCGGACAGAGCCGGCCTGCATCCTTGTTGACGCGGAGGAGGACGGCGTCTGGCCGTACTATATGCCGTGCTACGGTAGGCAAGTCTGGCGCTCGGTGACACCTGTCGTGTTGCATGGCTTCAATGCGCGAGGTAAGCGGTTCTCCGTCGCCAGAACAGAAGAATTGCTGTATCAAGCCTTTGAAGAATCGGGATACCCGCGTCACCTGATCGATGAGCTGGCGTTTCAAACGGCGCCGTTCTGGCCGGGAACGGAAGCTGCTCCTGCAATCAGAGTCCCGGAGCACCTGGCAAAATGGCCGCGATATCACATCAGCGTCACGTTCCGTGCGCCTGTCCAAGGTCCAGTGCTTGTGGGCATTGGAAGACACTACGGCATCGGGCTTTTTGCCGCCGCTGTTCAACAGTCGTGACGCAAGCAGCAGGCACGCATGCGAAACAGTTACCTGGTTTGCTATGACATTTGCGATGAAAAGCGCCTTCGCAAGGTGTTTAAGCTGATGCGAGGCTTCGGAGACCATCTTCAGTTCTCGGTCTTCGAGTGTCAGTTCACGGCCTCCGATCTAGTGCGATGCCGGGAGGCATTGCGTGTTGTGATAAATCACGCAGAAGATCAGGTGCTATTTGTAAATCTCGGACCTGCCGAGGGACGCGGCGACCGCGTAATCACAGCTCTGGGGAAGCCGTACACAAACCTCGACAGTCCCTGCATGGTTGTCTGAACCACACTGCGGTCGAAAGGAGCCAATCCATGCCCGCTGAAGCTCAGTCCATCCAACCTAACGGCGCCGACGAAGACGGATTAGTTAGCCATCTCAAACTGAAACTGCCCGATCTTCTGCCCGCACGTATGCTGAACGAGTTCGTTTACTGCCCGAGGCTTTTCTTCTATGAATGGGTCGAGGGAGTCTTTCAGAACAGTTCCGATACGCTTGATGGCCAAGCCAAGCACGCGCGGGTTGATTCTGGGCCGAGCGCGATGCCTGAGGCGAGCGATATGGATGGCGACGCCATACACTCGCGCTCCGTAACGCTGTCGAGCGAGCGTGTCGGTTTGACTGCGAAGCTCGACTTGATCGAAAGCGATACGAGCGCAGCCGATGGGGAATCTGTGAGGCCAGTGGATTACAAACGCGGCAAGCCGCGTGAGGTCGATGGAACACCTGAGCCCTGGCCCTCGGATCGTATACAAATCGCGGCACAGGCACTTGTACTGCGTGACAACGGATACTCCTGCGATGAAGGCATTCTCTATTATGCCACCACAAAGCAACGCGTGCGGGTAGGCATCGACGATGCCCTGATTGCGGAAACCGAAGGCCTCATCGCGCAGGCCCGGCAAGCAGCAATAAATGATCAGATCCCCGAACCGCTCGAAGACAGCCCCAAGTGTCCACGTTGTTCTCTTGTCGGAATCTGTCTGCCCGATGAAACCAACGCACTTCGTGCGAGAGCGCTCAGATTTGAAGATCGACACGCAGTACAGATTTCACTATTTGATGAAGATGAGGACGTGGCCAAGTCTGAGGTTCGACAGTTGGCGCCCGCCCGTAGTGATCTCCGCCCTCTGTACCTAAACTCACAAGGCTTCCGCGTTGGAAAGTCGGGAGAAGTTATCCAGGTGCGCGATGGCGATACTCTCAAGCAGGAAGTACGCCTCGGCGAAGTGTCACAGATCAACGTTTTCGGAAACGTGCAGTTATCGACACAAGCAATACAGTCATTCTGTGCGGCCGAAGTGCCTGTTTGTTACTTCTCGCAGGGCGGTTGGTTCTATGCCATAACGAACGGCCTGAATGCACGAAACGCATTTCTGCGCCATCGGCAGTTCGTCTCCGCCGGGCACGAATCCATCGCGCTCCATCTTTCCCGGAAACTAGTTGCAGGAAAGATCCGCAATCAGCGCACCCTCCTTCAGCGGAATCACATCGAACCGCCAGAAGCAGCTTTGCGCCAGTTAAAGATTTTGGCTGAAAAGGCAGAACGAGCGTCGGAACTCGATAGTCTACTAGGGATTGAAGGCTCTGCCGCGCGAGTTTACTTTGGCGAATTTGCCGGGATGCTGAAAGCGGCAGAAGAAAGTGATGATGCTCACCGGGGCGCGCCAACGGATTTTTGCTTTGACTTCACACAACGAAATAGACGCCCCCCGCGCGATCCGGTGAATGCTTTGCTTTCACTGGCATACAGCATCCTCGTCAAGGATCTGACGATCACCTGTTATGCGCTGGGATTTGACCCGTATTGGGGCTTTTATCATCAACCGCGCTTCGGGCGTCCGGCACTGGCGCTTGACTTAATGGAGCCTTTTCGTTCCCTGATTGCCGATTCAGTAGTGCTGACCGCGATCAACACACGCATGGTGACAACTGCGGACTTCATCCGGTCTGGGCCGTCCGTCGCGCTGAAGCCGAATGGGAGAAAAGGATTCTTTCACGCATATGAGCTCCGCATGGACACGCTCGTAACGCATCCCATGTTCGAGTATCGCGTCAGCTATCGTCGCCTGCTGGAAATTCAGGCACGGCTTCTGGCACGCTTTTTGAACGGCGAGATTGACGATTACCCGGTGTTCATAACCCGATGAGTTGGCCTGCGAGCGGTCAGGTGATGCGAAAAGTCCGGCAGTCGCTCGCAACGCTGTAATTCAAAGAAGGAGAAGGACTTGAGTGTTGTTCCCATAGCCTGTTACGCTCTTATCCAGCGTTCCATCTGTAGCCTCTCGCAATCAGACCCGGAAGTGAGTGATTCCGGGCTACTTCGGCGGGCGCGGTTTCCGCAGTGAATTCACTGCGGCCTCATTGAAGCCATCGGGATCGCCTGTTATTATCGGCGATCCGGACTCGTTTCCGCAGTGAATTCACTGCGGCCTCATTGAAGCCGAACCCGCAGAGAGTGAAGGACACGGAGTTCGCCGTTTCCGCAGTGAATTCACTGCGGCCTCATTGAAGCACATTCTCGATTACCCCACTGCGGCCATTACGGCCGTTTCCGCAGTGAATTCACTGCGGCCTCATTGACGTATGTAAACTCGATGTATTCTCATGTGATACGTGGTTATCTCCGTGGTCAACGACCATGGCTTCATTGAAGCTCGTAAATTGGCAGGGCACCGTCCGGCAACGTTTCATTTCCGCAGTCAGCGCACTGCGGCCCCGTTGAAGCTAGAACTTGTTGCCCAGAACGACCGGGATACAGGTGTCTCCCGGTTAGTGCACGTGGCATCATTGGAATCCAGCAGAGAAGAGTTGAGTTCGCAACCGGCGTCTTCACGCGACGCTGTTCTTCTAATCTCCGGGTTGGTTGGCAGCGATGACGAATTGCTCGTCTCAGCGTGTAGGTTATCCAGATACGAAAAGACAGTCGCTTTGGAACGCAATAAACCCATACGTTTGTGGCTATCCTATTTTGGAAAGATCGACCCTCCAGAATCAGCTACTTACAGGGGGCGCAACGGCGCCCCTAAGTGGCCGATACATCGGCTTGCTTCGCGCTTCCTCGGTGGCCATGAGGGCTACAGCGATGCCCATACGGCAGACCCCCTTTGTAACCGCCACCCAATCAATCCCAACTCAGCCATAGCTCCGCAGGCGATCCGGCCGGTGAACTGAAGGCGTTTATATTAAGTCCTGCAAATTGACATCCCAGCCCGCCTGTTCAAGGGCAGGAGTAATGAATTTCGTGCAGATGTCGCGTTCTGTAAGGTCCTTCTTGTCCATGTTCGTTGCCGCGTCGCTTCCATTTCGCTCATCGGCGCACGTCCTTTGCGCACCGAGCCCACGGATTACCGTCCGTCAAACTGTCCAGAGCTGGATGCACGCATGGTACGAAATTGTGTTTGCGGCAGCAATAGCCGATTCTGAACGGCAGGTAGTTGTCGGCAGGCGTGGGCTCAGCGTTCTTGTTTCCGCTTTTCGGCTGCACGAATGATGACCGAGGGCTTGGTGGCGAATGCCTCGGCAATATCGGCGACAGTTCGCAGGGTTGGGCTTTTCACGCCGCGCTCCAGTTGGCCGATGTAGCGCTCGGTATAGCCGAGAGCATCGGCCAGCTTCTGTTGGCTCCAGCCCCGATCAAGACGCAGTCGCGTAAGCTCTGCGCCGAATGCCTGGGCTAACGTGCGGGATTCGCGGTGCTTGTCGGCACCAATCTGTTTGGGCACGCACCCATAGTTCCCGTTTGACGCTCAACAATTCAGGAACTATAGTTCTGCCTTGCCGGAGCGCACTGCATATGAGGGCTTTTACGGGCCTAATCGGATAGACTATCTGCTCAGCACGCTCCGGAATCGCAGGCATTGGAGTGCTAGGTCAGCTCCTCTGGGGAGAACGCGGCTTGAAGGCGAAACGCCCCCCGACTCCTAACTCGGCCGCCCAACTGCAACGGCTCGCGCAAGCGCACGCCGATGAGCAAGCCCGCCGCATACCTTGGCAAAAACTCCACGACACCCGCCAACAATACATTGACTGGCAGGAGTTTTCGTTGTGGGTTCGCGCCATCGTCGAGACCGAAGGCAAGATGCCGGAATGGCTTGGCGCGATGGTCGAGCAGCGCTGTCCGGGTTTTCTCGATGCGAACAGCAGCCAGACGGCGACTACGAGGCCGCTCGCTCTACGCCTGGAAGATTGGATTGACGAGCGCGTTTTTGGTTTCGCCAGATTGGAAGGCTGGTTTGATGCGGTTGCCTATTACGCCGTGCGTGATCCCCGCTACCAGCGCGCGGAGGTGTGTTGGTCAGAGTGCGTCAAGAAATGGGAACAAGCCAAGCCGATTCGGTACCCATCATTTGAGGAGTGGCAAAGACTGGCGGCCGCCTGCGACGAGACCGCTCATCTGGTTCCCCGCGAACGAAAAGCCCAAGCGTCTGCCAAGCTCGTAGAACCTAGCAAATCGGATGAAGCCATCGCTCACTACATCGACTGGGAAGCGTTCGCGTACTGGGTTCGCCCCGCGCTGGAGCACGGCGCTTCGCTTCCCGACACGGTGAGAGAAGAGCTTGAGCGCCGATGCCCAGGTTTTCTCTCCCACTCGATTGAGGCAGCGCGCAGCGGAACGGCGTCGCTTTCCTGGCAGACCCTGATGACGTGGATCGCTGATCATTTCTTCTCCCAGGCTCAGGCAGAAGGATGGTTCGAAGCAATACTGATTAGCGCACGCCGACATCCGCGCGCCATCCGCACCATGGAGTACGCCGACCATTGTGATGCACTCAGAGGTTCGGGCCTGCCGATGCCTTATCCAAGGTTCGAAGATTGGCGCAGGGACGCGGACGCATACGTGGACACTGCGCCAGCTTAGGCCGGCATCTGTTCTGTCTCTGATCCTCCGCTTGACTGGCCGCGCACCGCTGGATTGATTGCTGCCTGACAGGACTTCACGTGCCGGAAGTAGGCATTGCCAGCGATCTTCTTGCCGCACTGGCAGGCATGCACGATGAACGCGTGCTTTTGGGCGCGAGGGGTAGCTCGATTGGCAATCGGCTTGGGAACGCCATACTCGCTCACCAGCCATTTTGCCGTTGCCGGATCAAGCAGGGTTAGGTCGATTTCGTTGCCGTGCTTCTTGCAGAATTCTTCAAACTGGCGATCGGTAACGAATGGATCGATAACCTTGAATGCCCCCGTACACAGCAGGCTGTGAATGGCGGCCACGTCCACGCCTAGGATGGCGGCCGCCCGCTCCCAAGAGTAGCCTTCATCTCCCTTTTCTTGCGCCGCCGCGAAGCGTTCGAGCGCGGCTGGTTCCAACGATGCACGCTGCTGTTCGAAGAAAGCGGCGAAGGAGGTGGCGGTAATGCGCGGGTCGCGCACGCGCAACAGGCCGCTGCCGATCAGCAATCGGATGCGGTTGGGACTCACTCGCAGCAGCTTGCGCAACGAGCGCAGCGACCAACCATCGCTGACCTTGGCGCTCATCCCGAGCGCGCCCATGCGGAAGCGAACGGCGCTTTCCGAACGCCCCAGCCGCTGCGCGATCTTCTTGACCGGTTCATAGCCAGCCCAATTCAGCAGCCGGTCATCGTCGGCCGCAGTCCAGGACTGCGATGGAGCGCGCCGACTGGTTGCGGGCTTCAACGACAAAGCGCCCGCGGCCGCTATATTGCCGGAGGTGACCACGGCCACCTCCGGCAGCTTGCGCAATTGCCGCAACCGCCGCCAGCAGTCGCCGCGCGTCCATTGCGGAACAGACTCGAGAATCTTGTTGATAGCGCGGCGCTTGGCCTTGGGGCCATCTTTGAGGGCAGCGATCAGCAAACGGTCGATGACTGCCAGCCGGTGTGCATCGATTCTGTCGGGACCATGCTTGGGCGGGAGTACGTCACACATCTTTACTGCTTTTACCTACTACTCGCACCACGATGTAATCGGGTAACGATTGATCGAATCAAAACATTTCATTCCACCTGCTGCTGATTCGGCCCTGTTTTTTGCTATTCTGTGCTCCCCCACTTCGCGTCCCCATTGTGCGCGCTGTATCGGCCCCCACGTTTGCGTTGCTGTGAAGACCCATGGGCAAACTTACTGACGGCGGTTATCCATGTCAGCGAGCCGACAGTCACCCCAACTCAAGGGCACGGGCGTTCCCGATGTGAGCACCTTCAAACTCGCGTGCCCCGACCGGCGCATGCGCGCCGCCCTCGAATTCTTGCTGGCCCATGATTTGAAGAAGGAGTTCCGGACGGAGCTGTTAAGCCGCTATCTGGATCTCTCCACCACGCGTGTACTCCACCTGTTTCACGAGCATTTCGGGCTCTCTCCGGCGCAGATGGTTAAAGCGCGGCGCTTGCAAGAAGCGCGCAGGAGGTTCGCCACATCCTTCAAAGGCGTGAAAGAGGTCATGGCCGAAGTGGGCTTCAACGATCTCAGCCACTTCGTACGCGACATCAAGCAGTTGTATGGCAAGACCCCGTCAGAACTGCGCAAGGAATCAGGAAATGGGAGTACGGCGTATGAGAATGGAGACGGAACGGGGACGTAGGAGAAGCCAAGCGAAGCCGGCGGGGCCCACACACGGCGGTCTTGCTTGCCCAGGATGGGATGGTCTCGCCCGGTTCGGAATTGGATCGACATGAAAGAATCCTGGCTATACAAAATAGCGGGCAGCGCCAGAGTAGCTGCTTGTGGGCTTCTGATGTCGTCGATGGTGAAAGGATGCTCCTGGTGGCAATCTCGGCCAAGCCTTGGCAAGCCACGCCAATAGATTCCTTTTCTTCCTCCTCGATGGGTAGCCGAGAAAGCGTTCAGGAAGATTGTGTTCGTTTCGGTGTTCTCCCAATTGCCCCTATAATTCCGTCCCATCCGATGGCTGCTCGATCTTCATCCTCGATCGCGGTTTGCTGTGAGCGCGTGGCGAGCGTCACGCGGCAAGGCGAACCTGCCAGCTGTGTGCTGGCCAACCAAAGCGAGGTCCGGCTGCCTTCGTGTCTGGTGACATACCTGGCAGCGGGCGACGAGATCGCGTTTCCGCTTTCACTGGCAGACGCGGTCGGAGCGGAAATATACATCACCAAGGCCGCAGTCTCCGGGGCCGCACCCTGCTTCTACCTAGCGCCGATCGGCTACGTCAGCCAGCCGAAAATGGATTCGCGCCACCAGCACTTCGTCTCGGCCGGGGTCTTGCATGGCGGGCTCGGCGTCACAACGGTGTATCTGCCCTGCGCGGCGTTGCGCGAGTATTTCTATCGCCTGCCAGCGACCGATTCAGAGAGCAAGCGCCCGACGCTGTATGAACTGTTGGGCGCGCCCGCAAACGCCACCCCTGCCGAGATGCGAGTCGCCTTCAAGCTACGCCGGCTGGAGTTGGAAGCCGTCGGTGCGCCTCGCGCCGAGCGGGTGGCATTGGAACGGGCTTTCAATATCGTGGCGCAGCCCGAGCTGCGCGCCGGCTACGATGCGCTTCTCGCCGATCCCGAAGCTCCGGCGATTTTTCCCTACGGCGGCTTCGGATCCTTACTGGTGAGTGGCGAGCGCTCGCGCGATGGCAAAACTTTCTTCGCCCGTCGCATCCTGGCTTTTCTGCCCGAACAGCGCCAACGCCGTTTTCATGTTCCGCTGCGCAAGTGCGACTTCTATGAGGATCGCGCCTTATGCCGTGACGTGGGCCGCAAACTCGAATTCTGGATCGATCCTGCCGTCCTGCATAGGGTTTGGGACACCAGCTGGAATCGCTGGAAGCATTTGCTAGGAGCAAAAATGGAGGTCGATGCCACCTTCGTTCAAAACGGCAAGTACCGCAAACGCGGCGATCGCTGGGAACTGGTGCAGTGGGAAACCGGCCTGCCCAGCCGAATCACGGTGCGCCTGCCTGCCGACTTCGAACAACAAATCGAGAAGGCCCGCAGCAGCTACCGCCGCTTCGGGCAGTATTCCCGCGCCTTGGATCAAGTCCGGATGTGCCTGGAACATCGCGCGATCGTGATGAGCGAGTTGGAACGCATACGCGCCGGACTGCGCATCCCCGATGACTTCGATATTGCGCAGATCAGCTGGCGACCCGATTACGACGAGTTCTTCTACCGCCAGCTCTCTCGACGCGCTCGCCGTGTCTACTTGTTTCGCAATGAATACATCTTCGAGTTGGCCAAGGCGGTTGTGGTCGAAACCCCGCAACTGGGCCACGCCACCTACGTTTTTGCCAAGCCGCGCAACATGGATAGCTTCCTTCATCTTTATACCCACAGCAGCAAAGACGACATCCGGCGCAACCGCGACAACGCGGGCGAGCGGCTGGGCTTCCTCAAGCGGGTCATTCACGGAACCAATCCGCGCGCCTGGCTCAAAGAGCTGGGCCAGCACCTGGGCGAGAAGATCGACGTCGCGGAAACGGTCAGCGACTGAGGCCGCTCTACCGCAGCTAGCAGAACAGTCAAAGTGCAATTGGTGAACTTTCGCCGTGCTGGCCCGGGACGGCGTCCCCTTTGCCAGGTTTCTCGGAGGCTGGGGCGCTGCTCGACATGCCGTTGGGCATTCAGGTCGAGTTGCAGCACCCAGCGGCGAGTCCGGCCTGCGATTCACGGAGAAATCTTCGATCAACTGGAAAGAAGCATCGTTACCGGCCACACCTACCGCGGCAAAATCGTTGCGCATCCGTCGCACCGCTCCGCTTGTCATTTTTCCCACCACAGATCGAAGGTTCACGGATTCGCAGCGGAAACAACAAACGCGGCCGTTGATGAGCGTTTGACCCAATCCTGTTTTCGAGCTAAGTACAACGTTCTGGCTATGCCATCAGTGCTGCCGCGCCAATGTAATGAGCCCCAGACGGCGCGCTTTCCGGCCGCTCGCCAGACAAAGGATTCAATGGCTTCCGTTCATCGCGAACGGACGCACACGCCTGGAATTTGGAAGGTGTTGCCTATCATGTCGGGAAAATTGAAATTGGTCAGCGTCAGGGAAGCTTCGCTCCGGAACGAGCCCCTGGAAATCGATCCGCTGCTCACCCCGGAACAGGTTGCCAAGCGACTCAACACGTCCCTCGATTGGGTCTGGGACCACTCGTCGAGAAAGGCGCCACTTCTTCCCGCCATCCGCTTCGGCGGCGGCCCGGGTCGCGCCGGTCTGCTGCGCTACCGGGCGAGCAAGATCGAGGAGTTTATCGCCGAACAAGAGCGGCTTTCTGCGGTTCGCCGCCGCCCCTCTGGGCGTAAAATAGCGAGGCCCACTTGTTCCCCCACAGAAGCCGAGGAATAGATGGGAAACTCGCACCAGAAGGGTTGGGTCGTGCTGCGCGGTAAGAAATGGTACGGCTATTACCGCAAGGTGGTATTCGATCCGATCAACAATGAAGAGAAAGTAGACACCGTTCCAGTGGTTCTTGGCCTGAAATCGGAGCTCACGAAGTTTCAGGCACGAGAGCGGCTGGAGCAGGAAATCGCGCGCGCGACAGGCCAGAATACCAACGGCCGGATCAAGAACGATGGCGCGGTCACGTTTGGCTGGTTCGTGCGCACCCGCTTCCTTCCCCTGAAGGAAGCGATCTGGAAACCAGAGACGGCGAAGGTGAAGAAGTTGATCATCCAAAAGGATCTGACGGAAGTGTTTGAAAGCGTCCCGCTGGAAAACTTCGACCGCTTCACCTTGCAGGTTCACCTCAACAAACTGGCCACCACCCAGTCGAAAGATAGGGTGCTGCAGATTCGCGCGTATTTGCGGGACATTTTCGCCGAGGCGGTCGAGCAGGACTTTCTCACGAAAGATCCTGCCCGCAAGGTCACGGTCCCGTCACAATTGCGGGACACGGATCGCACCACGTTGACCTGGGAGCAGCTCCGTCAGGCGTTGGTCACTCTGCCGTTACGCGACCGGGTATTGCTGGAGTTGGACATGACCAACGCACTGCGACCCTCCGAGTTGTTTGCGTTGCGCTGGAAGTGTTTCAACCGCGCGGAGGCGAAAATGCAGGTTTTCGAAACCGCGTACCGAGGTGCCCTGCGGCCTTGGGGCAAGACCAGGAAGAGTCTGGGGCTCATCCATCTGCCGAAAGCGCTGGTCGAGGCGCTCGCGCGATGGAAGCGGCAGTGCCCCGATGCTTCGCCCGATGCATTCATCTTTCCGGATGCGAAGGGCGGCTTCATGGACACCGGCAACTACCGTCGTCGGGTGTTGCACAAACTGGCGATTGATCTTGCTCTTCCCAAGCTGACTTTTCAGGTCATCCGGCGTAGCATCGCCACGCTGGCGCAACGCAAGGGCACGGTCAAGGACGTGCAAGGACTGCTTCGCCATTCGCGCACGGCCACCACGACCGATGTCTACATGCAGGAGTTGCCCGAAGGCGTCGCCGCCACCGTCAACGAGATCAACCGCGAGCTCAGAAGGGAGCCCAAGATAAAGAAGTCGAAGCTCGCAAAACGTTCTGGAAATTTGCTACCAAAAACGTCGCAGCTCGAAGAAGTTTCTGCGAATTTGCTACCAAATGCTACCAAAAGCAGCAGCTCGAAAAATGTGGGCCTTTGTAATTGATTGAAATTAGGTAGGTTATTGGTGGACCTGGTCGGGATCGAACCGACGACCTCTTCCATGCCATGGAAGCGCGCTCCCAGCTGCGCCACAGGCCCACTCAGGTTGAATTCATTCTCGCTTACCACGACCGCTTTCGTCAACGTTTGCGAGAGCGTCAATAACCAGTACGCCAGATTCCGCAGATCGTGGTCAGCGCATCCCACTGTTCAGGGAATCGAGATGGCGTACGGCAAGAAATTGGGCCTTGGAGCTGTGTTTTGGATCACGTTCGTTATCTTCGGGCTGCTCGTTCTCACTGGAATCTTCTACTGGATGGTCGCCAAACCCAACCCCGTGCCTCACAGCCCTGCTAGGCCCAACGGAGCGCTCTTTTCATATCCGATGATCACACCTGCCCCATGTCTCGCTCTGGAGTCCCCGTTACCCAATGGCGCACCTTCTTGGGAATTTTGGTCCCAAAGTTCATAATTATTCCAACTCAGGTTCCAGAGTTTTTCATCTCACTACAACGCTCTCGTCGGAGATGTTCATGAAAACGACAGTCCTCATTCTCGCGCTGCTCACATTTCTCGCTTCCCTGGGGCAGGTTTCTCAGCCAACGCCGAACCGGCCAGCCTCGACACCAGCCAGCGTCCCGACCTCAATGGCGGCCGTTGGACCCGAGATGAATGCAATGCTGTCCAATTTGCAGCGCGCGGCAGAACAGACTTCAATGGACCTCGGCAGACTTTCCGTCAAGAAATGGAAGGCCGATTCTGCATTCAAAGATCAGACCCAGCACGACATAAGCTCCGTCCAGTCGAACGTTAGCGCTTCCCTTCCCGGTCTGATTTCGCAGGTGCGCTCAAATCCCGATAGCGTCGTCAGTCTTTTCAAACTTTACCGCAATGTAGACGCCCTGCTCGACGTCGTCCGGGGGGTCGCCGAGTCAGCTGGCGCATTCGGCTCCAAGTCCGAATTCGATGCGCTACAGGCTGATTCGCATAATCTCTCCTCTGTACGCGCAAGTCTTGCAGCCCAACTCGATTCCGTGGCGGTGGCGAACGAGTCTGCTTTCAGCAGAACGAAGGCGCAGCTTGCTCAGCTCCAAGCTGCTGCGGCCGCTGCCCCTCCTAAGAAGATCATCGTCGACGACAACGAGTCCGCAAAGAAGCCCGCGCGAAAAAAGAAGCCGGCTCCCGCCAAGCCAACAGCCCAAACTCCCCCGTCACAATCTCAGCCGACTAAACCGTAAACTGCTGAAAGCAAGCATGTTTCACCGCATCGCAGGTGCTTGGGAACTTTTTCGACCGGGCTGGGGTCTAACTACTGTAGATGGGCTCTGGCGGAACCAATCAGACCCAAGGACGGTTCTCTCCAGCGTTCATCTTGGTTGGGTGCGAGCTGTACGGTTTACGTTACTTTAGGTTGTATGTACGTTCGTTGTAGTTGTTGCAACTCTCTGCTAATGTGGAGGATAACGCCATGAATCCAATGGCGGGAGCAACAACCTTGGGCGAAATCGCAAGCGCGATTGGTGCTCGGGCCGAAGAAGCCTCGGTCGTGGCCGAACTGAAGGCCGGATCTGAGGAGGCTTACGCCTGGCTCATCACGCAGTATAATCAGCCAATTTATAACGTCATCTATCGCATCCTCAATGATCCCGCGGACGCTGCTGATACTACACAAGAAGTGTTCATCAAGGTCTTTCGTGGGATGAAGCATTTCAACGGCGAATCAAGCCTCAAAACGTGGATCTATAGGATCGCGCTTCACGAGGCTTCAAATCACCGGCGATGGTGGTTTCGTCATAAATCCAAAGAAGCGTCTATCGAACCCACGCCTGAAGAATGCGAGTCTTCGGACAATGGCCAAGGTTGGGGATTACGGGACGCGCTCGTGGACGAAGGCAGTTCTCCGTTTGAATCGCTTGCAAAGAATGAACTCAGGGCCCGAGTCGAAAATGTGTTGAAAGAAGTTCAGGAGCCGTACCGGACAACAGTTATCCTTCGCGATATTGAAGAGCTTTCCTACGAAGAGATCGCCGAGGTTATGGAGACATCTCTTGGAACGGTCAAATCGCGATTGATGCGCGGACGTGAAGCCCTTAAGAAGAAATTGGAATCGATCATGGCTAATGGCAACAATCAGGCTTCACCCCGGTCACAAAGCGAACTAGAGGTGACGTCATGAATTGCACCGAGACTAGGTCGTTGTTTTCCTTATACCTGGACGGGGCGGTCACGGGACGCCAGATGACCGAAATCGACGAGCACCGCAGAAGTTGCTCGTCCTGCGCCCATGAGTACCAAATGTTGCGTCAGACGCAGCTTGCGGTCTCAAGCGTCGGGCGCCGGCAACCCCCGCCCGATCTAGCTCTCCGTCTTCGGGTAACTTTGTCTCATGAGATTGCACGACAGAAACGTCCTGTTTTTGAGGGCGTAATTACCCGGATCGATAATGCTATGCGTGGGATTATGGTGCCGGCTACTGCTGGCGCCTTGAGCGCCATTGCGTTCCTGGCACTTCTCGTCGGCTTCTTTGCCGTCCCCACTACGGTTCAGGCAAGAAGTTCTGATGTTCCAACCATGCTCCGCACTCAGCCGGAGTTGAGGTTTAGTCCTTTCGGCTGGCAAACCAGCGACATTGAGGCTGATTCGCTTGTGGTTGATGTTTCAGTCGACCCGAATGGCCGTGTTCAAGACTACCGCATCATTTCGGCCCCCTCGGACTCGTCTGAAATGATGAGCCAGCTAAACAACATGTTGATCTTTACACAGTTCCGGCCCGCGACCTCCTTTGGACGACCAGTTGCCGGAAGGGCGCTGCTTTCTTTTTCCAAGATCAACGTAAAAGGATAATCGCCTCTGATGCTCAGAACCATGCCGCCAGCCCGACTGGCGGCTTTTCATTACCATATCGTTTGCTGATACTGGTTAGCTGTTCTGTTAAACTTTGTCTTACATCCCGCTTTTCTCAGGAGCCACGTGCTGCAGCGTATAGCATTATTAACCGTTCTCTGCGGAGCGCTCATTCCGACGGCATCTGCGCAACAGCAACAGGGCAAGGCATCCCTGGATGTCAGCGAAACCTTATTCAGCGTTATTACAACTATCAATGTCTGCGGCTATGATCAGGATTTGGCGACCTCCGATCCGCTGCGTCTCCGCGTTCTAGCAGAAGTGAACCGCGAGATCGAGAAATCGTACTCCGCTCAGCAGGCCCGGAAAAACGTCTGTGACTACTATCGTGACCATCGTCAGTCCGACCAGTCGCGCGATCTCGCCCAGTATGTTTCGCTGGCACTGAACCTCGGTCCGCCGCCTGCTTTTACGCCAACGATTAGCGAGGCTGACCTTCCTCCCGATGCGGCCTCCATTCTAGGCATTCAGCACGGCCTGCAGAACTTCTACACTGGCGCCAACCTGCACGACGTGTGGCGACGGCACGCGAAAGAATACGACGCGCTCATTGATGCCAACAATGAAGCCATCGCCAAGATGCTTTTGGCTACTGACGTCTACCTCAAGGTTCCTGTGGGCGGATACGGAGGTCGGCGACTCTCTATCTTGGTCGAACCAATGGCTGGCGCATCCCGCTCCAACGCTCGGAATTATGGAACCGAGTACTACATCGTGGTCTCGCCTGAGAAGGGTGAACTGAAGATTGATCAGATTCGCCACACCTATCTTCATTTCATTCTGGATCCGTTGGCAATGAAGCGCGGCACGACGATGCAACGCCTTTCGCCGCTGCTTGACCTTGTTAAGAACGCGCCGATGGATAGCACTTACAAAAAGGACATCACGCTCCTTTTAACTGAGTCCATCATCAAAGCCGTGGAGGCGAGGACTGAGCCCGGCAAGGGCCCCGATGCCGAACAAAAGCGTCAGCAAAAAGTAACAGAGGCGACCCGTGAAGGTTTTATCCTGACGCCGTATTTTTACGAACAACTTGTTCAGTTCGAAAAAGATCCTCGCGCTCTTCAGGATACTTACGGTGACTGGTTGCACTTTATAGACTTGTCTCGCGAAAAGCATCGCGCCAGCGAGATTCAATTCGCCTCTACTTCAACGCCGGACGTGGTAAGTACGGTCAAGCCGGTTAACCTGCTTGATGAAGCGGAAAAGTATTTCGTTAAAGGCGACTACGCTCGGGCCAAAGAGATCGCACAGAAGGCGCTGGACTCTCATTCGGCAGACCCAGGGCGATCGTACTTTGTACTTGCGCGCGTCGAACTCTCAAGCAGGAATATCGATGGCGCCCAGGCTCTCTTCCAAAAGGCGATCGAGTCCACACATGAGCCCCGTTTTGTTGCCTGGTCGAATATCTATCTGGGGCGCATCTTTGACCTGAAGTCTGAACGCGACAATGCTCTGAAGCATTACCGCGCAGCATTGGACTCCGGTGACACTTCGTCGGTAACCAAGTCGGCTGCCGAACGCGGTTTAAAGCAGGCTTATCAACCTCCGGCATCTCAGAAGCCGCAGGGTACGCAAGAACAGTAGAACCGATTTCGTGGGGCCAATTAGCGTCTCACCAATTGAGGAGTAACAATGAAGAAGTTAGTAGTAGCATCAATGGTATTCGCTACAACGTTAGTGGCCCTTGCGCAAGCACCGCCAAAGCCCGCCCAGAATTCGCAGCCACAAAACGCTGCACCGCAAGGCAAGGTTCTGCCCCAAGCCAAGAGTCAGCCAGAGTACAAGGCGTTCCAGGACGCTATGGCTATGATTCAGCAGGGTGACCCAGTTCAGGGCGAAGCCGCCGCTAATGGATTCGCCGACAAGTACAAGGGTAGCGAGATAAGCCCCGTTCTCTATCACCGTGTTTTGCAGTTCTACCAAAAGAACAACAACGCCGAGAAAGCGACGGAGATGGGCAAGAAGATTCTTGCTATGACTCCAAATGATCCGATCGCGAACGTCCTCGTCGCCACCATGATTTCGGAGCGTGTTCGCGAAACAGATCTCGACAAAGACGAGCGCCTCACCGAAGCCGAGAATGACGCTAAGCGCTCGCTCCAGACCGTCGATACAGATTTCTTGGCGAATCCCGGCACGCCCCAGGAACACATCGATGCTTCCAAGAACATGATCCGTTCGATGGCCTACTCCGCTCTGGCTAATGTCGAAGCTGCGCGATCGAATTTCCCGGCTGCGGAGAACTACTACAAACAGGCCGTATCTCTTCCCGGCGCCCAAATCGATGCGGTCACCTGGCTCCGGTATGCTCTTCTCCTCGATAACGAAAAAAAGTACGCAGAAGCAATGTCAGTCGCCAACAAGGCATATGACGCCGCGCCCGCTGGAAGTCAGACCCAGGATCTCGTCAAGAAGGAGCGGGAGCGACTGATGATGCTCTCCAGTTCTGCTCCTGCCACACAAACAAGCGCCCCGGCTAAGCAGTAGCTATTTCTTGTGTTCCGAGTGAACCCACCGCGTATCAACGTGGTGGGTGTTCTCTTTTAGAATGCCGTACACTAAACTTCGGAACTGAACTCACTCGCTCATGAAAGCACAGGATATCTCCTCTCTCGAGGATCAAATCGAATACCGGTTTCGCAACCCGGAATTGCTGACTCAGGCACTCACCCACAGCTCGTACGCGCGCGAGCACGACAGCCCAGACGCTGCAGACAGCGCCATCCATGACAATGAACAACTGGAGTTCCTTGGCGACGCGATACTGGGTTTTGTGACAAGCCAGAACCTCTTCGAACGTCATCCCGACTTCCGTGAAGGACAGTTGTCAAAGCTCCGGGCCTACTTGGTAAGCGAAAAACACCTGATTCGCGCGGCCAAGACTTTGCATCTCGGGAGGTATCTGCGCCTTGGCAGAGGAGAAGAAAAGAGCGGAGGTCGAAACAAGACCACGCTCCAGGTTGACGCCCTTGAAGCCCTTCTTGCAGCCCTATACCTCGATTCAGACATCGATCAAGTTCGTAAATTCATTCTCGGCGTGATCGTCGAACCGGAGATGAAGCGCCTGAAGAAGAGCTCTGCAAACGGCTTCCCTGTAACAGATTACAAGTCCGCGCTGCAAGAAACCGCACACTCCATGTCTAGGCCTCAACCAACCTACGTACTCGTAAGCGAAGAGGGACCTGAGCATCAGAAAACATTTACAATCGAAGCTAGACTTTCTTCTAGCGGAGCGCAGGGCAAGCTGGAATATGTTGGACGAGGTCAGGGCCCGACCAAGAAGAGGGCCGAACAGGACGCCGCTCGCCAAGCCATAGAATATTTATGGTCCCTGGATCAAAAGAATAAGCTTTCCGCCAGGCAAAAAAAGAAAGCTAGTCATGAGTGATGTACCCCAATTAACCGAACAGAGTCCGCAATCTCAGATCGTCACTATCCCGAGACATGTGTCGCGGGGTAACGGCTTGCTCGGCTCGGTCCAGTGGCTGGCTGGGACTATCATCATCGCGATATTTGCGATCACGTTCGGCCTCCAGGCATTCCAGATCCCCTCACCGTCCATGGAAAACACCTTGATGGTAGGCGACTACCTTCTCGTGGACAAAGTTCATTTCGCGCCTGAGGGCCCCTGGAACAAAGTAGAACCGTACGCTCCGATCGGGCATGGCGACATCGTCGTTTTTCGCTATCCCATTCATCCCGAGCAGCATTTCGTGAAGCGCGTCATCGGAACCCCCGGAGACCGCATTCGTTTGGTGGAAAAACGTTTGTACCGCAACGGCAGCTTGGTCCAGGAACCCTATGTGATTCACCGTGACCGGAGCCCAAATTCTTATCGCGACAGTTTTCCCGATCTGAATCGTTTCGATTCCGAGGCCGACCCCCGCTGGACCCGTCAGATGCGTCCGCTCGTTCACGATGGCGAGCTAGTCGTGCCTCCCGGCAATTACTTCGTCCTGGGTGACAATCGCGACAACAGTGAGGATAGCCGCTACTGGGGCTTTGTCCCGCGCGAGAACATCATCGGCCGTCCCTTGCTGATCTACTGGTCTCTTCGCCAACTGGATCAGATCGATGGTATGCCGATGGCCACTGAGAGTCCATCGACCAGACTCTCCCATTTTGCCTATACCATCGCTCATCTACGTACCCTGACACGTTGGGATCGAACCTTCCGCCTTGTTCGCTAGCCTTCATCTCCGCCGTACGTCAAAACGAGAGAATCTGGCCATTTTCGGAACAGGCTTTTGAAACGGCCGCTAAGTTTGTAAACTGTACTATTCTGCGATACCGTCGCTGCCCTCGTTGGGCTGCGTGGATGGAGGATTGCGCGCTTGGCAAAGTCAACGACCACAGAGAAAGTCAAAGAAAAGAACGAAGCCGAGGAGACTAAGCCGCGTGAGACCCCCGCCGAGTTCATCTCCTCGATGGCAAGCGTCCTCGTAATCGGACTTTTTATCATAACGTTCTGTCTTCAATCCTTCGTAATTCCCTCCAGTTCGATGGAGGACACGCTGCTGATCGGCGATCATCTGTTTGTCAATCGCGTGACGAATGCTCCGCCGACAAAATGGATGCCGATCATTCCCTATCGCGACATTCAACGAGGCCAGATCGTCGTGTTCATCTCTCCGGCGCAACCTGGACTTTACCTCGTCAAGCGCATCGTCGGCGTTCCCGGCGACAGGATCCACCTCGAGAATGGCGTTGTATACGTGAACGGTGTGGCACAACATCCCAATTACCTGAAATACATTGACACGACCCGTGAGCCTTACCGCGACGAGTTCCCGAGCGTACCTCCGCCGCTTGGCACCGAGTACCCGACTCAGGACTGGCGCGTTACCCTCCCGGAGCATATCCAAGGGCGCGACCTGGTCGTTCCTCCCGATCGCTATTTCGCCATGGGCGATAACCGAGACGTGAGTCTCGACAGCCGCTACTGGGGCTTTGTTCCGCGCGAGAACATCATCGGTAGCCCTACTATCATTTATTGGTCTTACAACGCGGATCGTGGCGATTATGAGCAGACCAACATGATCGATCGGCTTAAGTCCATTGGCACCACCATCCTCCACATCTTCGACAAGACGCGCTGGAATCGCACGTTCAGGATGGTGCACTAATGGCCCTTCGTGTTCGCGGACGCATTGTGGCCGCGATTGCCGTTCTTTTGCTTATCGCAATTTTTCTCCCGCCGTGGATCAATGTGAGCCGGTATAGAGGACGCATTGCTGCCTCCATCAGCAATGCCCTTGGCCGCCCAACTACTATCGGCAGCATCAGTCTTCGACTTTTGCCTCAGCCGGGGTTCGATCTCGGCAATGTCAACATCGCCGACGATCCGGCCTTCGGTGCCGAGCCGATGCTTCACGCTGAACAGGTAACGGCGAACCTTCGTCTGACTTCCCTCTGGCGTGGCCGTCTCGAAATAGCCAAGCTTACCTTGCAGTACCCCAGCCTGAACCTCGTCCGCGCAACGGATGGCCGCTGGAACATTGAGAACCTGTTGGAGCACGCTGCTCGCATCCCGACGGCTCCCACAACAGCCTCCCGCCCCGAGTCGCGCCCTCGCTTCCCCTATATTGAGTCCGAAGGCGGACGCATCAATTTCAAACTCGGTCAGGAAAAGATGGTTTACTCTCTGGCCGACGCCGATTTCGCGTTATGGCTTGAGTCGGAGGAAGAAGCCCGTACCAGACTCAAAGCACGCATGGTTCGGACCGACTCCTACCTCAGCGACACCGGAACGTTTTCGTTTGAAGGGCGCTTTAGGCGCGCATGGAATCTTCGCGACACACCGATGTCTGCGACCGCTTCGATCGAGAACGCGCAACTGGGACAATTGACCAAGCTTCTTGACGGCCTCGACCGTGGCTGGCGCGGAGCCGTCGATGCCAACGTTGTTCTCGACGGCACTCCTTCCGGCCTGAAAATCTCAACCCGAGCGGGAATCGACGACTTCCGGCGCTACGACATCACCGGGCCTGATCGCGTTCGTCTCGAAACGCGTTGCACCGCCGTTTATTCCGCGCCAGTAACCCAGTTCTCCGATATCAATTGCCGAATGCCTGTGTCTGATGGCGCTGTGAGCCTGACAGGAACGGCAACTGGTGGCCTTGAAATCCGTACTTACGACCTCGCGTTGGCCTTGAACAAGGTACCGCTGCAACAAATCGTTGCCGTCGTTCGACACGCGAAGAAAGACTTGCCCGACGATCTCTCGGCTACCGGTGATGTGAATGCCAGCTTTGCTTTCCGCAAGACCGACGAGAATGCGCCTGCATTGTGGACCGGCGCAGGCAAGACAAGCGACACCGTGTTGCGCTCAAGTACCTTGGGCCCGGAGCTTCCGCTCAAAGCTATCGAGTTCGAACTACAGACCGCAGATAATGCGCGCAAGCCCGCTCGTGACATGAATGCTGCCGCACAACATCGCTTGTCAAAAGGCAAACCGCGCATTCAGAACACTCTGTGGTCCGCCGACTCCGCCCCGCAGTTGATGATTGCGCCTATCTCCGTCTCTTTGGGCGCCGAAACTCCAGCCACCGTCTCAGCCTCGTTCAGCCTCGATGGTTACAATCTGAGCGCGGCCGGTGACGCTCAGATTCCCCGCCTGCTTCAGATCGCTAAGACTTCGGGCCTTCGTCCCCCGGACGGCAATATCGAAGGTTCTGCGAAGCTGAATCTCTCGGTTAACGGAAAATGGGCAGGACTGAACAGTCCCAAACCGACCGGTACGGCACAGCTTCGCAATATCAAAGTGCGCATGAAGGGAGTCGCCGCACCTCTACACATCGCTTCTGCTACTCTGGCCCTCGGCGACGATTCTCTCAGCGCATCCGACATCACCGGTTCGTTCGAGGACACTCACCTTGCGTTCACCGGTACAGTACAGATGCCCCGACAGTGCGAGACAATCGAGACCTGCCCTGTGCGCTTCGACCTCCGTGCGGATCAGCTTTCCAGCGACGAACTGAATCGACTCTTCAACCCACGCGTTGCCCGTCGCCCCTGGTACGCAATTCTGGGCCGCTCGCCTGAGCCATCAGTCCTGGCCTCTATGACAGCCTCTGGAACGCTCGAAATCTCGAAACTCGCGATCAAATCGCTGATTGCGCATCGAGTCTCGGCCAACGCGCAACTACAAGCCGGCAAGCTGGCCCTCACCAATGTGAAAGCCGACATCTGGGGTGGTACGCACGTTGGCCAATGGGCAGCCGATTTCACCTCCGAGCAACCGACCTACACTGGAAGCGGCACACTTAGGTCCGTCTCGATGCCTCAGGTTGCGGCCCTCATCAAGGACAATTGGGCTACCGGTGCCCTTACCGGCGACTATACGGTTTCTCTCCACGGATTCACAGCCGCCGACTTCTCCAGATCCGCTGCCGGAGAGATCAACTTCGACTGGCGCAAAGGCGCGCTTCGTCACGTTTCTCTCAGTACCGTCAACGCTCCACTGAATTTTGCTCGTTTCGATGGAACGCTGCGTTTCCGTGATGGGAAGATGACGCTTTCGCCTGAGACCAAACTTGTCGCTCAGCCCGCCACTTATCAGGTCGCCGGAACGGCATCTTTTGCTCTTCAGTTAAATATCACTCTTCGTTCCGGTAGCCAGGCTTACGCCATCTCCGGGCCGCTGGAGAAACCCAAAGTCATCAGCACAGCACCGCAGGAAGCACAAGCATCATTGAAGCAATGAAGCTTGTCTCCGCTTTGTTCTTGTTGGGAGCGGTCGTGGTCTCACCGCTCTCAACACATCCAGCCGCCCAATCATCGCCAGCATCCGCAACCGAGGCCATGTACCGTGCCGCTGCCCAGAGTGCCGATACGAAGTTCCGTCACATTGAGACCAATGGCAAGTCCTCGCACCCAGACCCCTCACCCACCGTGTTGACCGAACGCGAGATCAATTCGTACGTCTCGTCAGGAAAAGTAATTCTCCCAAAAGGCGTCTCTCGCTTACGTTTTACGGGAGCAGCAGGCGCCGTTACGACCAACGCTTCTGTAGACTTCGATAAGGTCACCGAAGGCAAGGGCTCTTCCAACCCATTGATGACTCTCTTCAGTGGCGTACACGACGTCCAGGTCGCCGCTCACGCCCAAGGCACAGCAGGGCAAGGACGCGTCCACATCGACTCCGTTTACATCGACGGTCTGCCAGTTCCCCGCGTCGCCCTCGAATACTTCGCCAGCAAGTACATCAAACCCAAAAACCCCAATCTTGGCATCGACTCCCAATTCGCCCTGCCCGATCGCATCAGTAC
>JAEYQK010000119.1 GCA_023410055.1 Acidobacteriota bacterium
CGTTTTTCATTCAGCACGCCACAGCAGCACTCGCGTCTTTCCTGCTATCATCCCCTTTTTGAGGATGACTGATGAGAAAGTTGATTGCATTCCTGCTCCTGACGACTTTTTCCGCCTGTGCCGCCGATTACACCGTCCGTCAGTCCAACGCTGACTACCGCGCTCGACGCGTGGCACTCTCACAGAAGACGAACGGCGGAGTTATCGTCCTCTTCGCCGGAACCGAAGCCGAGGGCCAGAACGCGACCAACGGCTTCCGCCAGGACAACTACTTCTATTACCTGACCGGCTGGGATGAACCCGGCGCGGCGCTAGTCATTGCACCCATTGTTGCGGCAAAAGACGACAAGCCCGCTCGCGCTTACGAGGAGATCCTCTTTCTTCCGGCGCACAACGTCTCTCAAGAACGCTGGACCGGCCCCAAGCTTGGTCCCGAGAGCCGGAATGCAAAGGAGATCACCGGTTTTGATCGTGTCGAAGTCCTGGATAAGCTGCGCGACGAACTAGTGCGCATCTTGCCGCAACCTCGGTCGACTGTCTTTTCTGACCTGCCGGCGTACGGCGAGACTTCACCGTCTGCGGGACCGCTCCAATGGCTCACGCGCGCCAATGCCTTTCCGAACTACAACAACTTTGAGGACGTAAAGCCGCTGATTGACGAGATGCGCATGCTCAAGGACGCCGGAGAGATGCAACGAATCCGTTATGCAACGAATGCATCTGTCGCGGCCCACCTGGCGGCACTCAAAGCCATGAAGCCCCAGTTGCAGGAACTCCAGATCGCGTGGCTTATGGAATACACCTTCGGCCAAAAGGGTTGCGAGCGCCCGGCCTTCGCTCCGATCGTGGGCGCTGGGTTCAACTCGACCGTGCTCCACTACGAAGCTGGACACAACGTGATCAAAGACGGTGATCTGGTTGTTATGGATGTGGCTGGCGAGTACGCCATGTATGCCTCGGACATCACTCGCACGGCTCCTGCGAACGGCCATTTCACTCCCCGCCAGCGCGAGATCTATAACATCGTGCTTGGCGCACAGCAGGCAGCGATTGACGCATTTCAGTCCGGCAAGTTTGTGATAAACCCACAAGCGGAGAATTCGCTCTACAAGGTCGCGTTCGACTACATCAACACGCACGGTAAGGATCTCCACGGTCAACCCTTGGGCAAGTACTTCATTCACGGACTAAGCCATTACGTCGGGCTCGAGGTTCACGACGCAGGCAGCACGAAGACACCGCTCGGCCCAGGTATGGTCTTCACCATCGAGCCGGGTATCTATATTCCGGAGGAGAAAATAGGGGTCCGAATCGAAGACATTTTCTGGGTGGACCCAAGCGGCAAGCTAGTGATGCTCTCGCAAGGTCTGCCTCGAACGGCAGCTGAGGTGGAAGCCTCAATGAAACCGTAGGTAACTTGCGCCAACAGTTACTAGGCGCAGATTTGCCGGTTACCTGATATGCTAGTCGGCAGTGTTGATTTTGTATGCCATTCTGGTGCTGTGCACGGTTGCAGTCGTGGGCGTCGCCATTGCGTGTTGGCGACACGTCTACCGCAACCTGCGGGGCACAGCTTCGCGGAGCGCCGCAGTCTCGACGCCGCAAGACACCGTGGCACAGGCCCCCCAGGATGCGAACGAGCGCAGCTAACATGGCGCATTAAACTTCGCTTTGCTTCTTACCGAGGTTGACCGCTAATTCGTTTTCGAATATTGCATTCATAATGAACGTCGCAGAGTTGCGACCTGGCAGCCAGCGGGTGAGCCGCTGAATTAGGGAGCGCTTGGGCACTCACACCCGGCGCAAAGCAGATATGGGAACGACCGATATTAAAGACGACATGATCCGAGAGATTTCAATCGCGCATAGTCCCGATTCCGACGACGCCTTCATGTTTTATGCCCTGGCCACGAACAAGATTCGTGTTCCCGGCCTGAAGTTCACACACACGCTGTGCGATATCGAAACGCTGAATCGGAAGGCGATGGAAGGCGACGGTCAGTATGACGTCACCGCGATTTCTTTTCACGCTTATCCCTATCTCCAGGACAAGTACGCACTGCTTCCGAGCGGCGGTAGCGTAGGTGACGGCTACGGGCCGATGATCGTAGCACACAAGGCTTTTACGCTGGACGAGATCAAGACGGTCAAAGTAGCCATCCCCGGAACGCTGACTACCGCGTATCTGGCCCTGAAGTTGTTCTGCCCTGAGATCGAGACCGAAGTCGTGCCCTTTGATCACATCATTCCGCAGGTGCTCGAAGGCAAATACCAGGCGGGTCTGATCATTCACGAAGGCCAGCTTACTTTTTCGAAGTCTGGTCTCTTCCGCGTTGTCGATCTCGGCAAATGGTGGCTCGAAACGCAGAAGCTGCCACTCCCGTTAGGTGGAAACGCGATCCGGCGGTCACTCGGAACCGAGTTGATGACCAAAGTCGCGGCGACACTTAAGGACAGCATCCAGTACTCGCTCGATCACCGCGAGGAAGCGCTCGAATACGCGATGCAGTTCGCCCGCGACCTCGACCCGCAACTCGCCGACAAGTTCGTCGGCATGTACGTCAACGAGCGGACACTCGACTACGGCAAAGACGGGCGCGATGCCGTGAAGCGCCTGCTCGACATGGGCTTCAAGGCTGGCATCATCCCGCGCAAAGCCAAAGTCGATTTCATAAGCGATAAGGCCCCGCGCAGCAAGACAGCACCAGTAGCAGAGTAAACAATCGGGTGATTGCGTGATCGGGTGGTCGGGTGATCTGTTCTGAATCTGTAGGCTGGGGCTTTGTGCTCCAGCCTTTCGATTTTGTGACGAGTAGTTCTTCGTCGCACAAGCGAGAAGTAGCGCCGGACTCCAGTCCGGCACGTGCCGACCTGGAGGTCGGCGCTACTTCGCAGGCCACGATTTGAGGCAATCACCCGATTGGCTCACTTCACTTTTACTGGCCAGTTGAAGATCGGCGTAATATCCACCGGAATATCATTCATGGCTTCGAATGATTGTTGTAGCTCCGCTGGAACGGTGTTGTACTTCTTGAACCAGTTCTCGGCACGCACGCGATCACCGGTTGCTTCGATTTCCAGCAACTCTTTCGCGAGTGCGTTGATCGCTGGAACCATCTTGTCGTAGTTGACGCTGTACTTACCCGAGGCGTCGCGCGTCACAACTCCCTGCTCCGACAGATAGTTGAACTCCATCAACTCGGCGCTACCGTGCGCTTCAGCGGTGCCAAAGCGGATCGTTCTGAACTGCCCGCCAACGTAGGACGTGAACAGCTCGTTCCGTTTCTCTTTCGGAAGATAGCCGTGGTCCATCAGCCATATCAGCCCGAACATCCCAAGAACGTCGGCCTTTGCCTCTTCCAGCCCGCTATAGGCTGCCCCGATGGCTTCGCGGATGTCGACCTGTTTGCCGTTAACGCGCGCGAAACTCGGTCCGATGCCGTGCGAGATCTCGTGCATCATCGTGTGCATTAGATAGCCTTCGTCCGTAACTAGCGGAACTTGGTCATCTCGCATGAGCCGCTTCGCCACTGGCACGATCACGTTGTTGACCCTGGCATCCATGAAGTTCTTGAAGAACATCTTTTTCGAACCCTTCTTCTCCTGGATCATCGGATCGTTCGGCAGATTGTCGGCCACCGCCTGATACCCGTGCGTCATGTCGCCCGATCGGAATGGTGCATTCACCACCTCCATCGGCATCTGCAAGCCCTTCTTCGACGGTTTATCCTCAGGCGCAATCGGCAGAGCTTCCTGAATATCGGCAACGTACTTTTCGAACAGCTCCAGCTTTTGACTTTCCTTTTCATCGCGGATCATCACCGCCGCGCCGTACGAAGTCTTCACGCCCAGCAGGTCGTCCAGATACACCTCGTAGGGCGCAAAGATAATGTCGATCTTCGGATTCTTCAGGTCGAGCCACTTGAAGTCACTCTTAACGAAGTCATCCGTGAGCAATGCGTCCGCGCGTAGGGTCAAGAACTCGGCGAAATCCTTATCGCTGCTCAACGCCGCTGCCTCGCGCAGGAGTTTCGCCGCTGGCACGAGAAATTCGCGGAAGGCCACGTGATACGGAACGGTCTCCAGCCCACCGTCTTTGGCGCGCACGAGCGTGTAGCCGCTGTAGATATCCGCGCGCTGCTCCGGATGCTCCTTTACGTAAGCCTCAATCTTTTCGCGCGTGATGTCCGCCGGGTAAAACCCGCGCCCTGCCGGCATCGTCTCCGTTCCTACGAAAGGCTTATTGTGGTCGAGCAGATCGAATCGCCCTCCGTTGAGGAACATATATTCGCGGACAAGCTGATCCTGAGTCGCGTTGCTGGGTGCCAATTGCAGATATAGCCTCAGCCCCTCCGGATCGCTCTGACGCCAATACATGCTCTCGAAGTACTGCGAGGCCGCGACCAGCTTCTCGACCATCTGCACCTCGCGCGGAGTCAGGCCGGCCTTATTGAACGGCATCGGCACAGGCTTGTATTGCTGAATACGCTGTTTCAGGTCTGGAGCAACATGCATGTTGGCCGTCATCGGACCAGTGGCAGCACGCCCATGACCGATGGGGTATCTCCTTTTCTTTGCGGAACTCTTGGCCTGGGCAAAACAAAACGCGGAAGACACGACTGTCAACAGCAGCAAAAATGCGATCTTCTTCATATAGTCGGGATTTTAGCAGACGATATGCAGCTACTCGCCTTGTCCGTTATCATTGGATGCATACACATGGGAAACGATCAGAAGACCAACGGTGCGCAAACGCTGCTCATCGACGCCGACGACACTCTTTGGGCCAATAACGTCTACTTCGAGCGCGTAATCGCCGAATTCATTTCATTCCTGAACCATCAGGAATTCACGCGCGAAGACGTTCGCGCCGTTCTCAATGAAGTCGAGCGCGAGTGCATCGTCAAGCACGGCTACGGGACCAACAGCTTCGCTCACGCTCTCGTCGACACCTTCGAGCGCCTATCGGTCGAACCGGTTACACCGGCCCTGCACGAAACCATACGCGGACTGGCCTATGGTCTCGCCGAGCACCCGATCGAGCCTTTCGACGGCGTTCCCGAAACCCTCGAGTATCTCGCGGCGCGTCATCACCTGATCATGGTGACCAAGGGCGACATAGTTGAGCAGTCCGGCAAAGTCGACCGTTCAGGATTGAAAGACCATTTCGCTGCACTTGAAATCGTCGCTGAGAAAGATCCCGCCACATTTCATTCGATCGTTGAAAAGTACGGACTTGCGAACGACCAGACGTGGATGATCGGCAACAGCCCGAAATCCGACATCAATCCCGCACTCGCCGCCGGTCTCAACGCCATCTTCATCCCGCACGATATGACTTGGATCCTCGAGCAGGACGAAGTTGTGACTGTCGGCACCACGGGAAAGTTCCTGACGATCCCCAGCTTCGCTGAATTGAAATTGCATTTCTAGTCTGCAACGGTGTTGGACTAGATCATCCGTTCATCCGGTCATCCGCTCTGCCGATTCTTGCTTGGCACCAAACTCATCAATACGAAGTCGGATGCACTGTCGCCGGTGCACCGCACCTTCGTGTTAGCCTGATATTGCTCTGGCGTTCTCCCACCTCGTATCGGTGGTGACGCGAAACAAATTCCGGCGACTCCTCCTCACGTTTGGAGCGCTTTCCGACTTCGGCGCTGAACTAATCGCTGAACGCGATTTTACGCACACTGCACGCAGTATCATCACGCGGCTGTGCGATACTTTCGGCGCGCGGGAGGCTGCCCTTTTTACGTTCGACGACAAGCCCTCGGCGCTTACATCTGTAGTGGCTCAGGGCTTCTCTCGTTTTCCTGAGCCCGCGCGCATTCCGCTTTTGCCAAAGCAGGTGCACGCTCTAAGCACCGCTCGAAAACCGCTGCTCCTTTCCTCCGCCAACTGCTCGCAGTATTTCACGCTAAACGGCAACGTCTCTCCTGAAGTGTTCAAGTGCATCGCGCCACTGAAAGTTGGAAGTAAGTTGGCCGGAGTCATCGCCCTTGGACAGCGCGAAGACGGTTCGGAATACGGAGAAGATGAAGTTGCAGCGCTCGTTCCGCTGTCGAATTATGTTGCGCTTGCCGTTCAGAACTGGGCACTCAAGCAGTCGCTCGAATATCGCGTCGCCGAGAATCTTCGTCTGCTGGGATCGCTGCACAATTTCTACGACGACGCGCTTGAAGCCTTCGCTTCCGCAATCGACGCCAAGCACATATCCGTACACGGACACTCTCTGCGAGTTGGCCATTACGCCGCGGGCATCGGGGATGCTATCGGCCTGAGCGCTACCGAGAGCGCAGGCTTGAAAGCCGCGGGCTATCTACACGACATCGGCAAGATCGCCGTTGACAACAGCATCTTCAGCAAGGCCAGCAAGCTAGACGCGGACGAGTTCCGCGCAATGGCCGATCACACGGTCGTCGGACACCGCATCGTCGCCAGCGTCGAGTTCCCCTGGCCGCGCATCCCCGACGTTGTCCGCTGGCACCACGAACGCGGAGACGGCTCCGGCTACCCCGATCGCCTGCACACCGAGGATCTGCCGCTGGCCGCGCGCATCACCAGTGTTGCTGACGTCTTCGACGCAATGATGAGCGAGCGCCCATATCGCAGTCCCCTCTCAATTGGAGATACGCTTCGCGAACTCGTGCAGCTTGCTCCTGCGAAGCTCGATCCCATTGCGGTGCAAGGGCTCCTAATTCAGATTCGCCGAGATGCTGCGGGCAGCAACAAGAAGCCGTTCCTTGACAACCATCACATTTGCAGCATCGGCCCTACCGACGTCGACCAGTTCGCATCGCTGTTGCAACACAAGATGAACAACCGCCGCACCTATTCCTGTTAGTTCACCCCATCGACTTTCCGGCAGACTCACGCTTGTTGCGAAACCACCCGCGCATTGCCTCTACCGCTGCCTCATCCGCGCTGCGCGACACAAACTCCAACGGCGTTCTTCCGTTCTTCACCGCGATCCACATCATCAGCGCGATCAGAACGCACGTGATCGCCACGTTGGGCCACGCATTCAGTCCCCACTGCCCCGACCATGTCCAAGTCCAGTTTGAAAACGGCTTCAGGTACGGCACCGGCCACGCATAACCATCCGGCCCGCGCGAACCCAGGATGTCTTCTAGCAGATGAACATGAAACGCTATGAACACCAGCGCCGCCGTGGCCAAAATCGAATCAGAGGATGACCCATCCTTGCGCGGCAAGGGTGGGGATTTCAGTAGAATCACCGCCGCCGCAGTCACTACCACCGCAAACAGCAACGTGTGCAGCGCGTGATGATACTCCGAGAACCACAACAACGGATGACTTGTGCGTCGCGTTAGCAACTCCGGTACAACGCCCAGTCCGTCCATATCAGGGATCACGGCCGCAGCAGTGACCAGCGCGCGCTCGCGCCGGTCCAAGCGTGCGACGTTGGCCAACGCCCATCCTGTCAGAAAATGCGTCACCGGACTCATGACGGCAATCTTCCCACTCCATCACGGCGCCGTAAACCGAATTCCCGATTCCCTCCGCTACCGGCGAAGTAGCGCCGACCTCCAGGTCGGCACGTGCCGGACTGGAGTCCGGCGCTACTTCTCGCTACCTTCGCTTCCTCTGCGTCCTTTGCGTTGAGTGTCTTTCGCCGAATCCCTCATCGCCCCTTCTCCATCCAATCCACCGGAGAGACTCATGCCCGACAAGATCAACAAGTCCGAAAAAGAGTGGAAGCAAGAACTCACGCCCGAGCAGTACCGCATCCTGCGCGAGAAGGGTACGGAACGCCCCTTCACCGGCGAATACGCCCACACCAAAGATCCGGGTATGTATCTCTGCGCCGCCTGCGGCCAGGAACTCTTTGACTCCGAAACAAAGTACGAATCTGGCAGCGGATGGCCCAGCTTTTACGCTCCCGCCGCTCCCGGTCGCGTTGAAGACACCGCCGACAACAGCCACGGCATGCGCCGCGTCGAAGTCACCTGCTCCCGCTGCGGTTCGCACCTCGGACACGTCTTCCCCGATGGCCCGCATCCGACGGGCTTGCGCTATTGCATAAATTCGGCATCACTAAAACTGCAGCCCAAAGAAGAGTCGAAGAAGAAAGATGTCGCCTGAAGGGTGCGCGTGAACGGTGCAGCCCCTGTTTAGGTCCGGTTGCTCCGAATAGGCGAACAGATGGGGATATCTAAACAGTAATCCCGCTTGTAACTCTAGAACTGATTGCTGTGAATAATCGTGTACGCGACCGCACACCCAAACAGCACAACGACTCCTGCCACTAACGACAATGCTAATGCTGCCCAACGCGACATGTGCTAGTTCGACGGGAAACGACGCTGAAAGAACTGCATGACTGCATAGAATACGAATACACAGAAACAGACAGCTACAGGAAATGCCCTCCCGTCAGCCCAGAACGTGAACTTCATTGGTCGGCCGTCGTGCTGCCATTCCCAATACTTAATGAATATCCAGTCGAACACTACATACGAGGGCAGAAACGACAGCAACGCGGCGCAGAGCGCCAGTATTGAGCCTTGCAACCTATGCAACGTGCGTCGATTCATGGTGCTCCATCGTAAGCCATCCTGCTGTCAAACCAAAGAAGTTCTCACGCTCAGGAGCACCCAACGATATCACGGCTTTCGTTAACCTATCCGGCGCTCTGGATAGGTAACGACATGGGGGATATTTGTTCAGCTAATCGCTGAGTTCGACTTCCGTGCCGAATGCACTGATAGCTTGATGAAAAGAACAGATGTCAGAATTGCCGTATAAAACAGTGAGTTCACAACCACGATGAAAATGCTCGAAGTTGCGGATGGGCCAGATGAATACCCGAATACCCACAAAGCCAAGAACCAACCGGGAAACACCAACCAGTATGCAAGGACACCTGCCATCCATGTCCAAGTGCTCTGCACGTGGGAGGTTCGTTCAAAGTTCAATAGCATTGCCATGCACGGCACCATGATCGCGAAAGTGGCGGCGGCATAGATCACCAGCTTGTGCCTAGCTACGCTCATATATGCAGCACCTTACGCCGAAGTTAAAGTTCGGGCGTTTTCCAGATAGTCAACGAGAAGGTCCAGGTATCAACCTATCCGCCCAAATCGGGATTGTGAGCTAGATGGGGACTAATCCAGTCATTTCTTAGCGGAGCGTAGGGCAGGACTCGATCCGGGCAACCAACAATGCTTCCCGACTTCTTGCTTAAAGTATTGCCGATCAAGGTGGAATTTTGTGTGCTCAATTGCCACGCCAGACTTTGAAAGTACTTTTACACATTTTTCATCTGGATACTCGCACGCATACTCTACATCAGCCCAGTCGATTTCCTTCTTCCATAGACCAAACCACTTTGTCGCGCTGATCCTGTCTCGCGAAATTGTGATATCGACTGGCCAATAATAGAATGCCGCCACTATAAGCAAGAGAAAAACCAGAAGCTCAACATACTCGATTGTCTCCTTAATACCCTCGAACAACACTCCGATGGAAATAGTTGCAAGGATCAAAGAAGATGCAACCAAAAGCACCTTCAACATTAGCGCGCCACGAAACACTAGAAGACCGGCTCTTCTTTTGACGTGGCCCAATGCAGCTTCAGCTCCAAAGAGGCTCAAGGCAAGTGATACAACGACAAATATCACCCCATCTTTAGTTCCTGGATACATGCTAGTAACTCCAATAAAGTCTCCTTGGAACATTGCCACAGCTTGGGCTGAAGCACATTTCGAGGATAGTTGACGATATCAGGGCATTTCACTACCATCCCACAACTCGGGCTGCGACCTGTCAAGCCTTTCCCGTGCACTGTCGGTTGTAAGTGCCTAATTAGAAAAGACATCCACTCCCTCCCACAGTGTCGGGTTTACTCTCCCAACTCGCTTAAAATATATGTAGAACAGAGGCAACCGAACCGACAGCCATATCCCACAGCTAACTTCCATATTTTCAGCAATTTAGCTCTAGACTACAGACAGATCACGATGCTAAGTCATTTTTATTCAGGAACTTACATAAACGCGCCTGGGGGAGGGGGTGTAGCGCCGACCTCCAGGTCGGCACACGCCGGACTGGAGTCCGGCGCTACTTCTCTCTTGCAATCTAGCTGCTACCTTCCGTTCGATCATCCAATACTTTTGACGGCCCCGAACTTGCATTCGAAAGTAGAAGTATGCTGACTTTTCGCAAGCCCCTGGATGGAATCGAACGCCCGCAGATGGAAGCCGACGTTGTCATTGTCGGCGGTGGACCGGCCGGAATGGCCTGCGCGCTGCGCCTGTCGCAGCTGATCGACGCGCACAACGCCGCGCATCCCGACGCGCAGATAAGTAAGGAAAACATCTACCTGCTCGAAAAGGCCCGCGAGGTCGGACAGCACTGCCTCAGCGGCGCGCTGCTCGATCCGCGCTCGATGCGCGAGTTGCTGCCCGGTTTCGAGAAGGAAGCGCCCATTGAGGCCGAAGTCTCGAAAGAGTCAGTTCACTACCTGACCAAGACCGGCGGGTTCAAGCTGCCGATCACGCCGCCGCCCTTGCGCGACCACGGCAACTACGTCATCTCGATCAATCGCTTCGTGAAGTGGCTAGGTCAGAAGGTCGAAGAGGCCGGGATCACCATCTTCACTGGCTTTGCCGGTTCCGAGCTGATTGTTGAAGATAACCGCGTGATCGGAGTTCGTACCGACGACAAGGGCGTCGATAAGAACAGCGAACGGAAATCGAATTTCGAACCCGGCTACGATTTGAAGTCCAAGGTCATCGTGCTTGCGGAAGGCGCGCGCGGCTCGCTCACCAAGCAGTTGATCGGACGCTTCCAACTCGACCGCGATCGAAATCCGCAGACCTATGGCGTCGGCGTAAAGGAACTGTGGGAAGTTCCCGCAGGACGCATCGCTCCCGGCGAAGTGATCTACACGATGGGTTGGCCGCTGACGACGCAGGAATACGGTGGTTCATGGATCTACGGCGGCAAGGACAACATCGTCTCGCTCGGCTTCGTCACCGGACTCGACTACCCCGACCCGCGCCTCGATCCGCAGCGCGTTTTGCAGGAATTCAAGCTGCATCCGATGGTGAAGAAGCTACTTGAGGGCGGCAAGATGATCCGCTACGGCGCGAAGTCACTGCCCTACGGCGGATGGTGGGCCATTCCACCAGTAGCCGGCGATGGCTGGATGATCACAGGTGATTCCGCGGGGTTCCTCAACTCGCAACGTCTGAAAGGAATTCATCTCGCGATCAAGAGCGGCATGCTCGCGGCCGAGACACTCTTCGAATCCATGGTGAAGGATAACTTCACCGCCGCGCAGTTAAGCACCTATCAGCAGCGCGTCGAGAATAGCTGGATTAAGAAAGAGCTCTGGCCCGTACGCAACTTCCATCAGGGCTTCGAGCACGGATTCTGGAGCGGCATGTTCCACGCGGGACTCCAGCAGTTCACCGGCGGACGCGGTCTGTACGCACGCTATGCCGCCACTTCAGGCCACGCTCGTCTGAAACAGCTTGCGGCCGTCAGTGCGAACGGCGCTGGCCACGCGCACTTGATCAACGACTACAAGGGGGATGGCAAGTACACGTTCGACAAGCTGACCGACGTCTACCACTCGGGCACGAAGCACGAAGAAGATCAGCCCGCGCACCTTGTCATTCACGACACGAATATCTGCAACGAACGCTGCGTACGCGAGTACGGCAACCCCTGCACGCACTTCTGCCCCGCGAACGTGTACGAGATGGTCGAGGCCAGCGATGTACCCGGCGGCAAACAGATCAGCCTGAACGCCTCCAACTGCGTTCACTGCAAGACCTGCGACATCATGGACCCCTACCAGATCATCACGTGGGTACCACCAGAAGGAGGCGGCGGCCCGAACTACGACGGAATGTGACCCAATCGGGTGATTGCGTGATCGGGTGGTCGGGTGATCTAGCTTCGCCCGGATCACCCACGTCGCCTAAGATGTCACTCGATTGCGTGCTGTTCGGTATGAGGCAGAGAAGATCGAAAGTAAGCTACATGCTTCCTTCGTTAGCGATCGCAGCCGCTCTGAATTGACCGTTCCGGCTTCTTCCAACAGTTCAAGCCAGAAGACGGTCTCGTCTGCCTCTTCGACAACTACTCCGATCTTCGCAACAAACTCCGCCCTCGATCGTGCCCTTCCTGCGGCTCGGTAATTAGCGGCAACCGATGTCCCTGATCTCAGCAGCTGTTTTCCGATTATCCAGCCTTCTGAGTTATTGGGTAGTGAACGACATAGACCAATAATCTGCAGAGCGAACTTCTTCGTGCGCTGGCGCAACAATTCCTGCGGAGTCATGTAACGAATGTGGCATAAAAAGCGACAGGCCGGAGCATTACGCCCCGGCCTGTTACGATTCTAGAACAGATCACCCGATCACCCGATCACGCAATCACCCGATTCGCCTAGGCTGCCACTTTCGCTTTCTTCAGCTCTTCCATCAGCGGTGGGACGATGTCGAACAAATTTCCAACCACGGCGTAATCTGCGATCTCAAAGATCGGTGCTTCAGAATCTTTGTTAACTGCGATGATCGTGCGCGAACCTTTCATTCCTACGAGATGTTGGATCGCACCGCTGATGCCGAGAGCCAGATAGAGCTTCGGCGCGACTGTCTGTCCTGACGATCCGACTTGACGCTCCATGGGCAGCCATCCCGAGTCGCATATAGGACGCGACGCAGCAATCTCGCCGCCGATCGCGTCCGCGAGCTGCCTGGCGATTTCGATGTTCTTCTGTTCTTTGATCCCGCGCCCGACAGCAACGATGATTTCTGCCTGCGTGAGATCCACTGCCTGCTTCGCTTCCTTGAACGGAGCGTCGGGCTTGGTACGAATCACAGTCTCAGGTATTTCGACATTCACGGTTTCAACCGGAGCCGCGGCGTCTCCCGCTTGCACCTGATCGCCGCGAAAGGCACCGGTCTGGAAGGTCACAAACCAGGGGCCTTCGCCTGTAAACGCAACATCCGCCGCGAACTTGCCCTGGAACATCTGGCGCGTGAAGACCAGCTTGTCGCCTTCCTTCTTGAAGCCGACACAATCGCTCACGACGCCGCTGCCCAGAGCCGTCGCCAGCTTCGGGACGAAGTCGCGGACCTGATACGTATGCGGCATCAGCACCAGCTTCGGCTTGTGTTCCGAGATGAACTGCTTGAGCGCATACGCGTAAGCGTCCGGCGTATAGACGGCAAGTTGGGCCGATTCCAGATCGAAGACTTTCGCGAGCTTCTTCGTCGCAACCTCGTCGGCTATGCCCTTCACATTGTTGCCGAGGACAAGCGCCTCAACGGCCCATCCGGTCTCCGCCGCGATCACCTGCGCTCCCGTAAGCATCTCCCAGGAAACGCGGTTCAACTTACCTTCGCGTTGCTCAACAATTGCCAGGATCGTGTCAGCCATCCCTACTCCTTACTTTCTTCCGTGCCCCGCGTTCTCCCGAGCGAAGTCGCAGGACAACCTGGGCGTCTATGCCGCTTTTCGTTCCTCACCAGATCGCGAAACGTGAGTGCCGGCTCTGCTCTTGTAGTACTGTCCCGCGCCGGTCAGAGCCAGTCCGATTACGACCTCGATCACCGTCCAGTACACCCAGAACAGCGACCCAACTCTCCAGCCCGTCCACACGAAGAACGCGGGGATCGCCACGAACGCCAGCAAAACCCAACCTGTAACCTCCAAAATCATCCCCAGCCTGAGGTCCTGCTGCACACCTTCCATTTCCCGCTGTTCACGATCGTAGTTCGACATTGGCCCTTCTCTCCGCCGGGGAGATCAGGCCGACACCGCCGAGCCGGAACAGCACGGATACTAGATCACACGTATCTCGTTCCGCAGCTTATCCACCAGCTTCTTCGCGACTTCGGACGGAGTTCCCTCCAGCATCTCAGTTTTCTTAGTCTTCTGAGGTATATAGAGTCGCTCAATCTGCTGTAGGTTTGTGCTCAACGCAGGCTTCACTTCCGCAAACGTTACTTTCTTCAGTGGCTTGTTCTTTGCCTGCTTGATCCCGATCAGCGTTGCGTAACGTAACTTGTTGATACCCGACTGGATCGTAAGCACCGCCGGAAGCGGCATATCGACGAACTGGAAGAACCCCGATTCGAGCTCGCGCTTTACTCTGATCCCGCCATTCGGCTTTTCGATCTGCATAATGATGGTCGCATGGGGCCATCCCAACAGCTCAGCCAGAATCACGCCGGTCTGCGCAAAACCATAGTCGTCCGATTGCAGTCCAGTGAAGATGAGGTCGAACTGCTCGTCCTTTATGGCTGCGGCAATGGCCTTCGCCGTGTTGAAGGCGTCCAGCGAGACAAACTCGTCGCCTTCAAGATGAATGGCGCGGTCCGCCCCCTTGGCCAGCCCCTCGCGAAGAACCTGCTGCGCTCGCGAGGGACCAGAGGTAATCACAACCACCTCGCCTCCGTGTTTCTCTTTTTGACGAAGCGCCTCTTCCAGCGCGTAAGCGTCTGGCTCATTCACCTCGTAAGACACGTCTTCGCGTATCCACTTGCCTGCTTCGTTGATTTTCAGAGGTGCATCTTTTTGCGGTACCTGCTTCATGCAGACCAGAATCTTCAACGTTCACCTCGGTCCCGCAGCTTCGGTTAGCGGGCAAACGGGAGAGCATGTAGAAAGATTGCCGGTGCATCTCTCCCTTACCGAGAGATGCGGAAAATCGGCCTTGAGTACAAGAAAAAGAGCGCCCTAATCAGGCGCCCTTCTCAGATTGAGACCAGGTTCGTTTATCGATTGCCGAAATTGTCATCGTCCATGTCGGCGGCCCTGGGTACTCCGCCTTCTCCGAGGAACACGACCGACTGGACTCCCGCCACTTCGATCCGCTTGCGACATCGCATGTTCTTGCACATCACTAGATCGTCCCGGCGGACCATGTAGTTTTGCAGCTTGGCAAACTTCGCCCGGTCACGCTCGTCGGCTCCGCGCGGCAACTGCTTCTTCTTCGTGCGGACAGTCCATGCCAACTCGTAGTCATTCGCCTGTCGGCAATGCGGACAGTTCAGCCGCGCTATCTTCTTGTCTGGCCTCTCATCATAAAAATCGCGTTCATCCAATGCCATTGGCCCAGTCCTTCACAACAGAAGTAAACGCGATTATTGCACAAATGGCGGATGGCGATTACGCTATCACTCTGATTTCATTTCAGTCGGTGCCCCGTTCAAGCCCGGTTTTGGCTTGAGCGGGGTGAAAATCCCGATCTGAACGAAAACGTAATGGCAAAGAAGAAGAAACTCGCTCCCTTCCGCGCGACGAAAGCCGTGAAGGAAATCGCTCGTGACACGATTGGATCGCCTCCGCCAACGCGCGTCGTGCCAGAAAAGACCAAGCAGACGAAGGAAAAGCACAAACCCACGCTGCGCGACCTGCTCAGCCAGGATTGATTGCTGTCAGGGTTGTCCTGATGATTCTCAATGGGTGGTGAGTTTGAGTGAGCCTTACCATCGACGATCCGTACATTTCGTTTCGAAGTTTTGGTGGGAGGGAGTAGTATCTCCGCCCAAGGTGCCTCGATGACCGACACTGCACATCCGACGTTCAAGCAATCGTTGATGAATCTCCGAAAGAACATCGTAATTGTGACTGCTCTACTTGGTCTGGTTGTCGTGAATTTCGCGTTCAATGTGCCTCATTACGAAATGCTTTGGGCAGTCGTCATTGTATTGGTCATAAAGGCCGAAGCACGCCCACAGCCTACCGCTGTTCTTCTGTTGAGCATGGTAGTAGCGATCTCAGCGATTACCGCAACTCTTGATTACCGAGGCATAGGAGTGTACTTCGACTGGATAACGATTGCTCTACTCATCCCGCTAGTGTTCTCGAAGTGGCTGTTTCCGCACTCACATCAACCATAGCTGTTGATGAAACCCCATACCACTCACTTATTGAACGTGAACGGACAAGATTGTATAGGGCAACGCCATCAGCATAAGGAACAGACCTCGTCCGACGCGGTTGACGCGAGCATTAGGGATCGCCATTGGCCTTTTGCTGCTGCTTTGGTTCTACTACGACACTTTCGAGAAGAACCTATACCACAGCTACGTCATGGGAGAGGTGCTTGGCCTCGGGGTTGTGCTAACGCCCGGAACCATTTGGTTGTGGTTACGTCCCCGCAGATGGCGATGACTCGTGCTGTTTTCATGAACATAAATTCGTGTGATTACGGCGTAGCATTCCACACATATAAATGTGTGGTACGATACACATGTAGAGGTATCCAATGCCGACAAACTTAGCTATCGATGATCGCCTGATCGAGGAAGCCCGCCAGATAGGTCATCACGGCACGAAGAAAGAAGCCGTCACCGCCGCTCTGGACGAGTACATACGCCGCCGAAAGCAGATGAAGATCCTTGACCTGTTCGGCACCATTGAATATCAGGAAGGTTACGATCATAAGGTCAACCGCCGCCGCGATCGGATCGAGAACGAACGGTGAAAGTGCTCGTCGATACCTCCGCCTGGTCGCTTGCCCTGCGCCGAAAAGACACTGCCATGCTCAGTCCTGATGAGCGGAAACTGAGGACTGATTTGATTCAGGCTGTTCAGGATGGTCGGGTCGCGATGCTTGGCCTTATTCGTCAGGAACTTCTTTCAGGCATCAGGGAACAGGCCCAATTCGACAAAGTGAAAGCCGCGCTCGCTCCATATCTGGACGAGCCTATCGAGACTGCCGATCACGAGTACGCCGCCCGCATCTACAACGAATGTCGAGCTCAGGGCGTGGAGGCCGGCACGGTCGATATTCTAATCTGCGCCGTAGCTGTGCGCCGGGGCTGGGCAGTTCTCTCCGGTGACGCCGGACTGAACCGCTGCCTTGCCATCGCGAAGAAGTTCCATACGAAGCGCGCGACGACTGCAACCGCCGACAGTGCGAAATCCAAGCGAGGTATCAGTAAAGCCAGAGTGCTTGCTGTAAAACCTTAAAGCCTTCGTTCTCGCAACTGACAAAAACAGGGCGACGGATGATCCGTCGCCCTTATCACTTCCGATCGAGCTAGAACGAGTGCTTCAGGGAAAGCGTGAACACGTTGCCGTGGAAATCACGCCCCATCACAGGCAAGGGCTGAGCGCCCTTTTCGTTGTAGTCGTAGTTGTTGAAACCGCCCTTGAAGGTCAGTCCTTTCACCATGTCGACTGACACGGCCACGACCGGACGATACCAGGCGTAGTTGAGCGATCCCTGCGGCAGCCAAGGATAAAAACCAGGGACCGAACCGACAGCGGTCTGAGTCGTGGCGACTACGGCGTTTCCGCTGGCGTCCACTGGCATTTGGAAGACGCTGCCGTCATCAGCGCGCAGCCATGTCTGGCGGCCGCCATTGTCGGTAATGTCGTAGCCAAGATTCAGCCTGACACGACGCACCGGTCTGATCGTCATGATGATGTAACCGGTGTTGGTCTTTTCCTGGTAGTCAGACCACATCGGATAGACATTGCTTCTTACCGCGCCGGTGGTGTACCGGCAGGTATTGGCAACGCCATTCGTCGTACCAAATCCGTAGTTGGCCGAACCGGGAGTCAGAGGGATGCACTGCGGAGCCAACTCCGAAATGTCGTCGTAGTTCCAGCCGAGGTTCACGTCGACTTTCTTCGTTGCGTGCAGGTCGAGATCCAAGCCGTACGAACGAGTGTGAGCCTTGTACTGCTCGCCGTTGGTCAGGAACACCGCCGGCCACAATGCATAGCCGTCGTTGCTCCGCGAATTGAGGCCGAGCGAACCAGAGATGGTGGCCCGGTCCGCGATTTCATACGCACCTTTGAAGCGGTACGTCTGTTCGTGCCGCGGAGAAATGAGCGTGACGGCGCCGGACGAGGACATCAGATCCGTATCAGCGCTGAAACGCAGTTTCTGAAAAGGACGAACGATTAGGCCGATGAGGGCGTGGTGCTCAGTATCGCTCTCCACGTCCCCTGAAGGAGTGCCCAACACGAGTGCACTGGTGGCAAGCGTCAGAGTATCCGTCCGACTCTTGTCGCCAATGTCGCGCAAACCGACTTTGTAGCCTACGTATCCACCGAATACCCGCGCTGGCTTCCAGTTCACGCGCACGGTGTTGTACTTGGAATTATCACTCAGGAAGTTCGCGTAGAGCGTGTTTGTCGTCGGCGCGGGTAAGGTGACCGGCGTCAGTATTGTCGTGGGCGTCATGCCAGTTGCCGCCATGGTATTGGTGTAGCTGCCAAAGGCCGGCGTACGCCAGTTCACCCAGCGGAAGATTTCGTCAACACTCCAGGCATTGCTGACGTGGACGGTCGCCCTGAAATCAGCGCTTCCGGTCACCAACGAATTGGACGATAGACCGAATATCCCGGCCTGCGAATTAGTACACCCTCTCGAGCTGCCCAAACAACTAAAGAGTTCCCGATAGGCGCTATTCTTGGACGAACCAGCGCTATAGGAAACCGATCCGGCCAGATCGAGTCTGCGGACATAGTTCGATACGAACGCAAACTGATGAGTCGGGATATCCGTCTTTATCGGCTGCGTGCGGCTGAAAGAGACAAAACCTGGGCACGCGCTGTTCACGACATTGTTTGCCGAGAACGTGCAATTCGGGAACTTCGCATTTGGATCGAACGAGAACCCGGGGTCGATCCCGATGCCGCTCGTTGACCCGAGGCGATAGATGGCGTTCACGTCCTGCACTCCCGCCGTATCATTGCGGTCATGCTCGTAGATGAAATCGTAGCTCACCGTAGTTTTGGCGAACGGCTTCACGTCCACACCGACGCGGTAACGGTCAGAACGAGTGCTGAAATCCTCGAGATACAGAACGTCGCCAGGGCTATGCTGCGAAGTCAGCGCCGGGCCGACGTCCTTGCCTCGCGTGTAACCCATTCGGAGGCTGACCCAGTTCTTGGGCAGGATCGTCAGGTCGAAATCGGCCATCGTTCGCCGCGTGTTCATGAAGTGCGGCGACACGTTGAACACGTTGACGTTGTATGGATTCGCAACCGGCGTGGCAAGCGAGTTGCCGAGCAAGTTGTAATCCGAATAGTACTGGTCATGCCTGTATGTGAACGCGAAGTCATACCACTTGTTCTTCGACATTCTGAAACGGCCGATCTGGTTCGGGTCGCCACCGAAGCCCGTTGCGGATTCCGTAAGCGTGTCGAAGAGTACGCCGGCGTGATTCTCCGAGCGCATTGACAACGACTGATCCAGAAGACGCGGGCCTTCCTGAAGGTTAACCAGAGTGTTGTACATCGATGTGTTGCCGCCGAAACCGGACTTAATGCGTCCGCCGAATTCGAACGACTGCTTCACGTTGTATCCGCCGATCGACTTGCCTTCCGGCTCGGGATCGTCCGTCTGAGCGAAGGCGCCGAGCGATAAGGCGCACAACAACGCAGCTGCGATGACTCCCTTCCACTTCATACCGGAACTCCTATGTGAAGCGCTTCCGGATCGGAGGCGCTGAGATTTATTCGTATTCGTCATCTTTCAGTTCCTCCTTTCCTTACTTGAAGAATTCAACCTGGGAATTCGAGCCATGGATCTGGGAGTGGCACGCGATACAAGATTGGCGTGCGACGTTCTGGCTGTGGTTGTTGCCGGAGTTCATGCCAGAGGTCAGCGCCGAGTGGCAGCTGAGACAAAGTGAGTTCACGCGTGCACGCGTCAACAGCCGCGGATTGCTCGATCCATGCGGCGTGTGGCACGCCGTGCAACCTTCGACCTTGACTGGCTCGTGTTCAAACACGAACGGTCCGCGCTTCTCGGTGTGACACTTGAAGCAGACCTGGTCCTGGGCTGCGGTCGTACGCAACTGATGATCCGAGCTCGACCCGTGCGCGTTGTGACAATCCGAGCACTTCACGAGGCCTTCGTTCACCCTGTGGTGGAAGGGCTTCATGAAGGCGGCCTTCTCGGCCTTGTGACACGAATAGCAAAGCCCCGGATCTTTTTCCGTCAGCAAGGCTTCCGTGACTTTCGCTTTGTGAATCGAGTGGCAGCTGGTGCAAGTGACGTCTGCTCGATTGTGCTGGGAACTGATGAATGCTTGATGGTCTTTATTGTTCTGGTGGCAAGCCAAGCAGCGTTCGGCTACCTGACTGGGTTTGAGGTTTTTGAAAGTGAAGATTTTAGTCTTGTCGCCGCCGCCGTCAACGTGCGCCTTTCCAGGTCCGTGACAGGCTTCACACGATTGTGCATTTGCTGTTTTTGCCTTCCAATGCGGCCCCTGCTCGACAGTCTTTGTCATCTGCTCGTGGCAGGCACTGCACTGGTCTGATCCTACGAATTGGGAAGAGTCCACGGCGCCGGGAGCCGGAACGTCCTTGCCTTTGTCTTTCGTACTAGCTGCCGCTACAACAACCATCGCTAGTAACAATAGAAATGAACACAGAAATGCTGCAGCTTTCTTAAGCATCAGCTGAACCTCACGCGTCTCTACGTTTTGAACACCTGCTATCTACCCGCATACCACTACATGCTGCTGTCGATTAACACCCCATTGTGTGTACCCCACGTACACGTAAACGCATAGCTCCCGCATCTTCGATCTGCGGCGACAATGCGTATCGCGATTCACGCTCGCGGCACGCTTGGGTCCCCAGTGACTTTCTAGTAATCAATCCTGAGGTAAGTAGTTGTTTGCAGTTTAGCCAATCCAGAGTAGGCGTCAACAGAAAAGAGAAGCCGTTGCGATTACGAAGGCCACATAACGAACCGAACGCTATCTAGCTACCACAGGTATTCGCCTTAGCTAGCGAGATTCCACCAACTTAATTTTTCCGATGCCCTCCATCAACAATTCCCATGACTGCAATCGTTGACTTTGACTTTAATCACCTGTAGTTTCGCTCTCGTCAGCAATCCACAAGAAATTCTGCATTTCTGCCGTCTAGCCAGTCGGATGATCTCTGACTGCGCATACGAATGCTGACCGGAATCGGCCCTAATTAATCGGAATCCTTGGAGCCATAGCGATGAACATTCGGTTATCGAACGGGAAAGAAATCCCTGTCGAGATGCACAAGATCAAGATCGTGCAAAAGACCTATCTTCCCTCTGCCGCGCAACGCCTGAAGTCAATGGAAGACGCGGGTTACAATACCTTCCTCCTTCGCACCAGAGATATCTTCCTCGACATGTTGACCGACAGCGGCACCAATGCGATGAGCGATAACCAACTCGGTGCCATGATGGTGGCCGACGACGCTTATGCGGGCTCCGAGAGTTTTTATAAGCTTGAAGACTCCGTAAAGGAAGTCTTTGGACTAAAGTACGTTCTTCCCGCTCACCAGGGGCGCGCAGCCGAGCACCTGCTCGCCAAGGCGCTTGTAAAACCCGGTGACGTCGTGATCATGAACTATCACTTCACGACCACCAAGGCGCACTTCGTTCTTATGGGCGGAACCGTCCTCGAGTTGTACATCGATGAAGCGATGAACACCGAGAGCACGCACCCATTCAAAGGCTGCCTCGATCCGGAGAAACTGAAGAAGGCGATTGCTGAACACGGTGCCAAGAAGGTTTCCTTCGTCCGCATGGAAGCAACCACCAACCTGATCGGTGGCCAGCCATTCTCGATGGCGAACCTTCGCGAGATCAAGAACATCTGTACCCAGCACGGCATCCCCGTCGTTCTCGATGCAAGCCTGATTTCCGAAAACGCCTACTTCATCAAGACTCGCGAAAAGGGGTACGAAGACAAATCGATTCTGGAAATCATCCGCGAGATGATGAGCCTCACCGATGTGTGCTATCTCTCCGGCCGAAAGAGCTGTAGCGTGCGTGGCGGCTTTATCGCGACCAACAATGTAAAACACTTTGAAGCCATCCGCCCCTGGCTACCGGTGTATGAAGGCTTCTTTACGTACGGCGGCATGTCGAGCCGCGAGATCGAAGCCATGGCGGTCGGCATTCGCGAGATGACGGAGTTCAGCGTAGCTGGCGCTTCGGCCGATCTCATTAAGTACTTCGCTGATCGCTGCGTTGAAGCCGGCGTTCCCATCGTGACTCCCCCGGGAGGTCTTGCCTGCCACGTCGACGCACGCAGATTCCTGCCACACCTGGATTCGTTCGAGTATCCGGCAGGAGCTCTCGCCTCGGCGATTTACATTGCTTCGGGCGTCCGCCCAATGGAGCGCGGAACGATCTCCATGGATCGCGACCTTGACGGCAAGGAAGTCGCATCCGATCTTGAACTGGCTCGTCTGGCTGTCCCACGTCGCATTTTTACCGTCTCGCACATCGAGTACGCCGTCGATCGCCTGAAGTGGCTTTTCGAACACCGCGACTTGGTGAAGGGCCTGAAGTTCTATGACGAGCCCCCAGTGCTGCGCTTCTTCGGCGGCAAACTTGCTGCCAACGACAACTGGGGCGCGAAGCTCGCCCAGGCGTTCGAGAAGGACTTTGGTCCCAACTGTTAGTATGGCGGTGTGCTGAGCCTCACACCGCTATTACACGGGCTTCTTCCCGCCTCCTGGGTCGGCGAAGGAGCCCGTGCTTTTGCATCACACCCAAATCCACTCCGAACTTCCACAGAACTTCTTCTTCGATGATGGGTTAGTTCTTTTCTCAGGCCTGCTTCGCGGTAGCGGGGCAGCGCAGAGAGACTCTTTCAGCATCTCCCTCTTGAGGGTTATTTTGTCCGTCGTTAGCCCAGTAACAAAAGAAGCTTTCGAGGATAAGCGTGCTTCAGCGAAGCTTTCACCCAGCCTTTTCCTGATTGCCCTTTTAGTGCTTGGATTTGCGCTACGCATTGGAATAGCTCTCGCCCTGCCCAGCCTTCACTATGCTGACGAGATATTTCAAACCCTTGAACCGGCGCATCGGCTGGCTTTTGGGTCGGGCATCGTAACTTGGGAGTTCCGGGTTGGTCTGCGCTCCATGGTTTTGCCCGAAATCCTTGCTGGCATGATGCGCGCCACCAGTTGGTTGGCTCAGGGATCGACCGCTTACTTGGTTGCCATCAGGCTGTTCCTCTGCCTTCTTTCGCTGACGACGATCTACACTGCATTCAAAACAGGCGAGCGGCTATTTGATCGGCGAGTGGGCCTCCTTTGCGGAGGCCTCTGCGCGTTTTGGTATGAACTCATCTACTTCTCGCCCCGGGCTCTAGCGGAAGTCGTAGCTGCGCACATCTTTATAGTTGCCATTTATCTGGTAGTCTTCGCTGTCGACGCGCTGCCATCAATCACCGACTCTCGTAGTTGGCCAAGCCTGGGTTCACGTCTTGCTAACACTTCGCTCTCGCGCTACTTCCTTGCCGGCCTCCTCGCTTCGACCGCCCTGATGCTGCGCCTCCAGCTTGCTCCAGCCGTGGGCGTTCTAGTGCTGTACTCTTGCGGTAAAGACTGGCGCGACAAATGGCTGCCAATGATCGCGGGGGCCATTCCACCGGTTCTGGTTTTTGGCGCCGTCGATTGGATCACGTGGTCCTATCCGTTCCAGTCGATCTTTTTGAATTTCGACATCAACCTTCTTCAACACAAAGCCGCACAGTTCGGTACCGAACCGTTCGGATTCTACGCAAGAAGATGGCTCACTTATCTCGGACCCATGGTTCTGTTCAGCGCGATTGGAGCAATCACGGTCAAGCGCGCCCGCGTACTCGGCTATTTGGCACTGGCGGTCGTTGTCCCTCACTCAATGCTTGCGCATAAAGAACCGCGCTACATCTATCCCGCGCTCCCGCTGATGCTGATTCTGGCTGGCCTCGGCATTTGGCAGTCTGCGAGATGGCTGAGCCAGAAGACGCGATGGAAGTCACAGTGGCAGCCGGCGATTTTGCTTCTTGTTCTCGCCGGAGGAATAACATCCGCGTTTGATGTCCCGAAGATGCATTGGAATAACCGCACAGGCGTATACCGCGCGATGCAGCAACTGAGTCACACACCGGACGCATGTGGCGTCGCACTTTACGGCGTGGACTGGTCAAACTCCGGCGGGTATACCTATCTGCACCGGAACGTTCCCATATTTGTTACGAGCGTCGAGTTTCCATACGCGCCCATATCGCCTTCCGCCGCGAACACCATCGGCAACTGGATGAACTTCGACGCCATGTCTCCGAGCTTCAACTACGTCGTCGCCGAGACTCCACTTCCGGCTTCACTCCACGGCTACAGCCCGATTCGGTGCTGGCAGGAAGCCTGTCTCTATAAACGCCCTGGCACATGCAGCCCTACGCCCGGCTACAGCACGTCCGAACTCCTGCGCCTGATGAATAAGTAAATGTTCGGGTAGCGCCGCCGCCCCGGCGGCTGGCGCGAGGACGCCTCGTCCTCGCCGCCGAGGCTCAATCCATTCCCTTTACGCCTACTGCCCAACTCTGTTTCAATAGACCGCGGAAGCGCATGGGATCCGGTGATCCTCCCGGTCTTCAAAACCGGCGCGTGGCATCTTCGCGGTGTCATGGGTGTGTTCGACTCGCACACGCTTCCGCCAAAATACCTTGAAGCTCTTAGCCGCAACAGTTGAGCTTTGAGCACGGGACTGGGCATGAACCGCAACTTCGCTATCCTGGCATTGTTGTTAACGCTCTCCTATGGCGGGTTCTCAGAGGAGAAGAGCCACACTTTTCGGGTGAAGAGCAGCGATACAGCTATCGAAATTGCCAAGGCAGCAATCGGGCAAGAATTTGGCAAGCACCACCTGAAGCGATATAAGTGGTTCGAGGCCACCGTTACAGGTGATACATGGAAGGTATACGCTCATCCATACAGACGCGACGAAAAACCTCATCACGGCGGTTCGATCGATGTTAATATCTCCGCCCAAGGTGGCACCGTTCTGAACATCGTTTTCGAGATGTAGGAGTATGCGCTTCGGCCGAGTCGCACGGTACTCCTAGGTTCCCCAACTCACGATTGCACAACAGGAACATCACAACAGGAACATAATGGCACGCTCACTCGCATTTCGCATCGCCGCTATCATCGGCCTCGGGCTCGCAACCCTCTCCACGGTGGCCCGTTGTGACGCCGCTTCGCCAAAGGCCTCAGCTCAGGCTAGCAAGCCGCACCGCATGATCGTGCTCACCGACATCGGTGCCGAGGTTGACGACAGCGAAAGCATGGTCCGACTGGTTCTCTACTCGAATGAGATAGACCTTCAGGGCATCGTTGCAACGACGTCCACATGGAAGCGCACCTCCGTCTCGCCGGATCTGATTCGACGAGTGGTCAACGCTTATGCCAAGGTTCAGCCCAATCTGCTGAAGCACGATCCGAATTATCCTTCAGCCGAATTCCTCAACGGCCTCATCAAGCAAGGCCGGCCTGAGTACGGAATGACGGGTGTCGGCGCTGGCAAGGACTCCGAAGGCTCCGACTGGATCATCAAGACCCTCGATAGAAACGACGATCGCCCACTCTGGATCAGCGTTTGGGGAGGCGTAAACACGCTCGCGCAGGCACTCCACAAGCTGCGCTCCACAAGGCCAGCCGCCGAAGTCGACCGCCTCGTAGCGAAGCTCAGGGTCTACACGATCTCCGATCAGGACGACAGCGGTCCGTGGATCCGCAAGAATTTCCCCAACTTGTTCTACATCGTCACGCCCGGCGGCAACTACGACGCAGCCACATGGACCGGAATTAACACAGCCGTCCCAGGCATCGACAACACCAGCATCAGCAACAAATGGATCGCAGAAAACATTCAGCAAGGGCACGGCCCTCTCGGTGTTGAGTATCCGGACGTCGCATGGGGAATGGAGGGCGACACGCCCTCATGGCTCGCGCTGATTCCCAACGGACTGGGAAACCCTGAGCGCCCCAACTGGGGCGGTTGGGGCGGGCGCTACGAACTTTGTCAACCCGAGATAGCCGTCACGGATCCACCGAAGATCATCAACGGCATGACCACTCAGGCCGAGACCCGTCCCATCTGGACGAACGCGGTCGACGAATACACGCCGCCTGTTCAGGGTGAATACGGTCGCGCAACGAAGGCTGGCGAGAAGTCATTCCGCGATTTCAAAGCAACGCTCTGGCGCTGGAGGGACGATTTCCAGAATGATTTCGCTGCGCGCATGGACTGGACCGTCAAGCCCTACGCTGAGGCCAACCATCCTCCAGTCATTGTCCTGGACCAACCGAACGAGATCACGGTCCATTCTGGTGAGAGCTTCCAACTCAGTGCTCACGCGACCGACCCGGACGGCGACAGCGTCAGCTACTACTGGTTCCAATACCCCGAGGTGGGAACCTACAAGAGCACAATGAAAGTCACCTACATGGAGAACGCCGACCGCGCCGACATGGTCGCGCCGAAGGTGGAGAAGCCCGAGACCATCCACTACATCCTCAGAGTCACCGACAAGGGAAAACCAGCTTTGTCGCGCTACCAGCGAGTGATCGTCACGGTGAAGCCGTAGTTCTGGCCGTGCGATTTGGCTGGTTTGGCGCTGGAATCCAACAGCAACGCCGAACTGGAGTTCGGCGCTACTTATTCGCTACCGGACGCCAGCGCTCCCATGCCAGATCGCACGACCCATGAAGCACATTACGTACGAGCCACCTGTGCGACCCAATCAATCGGGTTATTGTGACCCAGCTTGATGCGGAAGGTCACCGGCTTGTTCTCCGGCAAGTGTACATCGATGTTCGCTTTGCCAGCCTGAAGCGGAGCAGCCAGAACGTTCGGCGTCGCGGTGATTGCTTCAATTCCGTGCCTCGCCATGAGCGTGACATCCTGCTTGCGGAACGAAGTCACCTTCAGTTCGACAGTCCTGGTTTCCATGTCCCACTTCAGTTTGTCGACTCTGGCGAACGTGCGCGCAAGCATTCCGTCGATCGAGCCTTTCGTCAGCGAAGACGGAAGCGCCGGAAGCACTTCGATCACGCCCGGCCGCGAGTACAGCAGCATCTCCATCATGATCGTCGGAATTCCGCCTTGCGCATCTGGCATCGGCGCGATGTAGGGATCGTGAGAACACCGGAGCGTCGCGGCTACGTAGCCCTGTTCAAGCAGTTGCCGCAACTCAGTATCGACCATGAAGCTATCTTTGAGCCGTGCCCCGACCAGCGCGCGATGGCAGCGTCCATGAGCCGCGAGTCTCTCCGGCACACGCCTGCGGTCGGCCATCATCGCTCCCAGAGCAAGCTCTGGCGTGCGGTCCGGATCGATTTCATCGCCGGGCCAAGCTCCGTACAGATGCGAGATATGCCGATGACTGTAGCGCTCTTCCAACGTCGGCCACGCCCATTCCTTCAGCGTTCCGTCGCTTTCGAGCAGGTACGGCGGCAACTTCTCCAGCATCGCCTTCCATTTCGCAACGTTGTCGGCCTCAATGCCCAGAGTCTCACACGCGAAGATCAAATTGCTCAGCACTTCCCTGCAAACCGCGATGTCCATCGCGGCGTTGATCACCAGCATCTTCGACGGATTCAGATTCCCCGGATTGTTCTCCGGCGAGAACGACGGAACGAAAATGTAATTGCCATCCTTGTCCGTGACCGTAAGGAAATCCTCGTAGAACATCGCCAGCTCTTTGTAGGCCGGCACGAGGCGTTTACGAAGGAACTCCGTATCTCCGCTCGTCAGGTAGTGATCCCAGAACGGCCGGCAGCACCAGCCACCAGCAGAAAGCCAGTAGGGATGAGGCCATATTTCGCCGGTCGAAGCGGCGTTGGAATAGTGGAACACGACGCCCATGCCCTTATCCGGCCACAGCGAATAATGCGTTCCGCGCATGCCGAAAATGTTCTTCGCGTTCGTGCGGAAGTCCGGCGCCAGGCTTTCCATCCAGTTGAAGTAGGCGTCCATCCCTTCGCGCAAATCGCCTTGTGGACCGGGCGCAATCTGCAAGTTGATGTTCGCGTTCACCTCGGCGACCATCGTGGGATATTTGCCGCTGGTCAAGATGAACCAGTAGCGTCCCATCTCGAAGATCTTCTCCAGCAACGCGGGCGAATAATCCTGTCGCGACCTCTGGTCGGCTAGGATCTCTTCGGAAGACATCCCATACTGCGACGCGCCGCCGAAGTCTACCGTGACTCGGTTGAATGCCTCAGACTGCACCTTGCGGTGCCGCTCCAGCAGCGCCGTGTAATCCGGCGCAACTTGCTCCAGCCCCGCACGAAGCGCCTCCACCTTGTCCTCGCTGTAGTCAGCGAACCACTCGATGCGGGTCAGCAACATCACTGACGACGCATCCTCGACGACCAGCGTGCCCTCTTCCATCCGGGCCGAGCCGCCATTGCGAACCACGCGAACCACCCCGGCGTAGCCGCTGTTGTCGACCGAGGTATCCAGGCGGCACTTGAAGATCAGCCGCTGTTCGTTGAAGTCCTGCTGATACTCGCTTTGCCCGCTCTCGCCACCAGGACGCCGCATTCGTCCCGCCGCCTTCTGCAATGCTATTCGCGCATTCACCTTCTGCCCTTTGGGAGCTGTCAGCGATTGCACCACAACATTGTCGGGCCGTGAGGTGAACGTCTGACGAGCCCAGTCTCCGCCCTCGTCGCTCCAGTAAACGTTTGCCTCACAGGTTTCAAAATTGACGGTGCGCAGATAATTGGTCGCCGACTTCGTTTTGGGAAGATCGATCCGCATCAGAAAGGCTGGGACAGTCGCATGCGGCCAGGTGTTCGCCTTGATCGGCCCTTTCTCCATCTCCTTGAAAGCGAATTCAATCGCTTCCTGATACTTCCCATCCAGAACCATCTGCCGTACTTGCGGAAAAATGTGCCCCACGTTGGGAGCCTCAAGCGGCCGCTTCCATGGCATCAGCAGGCTTTCATGATGGAAAAGAATCTGTTCCGAGTACGGGTCTCCCGTCACCTCGACATTCATCGGCCCGTTGCCTGACGTAATGCCCTCGCTGGTCGTGCGCCCGGGCACGAGACTGCAGAATCCTTTGCGCGGCACAACGCCTCGTTTCAACCTCTCCGCCAGCGGCATCGGCGAAATCCGAACATCGGGTGTCAGCTTCGACTTCGCAAATGCCGGCGCCTTCGGCAAGAACCTGTTCTTCTTTACGCGACCAAGATACTCGGCAGAACGATTGTCCTGCGGCGCCGCGCCCGCTTTAGCCGATGGCTTGGGCGTTCGTGAACCGTCTTCACCCGACAGAAGCGGAGGCAACAAATTCGCGGAACCCGCCATGCCCACAACAACCGCACTCTTCTTTATGAAATCTCTGCGCTTCATAATCTCCTCACTTTTCCAGCACTCTTATTCGAAGCTAATCACGTATTCGCGCCCTGACTCTAGACGCACCTGCCACACTCCGTCGGACTCAATCGCCTTAACGGTTCTGCCACTGGCTTGAATTTTCGCGATACGTTGCCCATGCGGTGGGCGCACTCTGAACTCACCCGCAACGCCTGGTCTCATTGCCGCCGAAACGGCCTTGCCGTTCTTCCACGACGCATCCACTTCGACATTGCCGTGCGCGCGAAGTCCGTGGAAACGGCCTTCAGGCCACGCCGAGGGAAGTGCCGGCAGAATTGCGATCACTCCCGAATGGCTCTGCAAAAGCATTTCGGCAATGCCCGAAGCGCCGCCCAGGTTGGCATCGATCTGGAAATACCGACGGCTGGCGTTCAGCAGACTCTCCGCCGAAGTCGAGAGCAGCGCACGAATATGCTGGTGTGCGTGATCGCCGTCTTCCAACCTTGCCCACAAGTTGGAATACCAACCTGCGGCCCACCCGCTCCGGCCGGCGCCATTCTGTACCCTGCGCTCGAGCGAAACGCGTGCCGCCTTGGCCAGTTCAGGCGTTCCGCGAAGCGTGATCTCATCGGCTGGATAGAGCGCGAACAAGTGCGAAACGTGGCTCATGCCTGGCTCGTTTTCGTCGTAGTCTTGGCTCCACTCCTGTAGCTGACCATGCTTTCCGATCTTGAGATCCGGGATACGCTTGAGAGCGTTCTGGAGTTGCGTGCGGTATTCGGAGTCTGTCCCCAGAATCTTTGAGGCGTCAATCGTGGCGTGGAACAGACTGTATATGATCTCGTAGTCCATGGTCGCGCCGACCGTCTGCCGGCCGATGCTTCCATCCGGCATGCGATAGCTGTTCTCAGGAGAATAGGAAGGATTGGTGATCAGGTGGCCTTTGCCGTCGTCAATCATGAAGTCGAGCAGGAATTGCGAGGCTTCCTTCATGATGGGATAAGCATCTCGCTTCAGGAACGCGCGATCCAATCCATATTGGTAGTGATCCCAATAATGCAGCGCCAACCATGCGCCGCCCATGGGCCAGATGCCGTCGTAGCCATAGTCCACTGGCGCCGCGTCTCCCCAGGCATCGATGTTGTGGTGAAATACGAAACCGCGCGCGCCATACATTTCCTTGGCCGTGCGACGACCGTTATCAAGTGTCATGTTGACCAGGTCAAACAATGGCCCGGTCGTTTCCGGAAGATTGCCGACTTCCGCTGGCCAGTAGTTCATCTGCACGTTGATGTTTGTCGTGTACTTGCTGTCCCAGGGCGGAGTCATGCTGTCGTTCCATATGCCCTGTAAGTTCGCCGCCATAGTGCCGGGACGGCTGCTGCCCATCAGCAGATACCGGCCGAACTGAAAGTACAGCGCGGAAAGCCCGGGATCTTCTTTCCCGCTCTTTAGTCGCACCAAACGCTCATCGGTCGGAAGACTCTCAACCGACGGATCGCTTGCGGCTAGCGTCAACTCAACACGGCGAAACAGCTTCTCATGGTCAGCCGTATGTGCCGCCTTGAGAGCTGCGAACGGCTTCGTAGCGCGAGCCATGTACTGCGCGCAAGCAGCGACCGGATCGCCACCACGATAGTTCGTCGCGGCCACAAGCAACAGTGTCACGGCATTGGCTTTCGTTACGATCAACTCGCTGCCGGAAGCTTCAACCTGACCGCCTTCGTTAACGGCTTTCAGAACTGCCCGAAACTTAACGCCCGTTGGTTCGATCTGAGCGAGTTCGGCTGCGCGGCGTTCCGGAGTCATCCAAGGCGCTTGCCAGTAGGTTTTATGTGCCTTTGCCTCACCCTGAAGGATGACCTCGTTCGGCGCAGCAACAGTGGTCTCGCTGTCCTGTTCACGAGTTAACGTCGCATGGAACGACACGAGACCCGGCTTGTCGCAAGAGACGCGAACAACGAGAACCTGATCCGGCACGGATGAGAATACCTCTCGCACGCAGCTCGCTTCACCAACCCTGTAGCTCACGCGCACAATCCCCGTCGCCAGATTCAACTCGCGCCGATAATCGATAGCGTTGTCTTGACCCGCAAACTGGATGTTCAAGTCCCCGAGCGGCTGATAGGGCGGTTGACGGTGAGGAATGCCCACCATCTTCTCGTCTTCCAAAGTCTCCGCTTCCTTGGCCTTGCCTTCGAAGAGCAAGCGCCTGACTTCCGGCAACGCCTTGAACGCCTCGGGATTAATACGGTCGCGCTTCTTGCCATTCCATATCGTGTCTTCGTTCAGTTGAATGCGCTCTTCTGCGATTCCACCGAAGACCATGCCTCCCAATCGGCCATTGCCGATTGGTAATGCATCGCCCCATTTTTGTGCAGGGTGCTTGTACCAGAGCACGGGATCGGCCGCACGATCAGCGGCACAAAGCGGAGCCGCAGCCGCAAGCAAGAAGAGCATTGAACGAAGAAGAGTATTGCGCATGAGGTCCTTTCTGACTGGTGGTTCGGACCACCGAACCACCATCAGCTACACAGTTCGGCTAAAACAATTGCGGGGCGAATTCAATCAGGTAGTTCCGCCAGTTGAACCAGCTATGAGCTCCGGGCGTCTCTTTGAAAACCGGCTGGAAGCCATGTCTCTTAAGGACATCAACCGTGCTTCTCGTGTTGACGATCAATCCGTCGTCAACGCCCGTCGCCAGCCAGAGAAGCCGTAGATCTTTCTTCAACTTGGCGTCGTCGAGATTAACCTTATGCGCCGATTCCCACTCGTCCATCGGAGAAGGAGCCGGAGCGGCGGATGTCTGGGCACCCGAAGCGGGGCCGCGTCGCCCTAGAGTCGCGCCCGAACTGAACACTCCTACCTGCGAGAACAGATCGAGATGGAGAAATGCGATATCCAGCGTCTGGAAGCCGCCCATCGAGAGTCCAGCAATAGCGCGGTGCTTACGGTCGTTGATCGTGCGGTAGTGGCTCTCAACATAAGGCATGATGTCGGTCATGAATTCGTCGGTAAACGGATTCGTCTTCGGAGCGCCGGGGCCCAGTCCGGGAATTCCAGGCTGTCCGGGTTGATGGCCAGCGGGCATTACGACGATCATGGGCTTCGCCTTGTTGTCGGCGATCAGATTGTCAAGAATGAAACCGGCACGGCCCACTGACGTCCACGCGTCGTCCGTATCCATCGCGCCGTGCAGCAGATAGAACACCGGATACTTCTTGTTGCTAGCCTCATACCCGGCCGGCGTGTAGACATGCATGCGCCGGGTAGTCTTCAGAACTTTGGAATAGTAGTAGACTTCGGCAACGGCGCCATGCGGCACATCGCGGGTATCCATGAGTGGCGATCCGGAAACGGTGAACATGTTCCACACACTGGCATTCGATTCCGACATGCGAGTGTTGACCGGATCGAGAACGCGCACACCGTCAACCTTGAACGCATATCGATAAGCACCTGGCGGCAAGGGACCGAAACTCCCTTCCCAAATGCCTTCGGCATTCTTGGTGAAGACGACGCCGCCCTGCGGCATCTTCGTCCCCACCGGAACGGCCGACGTGGTTGAACCGGCGAGTGGGCCAGGACCACCGCCAGATAGCATCACACCAATATCGTTATCCTCAAGCGCAACATTCTGGGCATTCGGCGCGAGTACGCGGAACGTGACGGTTCCGTCTGTGGAGACTTCGGGAGAAACCACTCTGGGCCCGCCCCTGCCTGTCATTTGAGAAAGTGCAACTGACGAAAAAGCCATGGCCGCAAGAACGACCATGGTCAGCGTGCGCGCACGGTTCATGTTGAAGTCCTTTCACTGGCGGGACCACCGCCCCGGACGGGCACAGGAATCCCGCCCGTTCAAGCCAGAGTAACCGATAACCGTGAGGCTATGTTCGCGGAAGGCAGTTGTCAAGCAGTGTTGCGCGACGGAATTGCACCATAAGTAATCGATTACTACATCATTCGTTGGTGGTTTCTGATCATCGAGTTGCGATCACCGTCGTTGGCCTATAATCCTGCTCATGCCCGAAGCTACTAACACCGGCATGCGCTCACTTCTCCGAGACATCTTCCTCCATGCGCTCAAGCAATCCAGCATCGACCATGCATTCGAGAAGTACGTCTCTTGCGAAGGCGGAGTCCTCCGGCTTGGAGACGACCTCTACAGTTTGCGCGAGTATCGACGAGTCTTCGCCGTTTCCATCGGTAAGGCCGGACACACGATGGCCGAAGCCCTCGTAAGTAGGATTGGCCGCAATAACGTGGGAGGCATCGTCATCTGTCCCGTTGATCCGGTAATGCTCCCCGGCTTCGAGTACTACCGCGGCGGACACCCTCTCCCGAACGACACATCAGTTCAGGCAGCTCAAGCCGTGCTCCGCGCGCTCCGCTCCATGGACGAAGATTGCCTCGTAATCTACATGATCAGTGGCGGTGCCTCGGCCCTTTGCGAAAAACCGATCTCCGACGAAATATCGCTTTCCGACCTGATGCAGACCTATCGCGTGCTCGTGCATTCCGGCGCTCCGATCACCGAGATCAACGCCATCCGTAAGCACCTCTCGGCCGTCAAGGGCGGACGTATGGCGCAGGCAGCCTCTCCCGCGCGCCAAGTCGCAATCCTTATCTCCGACGTGCCCGACGGAGCACTCGACTCGCTCGCTTCCGGCCCCACGCTGCCCGACTCGACAACGGTGGAAGACTGCTACGCGATCGGCGACAAGTACTCGATGATTCCGGAGTTCCCGGCTTCCGTCAGAGAAATGTTCGAGCAACGCACTCTGGAAGAAACGCCGAAGGAAGGTGACGAAGCATTCGCGAAGTTCCGTTCCCTTCTCGTCTCTTCGAACGCCATTGCCCTGAACTACGCCGCAGAAAAGGCCCGCGCCGAAGGATTCACCGTTCTCGTCGACAACAGCTGCGATGACTGGGATTACACCAAAGCTGGAGATTACCTGCTGAACAAACTGCGAGACCTTCGCAAGACATCGGCTCGCGTCTGCCTGATCTCAGGCGGAGAAGTCACAGTGAAAGTGACTGGAACCGGAGGCGCTGGCGGTCGTAACCAGCAGATCGCGCTTTATCTCGCACCCAAAATCGTGAACGAGAACATCGCCATCCTGAGCGCCGGAACCGACGGCATCGACGGTAATAGTCCCGCCGCCGGAGCCGTCGTCGACGGAACAACGATGCAACGCGCTCTCGAACTTGGCCTGCGCCCGGTCGACGCACTCACCCGCTTCGACGCCTACCCGCTCTTCGACAAACTAGGCGACGCAATCATGACCGGGCCGACAGGAAACAACGTGAGGGACTTGAGACTTCTTGTCGCCTGGTGAAGGAAACATTTCACTTGCTGATGTGCGACGGTTTTCAGATCACCCGATCACCAGATCGCCAGATCGCCAGATCACCCGATTGTTACAGTCCCGCCCACTTCTCTAAAAGGGCGAGCGTCGCCGCGTAGTCGAGATCGTCATGCCCTTCTTCACTGGCGACCTCGTAGACCTCATCGACCGTTTCAATCGCGGGCAGCTTGACTCTGGCTTCCTTCGCGGCATCGAGCACCAGGTGGATATCCTTATGCATTAGGCGCAACGGAAAGTTCGGCGTGAAATCATGCTTCAGCACGAACGGCGCTTTGTAGTCGATGACGCCCGAGCGAACCATCGTCTGCTGAATCAGCCCGATCAGGTCTTCCGGATTCACGCCCAGCTTTTTTGCCAGCGTCAGCCCCTCGGCGAATCCTTCGAACGTCATCGCGATCATCAGGTTCATCGAGATCTTGGCCGACTGTCCCTTGCCGGCGTCGCCCATGCGAACGTTCGCCTTGCCCATGGCGCTGAACAGCGGCTGCAAACGCGCGATGCTCTCTTCCTTACCGCCGACGATGAAAACGAGCTGCCCAGATTCCGCCCCGACCTTTGACCCGGTCATGGGCGCATCGACGTAATCGGCCCCTTTGGCCCGCACGCGTTCGGCGAACCGCCGCGTTGTGGAAGGCGAGATCGTGCTCGAATCCGCTACGATCATCCCGTCCTTCAGCACGGACTCAACTCCATCCGGCCCAAGTAGAACCTGCTCGACAGCAGCTGTATCCGACACGCACATCCACACGACCTCGGCATCCCGAGCCGCATCGGCCGGAGTCGCAGCCGTCCGCGCGCCCTCAACATCCTTCCCCGCCGAACGGTTCCATACCGAAACTTCGTGTCCAGCCTTAACCAGATTGACGGCCATAGGCCGCCCCATAATCCCCAATCCGATATAAGCAACTCGCATCGCCGTTCTCCTTACAAAGGCTGATTAGAAAATGACCACAGCCGTAGGGTCAAGCAGAGTTATCAGCTATGAATCAAAATAGAGAGCTGAGGATTGCGAGTTGCAGGATTTTTCCTACTGCATCGGAGACGTCCGACTGCGCGTCTAAGTGGTAGCAGATGTTGAATATCACCCTAAGGAAGAAAGCGCGCCAGTTCACGAAGCTTATTCGCCACTCGGCGATCACTCCCCGCACTGGGGAAACACGCAAGCCTCTGCTCGCCCAGAATGGCGAACTGGGACTCACATTCATAGGTCATTCCAGCTTCTTCGTCCAACTTGGCGGCAAGAGCTTCGTCATCGATCCAAATTTCGCTCGCTGGCTCTTCGTCCTGAAACGCCTTCGCCGACCAGGTGTCCGAATCAAAGATATGCCTCCGATCGACGCCGTACTCGTCACCCACGCCCACTTCGACCACCTGCATCGGCCGTCTCTGCGCGCCATTGCCCGTGCTACGCGAAAGAAGCGCCGTCCGGCACCACTGATCATCGTCCCCGCCAACGTCGGCGATCTCGTCTCCGACCTCGGTTTTCGCGACATCGTCGAGATGAATTGGTGGGACACAAAGAAGCTCGACGGCGTCACTGTCAGCCACACCCCCGCGAGACACTGGGGTGCCCGCGTCATTCGCGACATGCACCGCGGCTATGGCGGATACGTGCTGAAGGCGCGTAGTGACTCCATTTACCACGCCGGCGACACCGCGTACTTCGAGGGCTTCCGTGAGATTGGGGACAGACTGAAGCCCGAACTGGCAATGCTTCCAATTGGTGCATACCACCCCCCATCGTTCCGCAACGTACATACCAGCCCTGAAGACGCCGTGCGCGCCTTCATCGACATGCGGGCCCGCTGGCTCGTTCCCATGCACTATGGGACATTTCGCTTATCACATGAACCGATGGAAGAGCCGCTTCAGCGGCTGGAACGCGAGTCTAGAGCTCTCGGAATTGACGATCGCGTGATTGTCCTAAAAGAGGGTTTGACACAGTTCTTCTGACAAGTCACTGGGCCCGCATCTTCTTCTGTATCTCTTTTGATAGCTTCTCGATCTGCTCAGCTTTTTTGATCACGTCGAGCGACAGCAGGTTCTCGTTTGTCTTGTCCACGTACAACTTCAACTCTGTCGCCAACTGAAGCAGTTGGTCGGTATCCTTCTTAAGGTTCTCCTGACGCTGCTTGTTGCGGGCTCTCTCCTGTTTACGCAGTATTTCCCTTGTGGCCTGGTCCTGCACCGTCTGATTATCCGGGGAAACAGTTCCAGAGTGCTGCTCTTCCGCAGCCAGAGGAGCAACAGCAACAAACGGAAGAACAAGAAACAAACTTAGCGTGAACAACAGACGTGCGGTATTTTGCATAAGACCTCGTGAACAAACAATGGCCCCGATTATAGAACTCCGGCTCCGTCTTGTTATAATCCTGCGCTGAAGATGCCTGGACAACAACAAATCCATAACCTCTGGGAACTCGTGCAAACTTGGCGCCTCGACGCTCTCGATTTCTTGCGCAAGGACGCCCCTCGCATCCTGGTCATCCTGATCGTTTCTTTCATCCTGATCCGGATCATGAAGGCCATCACCAAACGTCTTGCCAACTTCAGCCGGCAGCAGACGCTGCCCTCCGGCGTGCGCAGCCAGCAACTACGCACCCTCGCCGGGATCATTTACAGTGTCAGTGTTTTTGTAGTCGTCTTCTTCGCCCTTGTAGAGATACTCCAGCAGCTCAACATCAACATCGGCCCACTGATCGCCAGCGCGGGCATCGTCGGTCTGGCCATCGGCTTCGGCGCGCAAACGCTCGTAAAGGACGTCATCAACGGCTTCTTCATCCTCCTGGAGAATCAATACGACGTCGGCGACGTAGTCCGCCTCGGGGGTGTCTCCGGCACGGTCGAGTCCATGACTCTACGCCGCACGACGTTGCGCGATTCCGACGGTACCCTGCACATCGTTCCCAATAGTGAGATTAAGATCGTCTCTAACCTCACCCGCGACTGGGCCCAGATCGTCCTTCACGTTTCCGTCGACTACAAAGAGGACTCTGATCGCGTCATCTCGCTTCTCAAAGAAATTGGCGCTGAAATCCGCAATGACTCCGAGTTCGCCAGTGTCATCGTGAGCGACCCCGAAGTGCCCGGCATAGACCGCGTCTCTCCCGGCGAAGTCGACTACCTTATGCTCATGAAGACGAAACCTGGTAGCCAGTATCCAGTCAGCCGAGAGCTGCGACGTCGTATTAAGGCCTGCTTCGAGAGGAATGGAATAGAGCCCGCTGGCCCAGGGCGCCTCTACGTCGTGAATTCAGAACAGTCCGGCAAGAAGTAATTGCACACTAATTCTGACATCTGTGTTGCCCCGGCCGTCATCAAATGCATGGCATGCCTGGGCGATTTCTGTTCATCGATGGCGGGATCGGGATCCTCCTCGTCCTGTTCTGGTACTTGTGGTTCGCACGACAGAACCGGCGCAGGGCCATGCTCGTTCTGAACTGGATCGAGCGCTCCTTCAACGGGAACGGTGAACTTTCAAGCGTACAGTGGATCAGTAACTCCAAATTCAAATTGCAGGTACGCCTCTGGCCCAGTCTCTTTCGGAATACATCCGTATCGGTGCAGATGTATCCGCGCGAACTACCTTTGAGCTGGCTTCTCGCCCGCCTTCGCCGCAAGCCGGAAACATTGACCTTCGAAGCCGATCTCGACTTCGCTCCCAGTTTCAACCTTGAGGTTCAGAATCACCGCTGGTGCGGGCGCACTCGACGTCGATTCCCGAGATCCACCGAGGACTGGGCCATCCAGCAGTCTGGCCCGTTTGTAATCACTACCCGCAACGACTGGCAACGCGACATCATGAACATGATGCACGGCCTCGTCGCCTCCCGTGAGTGCGACTGCCTTCGCGTGGCCTTCAGCCGCACTTCTCCGCACTTTTCTGCGACAATCCCTCTGGACAGCATTTCCCCGGACAGCCAGCCCAATACGAAAATCCTCGATGCAATGGGCGATCTCGCCGCTGGTGCATCAGCCTCGCGCTTTTAGAACGATCTGCTGCAACGTAGCGCCGGACTCCAGTCCGGCTGTTTTTGCGGAAGCGATCTCGCGCCGCCGGGGCCTCAGCTTGGGGCTTCAGCGCTGTTCGGGAGGGCACAGCAACAAATCATCAAGTCAACAAATCTGCCACCCACTGCACAATCGCTGCGCGCATTTCCCTGAGTTTGCCCTCGAAGAAGTGATCCGCGTTCTCGACCCACACCAACTCTTTCGGATCTGCCGCATTTCCAACTACGCGTTCGATCTCTGCTCTCGGACCAAACTGGTCCCGCGCCCCACTCACAAACAACTTCGGCTTTCGGCACTCCTGAAGAAACCTGTACGCGTACACGCGCCCTTCCGCTGCAACCGGCGTGCCTAGCGAGATCAAGGCTGTGGCTCGCGAATCCGGACAACACGCCCTCAGCCCGACCGCTGCTCCAAACGAGAATCCCGCAAACACAACTGGCAAATGGAACTCGCGGTCCAGCCAATCCAGAGCAGCCAGCACGTCTTCCGATTCCGCCTGTCCATCGTGAACGCCAGTGCTCCGTCCCGTGCCTCGAAAGTTGAACCGCAACACGGGAAAGCCGAACCCGTTCAGCGCCTTCATCGCGTGGTAAACAACCTTGTTGTGCATTGTCCCGCCATAAAGCGGATGCGGATGGCACACCAGCGCCGAGTGGGTCGCGTTCGCCACGCCCGAGTTGAGCATAGCTTCCAGCTCTCCGGCAGGACCGGGGATCAAAAGTGAATTGATGGTAGATGCAGGCTGCGAAACCGGTTGTTCCATTCTGACTCGATTCTAACCTTATGCCGCGTTTGAGTCTCTTTTGGATCTGTCTCGCCTCTTGGACCGATTCGCCCGACCATACACCAGCAGCATCGCGAAGATGGCATATCCAGCGATTGAGAGCGCCGTGTGTCCGGAGTCGCGCAGCCAGGGAAGAACGAAAATCGAGTACACCGCGATGGCAACAACCAGCAGCAAAAGAAAGACTGCGTTATGCCGAATGAACTGCACCAGCATTTCGATGCTTGAATGACTTAGCTGGGACGATGCCGGTTGGAGCGTTGGCGTCCGCCGGCTGTGGGTGCACCAGGTTCACGAACTAACGTGGGAACCCTCCGCCCCGCTACTCTGCTATCCTTTTCTCATGGATCCGGTTGCGTTAACCAGGCAGCTCATCGACATAGAATCGATCACCGGCAACGAAGCTCCAGTTGCAGACTTCCTCGCCCGCCAACTCTCGGCCCTCGGTTTGGCCGTGAACAAAATGCCGGTTCCGCTGCCCGCCGGAAGCGATGCTACTCCACATCGTGAACGCTTCAATGTCCTCGCAACTTGGCCCGAAGAGCCCAAACCCGCTGTCGTCTTCTCGACGCATACCGACACCGTTCCGCCCTTCATTCCGTCCTCTGAGGATGCCGACAACATCTACGGACGCGGCTCCTGCGACGCAAAGGGCATCATCGCGGCCCAGGTTGCAGCCGCGTTACGATTGCGATCAGAAGGCATCAACGTCGGCCTACTCTACGTCGCCGGTGAAGAGCGCGACAGCGCTGGCGCAATCACCGCCAACCAGCAACCGATCAGTGCCCGCTTTCTCGTCAATGGTGAACCAACCGACAACCGCCTCGGAGTCGCCTCCAAAGGGGCTCTGCGTCTTGAGATCATTTGTCACGGACGCCCCGCGCACTCGGCCTATCCGGAGTTGGGCGAGTCCGCGATCGATAAGCTGCTCGAAGCCATCGCGCGCGTCCGCGCAATACCGCTGCCGGTCAACGAAGAAGTCGGCCCATGCACGGTGAACATCGGCGTCATCGAAGGCGGCCGCGCTCCCAACGTCATCCCCGATTTCGCCAAAGCTCAGTTGATGTACCGCCTCGTCGGCCCAGGCGACAATCTGCGCAAGGCCATCATCGAAGCTGTCGGCTCACTCGGCGAGGTCAAGTTCCCACTGGAACTCCCGTTCCTGAAGTTCCGCACCGTCCCCGGCATCCCGACCATGGTCGCCTCGTTCACCACCGACATCCCCGCCCTAACCAACTGGGGCGAACCACTGCTGCTCGGCCCCGGCTCCATCCACGTCGCCCACACCGAACGCGAATTCATCAGCAAAAAGGAACTGTTTGAAGCCGTCGACCTGTACTGCGACGTGGCCCGAAAACTACTGGCTTAGCCTGGGAGCGCTGGCCTCTGGCCGGCTGGCCCGGCGGTATCCTGACGCGGGAGTTCCCGAAGCTTGCCTCCAGGTCTCTCCAAATCATCCGTTCATCACTGTTTCCTGTGGAACCCGGCGTAGCGCCGCCCCGGCAGCTGGAACGGCGGCACCTTGCCGCCGCAGTCAGAGTACTGAAAAATCGTGTGACGCGGGTGCCCCCTGACACTCCCTTGTCCGGATGGACGAATCGGAGCTCCACCTCGACGCGACTTGAGAGGGTGTGTGCAGGAGAACCGAATCGAATAGATGGACGAGCGGCGGTCTCGCGACAGCTATTTGCAGGAATGGCCAGGACCGCTGCGCAAACCTCTCAGGAGCTCTCAGCCGCACAGCAAACCTCGCGTCGCCGATTTGTAATCCGAAGAGATGAAAGGTGGATGCAAATACCGTCTTCAATTGATTTTGTAGGACAACCCTCATGACGAGAACGTTCTTAATTCACAAGCTCGATCAGGTTTATCTCGCTGTGGAAACTACGGGCGTGGGTGTTGCTGCGAATTTTGTAGCAAGTATTCACCAGCTACCGAGCATCCAGTTCCTATCATGGAAAGATTCCGAGAAGTTCTTTCTAAGAATCGGCGCAACAGAACAGCATTTGGCAGCCGTGAAGGACACGGTGGAAAAAGAAGGGAATGCCAAACTGGCGATCCAATCGGCGTGACAGCCATCCAGTGCACCAGTTCGCCTCGGTGGCTTCTTTGTCTTCTAGTTCACCTCTGACAGTTGCCGTGAATGAATCTTCGGAGCATTTACCGATACTACTTTGGCCGTACATGTGCACGGCAAACAGCAGGCTTGCAATCAGAGCTAACTTCATGCAGTTAACTCCCAAGATGATTGTTGGCGCGAACAGCCTGTCGTCCACCTACCCGCGTCTGCGACGTCAAGCCCCTCACTTCCCCCTGATCTCTGCAACTTACTGATGGCCAACGAAATCCAGTTTCGTCCGCCTTGTCGGGTTTCGTTCTGTCATTCTGCTAAGCTCGTTATAGAGCGGAGTTCAATTTGTCTACGACCTAACGGTCGGCTGCTAACGACCAACGACTACAACCAACGACGGATTGCTAACCTCTTTATTTCCGGTATTTTGCGTATAACTCCTTTAGATTGCTGACTGTAGCAGCAAAAAGCAGCTAAATACCTTTGTTTGCAACAAATCACTGACTGGAGGGGGTAGGGGTAACCTGACCGCTGCTAACCGGCGGACTCCTCCACGCTGCTTATTTGTAATCAGCCGAGATGCTTGCTCATCTAACTGGCCATGGCAGAAGAGCACGTGAACGATCTGGCGAGCGCAGCCTCAGCATACCTGCGGTCGGCAATGCACCAACCGATCCGCTGGCACGAGTGGGGCGAAGAGGCCTTTGCACTCGCCAAGCGCGAGAACAAACCGGTGCTGCTGGACGTCGGCGCCGTCTGGTGCCACTGGTGCCACGTCATGGACCGCGAATCCTACGAGAGTCCAGAAATCGCGGCCATCGTCAACGAACACTACATCGCCGTTAAGGTTGATCGCGACGAGCGACCCGACGTCGACTCGCGCTACCAGGCCGCCGTGCAGGCCATCAGCGGACAAGGCGGCTGGCCCCTGACTGCCTTTTTGACGCCCGACGGTCATCCGTTCTTCGGCGGCACGTACTTCCCGCCTGACGACAGCATGGGCCGCCCCGGAATGAAGCGCGTCCTGCTGTCGATTGCGCAGGCCTTCCGCGAGAAGAAGAACGACGTGGCGGAGTCGGCCGAGAGCGTGATGAGCTACATCTCGCAGGCCGAAACATTCTCGGCCAGTGCGGGTGAGATCGATCCACGCCTGCCCGAGCGCATCGTGCAATCGGCCAAGTCGATGTTCGACACCGAGCACGGCGGCTTCGGGTCAGCTCCGAAATTCCCGCACCCGTCGGTGATGGATTTGCTCATCGACCATTACGCAAGGACCGGCGACGAAGCCGTCCGCAACATAGTCATGACGACGCTCGAACGGATGGCCAAGGGCGGTGTTTACGACCAGCTAGGGGGTGGCTTCCACCGCTACTCAGTCGACGAACGATGGGTGGTGCCGCACTTCGAGAAAATGTCGTACGACAACTCGGAGCTGCTTAAGAATTACGTTCACGCGTTCCAGGCGACCGGCGTTGAGTTCTTCGCCGATGTAGCGCGCGACACTATTCGCTGGATGGACGCGGTTCTGAGCGACCGACAACACGGAGGCTTTTACGCCTCACAAGACGCCGACATCTCGCTCGACGACGACGGTGATTACTTCACCTGGACACTGAAAGAAGCAGGCGACGTTCTCACGGAGGATGAACTTGCAGTTGCGTCGATCTACTACGACATCGGCGTGACCGGCGAGATGCACCACAATCACTTCAAGAACGTGCTATTCGTGGCGGCATCGCTCGACGACATTTCGAAGCGCCTGAAGAAAGATGTAGCGAAAACGCGTGACTTGCTCGCCTCGGCCAAGAAGAAGATGTACGAGGCACGCATGAAACGACCGACGCCGTTCGTTGACAAGACCGTCTACGTCGGCTGGAACGCGCTGTGCGTTTCGGCTTATCTCGACGCAGCACGAGTATTCGGACTTCAGGACGCTCGGTATTTCGCGCTGCGTACGCTGGATAGAATTTTGTCGCAAGGCCTGAACGATCAAGGCAAGCTCTCGCACGTTATCGCCTACGCCGACGCGAACACCGGTAAGCGCGAACTGAGCGGAGTGCTCGACGATTACGCATTCACGGTGCTCGCCTGCCTTGACGCTTGGGAAACAACGTCGGCAATGAGCTACTTCAACTTCGCTCAGCGAATTGCAGATGCAATGATCGAACGCTTCTACGATCAAGAGCACGGTGGATTCTTCGACGCAAGGGCGGCGAGTGCAATAGGAGCCTTAGCTGCGCGCAGGAAGCCGTTTCAGGACGCGCCAACTCCAGCAGGCAATTCAGCCGCAGCGATCGCGCTGTTGCGGCTCTACAACTACAGCGAGAATGGCAAGTACCGCGATTGTGCAGAACGCACTCTGATGCTTTTCGCTGGAACGGCAAGTCAATACGGCATCTTCGCCGCAACCTACGGAATCGCGACCCTGATGTACTCGACACCTCACGCGCAGGTTGTCGTGATAGGCGAGGACGATCTGGCGAATAGGTTGTACAGCGAAGCCGTTGCTCCGTTTGCACTGAACAAATCCGCGCTATGTCTGACGGATAACGAAGCCAGTTCGCCGCAGTATCTGCCACCTTCGTTGCGGGAGACAATCCCAAACAGCAAAGGCGAAGGCAGCAAAGCAGTCCTGTGCTCGGGATTCACCTGTCAGCCGCCAATCGCCGATGCTGACACACTGGCGAAAGCGTTGCGCGAAGCGATCACCGGCAAGCGACAAGACGAAGCAGCGGATTAGCTATGTTCCGCTCTGAATGTAAGCACGCATCGCGCGGACTTCGCCATCCATCTCCGTCACTTCGTGCAGCAGGATGTCGCGTAATGACACGACACCGACTAGCCGATTGGCGTCCACGATGGGCAGATGACGAATGCTATGCATCTTCATCAGTACCATGCAGTCCTGCAGTGTTTCGCTCGGACTGACGGCATGCACATCAGTCGACATCACGTCGCCAACCCTGGTCTTCTGCGGATCGCGGCCTTCCGCAACAACGCGCTTCATGATGTCACGTTCCGAGAAAACGCCGACCAGATCAGCGCCCCGAAGAACCGGCACAGCACCCACGTTGTGCTCTCCCATCAATCGCGCTACTTCAGTGACAATCTGCTCCTCTGTGGCGACGATCAGTTGGTTCCCTCTTACAAGATCGTAGATAGACCCCATGGACCCATCCTCCCCGGCATCTGTGCCGCGAAGTATATGTCCGTTCAAGATGGCAAAACAAGTCAGCAGGTGGGCTTGGTCTCTCAGGACCGCTTCGAGCCATCTACAAAGATGATGTAAGAACTAGTCCAGAGGCTAGTCGGCACCGAACCTCTGGGTCGTGTGGTGATGATCAGGCTGTAGTCGTTCGTTGTTGGCAGTGAATCCAGAATGGACGGACCGAGCTTGGGCCCAACCAGGGCCAGATATCGCAGGAACTCATGAACGTCGTTGCTGCCCGGGTAGTCAGGCGCCGCAAACGACATTTCAGTCGCGTCCGATTCGAAGTGCCACGCCAGCGATGCAGCAATCTCAACGGCTCTCTCGTACTCCTGATCGCTGATTACGCCGGGAGCTGGGTTATCGAACACAACGCGCAGCTTGCGCTCGTCCTCGCGAGTGAACTCTCGGACCTTCAGCTCACCTGTCTTTGCTGTGGCCTTCCAGTCGACGTGTCGAGCAGAGTCCTCGGGCACGTGGTTGCGAATGCGGTACAGGTCGTAGCCGCGCCCGCGAACGAAGGACTCGAATTCACCCCGAATCGTTGGCAGAACGTCCAGGAGTTCGTCAGTCGCCTCGACTGAGGGATAAACGACTAGCTCACGCGAAACCGGCATTCTCCTCGTCTTCGCCAGAAACGAGAACGGGAACTTCGTAGAGACACCGAAGCTCTCCTGCGCGTAACGACCACGCCGGGGAAAGCTGATGTCGACATCGGCTGAGACCGTCGTCTGGGCCGGGATATACGGGAAGTAAACGCATTCCTGAAGAACAGGCGGGCTCGGGTCGTGCGGCTCCGGCCCAAATGTCAAGCTGATGTCCGGCAACACCACGGATGGCTTACGAGCAGGAAACGAGAAGGTTGTCTTCTCGTAATGCAGACGGCGGTGGGGCTTTGCGGCTTTGGGTGGCACTACGCTGATCGAGAACGCAGGCATGAACCGTCGCTGGTTGTGCAACTTCACTCGCCCGGCAACCGTCGTTTTTGCAAATGCCTGAGCTGGCAGAGATATGTCCAGTTCGAGGCCGCGCAGAACACCAGCTGAAGCGGTGCCGGAAACAATAACGGCAGCGAGCATGACCGAAACGATGATGAACAGCAGGTTGTTGCCCGTATTAAGAGCGGCGATGCCAATTATGAGAGTGGACCCCAAGTAGATCAGGCCTTCGCGCGTGACATCGTAATCGAATGCATCTCGTACGCGAGCGATGGCGACTCGGCGGGCCAGATAGGGGACGGTCAGCAAACCTACGGCGCCTGCAATCAGAAGCGACAGTGAAGCCAGAACAGCCGACGTAATCGCGTTGCCCGCTAAGCGCTCCACCGTTGACAGGATGGCGGTGCCGAAAGCCGCTACGAGTCCCACCAGGGCGAGAAGGAATCGCAACATAGCTTCCTTCTCAACCTTGATCATCGACTTGATGCGCTTGAACAAATGGGCCTCGGTTACTTTCGTGGTCGTTACGCCGCACCAGTACCACGCTTGAACATTCTATGAAACCACTTTTCGGCCTTTTGCGCTGCCTCCTCGGAAACGTGAGCAATCTTCGGAAATCTGTTCTTCAGTTTCTGGAGGAGCTTATGTGCCCAAACGTATTCGGTCGAGAGAATAATGAGGCCTATGACGATAAACAGAATTCCTTGTAGCACGGGCAGGAATAGTCCCGCGATGCCGACCAAGATGAAGATCCAGCCGACAATTAGAATCAAGATTCGCTTCAGTCTCGTTCGCATTAATGGGTAGCGCGTTTATCCTATCGTCCTAATCTTTGGCGTCTCCGCCAAAAATACCAGAGAATTGCGCCCGCTACGACCAAGATAGCGACAACGATATTGAATTCTTTCAGGATACGGATCAGTGTGCCCCAGTGCCGCCCAAAAACGTAGCCCAGACTCGATATAACCGTCACCCAGAACGCAGCGCCCAGGAAGTTGAACAGAGCGAATTCCCGCCAGGGCATCCGCAGGACACCTGCGAGCGGACCGGCAATAACACGCATCCCGAATACGAATCTGGCAAAGAAGACCGTGTGACATCCGTAACGCGCAAACAGTCTCTCGCCACGTTGGACGTGCTTTGCCGGAATACGAAAGATATGCCTATATCGATCTAGAAGAGGTCGACCGCCATGATGACCGATAGCGTAGCCGACGTTATCTCCCAGCGTCGCAGCAAGCGTTGCCGTCACAATAATCCAGGGCAGATGCAACCGGTGCTCGGAATACGCTAAGAAGCTTGCGAACAGAAGCACGGTTTCGCCAGGCATGGGGATGCCTGCATTCTCAAGCAATAACGCCAGGCCCAGGGTCCAGTAGCCGTGGACGGCAAAGTATCCGCGTAGAACCTCAAAGAGTCTTTCGCCCATTCGGAGCAATACTACAGGAATGACAATGGCAAAGCTCGACCGGAGTCAGGCACGGTCAAGAAATTCGAATAGCGTGCGATTGAACTCGTCTGGGAACTCCTCATAAGGCAGGTGACCGGAGCCCTTGATGATCTTCAATTCTGCATTCGAAAAGTGAGCCTTCAGCAGCGGTGCGGACTCCGGGAGAACGGCCCGGTCGCGATCGCCCCAGACAAGCAGGGTACGAATGTCAGATATCTGCGACAGGACGTTCTTGATGTCGCTGAGATCATGTCGCAGGCAGTGGGCAATCTTTAGCGCATGGTCCATCGTGCCTTCTATCTGGAGTGGTGCAGCATATCCCTCGAGCGTTCCGGGACTGATTCGTTTACGACTGCCGTACATCCGCCCGAGAGCAATGCCATTGGCGAAGTGAAACCACGGGTGCGCAGCGCGAGAGAATCGCAATCCGATCTTGCTAGTCATTACGGATGCCAATAGCAAACCGTGGCGAGACCATGGGTTAATGGGCGCAACCAATACCAGCTTGTTGACGTTGATCGCGGGCGACTGCTGCCGAGCTAATGCTGACAACAGCATTGCGACACCGCCGCCGTGTGATGTGCCGAGTATGTCCACAGAGGTGATGCCCTGTTCGCGGACGAAACAGAGCAGACGTTCAGCGGTCGCTCGCACCGAGCAGTCAAGTTCGGCGCTGCGATCGGAGAAACCAACGCCAGGTAGATCTACGGCGTAGACAACGCGATTCTGTGCCAGAGCGGCAAGATTGAATCGCCAGGAGAACGAGTAACCTAGCAAACCGTGGATCAAGAGAAGAGGCGGATGTTCGGTGTCGACTCCGGCACGCAGAAATCTCATGCGACAACCGGAAACGGTGCTGGAGCAGTCGGTTACGCCATTTCGCGCCATGAGCGCGATGTCCGGGATTTTTGGTTCTTGTGGCAACCGCTGGTGCATCTCCCGATTCTTATCTGAACGATATCGCCTCTGTCGCTTCTGTGGGGAGCTGAATAAGCTCCCCCATTTTTTCTGTTGATTGTACCCCCCCTCCCCACCCTGTTTCCGCATCACTGATGATTTAAAGGAGTTAGGTTCGGTGTGTGACTGAAGAATCGGACCATTGTGTGATCGGGCCATCGGGCCATTGAAGAAGATCGGATGAACGGTTGAATTGAAAGACGGATTTCAACGCAAAGGACGCGAAGAACGCAAAGGGGACAGAGGTAGCGGAGGATTTGTTGACTTGATGACTTGATGATTTGGTGATCGGGAGAACGGAAGGCTGCGTATCGGCGCTGGCTTTGATGGTCGGAAGCAGTTGGTCTTGAGTCGTAGACGAGGGTTGTGATTCGGTGGCGGCAGTAGAGTTCGGCTGAACAGTGATTATTGCGAAGTTAGGAGTGGCGGAGCTGGTAGTGCTCGGGGCGGGAGTGGTTGCAGGTTGGGCGGTGGTGGTTAGTTGGGACTCGCCTTCGACGAGCTGGTGGCATTTGCAGCAGGTTTTTTGGAGGCGCTTGATTTCCTCGATGCGTTTTTCGTGAAGTTCGGCGCGCTGTTGGTCTTCGGTTTCCTGCTTAATCTTGTCCCAGATCTGATAGCAGTTCAGATTGCTGGAGGAGTATTCGTCTTCGAGCTGGCGATGGAAGCTGGTCTGCTTGAAGTTGGAAGACATGACTTGCAAGGCCCAGAGGATGCGTCCGGACTTTTTCTCGCTGAGGGTATCGTTGTTGATGCCTTGGACGATCTGCATGAGGGCATAGTGGATGGCGTCTGGGCTGTCGATGAGAGCAAGGTCAATGACGGGTTCGGGGATGGGTTGGGTGGAGCGGCGGTGGGGGAAGTCCTTGGCGGCGCGCCAGTGGAAGTGGCAGAGTTCGTGGCCGCGTGCGGCGGGCGAGCCGCATTGGGTTCCGTTGGTTTTGATGTGGGCACAGCGGCGGATGTTCTTGTTCAGCATGGTTCCTTTGTGGCGCCCCTACGGGGCTGGAATTCGTTGTTGCTAAATACCCAGCGCTGCCGCGCTGGGCTGGCTAAATCGCGGCCCTACGGGCCTGTGGGTTCTTGGCAAATACGTCGTATTGCCGAAGCGTGAGTGTCGCGACAAAACGGCGGCAAGTTGCCCACCGTGACGGCTGCTACGAAGCCCTCGGCCGGCCCTACGGGCCTTGTAGACGTTGCCACTTCTACCCGGCACTTCCGTGCCGGGCTAAATTTGGAAGCCCCTTCGGGGCAGATCGGCGGCTTCCACCAGTCGGTTTCGACGTTTCAAGCGAAAGCCCCACGTTAGCTGCGCGAACGTGGGGCACCGTCGGACGTGGGAGATCCGTGGGTCATTCGTCTGTTAGTTGATGCTAGTTCCAGTATGACAAAGTCAGATGGGGAAACCCGACAGGGCGGGGAAGTTTATATTTCGTGCGTTTGCAGGGAGTTGCAAGCAAGAGTCGGGTGTAGGGCTCTTGACAACGTCACCCCGGTCAAGCCAGGGCTTGAACGGGGCACCGGGGGACTTTCGGGAGTTGTCGTGACACCCACTCAAGCAAAATCAGCTTGAGTGGGCCACATTACAACATCGGGCTTGAACGGGGCACCAGGATCGCTAGGCTATGCGCCGCAGCACTTTTTGTATTTCTTACCCGAGCCGCAGGGGCATGGGTCGTTGCGGCCGACTTTGTCGTTGGCGCGAGTGACCTGCGTTACGGCCTGATACTCGCCGGAACCGGCCATGGCGGCGTCTTGAAGTTCGCGTTTCTTGCGGCGCTGGAAGGCTTCTTCGATGTCGTCGATAGATGTGGCGGCCCGTCGGCGGCGGGCAGCGTTGCCGTCGCCATCGCCTGAAAGCGTGAGTTCGGCCGGAGCCTGCTGAGGCGCGGGAGCCTCGATGATCTGCATGAGGTAAAGATAGCGAACGGTCTCTTCCTCGAAGCGGGTCATCATCTGCTCGAACATGTCGAAGGACTCTTTCTTGTACTCGACGAGAGGATCGTGCTGGCCGTAGCCGCGGAGGCCGATGCCTTCGCGCAGATGGTCCATGTTGAGCAGGTGATCCTTCCAGTAACCATCGATGACGCTGAGCATGATGAGGCGCTCGTGATGGCGCATCTGGTCGGGGCCGATGAGCCTTTCTTTCGCTTCGTAGCGCTCTTTGAGCTTGTCAAAAATGGCATCGCCGAGTTCCTGGCGATTGAGCTTCTCGGGATCGATGCCTTCCTGAAGGATGTCGACGCCGAAGCGAGTAAAGATCGCGTCCTTGAGGCCCTTGGTATTCCAGGTGTCCGGGTGTGCGTCCTTCGGAGCGAACTCCTGGAGCATGTCGCTGAGTTGTCCGGCGACATAGTCTTCAAGGATGAGTTCCTTCTGGTCGATGCCTTCGAGGAGTTGACGGCGGAGTCCGTAGACGGCGACGCGCTGTTTGTTCATTACGTCGTCATATTCGAGGACATGTTTGCGGGCTTCGAAGTTCTGGGCTTCGACGGCCTTCTGTGCCGCTTCAACGCGGCGTGTGATCATGCGCGATTCGATGGGGACGCCTTCTTCCATGCCGAGGCGCTGGAGAAGCGTTGAGACCCACTCTTTCGCGAAGATCCGCATGAGATCGTCTTCGAGAGAAAGGTAGAAGCGTGAGCTGCCGGGGTCGCCTTGACGCCCGGCGCGTCCGCGAAGCTGATTATCGATGCGGCGGGCTTCGTGGCGTTCGGTGCCGAGAATGTGCAGGCCGCCGAGTTTCACGACCTCTTCGTGTTCAACGTCGGTAACGGCCTTGTGACGGTTGAAGATTTCAAGCCACTGATCCGTCGGAACACGATATTCGTTGCCGTTGTAGTACCAGTGAGTGATCGTTTCGTCGTCGCGCTGGGCTTCGACTTCCCCGCCGGCTTCACGTACCTGCTGCGCCAATCCTTTCTTCACGCACTCTTGCTTCGCCATGAACTCGGGGTTGCCGCCGAGAAGAATGTCGGTACCACGGCCAGCCATGTTGGTGGCAATCGTGATCATGCCTTTGCGTCCGGCTTGGGCAACGATCTCGGCTTCGCGCTCGTGCTGCTTGGCGTTGAGGACGAAGTGCTTCACGCCTTTCTTCTTCAAGGAGTCGGAGAGGCGCTCGGACTTTTCAATGGACGTGGTGCCTACGAGCACGGGTTGACCGCTCTGCGCGTGCGTGGCGATGTCGTCGCTGACTGCGCCATACTTTTCTTTCTCAGTGCGATAGACGACATCGGGGTTCTCGACGCGGAGCAGAGGCTTATTGGTCGGGATGACGACGACTTCCAACTTGTAGATCTTGTCGAATTCAGGCGCTTCCGTTTCGGCTGTACCGGTCATGCCTGCCAGCTTCTTGTACATGCGGAAGTAGTTCTGGAAGGTGACGGTGGCGAGGGTCTGGTTTTCGCGCTCGACCCTGACGTTTTCTTTTGCTTCGACGGCCTGGTGGAGACCGTCGGACCAGCGGCGTCCGGGCATCTGGCGACCAGTGAACTCATCGACGATGATGACTTCGCCGTCTTTGACGATGTAGTCGCGGTCGCGGTGATAGAGTTCGTGGGCCTTGATGCCGGTTTCGACGTGATGCTTGATGTCCCAGTTTTCGGGGTCGGCGATGTTGCCGATGCCGAGCATCTTTTCTACTTTGTCCCAGCCCTGCTCGGTGACGGTGAGAGTGCGGTGCTTCTCGTCGATGGTGTAGTCACCGGTATAGGTGGGCGGTTCGCCTGAGGGGCCTTTGATCTCTTCGCCCTTCTCAAGGTTCGGAATGATGCGGTTGATCTTGGAGTATTTGTCGGTGGACTCTTCACTTGCGCCGCTGATGATGAGCGGGGTACGGGCTTCGTCGATGAGGATGGAGTCGACTTCGTCGACGATACCGAAATTGTGTCCGCGCTGGACGCACTCAGAGAGTTCGAACTTCATGTTGTCGCGCAGATAGTCGAAGCCGAACTCGTTGTTGGTACCGTAGGTGACGTCGGCGGCGTAAGCTTCGCGGCGCTCGCTGTCGTCGAGATCGTGGACGATGACGCCGACCGTCAAGCCGAGGAACTTGTAGAGCTTACCCATCCATTCGGAGTCGCGCTTTGCAAGGTAGTCGTTGACGGTGACGACGTGGACGCCGCGTCCGGTGAGCGCGTTGAGGTAGACGGGAAGCGTGGCGACAAGCGTTTTGCCTTCGCCCGTCTTCATTTCCGCAATCTTGCCTTCGTGCAGGACCATGCCGCCGATCAACTGAACGTCGAAGTGGCGCATGTTGAGGACGCGACGGCTGGCTTCGCGGCAGACGGCGAAAGCTTCGGGCATGATGGCATTGAGGACTTCGCCTTCAACGCGGCGCTGATCGTCTTCGTTCTCGATGCTCTCGGTGGCCTGCTTGATGCGGGTGCGAAATTCGTCGGTCTTGGCGCGAAGCTGCTCGTCGGTGAGTTGCTGCATCTGGGTTTCCAGAGCGGAGATGACTCCGACGTTGGGGGTTAGGCGTTTGACTTCGCGCTCGTTCTTCGTGCCAAAAATCTTAGAAAGTAAACTCAAGGTTTGTTCCTTCCGATCCGCCGAAAATATGACTGTGCGGGGCGGGATACGCACTACGGGCTTCCTTCAGGGACGCCGAAAGTAAAAGCCTAACATATTGGATGCGGGAGGGTGGACGGAGTGGCGGAAGGCTGCTTCGGGGATGTTGAGGGCGTGAGTTGCGAGGACGGGGCACAGCCCCGCCCCTACACGAATGACTAGGCCGCTTTGCGGCGATGCGAACGTGGCGCTTCTTCCTCTTCTATCTCCTCGGTGCCGGTCTCTTCGACTTTAAGTTTCTTGCTGAAGCTCTCGACGCGTTTGAGCATTTGTTCTTCCTCGCGAAGGTTCTGCTGCAGCAGGCGGACGGCTTTTTTCATGCCGAGTTGAGTACAGAGGTCGATCATGGAGTTGTAAGCGGCGATCTCGTAGTGCTCGATCTTCGCATTGGCGCCGACGGTGAATACTTCGATCAGTTCCTCGGAAGGGTCTTCTTCCATGAAAGATTCTTTTTCCTGCTTAAGACCTTGGATTCCTTTGCACTCGGTCTGCTGAGGCTCTTCACCTAGTTCTTGGAAACACTGTTCGAGACGCTCAATCTGGCCCTGAGTCTGCTTATGGTGATTCTGAATGGCCTTGAGAAGCTGTTCATTGCTGACGTCGTCCTGGGCCTCTTCGAGTATGCCGAGGATCTTTCGTTCGGCGTCGAGCATGTCAGAAAGTTCGTGGGTCAAGAATTCGCGGGCGGTATCCATCTGGCTGTTTCCTCCACTGATTTTGGCTGGCTGGGATATGGCGTTAGGATGCGTCAACTTGTGTCGCGAGAGTTGTCACAGGCACGGGATACTGAAAAAGCGGCGCGTTTTAGGTATATTCTTCGCGGTGTCCTATTTCCGGGGGTGGGGTGAGTTGCGCGTCGTGTGCTCCCGGCAAGGAACGATCGGTCCTGCATGCCAAACTACTATCAAAGCTTTCTTGCCTCTGTTGAGAAGTGGCCTTCGCAAATAGCGGTTGAGCTGGAGCATCCTTCGCGTCCACGCGAGACTTACACATACTCAGAACTGCGGCAGATGAGTGATGCCGTCGGGGCTTGTCTGAGTGGCAGAGGCGTTCCGCGCGGAACGCGCTGCATCGTCATGGCCGCAAACGGGCCGCGATGGGTTGCGGCGTTCATGGGCACGCTGGCCGCCGGGATGATTGCTGTCCCGCTGGATACGGCGTTTACGGCGGAGCAGGTGCGAAAGCTGATCGTGGACAGCGGAAGCGTGCTGGCGTTCGCCGATGAAAAACACTTGGAGATGGTGCTGGACGGGGCGAGGGCGGCGGGAGTCGGTGATGGGTTCACGACGGTTCTGCTGGACGGAGTCGCGGAAGGGGCGACGGTCAGGTTCGAGGAGATTCTTGATCCCACGTTAGCTGCGCGAACGTGGGGCACCGAGGGCGCGAAGACGTTTGTTCCGGTTGAGACGGAACCGAATGAGACGGCGGCGATTCTTTATAGCTCGGGGACGACGGGCGATCCCAAGGGCGTGATGCTCACGCACGAGAACTTTCTTGGAGAGACGGGGTCAATCTTCAAGGCGTTTGAGTTGGGGCCGAAGGATTCGATTTTAGGCATCCTGCCGCTTTTTCACGCGCTGGCACTTGCGATTGATCTGCTGCTGCCGCTGGCGGCGGGGTCGAAAATCGTGTTTTTGGAGTCGCTGAATACGGCTGATCTCGTAAGGGTGCTGCCGACTACGAACGTGTTTATCTGCGTGCCGCAGTTCTTCTACCTGATTCATGAGCGGATTTGGAAAGAGGTAAAAGCGAAGGGCGTGGTTGCGGAGAGAGTGTTCCGGGCGCTGCTGGCAATTTCGGGATTCGCGCGGAAGTTTGGAATCAATCTGGGCAAGGTGTTCTTCGGGAAGATCCACCGGATGCTGGGGCCGAAGATGCGGTATTTCGGGAGCGGCGGATCGAAGCTGGACGCGGCGGTCGGGCGGGAGTTTGAGGCGCTTGGGTTCGTGATGCTGCAAGGCTACGGACTGACGGAGACGACGGGCTGCGCGATGTATACGCCTCCGGAACGCATTGATATTGCGACGATCGGAATTCCGCTGCCGGGGAACGAGATGAAGCTCCTGAATCTTGAGACGCTGCCGGGGGATTCGCATCCGACGGGCGAGATCGCGATACGCGGGCCGATTGTGATGAAGGGCTACTGGAATCGTCCAGATGCAACGGCTGCAGTGCTGGATAGTGACGGCTGGCTGCACACGGGCGATCTTGGGTATATGGACTCGCGCGGGTTCGTCCACATTACTGGCCGGGCGAAGGAGATCATTGTTCTCAGCAATGGGAAGAACATCTATCCGGACGAAATTGAGGCGCACTACTTGAAGACGCCGTTCATAAAGGAAATGTGCGTGCTCGGGTTGCAGAGTAAGCCGGGAGAGCCCTATTCCGAGCGGCTTCATGCGGTGGTGGTGCCGAACTTCGAGCTGATGAAGGAAAAGAAGATCGTTAACGCGCGGGAGATTCTGCGCTATGAGATCGAGAATCTATCGACGAAGATTGCGAGCACAAAGCGAATTCTGAGCTACGAGATCTGGCAGGAGGATTTGCCGAGAACGACGACGCGAAAGATCAAGCGGTTCGAGGTCGAGCGGCGGGTTCTCGAGAACCAGGCTAAGGGCAAGATCGAGGAGAGCGGTGAGGTCGCGCAAGAGCGCAAGCTGACGGCTGACGATCAGAAGTGGCTGGAGACGCCGGAAGTGCAGCGGGCGATGACGGTCATCCGCGGAGCGTCGAAGACGAAGAAAGAAGATATTCATCCGAACGACAATCTTGAACTCGATCTGGGGCTGGACTCGATGGAGCGGGTCGAATTGCTTGTGGCGGTCGAGCGGGAGCTTGGGGCGACGCTGGACGATTCGGTGGCGTCGTCGATCTACACCGTGAGAGAACTGGTTGAGGCGGCACGATTCGCTTCGGGGCCGGGACACGTGGCGGCGGAGCGTCCGACGTGGGAGGCGGTGCTGCAGGAAGAGCCGGATGATCCGGATGTGCTGAATGTAGCGAAGCCGCACCCAGTCAGCTCGCGCTTCTGGTTCTCCCTGACGCGGTTAGTGAATCTCGTGATGCGAGATATGTTCGGGTTGAAGGTGGAAGGGCTGGAGAAGCTGCCGAATGGGCCGTTCATCATCTGTCCGAACCACCAGAGTTTTCTGGATCCTCCCGGAGTGATGAGTTCGGTGCCGTGGAGGGTGTACAAGGACTGTTTCTATGTGGGGACGAGCGATCTGTTCGGCGAAGGAGCGTGGCGGCGGATCGCGCGGTCGTTGAACCTGATACCGGTCGATCCGGATGCGAACCTTGTGCCGGCAATGAGAGCCGGGGCGTTCGGGCTGAGGCATGGGAAGACGCTGGTCTTGTATCCCGAAGGCGAGCGCAGTATTGACGGCGTGCCTAAAACGTTCAAGAAGGGCGCGGCCATTCTGGCTGTGCACTTGAACGTGCCGATTGTGCCCGTGGCGCTGGACGGTTTCTACGAGGCGTGGCCTCGGAACCACAGATTCCAGAAGGTGGCGAAGCTGAGAATTCGATTTGGTGATCCGATTTATCCGAGTCCGAACCCGAAGAATCCCGAAGCGGCGTACGATGCGATCACAAGAGAACTAAAGAACAGAGTCGTTGAGATGTGGGAGGAGATACACGAGGAGCTGTACCCCGGTGAACACAAGAAATCGGGTGATCTGGTGATCGGGTGAAAAAATCGGGTGATTGGGCGATCGGGTGATCGGGTGATCTGAAATCGCAAAATTGGGAAAATCGGAAGAACGGAGATCGGGAGATCGGAGTCGTGAGGAAGGTTCTGGAGTTTAGGTTCGCGGTGTCTCTGTTCCTGCTTTGGACGATGTCGGGCTTTGCGTCAGGCGATCGGAATACGTCACAAGGGAAGACGCCAGAGAAGTGGCTGCCGTCGACAGTCTGTGAACTTATTAAGAAACCTACAAAGTACGATGGTATCCGAGTCTCACTTCACGCAAAAGTTCTAGATGGGATGGGGCACGGCATCCTTTTAACAGACGATAACTGCAACAAGGGTTTGCGAATGTTAGCCTCTGGGACCGTTATAGAACGTGAGGATTACACGCAATTTGAGCGCACTTTTTACTCCGCCCGAAGCATCACTCGTAATCACGAGATTACAGGTGACTTCTATGGCCGATTTGTATACAGGCCGACAGAACCACGGCTCAAGTGGGCGCTTGATGTTGAGCAGATTTCAAACGTAAAAATCGAATTCCCGTCGTCAGACTCCAAGTAGGGAACGTTCATGGCAGAAAACACGCTGCCGTCCCTGCGGGACTCGTGATATTCCCGCTCTTTACCGGGGGCTTACGCCCCCGGCTAACTACTGGCGCCCTTCGGGCTCGAAATCGGTCTGACTGTTTTCCAGATCAGACAATCACTAGATCAGCAGATCACTAGATTGCCTGGCCCACCTCGTCGAACGTCATGTTCATCGCCGCCGAGCCGGTGCGAGCTTTCCATTCGAAAAATAGGGTCGCGTAATTGCTGGTGATGTAGTCACGCTCGGTAATGTCGAGGAGGGCGGCGGTGTGGTCGATCCAGTCGGGTGGGCCTTCGATTTCGGCGATGTTGCCGATGGGGGTTTCGTCGAGGACGACGTGTCCGGTGCCGTCAGTCCATTCGGCGCGAAATTTTTCGTAGCGGAAAGACGGGGAGTAGCCGAGGGCGCGGATGATGGCGTCGGTTGTTGGGCCGTCGGCGACGATGGTTTCGAGTTCGGTGCGGGATTTGTGTTTGGATGGGTCCCCCGAGGCATTGTCCTGAGGGTAGGGATTCCTCGCTGTGCTCGGAATGACAATCTTGCTTTTGTGAGTGAGTATCCAGCGGTCGCCGTATTGGCGGAGGCGGAGGAGTTCGCCGCGGCGGCGGAGTTCTTGAGACGGCGTGTCGTAAAGCGTGTTCACCTCGTGGGTGCGGGGCGTGATCTCGCGGAAGCCGGTGCTCTTCAGCTTTGACTGGAGCGCGGCGAGGTCGTGGATGATGAACTTGATTTCGACTTCGTTGGGCATCGGGGAGAAGTATAGCAAGGCAGAAGCGAGTACCTAGTTACCGAGTACCTAGTACCCAGTTGGGAACTTGAGCGCGATAACTGAGTACTTGGTACCGGTTACTAGGTACTTCCTTTCAGAGTAGCTGGCCAGAAGCTCGGATATAATTTGCGTGATGACCTTCCAACAGATTTTGGACGGGGTGGAAGTCCTGATGCAGCGCGGAGATGCGGCTGTGTCCGGGATTGAATACGACTCCCGGCGGGTGAAGCCGGGGTGCTGCTTTGTCGCCATGCAGGGCGAGAAGACGGACGGCAACCGATACATCGATGCGGCGATTGCGTCGGGGGCGGTGGCCATTGTCAGCGACTCACCGGAAGTGACGCCGAGGGACAAGGTGGCTTGGGCCGTGGTGCGGCATGGGCGCAAGGCACTGGCGCGGGTGGCGGCGAATTTTTATGGACGCCCGGCCGAGAAGCTGGCGATCACGGGTATTACGGGGACGAATGGGAAGACGACGACGGCGTTCATTGTCGAGTCGATTCTGAACGCGGCTGGTCGCAAAAACGCGTTGCTGGGCACGATTGAGTATCACGTGGCGGGCAAGGTCATTGAGGCGCCCCATACGACTCCTGAAGCTCTGGAACTCATGCAGGTGTTTGCCGGAGCGGTGAAGGAAGGGGCAACTGAGGCCGTGATGGAGGTCTCGTCACACGCGCTAGATCAGGCGCGAGTGTATGGGATTCCCTATGACGTGGCGGTGTTTACCAACTTAACGCGGGACCACCTGGATTATCACCGGACATTTGAAGATTACTTTGGGGCGAAGTCCGTGCTGTTTGAGGGCTGCGGGACGGAGCCTCCACGGGTGAGCGTTCTGAATCTGGACGACTCGTATGGGACGGAGCTGATCAAGCGGGCGCGGACGAAGAAGCGTCAGGCGATCACGTATGGGCTGGATCGCGGCGATTTCAGGGCGAACAAGATCGAGATGGGGCCGGCGGGCACGCGGTTCGAGATGATCACGCCGGAAGCGGAGATTCCGATATGGTCCCGGCTGGCGGGCAAGGTGAATGTGTACAACATTCTGGCGGCGTCGGCTGCGGCCTACGCGAGAGGCATATCGGAGCACGATATTGCGGCCGGAATCGCGAAGCTGAAGCGGGTGCCGGGGCGATTTGAAACCGTGAATATGGGGCAGCCGTTCACGGTCGTGGTGGACTACGCGCATACGGATGATGCTCTACGTAATCTGACGGCGCTGGCGCGGGAGTTTGTGCTTCATGCGGAGCAGAAAGGGCGCGTGATCACCGTCTTTGGCTGCGGTGGAGATAGGGACCGGGCGAAGCGCCCGTTGATGGGAGACGCTGCGGGGCGCGGAAGCGATTTTGTGGTGGTCACGTCGGATAATCCTCGAAGCGAGAACCCGGTGGCGATCATTAATGACGCGCTGCCCGGAGTGCAGCGTTCGGGCGTGAAGTATGCGGTGGAGTTGGATAGGCGCAAGGCGATTACGCTGGCGATCCGCGAAGCACGGAATGGAGACATTGTTTTGATAGCAGGCAAGGGCCACGAGAAAACACAGACGACACGCGAGGGCGTGTTCCCGTTTGACGATGTTGAAGTCGCGCGCGAGGAACTGGTTAAGGCTGGGTATGAAGGCGAGCCCGCTGCGGCGGAGGTGCAGAAGTGAAGCTGCGGTTGGGACGAATTGCGGAGATTCTGGGGGCCACGGGTGAGTTCGACGCGAACGCCGTCGCGCAGGGATATTCGCTGGACTCGCGGGGGATCAAGCCGGGTGAGCTGTTTTTCGCCGTTAAGGGCGAGCGTCTGGACGGGCACGATTTCGTAGAAGCCGCACTGGCAAATGGAGCCGTGGCGGCAGTGGTGAATAGATCGTTTATCGCACCCTCCCCTTCGGGGAAGGGTGCGGCACCCACGAAGAAACTGATTGTCGTTGACGATACGCTCGCCGCGTTGCAGAAGCTGGCCGCGACCGTGCGGCGAGAGTGGGGCAAGCCGGTTGTGGCGGTGACTGGATCGGCGGGGAAGACGACGACGAAAGAGTTGATTGCGACCGTGCTGGGGACGAAGTACAACGTCCTGAAGACGGAAGGTAATTTCAATAATCACTTTGGGTTGCCGCTGCAGGTGCTGAGATTGGAGCCGGAGCATGACATCGCGGTGATCGAGTTGGGGATGTCGCATACGGGAGAGATCACGGAGTTGGCGCGGATTGCGCAGCCGGAATATGGAGTCGTGACAAACGTCGCTCCGGTGCACCTCGGGCACTTTGCGTCGGTGGCGGGAATCGCGAAGGCGAAGCAGGAGTTGGTTGACGCGTTGCCAGCGACGGGAACGGCAATCCTGAACGCGGATGATGAATATGTTTCGAAGTTCGGGCAGCGGTTTGAAGGCAAGATCGTGATGTATGGGATCACGATGCCGGCGGACGTTCGGGCAGAGAGGGTTGAGCAGCGTGGGCAGGACGGGTCAGCGTTCGATGCCGTTGTGGGATGTGCGAGGCAGGCGGTTGAACTGCCTTTGATCGGGAAACACAACGTTTATAACGCACTTGCGGCGATTGCTGTTGGCTTGCAGCGTGGGATCAATTCTACTGATGCGGCTGCGGCGATTGGCGGGATCAAGGCAGTCGACAAGCGTGGGCAGATCATTGAGATTGCTGGCGCGACGGTGATCAACGATTGTTACAATTCGAATCCGCGAGCGCTGGATTCCATGGTGGATGCCCTGGCGGGCATGACGCCTGGTCCGGGAGGACGGCGCATTCTTGTTGCGGGAGAGATGCTGGAACTGGGTCCGGCGGGCGAGGACCTGCACCGACGATGCGGCGTCCATGCGGTGGAACGCGGAGTCGATGTTGTGATCGGCGTTCGTGGACTGGGCAAGGCAATCGTTGATGGAGCGCGTCAGAATTCCACGAAGAGCGAGTTTGCTGAGACTCCGGAGATCGCGGGCGAGTGGCTGGCGCGGGAAGTGAAGCCCGGGGATGTCGTTCTGCTGAAGGCTTCGCGCGGAGTCAAGTTGGAGCGGGCGATCGAGACGTGGAAGGCGAAGCTAGTACCTAGTACCTAATACTCAGTACTCAGTACTCAGTACTCAGTACTCAAAAAGAAGTTATCTTCAAAGGAAGGGAAACAGAAAGTTGCTTTATTGGCTGCTATACGTACAGCTCTATCATTACTTCAACCCCTTCCGCATATTCCGTTATCTGACGTTTCGGACGGTATTTGCGAGCCTGACCGCACTGTTTATGGCGCTGGTTGTCGGGCCGGCGGTCGTGCGGCAATTGCGTGAGTTCCAGATAGGGCAGTACATACGCGAGGAAGGGCCGAAGGCGCACCAGAAAAAGTCGGGGACGCCGACGATGGGTGGCGTGCTGATCGCGATCGCGATCTTGGTGCCCACGCTCCTGTGGGCGGACTTGAGTAACAAGTTCATCTGGATTGCGGTGATGTCGACGCTGGGTTATGCAGCGATTGGCTTCACGGACGATTATTTAAAGGTCGTTCATAAGCGGAACCTGGGGCTGACGGCCAAGAGCAAACTCGGGCTACAACTGCTGATCGGCTTGGGTGTCGGTGTCGTCCTGGTGATGCTCCAGGGCAAGGGACTGTATTCGACGCACATCATTGTGCCGTTTTTTAAGAACCTGCGGCCGGACTTCGTGATCACTGCGTTTACGCATCATGCGTATTTGTGGCCGCTGGCGTTTGCGCCGTTCGTCATTTTTGTGGCGTTGGTGATTGCGTTCTCGAGCAATGCGGTGAACTTGACGGATGGGTTGGATGGACTCGCGATCGGGTGCACGGTGATCGCGGCTGGGGCATTGACGGTGCTGACGTACGTCAGTGGACATGCGGTGTTTGCGGATTACCTGGAATTGCAGCGGATGCCACAGGTTGGCGAGTTGACGGTCTTCTGTGGAGCCATGGTTGGCGCAAGCATTGGCTTTTTGTGGTATAACGCTCATCCGGCGGAAGTTTTCATGGGCGACGTGGGGTCGCTGGCCCTGGGTGGCGCCATCGGAACCGTCGCGGTGATGATCAAGCAGGAATTGCTGCTGCCGTTCATTGGCGGAGTTTTCGTAATCGAGGCGCTGTCGGTTATCCTGCAGGTGGGGTCGTACAAGCTCAGGAAAAAACGAATATTCAAGATGGCTCCGTTGCACCATCACTTTGAGTTGCTGGGCTGGTCGGAGTCGAAGGTGATCGTGAGATTCTGGATCGCGTCGTTGGTATTTGCGCTGTTTGCGCTGACGACATTGAAATTGAGATAAAGCTAACCGCGGATTTCGCGGATGATCGCGGATAAGAGAATGGCTGAAGGACTAGAGGTCAAAGGCAAGCGCGTGCTGGTGGTGGGCATCGGGAAGTCGGGCGTGAGTTCGGCATTGTTCCTGAAGGAACTGGGCGCGCGTGTGACCGTCTCGGACACGAAGACGGAAGAGCAGTTGAAGCAGGAGATGCCCGCGCTGCTGGACAAAGGAATCGTTGTTGAGGCGGGGCATCACGGTGAGCGGACGTTCCGCGGGCAGGACTTGATCGTGGTGAGTCCGGGCGTGCCGGTGAATGAGCCGCACCTGTCGCAGGCGCGCGAGCAGGGAGCTCACGTCATTGGTGAAATCGAGCTGGCGTCGAGGTTTCTGAAGGGCAGGATCATCGCGATCACCGGCTCGAACGGCAAGACGACAAGCACTGCTCTTACGGGCGAGGTGATCGCGGCGGGTGGATTCGAGAGGCTCGTGGGCGGGAACATCGGAACGCCGGCGATCACGCTGGTGCCACAGTCGAGCGAGAAGAGCTTCGCTGTGCTGGAAGTCTCGAGTTTTCAATTGGAGACGATTGAGACGTTTTGCCCACATATCGCAGTGGTGATCAACGTGACGCCGGATCACCTGGATCGGCATGGAAGCTTTGCGAATTATGCGGCGGCAAAGGGACGGATTTTCGAGAACCAGACGGAAGCAGATTTTGCGGTACTGAATGCGGATGATGAAACCTGCGTCGAGTACGCCGGGCGAATCAGGTCGCAGGTGCGCTGGTTCAGCATTAAGGAAGAAGTGGGAGTGGGCGCGTTTATACGCGACGGCAAGATCTTCTATCGCGACGATGAAGGCGAGCGCGAGATCATGCCGGATTCGGAGATTCAGCTGAAGGGAACGCACAATCGCGAGAACGTGCTGGCGGCGGTGTGCTGCGGTGTGATCGCGGGTGTTCCCGTGGCGAAGATTCGGAAAGCAGTGACCGAGTTCAAGGCGGTCGAGCACCGGTTGGAGTACGTGGCCACGGTTGATGGTGTGCAGTACTTCAACGACTCGAAGGCGACGAACGTGGATGCCACGATCAAGGCGCTGGAGTCGTTCCCGGCGAACATTCATATCATTTTGGGTGGCAAGGACAAGGGCAGCGACTACACGGTGCTTAAGCCGCTGCTGAAAGAGCGGGCTAAGCGCGTTTACACGATTGGCGCGGCGGCGGAGAAGATCGAAAATCATCTTGGCTCCGTGGTGGACCTGGTTCGGGCGGGCACACTGGAGAAGGCTGTGAAGCTGGCGGCCAAGGCTGCAAAGCCTGGGGACGTTGTGGTGCTGGCTCCGGCTTGCGCGAGCTTTGATCAGTTCGAAAGCTATGAGCATCGGGGGCGGACTTTCAAGGGGCTGGTGAAGGCGCTGGAAGCTAAGCAAGCGGCGTTGAAGTAGAAACCCACGTTAGCCGCTCCGCCGGTGCTGACCGGCGGAACGTGGGGGACCAACATCGGAGGCTTAGGAACTGCGCCACGTTCGCGCAGCTAACGTGGGGCACCTGCGAACAAGGCGCATCTGACGGGTTCTCAATTTGAGTTTGGTGGTTCCTTGGGCGTGACTTGCGCGATGCGAGCGCGTTTGTTAGAGTTTCGGTGCTCTGGATGTTCTAAGTCCGCTACCTCTGAAACGTCCTACACCTCTGCAATCCGGGAGTACTTTTGGCGAAGCGAATCAGCGTCGATCGATGGTTGTTTACTGTCACTATGCTGCTGGTGTTTACGGGGCTGGTGATGGTTTTCAGTGCATCGGCAGTGATTGCGCGGGAGAAGTTCAACTCGCCCTACACGTTCTTGTGGCGGCAGTTGCTGTGGGCGGTCATCGGCGTTATCGCAATGTGGATGCTCAAGAGCGTGGATTACCGGCGCTACAAGCACCCGGCGATCGTGTTTTCGCTGCTTGGGTTGACGACGCTGTTTCTTATAGCGGTGTACTTTCTGGATCGTTCGCATAATACGCATCGCTGGATCAGGGTGGGGCCGATGTCGTTTCAACCATCAGAAATGGCCAAACCAGCCCTGATTTTGTTCCTGGCGTATTTTCTCGAGTCCAGAACGAAGCTGATGGACGCCTGGAAGAAGACTCTGGCCCCGGTGGCGGTGGTCACGTTGCTTTTGGCCGGATTGATCGGCAAACAACCTGATCTGGGGACGTCAGTGGCATGCGTGTTGATTGCGGCCACCATCTTGTTTGTGGCGGGTGTGCGGCTTCAATACTTCGCCGTTCCGCTTGCCTTTGTGCCGGTTGTGTTCTACTTCGCTATATGGAAGGTGCGTTGGCGACACGAGCGAGTGCTGGCGTATTTGAATCCGGAGGCCGATCCGCAGGGAAGGGGCTTCCACATCATTCAATCGCTGATCGCGGTGGGGACTGGCGGTGTGGGGGGCGTGGGTCTGATGGAGAGCAAGCAGAAGTTGTTCTACTTGCCTGAGGCACACACGGATTTCATCTTTGCGGTCACTGCCGAGGAATGGGGCCTGGTCGGGACGCTCTTTGTCGTGACGTTGTTCGGGATATTTCTATGGCGCGGCATGCGAACGGCTGCACTGACCAAGGATGCTTTTGGGCGGTATCTTGCGACGGGGATCACGAGCATGGTCGTGATCCAGGCGCTGTTTAACATCAGCGTGGTGCTTGCGTTGCTACCCACAAAAGGAATACCTTTACCCTTCATCTCATACGGCGGCACTTCGTTGGCGATTACGCTGGCGAGCGTGGGCGTGCTGCTGAACATTACTCAACAGACGGACTAGAGCATGCGAGCAGTATTGGCAGGCGGCGGCACCGGCGGGCACGTGATTCCCGCGCTGGCGATCGCACAGGAATTGAAGACCCGCTATGGCGCGGAATTGTTGTTTATCGGCACCTCGCGCGGGATAGAGAACAGGCTTGTGCCTGCGGCAGGGTACAGGTTGGAACGGGTTGAGATCGGTGCGCTGAAGAAGGTCAGCATGGCGACACGGCTCAAGACGCTTTTAGACCTGCCTCTGGCTGTGTTGCGGGCGAAGAAGATTCTGAATGAGTTCCGCCCGGATGTAGTGATCGGCGTTGGCGGGTATGCGTCTGGTCCGGCGATGCTGGCTGCGGTGTTTGGGGGAATTCCTACCGTTGCGTTTGAACCAAATGTTGTGCCGGGATTCGCGAACAAGGTAGTAGGGATGATGGTGTCGGCCGCAGCAGTACAGTTTGAACAAACCTGCCGCTACTTCAACCGATGTCGCGTGACAGGTGTTCCGGTAAGGAAGGACTTTTTTGCCATTGGCGAAGCTGGTACTAAGAAGTGTCAGACGTGTCCTCCGACGCTGCTGGTATTTGGTGGAAGCCAGGGCGCACACGCGATCAATCAGGCGATGGTAGATTCGCTAGAGGGCCTAAATCGGGAAATTCCAGATCTGCACCTTGTTCATCAGTGCGGGGAGAGGGATTACGAGTCATTGCAGTCGGCCTATCTACGTGTCAGTTCTTCCGCGGAGCTGTCTCCGTTTATCAACGAAATGCCCGAGGCGTTCCGCAAGGCAGATTTGCTGGTGTGCCGGTCCGGTGCGAGTACGGTGGCCGAGATCACGGCTGCAGGTAAGCCAGCCATTCTGATACCGTTTCCAGCGGCTACGGACGATCATCAGACGCGCAATGCTGAGGCGCTGGTGCAAGAGGGCGCGGCAGTGCTGATGAAGGAGTCTGAGCTTACGCCGGAACGGTTAGTAGCGACGGTAAAGGAATTGCTGGGTGACAAAGCGAGGCTGAAGAAGATGGGCGAGACCGCGAAAGGACTGGCTCACCCGGGCGCGGCAAGAGAGATTGCGGGAATGGCGGCGAAGGTGGCAGGAATCACAGAATCGGGTGATCGGGTGATCGGGTGATCGGGCGATTGAGTCGGATTGCAAATACCCACCCTTCGCTTCGCGAAGGATGGGGTACCCTCTGGGCATTTGTAGTGGCTGGAACTGTGGTGAGTGACGATTTGAGAGGCTGGAACTAAGCGTGTTTGCGAAGATACAACGCGTTCATTTTGTAGGGATCGGCGGCATCGGGATGAGTGGGATCGCCGAGGTGCTGCTAACCCTGGGATTCAAGGTTTCGGGATCCGACCTAAGGCACTCGGCCGTGACGGAGCGGCTGGCGAAGCTGGGGGCGATGATCCACGAAGGACATCGTGGCGAGAACGTGGAAGGCGCCGAGGTCGTGGTGACCAGTTCGGCGATATCGCGCGGGAATCCAGAGGTGGCCGAGGCACGACGACGACACGTTCCGGTGATCCAGCGGGCAGAGATGTTGGCGGAATTGATGCGCCTGAAGTATGGGATCGCTATTGCAGGCATGCATGGAAAGACGACGACGACTTCCATGGTCGGTACCGTGCTTCAGGCGGGTGAACTGGATCCCACCATTGTTGTCGGCGGGCGTGTTGATGCACTCGGGTCCAACGCGCGGTATGGGAAGTCGCAATACCTGGTTGCAGAAGCGGATGAAAGTGATCGCTCTTTTTTGAAGCTGTCCCCGATTGTCTCTGTGGTGACGAACGTTGATCGCGAGCACATGGATACATATCGCGACATGGAGGACATTGAGGAAACGTTCCTGGACTTCATGGACCGCGTGCCGTTCTATGGAACGGTGGTCGTGTGCAACGACAATGAGCCGTTAAGGAACTTGATCCCGAATGTGCAGCGGCGCGTGGTGACTTACGGGACGCGTGAAGATTCGGATTTTCGAATCGTGGATGTCGAGTCGGCGGCGCCGAATGGTGGCCCGATGAGCGTGTTTAAGGTTCAGTATCGTGGGAAGTCGTTGGGCGAGTTCCGACTCCATGTGCCGGGCACGCACAATGTGCTGAACGCAGCGGCAGCGGTTGCTGTTGGAGTGGGCCTGGAGATCGATGTAGAGAAGGTGCGTTCGGCGCTGGAGAGTTTCAGGGGCGTGGATCGGCGGTTCCAATTGCGTGGGCAGGTGAATGGCGTGTCGGTGATCGACGACTACGGCCATCATCCAACCGAGATCAAGGCGACGCTGGCGGCCGCGCGACAGTGTGGGTACAAGAAGATTCACGTTGTTTTTCAGCCGCATAGGTACACGCGTACGCAGGCTTTGCTGAAGGAATTTGGCGGAGCGTTTGACAGCGCTGATCAGGTATTTGTGTTGGATATATATCCGGCAAGTGAGCAGCCGATTCCGGGAGTTACGGCCGAGAAGGTGGTCGAGGAGATCGGGGCGAAGCGCACCGACCTAGCGCGGTATGCTAAGTCTTCCAGTGAGGCGATCGAGGCTGTGACGGCGAATGCGCGTCCGGGAGACGCGATTCTGACGCTTGGCGCAGGGAGCGTGTCACAGCTTGGGCCGCAGGTACTTGAGAACCTCAAGTCTTTGCAAACCGCTTAAGACCCACCCTTCGCTTTGCGAAGGATGGGGCCCCCTCAAGTTTTGCTAACAAGTTCGGAAGAAGCCCGTCTATTCCTTTGACTGGGGTTAGGAGGGCGCATGCTCAGCAGGCACTTTGGAATGGCGATCGGAGCAACTTTATTGGTCGCGGCAAGCCTGTGCAGTGTACAGAGTTCCCTTTGCAAAGCTATCGCTAGTGACAGCCGGGCGTTGTATCTGTTTGCTGAGTACAAGATGCTGACGGGCGATAAGGAGTCGGCGGTCAAGTTGCTGCAACAAGCGTCGATTCAGAAAGAGAAGCCGTCTGCGGAAACCAATGTGAGGCATGGTGCGTGTTCTGAAGCAGGTCCGGGCGCGATGGTTGTGATGTACTGAAAAGGCTCACCTTCGGCGTAAATTCCTCTGCGAAAATCCTGCAAAACAAGTTATATTCGCTAGCGGCGATCTCTGCCGTTCTCCGGATCAATGGCGCGAAAAAATGGTCCAACTTCCGACGATGTAGAGTTCTCGTCAGAGTACGAATCTACACGTTCTGTGCCCGAGTTTTATCCAGGACGTGGGGTCGACGATGACGGGACGATGGATGGTGCGCGCTTTACGGAGGATGATTCGGAGCAGGAATCCCCTTTTCTGCGAGCTCAAAAGCGCGTCCCTGTGCGGCGTGGGCCCATCCCGAAGAAAACAGCGAATAAGCTGAAAATCATTCTGCTGGCGGCCCTGGTAGCGGGCTGTGTTGCCGGGGCCTTGTATGCCGTCTACTACTACGGAACGAACTCGTGGCGATTCCGGCTGAATTCCAGCGATTCGATCCAGGTATCGGGAAATGAGAATGTCACTCGAGATGACATTTTCGGGGTGTTCGGCGGCGACATTTCTAAAAACGTCTTCAAGATTCCGCTCGAGCAACGAAAGCAGGACTTGGAGCAGATTCCGTGGGTGGAGTCGGCCACGGTCATGCGGTACTTGCCGAACCGGCTGGCGGTAACGGTGAAAGAGCGTACGCCGGTGGCGTTCGTGCAGCTTGATTCGCGGATCGCGCTGATTGACGCAAGCGGCGTCGTGATGGAGTTGCCGCAGGGCAGCAAGTATTCATTTCCGGTGCTGACGGGTTTCACCGAAAGTGAGCCGCTCTCGACGCGGGCACCGAGGGTGAAGATCTTCCTGACGTTGGTACGTGACCTGGATTCCGGCGGAAAGAATTACTCGCAGGACGTAAGCGATGTTGATCTGACCGATCCGAAAGATATCAAGATCACGGTCGCGCAGGGAAGCGTTCTACTGCACGCGAGTGCGAGTAATTTTCTGGAACAATACGAGAAGTATCTGGCGATTGTGGCGCAGTGCCGCGAGAAGGTTGGGAGCGGCAAACTCGACGTGGACACGCGCATTTACGGGCAGGTGCCCTGCAAGCCGATTGTAGAGTTGCGCGCTGTTGTGCAAGACACATCTGCAGTGGAACAGAAGACCAGCCAAACAGAGCCCAGGAGAGTAGCAGAAAAGCCCGGGAAGAAGTCCAAGGCGACTGCCAAACTCAGAGCGGCGAAGAAGCATTGAAACGGATTTTGTGGGGAAATGAGTAAACAGACAGACAATCTGCTGACAGCAGTTGATGTGGGTAGTGCGAAGACCGTCGTTATGATGGCGGAGATTACGGACACTGGACTGAGATACCGTGCGCACGGGGTGGCGCAGTCGCGGGGATCGCGGAAGGGAATCATCGTCGATCTCGATAAAGCGGCGGACAGCGTTCAGAAGGCGGCGGCAAAGGTAGAAGCAATGGCGGAAACGCCGGTCGAGCGCGCGGTGGTTGGAGTTTCAGGACCGTTCATTCGCGGGATCGATAGTCATGCGGCAATAACGCTGGGCGCTGGCTCGCGGGACATAACGCGCGCTGACGTGCGCCAGGCACTTGAGCAGGCGCGCGCCGTAAATCTGCCTGCGGACCGAGCGGTCCTCCACTTGTTGCAGCAGGATTTCAAGGTTGACGATCAGGCGGGGATTCACGATCCCGAAGGGATGCGCGCGAGCAGGCTGGAGGCGCGGGTTCATCTCGTCACGTCGGCTGCGGGGCCCACACAGAACTTCGTGACGGCGCTGAACCTGGCGGGAATCGAGGTCGAGGACAACGCGTACGAAGCGAGAGCGTGTGCCGATGCGGTACTGCGCGGTGATGAGCGCGAGCTAGGCGTGTGCCTGGCGGATATCGGCGCGGGGACGACGGATCTGATTGTCTTTCACGAAGGGGTAGTAGTTCATACGGGCGTGGTCCCGCTGGGCGGCGATCATTTTACGAACGATATTGCGGTGGGGTTGCGAACGCCGCTTGCCGATGCTGAGAACATCAAGCGGATGTTCGGATGTGCTGTGGGGACGCGGAGACCCGCGGCGCACGAAATCGAGGTGCCGTCAAT
>JAEYQK010000023.1 GCA_023410055.1 Acidobacteriota bacterium
GATGAGGCGTACATAGAGAGATTCCTCGAGGACGATCCTAGTGCTCTTGGCCTAGGCGATGACGTAACGGTGATCGACAGCCAGCGTCGCCAAGACAAGGGAAGGCTTGACCTGCTTCTGCAAGATGGAGCACAGGAGCATCGATACGAAGTTGAACTGATGCTGGGGACCCTTGATGAAAGTCATCTCATCAGAACGATTGAGTATTGGGATATTGAACGGCGCACGTATCCCGCATATGAACACTGCGCCGTTGTCGTCGCCGAGGACATCACCGCCCGGTTTCTGAACGTAATCACGCTGTTCAGCGGCTCTATCCCGATCATTGCTCTGCAAGTAAACGCAATTAAGGTGGGAGACAGAGTGGGCCTGAGCTTCTTGCGTGTTGTGGATAGCCGCCGGCTACGTAGAGATGACAGTATCGGCGCAGCGTCCCCGAAAACGTCCGACCGAGCGACTTGGATTTCTTACGCTGGCGCAGCGATCTTGGACGTCGTTGATAAGTGCACTTCCTTCATCAATGAGAGCGCCAAGCGGCCGCGAACATTGAACTACAACAAGCAATTCATAGGGCTCATGGAGAACGGAACAGCGAACAACTTTGTTCACTTTTCTCCTAACAGATCTTCGACTTGGATAAATGTGAACATTGATCCAGCAGATTCTTGGGCTAAGCGCGTCGAGGACGCGGGGTTGGAGTACCGAAACGATTGGGCGTTGCGGGTGAAAGTTACCCCAAAGAGTTTTTCGGAAAACGAGATGCTTTTTAAGGAGATGTTGCAAGAAGCTGTGGCACAGGACGAAAAGTCCTAGACCCAGAAGCTCAGGCGAGCACCAAGCTTAAGCGGGCGACCCTGATCAGGCCGCCTCTTCTGAATTACATGCCTGCGCTCGCGGCAGTCGCAATATCTCCTTCTTGATTGTCAATTGGAGTTGCGGTTAACAATGCATTTAGGTCCCGAAACCAACCGCGCACTTCGCCGATTGGGTCGCGTTCATCAATTCGCTCGGCGGTCATAAGAGGGAATGCCCGCTCAGCGAGGTAACGCTTGGCCGTTTGCTCTTTCATGACGCCATCAAAGCCTTGTGCATTTGAATATGCAGCCGCGAACAAACGTCCGACTGTCTCATTAGCGTTCATGGGATGGTCGGCCACGGCGATCCTGAGACCGAAAGCATCAAATATTGCATCTGGGTGAAGGTAGGATTCAATCTCGTGTTTGGCTGTACGAAAAGCTCGCGATCTGCCGCCGCGCCCGTTTACCGTTGCCTCTGCGACCTCATAGGCGGCTACGTCGCTATCATAGATGTGAAACTCCGGAAGGCGAAGCGCACGAAGATAATTCTGAGAGACCCACTGATTCAGGGTCGAACCGCCTAACACCACAAAAGCAACCCTGTCGTCAGTTGTAAGGTCCGGTACAGTATCGTCGACCTGATGCAGCGCGTTGCTTAACGCCTTAAAAGCACTTACGTCCGTTGGGCCTTCCACGCAAAACAGTACTTTCACACGACTGTCGGGGATTACGCCAAGTGTATCGGCGATTATTCCGAATACCGGGAGGCCGGATTGTATCTCTACCCGCTGTTCCGGGCCGCTGGTGATGAATCGGATGTCATCAGCTGGTAATTCTGCGGCTAGTCCAGGACTGTGTGTTGTAAGTATTACTTGGCACTTGCTTTCTTCCGAGAGGCTTTTGAGTGCATCGATTAGAATTCTCTGATTGTTCGGATGCTGCGACGTTTCGGGTTCTTCGATCGCGTATATCACACTTCGCTTGGCACTCGACTTCAGCTTCCTTTCTGCTTCAGCTTTGAAAAAGCTGACCAGCACCAAGCGTCGCACACCGCTTCCTCGCTTATTCAGCGGGATGCCATCCGTAGTCATATTGATCGAAAACAGGCCGTTCCACTTGGCCGCAGTCGGCGGGGAAAACTCGGGCTTCAACTCGTTCGCGAGATTGCGATCCAGTGTTAGAAGCGCGGCGTGAGTCTCAGCTGCTATAGCCTCCGCTTTTTCCCGAATCTTGGATTGAATTGTCTCTATCTCGTCTTGAACATCAGCTATCGCCGCCGTCACTGCCGCTTTCATCGGGTTCTGAACTTCGCCATCAGAATCTTGGCTCTTTCGATCACTCTGAAACAAAGCATATAGAGGGAGGTTCTTCTCAACTTCTTCCCAAATTCGCTTAACATCCTCCTTTGATTTGGAAACGGGTAATTCAACCTCCCGCAATTTCAGATCAGCTTCTGCTGCCCATAGTGCCTTTCTCATGCCTGGGTTCCCCTTCAGGGGGACATTCAGGCCTTTGGATTTCACAAGCGTCTGCAGCTCTTTTTCCTTGAGCTCCAGTAGATTCTCTACGCCCTTTGCGGTTGGATGATTTGCAACAATGAAGATCTCGGGCGGCATTTTCTTGCTGCCAGAGTCGAAAGTCTTCTTAATTTTCAGAGTTCCTTCATTGGTTAGCAGATACTCGCTGGCAAGATCAGTCGCAGCACCGGCATCAAGCGTAAGAGAAGATGGGACATCACAAAACTCACACGTGATCGTTATCAGTTCATCTTCAGAATGTATACATCGGTCACCGGGCTCGATCTTCACGGTTTCATTGTTGAAGAAGATCTCCAGCGACTCAAGCAGTGACGATTTCCCCACATCATTCTTGCCGATGAATGTGGTGAGATCGGAAAACGTAACACATGCCTCATTCCTGTAACAGCGAAAGTTGCGTACAAAAACCTTATGAAGTCGCATAGTCTCTTGTTCCACTTTCCGGAATTTCCACAGCCCTTTGTTCACTTCACGCAAATCACTGCTAAAGTGGTTCCGCGATGATGCAAGTTCCTCGACTCGGACGGCGGTTGTAGCACCGTCCTCGCTCGGGATGACGACTTAGTAACTTGCTGCGATACGGCGGGGCCCGAGATCCTCAGTCGACTGTCAGTCAAACGTCAGTCAGCGTCAGTCAGATTTTTGCAGCTAACTCGTTTAGATCATCAGGCGTACAGTCAACCCCCGGGGGGAGGGGGTAGGCGTAACTGACTTGCAACATCTGAACCCGCTCAAGCCAGGCTTGAACGGGGCACCGTAGAGCGTACGCAGAGATGGTCGTTTGAAAGCGGTACCTTTGTACCACCATCGCGGCGTGAGTTCAAAGGGAATGTCGAGGGAAACGTTCTGAAGTTGGAACAACAATCGAGCCATTGAGCCATCGGGCCATCGAGCCATTGAAAACCGACGACGATTGCCGATTTCGATGGCGCGATGGCCCGATCACCCAATGGCCTGATGCGTTATGCGTAAGCGTGCAGACCCGGCAGCAGATAGGTGACGCCGAAGAACGTGAACATCACGACGGCGAAGCCGAGGATCGAGAAGTAAGCCGCTCGGCGTCCGCGCCAGCCGTGCGTGATGCGCATGTGCAGGTATCCGGCGTAGACGAGCCAGGTGATGGCCGCCCAGGTTTCTTTCGGGTCCCAGCTCCAATAAGAGCCCCAGGTGCGGTTCGCCCAATAGGCGCCGGCGGCGATCATCAGCGTCAGCAAGGGGAATGCGATGCAGATGGTCTTGTAGGTTACGCGATCGAGCACGGCAGCGTCAGGCAGTGCGCGCTCAAGGCCGCCACGTCGCCAGTGCAGCATCAGGTAGAGCAACGACGCGAACACGCTCGTACCGAGTCCGGCGAGGATGAATGGGCTCGCCTTCAAGCTGGTCGGCAACATCGCGCCCGAGGCGTCGGCAACAGGATAGATTCCACCGGCGCGCAGGAAGAAGACGGCCAGCGCGAGAACCTGAACGGCGAGTGAAATGAAGATCGCAACGTTCGCGTATCGCAGGAACGATTCGTCTTTCTTGAGCTTGGAGAATCCGCACAGCGCGAGCGGAGCCACGGCGGCGACGAGCGCGATTACGAAGAACCATCCCAGTTCAGGGATAGTCACAAAGGCGCGCACATTGCCTTCCATGAAAACCTCGGATTTGCGCGCGGCGTCCCACGCAGCTACGTTCAGTCCTCCGCCATCGAAGCGCGTGAGTATGCCGACGTAGATTAAGGTCGAGAGACCACTGGTCGCCGCCAGGAATGACTCGGTCTTCATGTTGTCTTTGATCAGGAACATCATTGACAGCGCGAAGCTAAGCGCGCAGGCCGCGTAGGACAACATTGCCAGCGTGACGTGAACGTGCAACCACGTCGATTGCAGCGCCGGAACCAACGGACGAACGTCGGAATCCAGCAGATGCATCAGACCGACGCTGATGACGGCCAGCGGCATGGTCACGCTGCCGATCAGCTTGACGCCGAACTTGCGCTCGGCGAATTGCGTCAGCAGCGCGACCGTCCAGACGAAGCTCAGCAGCATTTCGTAGATGTTCGCGAACGGCGGATGTCCGGCAACGTACCAGCGATGGCCCGCGGCCGCGGTAGTTGCAAGCAGCCCAAGAATGCAGAGCACGGACGCCGCTTTTACGTGCGTCTCAAGCGCGCTGACGCCGTAAGCGATATAGAGCGCCGCCGATCCAATGAAGAAGATCAGCGACGTCGAGAGCATGTTCGTCTCGTTGAAAATATTGCCCTGCTTGCCGACATTCAGCAGCGTAATGATCAGCGCGAATACCGTCGCCAGCCCCACGCCAACGACCAGAGCCATCCCAGACTTCTGCTCTTCCACACGCTTTATTTGCGTCGCACCCGTTGCCATCCAATCCTCCACTTACAACTTGTCATTCCGAGGAGCATCGCGACACCCTTCACTTACAGCTTGTCATTCCGAGGAGCACCGCGACGAGGAATCCCTACCTTCACGAGGAACCCTTCCCAATCCTACTTCCCTGCCTTAGCTTCAACTGCTTGCTTCAATTCTTCCGCTATCTCCGCCGTTACGTCGCGCCACTTCTGTTCGAACGACTCGCGGTTCTTCTTGTTCGCCGCCGCGCCAACCCAGAGTGTCCATCCGCCCTTGCCGTCGGCGAAGGTCACGGCCCAGAAGCGCATGTGCACGATATAGAACGAGACGATCAACCCGACTCCCAGCAGCAGGCATCCGGCCCACACGAACCATTGTCCGGGCTCGTGCGAGACTTGCAGTCCAGTCTCGTTGCGCAGGCTCAGATTGGCAAGCTGCATCGCGTAAGGCAGCGTTCCGGCTTTCGTCGGCTCTCCGTAGAGCAGCCAGACGTTCTGGGTCTTCCCGCTCGGGTCCGTGATTGCCAACTGTACCGCCGGAGACTCGAGGTTGCGCGAACGCTGGAAGACCTCTCCGTCGGACTGGCGATATGCATCCGGCAGGAACTTAAGTATGCGAACCTTGTTGCCGTCGAACTCAACGGTCCCGTCAGTTGGAAGCGTTAGCGTCCTGATGTCTTCGGGGCGGCCCATAGCGCCATATCCGATCAGCACCGACTCCGGCACACTGCTCTGGCCGAATCCTGACTGGTAGAAGCGCACGCCTCTGTAGACGAGCGGTTCGTTGACGGCGATTTCCTTCTTCAGTACCTCGCGCCCATTCTCGATGACGGTCAGCTTCGACCAGTACCGCTTCGGCATCCCGGCATACTTGCCTGTGTACGTGTCCTGCCCGGCGGCGTCACAGCGAATGCTGAACGGCAGAGTCTTGACTACGTTGTCGGCCAGCTGGATCTGGTTGGTCGCCGGCGCGCCTTCGACGAGCGAGACATAACCTCTATAACCCGCCATGCGGTCGAGGCCGTAATAGCCGAGGAAGATCAGCAGCAGGCTGGCGTGAACGATATAGACAGCGAGCACGGAGAAGCGATTCCGCTCGGCGAAGAGTGAAACCTCGTTGTCCTGATTGATCTTCTGTGGCTGCAAGCCGAACTTGCGCATCGCTCGTTCGGCTACGTTCAGTCCAGCTTCCGGATCGTTGATTGCGAATTGAGCCTTCGTCGGATGCGCGGCACGGAAGTGCGGGTCAGGCTTGCGATAGGGGCGGTCGTAGTAACGCCACGCGTTAGGCCAGCGCTCGACGGAGGCGAAGATGATGCTGACCGCCACCATTGTCAGCAGAACAACGAACCACCACGCGTGGTAGACGTCGGTCAGCCCGATGGCGTCCAGCACTCTCAGCGTTGCCGGCGAGAACTTCTGTTCCATCTCGGCGGCCGATGTCATGGGACGCTGGGAAATCAGTGTGCCCAATGCCGACACGATGGCGAGAATAATGAGGAGCGTAATGCCCGTCTTGATCGAAGCAAGCGTTTGAACGATGCGCCGTCCGATACCGGCGTTAGGGGCCATATAAAAGACTTCCTCCGGGCGGAGTTTCCAGGCAGCACTAAGTGGTACGCCCCACAAAGCGCACCCGTACTCCTGCTCACCCCAGAATGTCATTGTTTCTGACCTGCCGGTGTCCGGTCAGTTCAGATTGTCACAGACGAATGTGCTCTCTATCACAACAGAGTACCGGGAAGAAAACAAGGCCTGGCGGCAAGAATCCTGCCAGGTGGATGAGAAACTCACATCTGCCGAACACGGGCAGATGTGGGGCACCGAGCTACTGCTGCCGTGCTTGCGTGATTAGCTGTTGAATATCTGCTCTTTTCTCGTAAGTTGGATTGGTTTCTAGCAGTTTCTGCCAAGCAGCAACGGCGCCTTTGACGTCCGATTTACCCTGCCATTTTACGATGCCCATGCTTTGCAGTGTCTGTGGTTTTGTGGGTTCGTATTTGAGAGCAGTGTTGAATTCGGCGATGGCGCGATCAGCGTCACGCATGCCTTCCCAATAGGCAATGCCCATGTCGGTTCTAACGTTGGTATTGGTGGGCTGGAGCTTCAAAACGCGCGAGTAATAGTCGATGGCGTCTTTGTATTGTTTGGTATCGAAGTAGATGTTTCCAAGTTCGGTCAGAGCCCCTGCGTCATTAGGATTGCTGCTCAGGCGCGCAAGCAGGGGTGCGGCCTGCGCATCAGCCATTCGCTTCAGGTCTTGGGGAGAGGCAGACGGTTGGTTGCCAAACGGATTGGCAGGATTCATTCCTCCGGAGGTCTGAGATGTGGTCGTGGTGCTCCCAGCTGGTGTTGTGGCCGGACTCTGCGATCCGCGCAGAAACCAGCCCACGCCCACACCTATTACAAGACAGAGCACCGCCATCGTGTAAGCTTGCGAACTGGTCCATGTCACTGCGGAAGACGTGTTTGATCGCGTCGCCTGACTCGCCATCCTCTACTCTCACCTCGGGAAGATCGGAGATTCTGAAATGTATCGGATGCCGGACCCCGCCGTTCGGTCGCTCTTTGGGAATTCTTTCCGGAGCACCAGTGTTTATTACTCGCCAGCGTGAGGTATTTCCTCGGTGTGCGCGGCTGTCTAGGGCCACGTCTATCATTTTGCACGGATTACGATATGTGGTATTTTTGGCAAATCACATGCTCATTCCCAGTGGGGGGAATGCGCGAGGGGTTCACAGTAATTCAAGCGAGGAAAAGATGAAGAACTTGATCAAGGGTTCTGTTGCGGTTCTCGTTATCGCTGGACTCACCGGCGTTGCTACAGCCGCTGACTTGGCCAGTAACGAAGTGTACAAGAGCAAATGCGCCATGTGCCACGGCGCGAGCGGCGAAGGCAAAGCCGCCATGAAGACCAAGTCGCTGAAGGAGGCGGCCTCGAAGAGCGAGACTGATCTGGTGAAGACGATCAGTGACGGCATCCCGAACTCCACAATGCATGGCTATAAGGGCAAGCTGACCGACGCGCAGATCAAGGACCTCGCGACGGCCATAAAGGGCCTCAAGTAAACCCCTATCCGGACTCTCCAGACGGTCGAGGCTGAAGCCAGCCTCGACCGTCTTATAACTTGGCACCTGCTCGAGATTTGCGATAGCATCCACTTACCTTCATTTTTCTCAGGTGGCTGAGTGGCCATGACGTTCGCTCTGAATGATCTCGAACGAATCATCAACTCCGTCTCTGACCCCATCTTTGTCAAAAATCGTGACCATGTCTGGATTCTGTTGAACGATGCTTACTGCCGGTTCATGGGATTCAAACGCGAAGAGCTCATCGGCAAGTCCGATCGCGACTTCTTCCCCAAGGACGAAGCGGACGTTTTCTGGGCCAAAGATGAGGTGGTATTTGAGAGCGGGATCGAGAACATCAACGACGAAGAGTTCACAGATTCGGCTGGAGCGAAGCACTTCATCACGACCAAGAAGTCGCTGTACCAGAATGCTTCCGGAGACAAGTTCATCGTTGGCTGTATTCGCGATCTGACCGACCTAAGAAACACACAGAAGCAGCTGCAAGAAGCTCGAGATCGCCTGGACGAGACGGTTCAGGAGCGTACCGCCGAGCTTGCCGCCAGCAACGAAGCCTTGCGACAACAGATCATCGAGAATGAGCGCACGGCCGAACAACTTCGACAATCGCAGAAGATGGAAGCAGTCGGGCGTCTGGCCGGAGGCATAGCACACGATTTCAACAACCTGCTCAACATCATCATTGGCTATACCTCGATACTGGAAAGCAGCGTTGGTTCAGATCCCGCAGCGAGTCGCTGCACCGGACAAATAACGGCGGCCGCTGAGCGGGCTGCATCTCTTACGAGGCAATTGCTCGCTTTCAGCCGCAAGCAGGTGCTGAACCCCGAGATACTCAATATCGACGAGATCCTTGCGAATATGGGCAAGTTGCTGCCGTCCTTGCTTGGCGAGGACGTTGAGCTAGTAATTCGAAGCAAAGCGAAAAAGGCCTGCGTAAAAGCCGATCGAAGCCAGATCGAGCAAGTGATCATGAACCTTGCCGTGAATGCCCGCGATGCCATGCCGCACGGAGGCAAGCTGACGATCGAAACGAAGAATGTCGAGCTTGATCACGATGTCTCGGGACAACGGACCTTCCCGCTCGAGTACCTGATGCTAACCGTAACTGACACAGGCGAAGGCATGGACGCCGGTACGCAGGCACACATGTTCGAGCCTTTCTTCACGACGAAAGGTGCAGGAAAGGGCACCGGACTGGGGCTCGCAACCGTTTACGCCGTCGTGATGCAAAACAACGGTGATATCAAGGTCGAGAGCGAAGTGGGTAGGGGCACCAATGTCAGCGTATTGTTTCCTTGCAGCGCTGCCGGAGAGTGGGTGCCTGATCCTCCTGAAGCGCCCCCGGTGGCGGACAGGCGCGGAACAGAAACGATTCTTCTGGTCGAGGATGAAGATAGTCTGCGGAAGCTTCTGTGCTCCGTTCTGGAATCGCAGGGCTACAAGGTAATGGAGGCCGAGTCGGGTGCCGCGGCACTGGAAATGGCGGCCCGAATCGAGGGCGGTATCGACCTGTTGGTTACCGACATCGTTATGCCTGGGATGAGAGGATGGGAAGTTGCCGGCCGACTTAAGAGTGAATACCCCGCGCTACGTGTCCTCTATATCTCCGGACACACGGACCCAGGTTTAAGCGGCAACAGCGTAGAAGTACCTTCCGACAGCCTGCTTCAGAAACCATTCCGGCCACGCGAGTTGCTGTCCAAGATAAGTGCAATGCTAGCGCACAGCACCTAGGCCAAGCGCTCGTTACCCCTTAGGAATGACTTCGATTGCCGTTATGGTCGCGTAGTCGTGAACGGGAATGAAGTCCAAAACGATCTTGCCTTGGGCATTTGGCTCGATTCCGGAAAGCGTACGAGTTATCGGATGGTTCTCGCCGGCCTGCTTGAGGATATCGAGCTGTGTGAGGACCAGTTTCCCATTGCAGAAGACGTTGAAAATTCGGCCGTTATCAACGGCCTCAGCGGTACGGGCGGGCTGAATCGGGCGTTTGCTATTCGTGGGGCCAAAGCGACGCTCGATGAAATGCAGAGTAAGGTCGTACTTGCCGGGCGGAACCGGAATCGAGTAGGAGAAATTGCCCCAACGCTCGGTCTGATATAGCTCGGGGTCATCAGTGCCGACGGCAGGCTCCTGGCTTTCACTGAGCTGCCCGCCCTTGTAGTAGTTATCGGGGCTCCACCAGCGGCTGTCGATGGAGTAATAAGGAGAAGTTCTGGTCGCAAGGCGAATCGGCCTGATACGACCGCGAAGCCCGGGAAGGATTTCGATTGCGGAAACCATCGCTTGGCCGCCGTACACGGAACTGAACTTGAGGTGCAACTTGCCATCGGAAGCGGGGCCGATGTTGGTGAAGACCTTTATATCGGCGGTCCTGCTGGCACCTCCATCGACGAGGACGTCAAAATTGGTGAGCAACGGCACACCGTTACCGGTAACGTTCATAATGCGGCTACCTTCGCCGCCGGATCCCATCTCTTCGGGTCCGTAATACGTCTCCACAAAGTGAAGCCGCATTTCATAGATACCCGGATTCAACGGGATATCGTAACTGAAGTCGCCCTGACGGCTGTTCCGATAGAGGAGCGATTCCTGCGTGCGCCAAACGTGTTGGGCGGAGGTCCTGACCGAGGTGCCGCCGGTGAAGTAGAGGTCGGCGCTCCATATCTTGCCCGAGTGATCGACGTAGGGATGGGTGCCTCCGGCCAGGATTCGAACTTCATCACCCGCCGGGAGTCCAGCTGGCAGATCGGGCGCTGCCTGAGCCTCTGCTTCAAGGCGTGCAACAGCGGCTCTCTGATTCCTAAGCACTATCAGACCGGAGACGACCAAAGCAGCGATGGCCACGAGCGCCAGGATAGCAAGCAAGCGCCAGCGGCTGCTTTGCCTCGTTTCGCCCACCGCCTTGCTTTGCTCGACCGCAGGTTCCACGACCGGCGGGGCAACCGGCTCCGGAACCGATCTCACTTCGAACGAAGGAACGTATTGCCCGATGGGGATGTTGATTTGAATGGGATCGGCGGAGCCAACCGTAGCATAGTATTCCACCAGGCGTTTCCGGAGCCTGTTGGCATGGACACGAACGATGGAGTCGCTGTCCTGGTCGAAATTGGGATCGCGCCGAAACACATCAACAGCGATGGAATACTCTTTGATCTCATTGTTCTCGCCGGCGAAAGTCTTCTCGCACAAATAAGACAGGAAATGCCCGAGGACAGGCGCGCGCGCGAATAAGTCTGAGGCGAGGACGCGGGCCAATTCAGCTCGTTTGCTTTCGACTGCGACGGATTCTTCACGAATTGTGCTCATGTCGTTTCCTGTCGGGTTCCCATAACGGTATAAAAAACTGGACTATAGTTCGGCCGTGCACGTTCAACCACTCTACTCTATATACCTACTCCGAGCATTCTTGCAGTTTCATTTGCGCATTAACCGTTCATTTCACCCGAAATGCCCGCAATTAACCGATTTAACCCCAGGCAACCCGTCCCTGCAACACGTGTTACCACTGTAACGTACATCGCTGATTCTAAACACCTTAATTGGTTGTTCAGTTTCGTAACGGAGGAGTAGCCCACATAGCGTTGTAGTGAACCTCCGAAATGCTTGATAACAGGATCGTGATGAGCTGGCGCTCACACGACAGGTGATGAGCGGACGCTCACCCGAGGGATCGGAGGTGCAAGATGAAAAAGGTAATGATAGCGGTGATGCTGGTGGTTGCGCTGATTCTGCCTGCGGCGGTACAGGCGGCTGATCAGCCGGGGACACAGAAACTGGACAAGGCTACAATCTCGGCGATGTCGTTTGCTGAACTCGATGCGAAAATAACCGAGCTTCGGAGAGCGAAGGACTACGCGGGCGCGAAGACGTTGTTATTGGAAGGTATTCGGCGGCAGCCTAAGGACGCTTCTCTTTATAACAAGCTAGGACTGGTAGAACTCCAGTTGCAGAATAAGGATTCGGCATCTTCGAACTTTGGCAGAGCAATGAAGTTGAATCCGAAATTCCCGGATGCACTGAACAATTTTGGGACTGTTTACTTCCTGAGAGGCAATGCTGACATGGCCGCAAAGTACTACAGAAAGGCTCTTGCCCTCGAAGAGACGAGGGCGGTCTTTCACGCGAACCTGGCGGCGGCATGGATCTCCAAGGACAAATTGAATTTGGCACTGACCGAATATGCCAGGGCGCTGGAGTTGGATCCGGACATTCTCACTAGCAGCAGCGCCAGCGGTATAGCTGCGCAAGTCTCAACTCCCGAGCAGCGTGCTAACAGGTTCTTCTTGCTGGCGAGAGTCTTTGCGATCAAAGGGGACGTGAATGGCGCACTCGATTACTTGAAGAAAGCTAAAGAAGAAGGTTATCGAGATCTCGACAGCGTCTACAAACAGAAGGAATTTGCGAGCCTGTGGCAGGATCAGCGCTTGGCACAGCTGATTCCACCGAAGGCGAAGTAGAATCCCGTAGCGTAAGAAACGGAAAGGTAGCCGGAAGTTCGGCTGCCTTTTTCTTTTGAGTCGATTCGAAACGCCGAGGGGCGACTCACGCCGGTGCGGATTCGAAGCGCAAAACCAAAATTCGGAATTCCGGCAGCTTTGCTCGGGTTAAACTAGAGACAACTATGGAAACTCCTGCATATAAACGCGTTCTTCTTAAGCTTTCGGGTGAGGCATTGGCCGGCGATCAGGGATTTGGCGTGGATACCATCAGAATCCACGAGATTGCCAAGGAATTGAAGGATGTTCACGCACTGGGCGTGGAG
>JAEYQK010000033.1 GCA_023410055.1 Acidobacteriota bacterium
GCATTACCCTGTACAACTCCAGTAATGTGGCTGCTTACGTATTTACAACGACTTTGAACCAGGCGAACGGAAGTCCGACTATATCGTCCCCCATCGCAGGTTCGAATCTCAGTCTGACAACGGCCAACAAAGCTTGCTTCGACGCAACAAGTTCTGCAAAGCAAACCGGCCTATATACCGTCTCCGGCAATTTCAACGGACTAACGGCAACGACGGTACAACTGTCCGTTGAAGGAAACCCCGGCACACTGTCATTGCTGGGCACCATGGCCTCAAACTCGGTATCCGGATCGTGGTCGCTGGCTAGTACCGGACCTGAAACATGTGACAAGTCCGGCACATTTCTTATGACTCGCAGCTAGCGAATTCCCGACCGTTCATCGGCACCAACTTCGGTGAATCCACTGGCCTGCTTGCCGAAGAATGTTACAGGACGTTACACTCGTACTTTCAATATCTCAGCATTTGCCGAATATGCGTCTGAAGCGTAGTTCCGGCGCGGAGGATCGAGGTTCAATGCGGCACTATTCTGCAATCCTTAGCTTGGTTTGTTTATCGGTCGGGCTTGTTGCCCTTTCTGCATGTGGGGGCGGCAAAAGCAAGAGCAGCAGTAACGGTGTATCCAAGATATCCATGTCGCCGACCTCACAGGCTGTGGATCAGGGCGGAAAGGTCCTGGTGGTTGCTACGCCGCAAGATGTCGATGGCAATACTATAGCTAAAGCCACTCCTACATATTCTGTTCAGCCGAACCAGAACCTCATTTCTGTTTCGGTAAATGGCTATGTTTGCGCAGGTCAATGGGATTCCCTGACTACTCCAGTGATATGCAATCCGACATCTGGCACCGGAGAAGCTAAGGTAATTGCCACCGTGGGAAACATTACCGGTGAAACCACAATTGTTGTTTTGCCGCCAATCGACCACATCTCCGTAATACCGGCCACACCAGATCCAGCGACACCGGCCGATGCTGCAGGACTTCCCTGTATCTCGCAATCCTCCAGCAGCACAGCTTACGCGGCGAACACCCGCACATATACAGTCGCTGCGTCGTTCAAAGGTGAACCAGTTACTCTCTCAGACGCTGTAAAGGATACTGCGGTAACTTGGTCCATAAATGGGTCAACGATCGGTACGATCGCCGCAAAGACATCAACCGATACGAGCGGCAATACCGTGACTGACACGCGTTTCGCTGTTGTGACCGCACTCGCCCCCGGCACCACACAGATTACAGCTTCCATCGGTACCCATCAGGCTACGTCTGCCGATTTCGTTGTTTGTCCAGTAAGCAAAATCACCATTGCCGATACCGCCAGCCCTGCGACACCGTTACCTTTGGCGTCTGCTGGAACACTCACGCTTAAAGCGACGATTCTCGACTCACGTGGTGTACCAGTTTTCTTGAGCAACACAACTAGCTCGGGAACTACGACCTCGCTTGTCAGTCTTACCTGGATTAACTCGCAACCTCTGTCCGCTTCGGTATCCGGCACAGGCGTTGTCACAGCTACCGCCACCCCTGGCACGACAACCGTTGTAGCTTCGTGCTCACCGCCCGGCTGCAACTTAGGGCTGGGAGCGGTTTACAGCAATCCATTTGTTGTTCCCGTAACTGGCACCTCCTCAGGAACTACGGTCTACGTTGGGAGCAAAGCGCAGGCAGCAGACTCCACCTCGACCGCGCCAGGGAAGACCTTGCTTCCGGTGACAACTGCTGACAACAAAACAGGGACGCCCATCACGTTGGGCGATGTACCCAACTCAATGCGGTTCAACCAAAGCGGTACTACCCTGTACATCGGTACGGCATCGGGCCTGATAAAACTCACGACTGCTGGCAACACCGTCGCCGCGCCCATTGCGAAGGCACCTGGGAAAGTGCTCGCAGTCTCGCCCAATAACGCTGTAATCACTTCTGACAATTCGAAGGTGTACGTCGTGGATCCGACGGACAACAGCGTGCAGACTTACAATATAAGCGGAATTACGGCGGCCGATTTCGCACCCGATAGCTCTAAGGCTTATCTAGTCGGGGGCAACCAGTTCGCCGTATACACCGCTACGGGCTTCCCCGTGCCTGAGTCTCTCCCCGGAGCGACGAGCGTTAGCTTCCTAACCAGCGGTCCGTTTGCTTACATCGCTGATGCAGTTGGACTTGGAGTCCGTGCAACATGCAATGATCTGGCGTCGCTGGTACCGTTCGATACCGGCACAGCCGGCCCTGTTCCTCTTTCGCCAGCGCCAACTTTCGCACGGAGTCTTCCCGACGGTCTTCACCTGGTAACGGCAAGTTCCACGAACGTGAACTTGGTTGAGGCCACTACGAACGCAGAAGGTTTCTTTGCCCCCGCCACTGGCTGCGCGCCAAAGGTATCGAACAAGATTGACTCGACTGCCGTGATCAGTGCGGGAATCACCCCCAGGCAACTCGTTGTCAGCGGAGACGGAAAGAATGCTTTCGTGCTCTCCGACTCGGCAACGTTGCTGGGAGCCAAGATTGATCTCAGTTCGGGGACAGTCACACCGGTTTCGATTCCTCTGCAAACATCCACAAGTGGCACAGCACAACCTGCGGCGATTCAGCAGACAACCGGCGGCGTGACAACCGACGGGACTGCATTGTTCTTCGGCGGCAGCGACAATCAGATTCACCGCATCGATCTGACTGCGGCTACCCCGACTGATACACCCATCGTTCTAACTAGCCCGCCAACTGGTTTCACCACGGACTTCGTTGCTGTGAAACCTTAGTATCCGGCAAGAAGGTAACAACGAAAAAAGCCCTCTCATCGAGGGCTTTTGAACGTTTGGGCAGAAATTACGCCTTCGCTCCTTCACCCAGATCCTTTGCCACGCTATCCAGAACGCCGTTAATAAAGTGCACCGATTCCGGACTCGAGAATTTGCGTGCGATCTCCAGCGCTTCGTTAATGATGACCGGTCTTGGGGTCTTCGGAAACGCTAAAAACTCTGCAACCGCGGTCCTCAATACGTTCCGATCTACTGTCGCCATTCGGTCCATGCGCCAGTTCTCTGCGTGCTTTTCAATCAGCGCATCGATTTCATCGACTCGGTCAGTACCCGCGCGGAAAATATCGTCTGCGAATCCACGCACATCTTGCTCCACACCCTTGCGTTCCGCCCAGAACGTCCGCCTAACTTGATCGGCCGTCTGCTTTCCCATATCAGACTGAAACAACATCTGCAGCGCCATTTCGCGCGACTTTCGCCTCGTTCCCATAAGTACAGTTCTCAATTCCTGATTCTCGGTTCTTGTTCAAACGCTTTTGTGCCGCCGCTGACGCTAGCGCCCTGTTGTGACTGATTCCTTCACTCTAGCCATCTCTACCGCAGCAAGCCCGGCCTCAAAACCCTTATTGCCCGCTTTCAGTCCCGCGCGATCGATAGCCTGTTCCAGGTTGTCGACGGTCAACACACCGAATGAATGCGGGACCCCTGTCTCTTGCGCGGACTGCCCAATGCCCCGGCTGACCTCATTCGCGATGGCTTCATAGTGGAACGTTTCGCCCCGGATCAAGCATCCGATGCAGATTACGGCGTCAAACCGCTTGGTTTCTGCAAGCAGCCTCGCTGCGGAGGGGATCTCGTAGGCTCCAGGCACTCGAACAACCTCGATGTCCGAATCGCCTGCCCCGGTTCTGTGCAGAGCATCAAGAGCGCCCTGTAGTAGCCTTTCCGTGATGAATGAGTTGAATCGGCTTACGACGATTGCGAATCGCTTCCCGCGCGCATCCATCGCGCCCTCAATCACTTTCGGATGTTGCGGAGCCTTCTCCGGCAGATACGAGAAAATGCCAATCCTGTGCCCAGCCGCTTCGACGACAAACATCCGTCCGCCAAACTCACGATCCTCAATGCTTTCCGCAAGCCTGAATCCGGATGTCTTCACACACTCAAGAGCCGTATTCGCATCCGCGACTTCGAAGATCAAGTCCGCATCAGGAAAGTCCTGCCCCACTCCAACCTCTATGAAAGCCTGAGGTACGCAGAAGAGAACTCCCTTACTCGCCCCGCCTCCCCGCTCGCCCTCCGCTTCCAACCCAAGCGCAGAAAAAAGCGCCAATATCTCTTGAAACTGCTCATCACTCTTCGCAAGGCGAACATGGTAAACGTGCTGAATCATCGACTCGGTCTGTCCAGACTTTGAGATACACTGGCGACGCAACCAATTACAGCATGAGGCAGACCACCAGCTTATCAACCAATTGTAATTGCTAGCGCAAGAAACTGAACGACGGCTTTTTGAATCTATGGTGCGCCGATCCTGAATCGACTGTCACCTTCCCTTAAACTCAGCCTTTCTCTTCTCCAAAAAGGCGCGTGTACCCTCTGACTTGTCTTCGCTGGCGCAGACGGTCGAGAACAACACTGCCTCGGTGTACAACCCTTCTGCCTGGCTCATGTCCATGCCTCGATTGACCGCCTCGATCGTGTACTGTACCGCGACCGGGGCATTGGCAATGATTTTCTGCGCGATGGCCTCGGCTCGAGGAATCAAATCCGCCGGAGCAACAACTTCGTTCACAAGCCCGATCCTGTGTGCCTCCTGTGCGGAGATCGGTTCGCCGGTCAACAACATCTGCATCGCGAGTCCCTTACCGACAAGTCTCGGCAGTCGCTGCGACCCGCCATAGCCTGGTATCAATCCCAGCTTCACTTCTGGCTGTCCCAGTTTTGCGGTCTCGCTCGCGAGTCGCATGGTGCACGCCATCGCCAGTTCGCACCCGCCACCTAGTGCGAAACCGTTAATGCAGGCGATCACTGGCTTTCCCAGATTCTCGATCGCGTCTAGCACGCCCTGCCCGCGATGCGTATACTCCTTTGCACCAAGTGGACTCTGCTGATTCAATTCCCCAATATCAGCTCCCGCAATGAACGCCTTCTCACCCGCGCCCGTAATAATCACTACGCGAACGCTTGGATCGCTTCTTACGTCGGCGAACGCCCTACTCAACTCCAGCATCGTTGCCGAATTCAAAGCATTCAGCACCTTTTGCCGATCCACAATCACATAAGCAATGGCGCCCTTCTTCTCGTACCGAATGTTCTCGAAGCTCATCGTTGTTGCACCAGATGCCATCTCTCACCCTCTTTCTGGTTGTCGCGCACATTCAGTTTCAGACTGCGCTATGCGCTACAATTTCATGGCGACCGGTCTGCTCGGATCGCTGTAATCGTAGAATCCCTTCCCCGTTTTCCGCCCGTACCATCCTGCTGCAACCATTCTCTTCAGCAGCGGAGGAGACGAGAACCGCTTTTCCTTGAAATCCTCGAACATGACGTGTGTTATGTAATACGTGGTGTCGAGCCCCACGAAGTCCAATAGTGTAAAGGGCCCCATCGGATGGCCGCAGCCCAGCTTCATGGCCTCGTCGATGTCCGGAATTGACCCGACACCTTCCTCATACGCCCTGATTGCATCAAGCAGGTAAGGCACAAGCAAACGGTTGACAATAAATCCCGTCTTGTCAGACGTCCGCACAGGTGTCTTCCCGAGCTTCCGTCCGAAATCCATGGCCATTTCCATCACATCGTTCGACGAGGCGATGGTTCCTATCACCTCGACCAACTTCATCAGCGGCACTGGGTTGAAGAAATGCAGTCCAATGAAGCGCTCCGGCCTTTGCGTCGCTGCCATGACCTCGGTAACGGAAATCGATGAAGTATTCGTCGCGAAGATCGCGTCCTTCTTCACGATCTGATCAAGATTTGCAAACGCCTCCTTCTTCGCCGCAGTGTTCTCAATGATCGCTTCAATAACGATATCGCAATCGGACAGATCTTCTGGACGCAGCGTCCCCTTCAGCCTTGCCCTTATGGCATCGGGCTTCTCATGCAGCGAGCCTTTCTCGTCAAACTTCGCCAGCGACTTTTGGATGGTTCCAAAGCCCTTATCCAAGAACCGTTGTTCCGCTTCCAGCACAAGTACGTCGAACCCGGCGGTGGCCGCCACCTGTGCGATCCCGCTCCCCATGAGACCGCATCCAAGCACGCCGATTTTCTTGATCTCCATGACTACTCCTTGAATTCAACACTGAGCCCATCTCGCTTGGATGCCGGAACTCGGAATCCAGCAACACATGCACACACGAGTCAGAGTCACCTTTCCCGGGAGGATGTGGCCTGTACCGTGCCGAAGTCGAACTCGCCTGAGCCGAACTTGCGTGCTCTGGCGCGGCTCCACAGCGGACATGTCCCTTAGTTTGGGACTTCTATTGCTGCAACATGTCCCACTGCTTAGAATGCTCTTGTCCCGCCTAAATACTTGGGACATCGCTTAAGTGGCGAAGAGGTTGGCCCCAAGCTATGTCAGACACTGACAAACGCATTGATCGCGCCGAAAAGGCATTGCAAAAAGGCAAGCCAGATATCGCATTGGCCGAGTACCTCGCCATCCTTGAAGATGACCCGTCGAACGAAGCGGTTTATCACACGGCGGCCGATGTATGCGTCTCGCTTGGAAGGAACTCCGAAGCCGTAAGGCTGCTGGGCGAACTTTTTGACAGGCAGTGTTCGCGCTCCGAGAATGCTAGGGCTGCGCTTACCTACAAAAAGCTTGCACGCATTACGAAGCCTACCGGAGAACAAAGCCTCACCTTTGCACACAGCCTGGCAAAAAGCGACGAAGAAGGACTCAAAGCTTACGAAGCCGCCCTCACTGTCTTTACAACAAAGGGGCGTGCCCGCGACGCGCTAAGCGCTCTCAACGGTATTGTCGCCCTGGCTCCTTCGGTCGAACACTTTCGGAGGCAGGCTGAACTAGCAGCCGACCTGAATTTGAATCAGGAAGCTGCAGCTGCGTATCTCGCTGCTGGCGAACTTGAAAAAGACGAAGATTCCAAGTTTGTCTTTCTGGAGCGGGCCTACAAGCTTAGCTCGCAAGATCCCCGAATGGCATTTGCCTATGCCGAGGCACTTCTTTCCCGTGGCAGTGCCGAGAAAGCCGCTTTGGCAGCAGAGCCATTCACCCTGCAGGGAGAAATGCAGAAAGAAGCGCGATCCATTTACGGTCGCGCCATGCTGGCAGCGAAACAACCAGCGCGGGCCATCCGCTTTTTATGGGAGATGTTGGAGAGCGATGCCTCATATCTAGGCATGGTCACCGAGGCGATCTCTGCCTTGGCGGTTTCCGAACAATCGGCGGCCGCGTTGGACTGGATTCGAAAACTTGAACAGCGCGAAGTGAAAGCTGGTCGTCGCCGCGAGTTCATCACTTTGCTAAAGGATCTCGGGACAAAACACGCACCTGCGCTGGATTTTCTCGAATACGTGGCCGGAGTATTCGATTCGGCTAACCGTGAGCACGACTATTGCGAGACTCTTATTAAGCTGTTCGACCTGCACTACGCTTCTGGTGACTATTCGAAAGCGGCGGAGTGCCTCGACCGTGCTGCCGAGGTAGATGCCTATGAACCAGGTCACACCTCGCGCCTTGAAATGCTCCGCGGCAAAGTGGATGCCCAGCAGTTTAAGTCCGTAGCCGAGCGACTTAAGGTCGTCGCTCCCGCCACGCAGGCTGCCTCAAACCCCGACATCACTCCCGAGTCCGAGTCCAGGCTCTTTGACGACCTGCTAACGCAAGCTCAAATTTACCTGCGCTATTCGATGGACGCAAAAGCCATTGAGAAGCTTAAGCAAATACAGCAGCTATTCCCTGGTGAAGAACAGAGGGTCCCGGAATTAAGCGATCTTTACTCCAAGGTCGGACTACTTCGTCGTGGCCCCAGTCAGCCCGATCCTTCTGAGCCTCTTGTCAGTCGGCCGGCATCGAATCCGTCCACGCAGAAGGTAACCGACTTCTCGGTCAATGATATCGGGAGAGTCACAGAAATCACGACTAATCTGTACCGACAGACAACGGTGAAAAATGTTCTGTTTGCGTGCGTCAATGATGCGGGTCGCCACTGGAATGCGAGCCGGTGTCTTGCTGTCCTGTCCAAGCCAGGGCAACCGCCCTCCATTGCGGTCGAATACTGCGCTCCTGGAATGAGGCAGTCAGACATACATTCTATAGTCAAGCTTGTGGGCCTCCTGCAACCGCTCACCGTCGCTCACGGCACACTCGACTTATCTGGCGCCAAATCCACAAAGCCGGTGTTGAAGGCCCTGCGCAAACCAGTCGCCACGATGGGGATGCAATCGGTCCTTGCCGCACCCCTGATCAGTGGGGACGATCACATTGGAATTCTTGTTCTTTCTCAATGTGATGCGCCGCGCGAATGGTCGACGCAAGATAATGCAGTCCTCAACGCCATCTCGGAACAGGTCGTGTTGGCTGTCGGCAACGCACGACTGCGTCGACTCGTGCGGGACCTTGCGGTCACGGAAGAGAAATCGGGCCTCGTGAAGCGCTCAGCCTATTTAGACGTGCTGCTCCCCGAGGTTACCAGGGGCCTGCAGAACAATACCGCCGTGACGCTGATGCTGATGAGGTTTGCTGGGCCGTTTGGTGTCAAAGATGGTGGAGCTGACGACTTGGAATCGATGATGCGTCACATCGCATCCCTTGTAATGTCTCACATTCGTCAAAACGATATTACTGTTCGGTACGACGCAACAACCATCGCGCTAGTTTTGAGCGACACCAATGCGGCGAGCGCGGCTCAGGCTGCCGAAAAGCTACGCAAGGTGGCTGCGGTAGCAACCGTTCCGGGGCATGATGCCCCTCCCCAGATTACAGTGGGAATTGCGGAAGTGGTGTTGAGGCAAGATTACGAATCTGCTGATTTAGTAACGGAATTGGTCAATCGCGCAGACAGGTCTCTCGCCGAAGCATCAACACTGGGAGCGAACCAGACTGTAATTCTGAACGCGACCGCCGATCAGATTGCAGCTCGCGTGTAATCCCCCTCATCTTGGAATCGCGGAGGCGATAGCAAAAGATCCTGCCGCACGGCACGCGCTCAAACTCATCGCTCAGGTTCAAAGTAGTCTCAGCACATCCTAAGAACAGGTACCCATCAGGCGCCAACGCGCGCACTACTCTGGCAAGGATTTCCTTCTTTTTCTCAACGTCAAAATAGATGAGCACATTACGGAGCAGGATAATGTCTGCGCACGGCAAATCAAACCATGGTTCCGCTAGGTTCATCCTCCGAAACGTAACCATGCTTTTAATAGGCGAACATATCCTCCATTCACTTCCCTCCTGCTCGAAGTACTTCGCCAGCAGTTGCGCGGGGAGGCCACGATTTACCTCAAGCTGACTGAAAATTCCTTGCCGTGCCCGTTGCAGCGCTCTGTCAGATATATCTGTCGCAAGAATCTTCAGGTCCCAGGCAAGTAGGCCAGGAAAATGTTCCCGAATGAGCATGGCGATGCTGAAAGACTCCTGCCCAGTCGAAGCTGCAGCTGACCAGATCGTCAGTCGCCTTTGGGTTTGCCTGCGCTGCAGGATATCGCTGATGATCGTGGTTCTTAGCGCCTCAAACGGATCCAAGTCCCGAAAGAACCACGTTTCGTTGTTCGTCATCGCATCCAGAACCTTGCGATGTAGCTCGCCAGATGGGCGAGTTCTCATCTCTTCCAACATCTTCTGCACAGATGGATACCCTTCCGTACTTACCAGTGGCATAAGTCGTGATTCAGCAAGGTACTGTTTGTCTTCGTCAATCACGATAGCCGCATCGTTACGCATCATTCTTCGCAGATACTCAAATTCCGGCACGGCGATGCCCATTGCCCACCTCTGGAAAGTCGTATTTCGTTCGAGATCCGCTGTACATCCGCACTCTTCTCACAATCTCGGCACCAATCTGGTCTAGCGGGAGTACTCGGTCGGCTAGTCCGGCCTTAGCGACGAAACCAGGCATACCCCAAACCACCGACGAATGTTCGTCCTGAGCCAGCACCTGACCGCCTGCAACCTTAATATGCTCACATCCACGCAAGCCATCTTGCCCCATTCCAGTCATCACTACCGCCAGAGTGCTCCGCCCATACGCTTTGGCTACGGAACGAAACAGGACGTCAACCGATGGGCGACAAGAATTCTCGGCAGGGTTCTGGTTTGTTTGTATCCGAACATGAGTGCCGTTACGGACCACGGTCATGTGGTAGTCGCCGGGTGCGATCCAAGCGCCTCCAGCAAACAACTCCTCCCCGTGCTTCGCCTCAGCAACCGGTATGTTTCCAGAAGCCCTCAATCGCTCAGCGAGGTACTTCGTGAACAACGGCGGCATATGCTGCACAATCAGTATCGGAACCGGAAAATCCTGGGGAATAGCACCCATCACAGATGCCAATGCGTTGGGACCGCCAGTAGAGGTTCCTATTGCAACAGCATCTATTACCGTTGAAGCAAGAGGAGGGGCGTTGAGCGAAGGGACTCCCCACTGGGCATCCTTAGCCGCGCTTCTACGAAACAGCGTGGCATCGCATATCGCCTTTGCTTTGGGCACAAGCTGTCGCCTGACCCGCTCGACTGCATCCGAATACTTGCCGAGGTCAGAACTCTTGGTCACATAGTCTGTTGCGCCACGGGTCAACGCCTCGACCGTAGCCACGGCGCCGTGAGCCGTAAGTGTACTAAACATAATCACCGGCAACTTAGGATAGCGTTCTCTGATAGCTGTGAGTGCCTGTAGGCCGTCCATTTCCGGCATCTCAATGTCCAGAATCACGATGTCCGGACAGCTCTGCTCGATCATCATGAGCGCGGCTCTTCCGTTGGTTGCTGCTCCAGCGATCTCAAATATCGGATCAGCCGAGAATGCTTCACGGAGAATGCGACGGATTACCGTCGAATCATCGACGATTAGAACTTGAATGTTTGGCATCCCATCACTCAAAATCCGACTAGTTTGAGCTTTTCCGCGAGAATCTCTTCATCAAAGGGCTTCATTACATATTCATCGGCACCGCAACGCAGGGCCTTGACCACTCTGGACAAATCAGTCTCGGTCGTCGCCATTATCAGGCGCATTTCGTCGAAATGACGGTCATTGCGAATCGCCTGGACCAACGTCAGTCCACTCATTTCTGGCATGTTCCAGTCGATGATTGCTACGTCAACAGGCCCGCTTTTTTGGAGCACCCGTAACCCCAATACACCGTTTTCTGCTTCCGCCACTTGAAACCCGCGTCGCTCCAGCACCAAATGGAGCCACGAACGCATTGCGGACGAGTCGTCTATAACGATGGCGCGCAAATGGACCTCCTTGAGAACGGACCCTGATAATTTCCGCCGCGAGTCGAGAATGTCGAGATGAAAGGAGGGCCGCAAGGCGGCCCTCCTTGTTGGCTCAAGCTATTGAACCGCTGAAGACCCGGGAGTGAGACTGGATTTCAATGCTCCAATAGCTCCCATATCAGGGCTCTGGCGCTCACGTGTCTTCTGTGATGGACTGGCTGTCCCCAGCCTGAATTGCGACAGCAGAGTTTGGAGTTCCGATGCCAACGATTCAAGGCCCTGGGCCGATTTCTGAGTATCTGTCGCAGCTCCTGTAGTCATGCGAGCCGCTTCGGCAACGCCCGAGACATTCTTTGTGATTTCCATGCCGCCTTTAGCCGCTTCCGCAAGGTTCCGGCTGATCTCGTTTGTGGTTGCGCTCTGCTCCTCAACCGCACTGGCAATGGTGTTCTGAATATCGTTAATCTGGCTAATCACCTTGCCGATTTGTGCAATTGCGGATACAGCACCCTTCGTATCGCCCTGAATTGCTTCGATCTTCTGGCTTATATCTTCTGTAGCTTTGGCAGTCTCCTTGGCAAGCTCCTTGACTTCGTTCGCCACCACAGCGAACCCTTTTCCAGCCTCGCCAGCCCTGGCCGCTTCTATGGTCGCGTTGAGCGCAAGCAGGTTTGTCTGCTGAGCAATTGAAGTGATGACCTTGATCACCTGCCCAATCTCCGCACTTGATTGCCCCAGCTTACCAATGGTGTCATTAGTCGCGTCGGCAGTCCTGACGGCGGACATCGCGACCTTCGTTGCTTCTGCGGTGTTCTTCGCAATCTCCTTGATACTAGAGCTCATCTCATCCGCCCCGGTCGCAACCGTCTGAATGTTCTTGCTAACCTGCTCGGACGCGGCCGACACCACGTTGGCCTGCGCAGAGGTCTCATCTGCACTCGAGCTCATTTGTTGGCTGACACGATTCAGTTCTTCCGCAGAAGTCACAAGGGGGGTCGCCATCCTGGCAACGTCTTGGAGAGTGCTGCGGAACACACCCAGCATCTCGTTGACATCATCAATCAATTCCGCATATATGCCTTTGAGAGCTTCGGATCTACCTTGCTTAGTGAGGTCGCCATTTCGGGCCGCCTTGATTAACTCAGTGAGTGCATCGCGCACGCTCACGATATTCTGCTTCAACAACATGAGCCACTGGTGAATCTGGTCTCGCTCGGAAGCCTTGGCCATTGTTGCCGTTACATCTCCGTTGGCAATCTTGGTAACGTAGACAATCAAATCCCTGAGCCAGTCATGAAGACCGTTGATGGCATCCTTCATCTTTTGGTGATCGCCCTTGCACTCGATTTCGACTCGCTCGCTCAAGTCACCGCCTCGAATCATTCGGAGAACGCGGTTTCCTTCTGCAACCGGATTCACAACTGCGTCAAGCGTACTATTTATGCCTTCGACTATCTTTCGCCAATCGCCTTGATGCTGGCTCGCATCGGCTCGCGTATGCAACTGGCCATCAACTGCAGCTTTGGTGAGTGCATTGCTATCACGGATGAGTCTGTCTATTGACGCAAATACTTCGTTGAACGAATCCCTGAGCTTTTGAATATCCCCTTTGTAAGTCCTGTTTATGTGCTCGCCATTGATACCTTTAGCCAGCTTCTCTAAATGCTCGACGGCTTTCGCCAGAGGAGCGGCAATCGCCTCCAGTCCTGCATTGAATTGCTCGACGATCTTCCGATACTCACCTTGATGCTTTGCGGCATCTGCGCGGAAACTGAGATCTCCGTTCTCACACGCCAGCGCAATCTTCATCGAATCACCCGCAAGAACCTGAATGTTATTGCGCATTGTGACAAGGCTCTTTCCGAGAGTATCGTTCTGATCATTCACTGTGACATCGATATTCAGGTCGCCTGCCGCGATCTTCTCGACCGCCGCCACACGGTTCCTGATCATTTCCGACATCGCCCGGAACGATTCTGCCAAGCGCCCCATCTCGTCACCCGACCTGTACTCGATGGAATGGTTGACGTCGCCTAGCGCAATCCTGTCGGCGGCCTGGGTCAATTCTTTCATCGGGCGGGTAATGGAAAATGTCAGCCAAGCACCAAGCGAAATGCCCACCACAAGGCCCACAGCAATCACCGTGATCATGGAAGCTGTCGAACGGGCGGTGATACTGTCGTTATCGTCGGATACCTTCTTGGCGGCGGCTACCAGCGCGTCCTGTAACCTACTAATCCCCTGCTCTTCGGCGGTGGCAATTGGAAGCGAGGCTGACAAAACGTTGCGGGCTTCGTTTATTTGTCCCGCCTGCACCAGTCTTGTGAGTTCATCCACTCTGTCGCGGTACTCAGTTTGAGAACGTGTTACGGCCGCGAACATTGCTTTGAGTTCGGGATCGGTGTTTGCCTTCTCGTACTCCAGCGCAAGCTGATCGAGATTTTGCTTAACCTTTCGGATCTCATCGACGTTCTTATCGCGCGCCACAGCATTAGTCGAAGACACAAGATCGCGGGCAAGCACTCGGGACCTTTGAAATTGTTCCGCAAAACTGCCGACGATCTGAACCGGCACGGTAATGTGCTTGTATAATGCGGTCCCAGCGTCGTTGACTCTGTTCACGTTCACGACTCCGAAGATCCCGATGACGGTCGCAATCCCGACGACAATGAGGAAACCGCCAATCAGCTTGCTACCTAATCCTCTATTCTTGAGCATGGAATTCCCTTCTCCCCGCGTGGCGGGAGTCAAATTGCTGTCCTTCTTGTGATTCGACAAATGTAGATGCCCGGAGGCGGGGTGTTATGCCGCCAAAACTGCCTCTGCAT
>JAEYQK010000037.1 GCA_023410055.1 Acidobacteriota bacterium
TAACGGGGAGGAAGGTGGGGATGACGTCAAGTCCTCATGGCCTTTATGTCCAGGGCTACACACGTGCTACAATGGTCGGTACAAACCGTCGCAAACCCGTGAGGGGGAGCTAATCGGAAAAAGCCGACCTCAGTTCGGATTAGAGTCTGCAACTCGACTCTATGAAGCTGGAATCGCTAGTAATCGCAGATCAGCACGCTGCGGTGAATACGTTCCCGGGCCTTGTACACACCGCCCGTCACATCACGAAAGTGGGCTGCACTAGAAGCCGGTGGGCTAACCCGCAAGGGGAGTAGCCGTCCAAGGTGTAGTTCATGATTGGGGTGAAGTCGTAACAAGGTAGCCGTAGGAGAACCTGTGGCTGGATCACCTCCTTTCTAAGAGAGAACGTCACGGCACTGACGCGGACCTTCGGGTCTTAAATATACGTCGGATGTTGCCGTGTACCCCTGATGACTTCCTGAAAGTCGGATGGGAGCCTCGTTTGGACTCTCTCTTGTCCGTCATGTTTCCATGATGGTCAGAATCGGCTTAGCCGGTTCGCACGTTCAACCCGTCCTCGAAACACTTTTATGAGTGTGACTGCCGGGACAGGTAACCTGACTCTGGGTTTCCCGGAGATTGGGCCTGTAGCTCAGTTGGCTAGAGCGCACCCCTGATAAGGGTGAGGTCGGAAGTTCAATTCTTCCCAGGCCCACCAAATCATAAACGGGGCTGTAGCTCAGCTGGGAGAGCACCTGGTTTGCAACCAGGGGGTCACCGGTTCGATCCCGGTCAGCTCCACCAATTTCTGCCTAAAGTTGAACATCAGCGAGTAGCTGGTGCTGAATTTTGAGTAGAAATACTCGATGGCTTCGCCCAGGCGAAGCTGGACGATGTTTGACAACTGAATAGATTGGGCAATCTACAAGGCTGAGTAAGTATAGAAGTAAATTTTATGAGTGCCTTAGATCTGCTGGTGTTGTGCGGAAAGCGCAGCGATGAGCAGATATGAAGGTCATAAGGTTTACGAAGGCGTGGCCGGACTTCTGGAGTTCGGATGCGTTGAGTAAATTTTATGGTCAAGCTACTAAGGGCGCATGGTGGATGCCTTGGCAGAAGCAGGCGATGAAGGACGTGGTAAGCTGCGATAAGCTCCGGTTAGCCGCAAACAGGCATTTTACCCGGAGATTTCCGAATGGGGAAACCCTATACGGTAAAACCGTATAACGGCCGACTAAATTCATAGGTCGGCACGAGCGAACCTAGGGAAGTGAACCATCTCAGTACCTAGAGGAAAAGAAAACAAAAGTGATTCCGAAAGTAGTGGCGAGCGAAATCGGACATAGCCCAAACCCGTAACACCTTCGGGTGGTACGGGGGTTGTAGGACCTGCAACAGTAGAGTTACCAATCCGGCTACTAGTCGAAGCCCTCTGGAAAGAGGCTCCAAAGAGCGTGATAGGCGCGTAGGCAAAAGTTGACCGGACTCGAAGCAGGCACCTGAGTACCGCGGGGCACGTGGAACCCTGCGGGAATCTGCGGAGACCATTCCGTAAGGCTAAATACTAGCTTCTGACCGATAGTGAACCAGTACCGTGAGGGAAAGGTGAAAAGAACCCCTGCGAGGGGAGTGAAATAGTACCTGAAACCGTGTGCCTACAAGCAGTGGGAGGGCTATGGCTCGTAAGAGCAATGCCTGACCGCGTGCCTATTGCATAATGAGCCGGCTAGTTATTCTTGTCAGCAAGGTTAAGCGAAAGCGAGCCGTAGCGAAAGCGAGTCCTAATAGGGCGTTAAGTTGGCAGGAATAGACGCGAAGCGGGATGATCTACCCTTGGCCAGGTTGAAGGTCGGGTAACACCGACTGGAGGACCGAACCGGTGTTTGTTGAAAAAAGCTCGGATGAGCTGAGGGTAGGGGTGAAAGGCTAATCAAATTCCGTGATAGCTCGTTCTCTCCGAAATAGCTTTAGGGCTAGCCTCGTATGATTTGCAACGGTGGTAGAGAACTGATTGGACTAGGGGGCTTTCCGGCTTACTGAATCCAACCAAACTTCGAATGCCGTTGACAACCAGTACGGGAGTCAGACAGTGGGGGCTAAGCTTCATTGTCGAGAGGGAAACAGCCCAGATCGCCAGCTAAGGTCCCGAAATTTCAGTTAAGTGGGAAAGGATGTCGGAACGCCCAGACAGCCAGGAGGTTGGCTTAGAAGCAGCCATCCTTTAAAGAAAGCGTAATAGCTCACTGGTCAAGCGGTCCGGTGCCGACAATATAACGGGGCTAAAACTGAATACCGAAGCTGCGGATGCGTAACATAAGTTACGCGTGGTAGGAGAGCATTCTCATAGGCTTGAAGCCAGATCGTAAGGACTGGTGGACTTAAGAGAAGAGACCCTGCCGGCATAAGTAGCGATAACGGAGGTGAGAACCCTCCGCGCCGAAAGTCTAAGGTTTCCTGAGGAAGGTTAATCCGCTCAGGGTTAGGCGGTCCCTAAGGCGAGGCCGAAAGGCGTAGTCGATGGACATCCGGTTAACATTCCGGACCTCCCTTGTGTTCGTTATCACGATGGGGTGACGCAGAAAGCTAAGCAGGTCGTACTATGACTATTACGATCGATGCGTGTAAGTCGTCTCTGGTAGGCAAATCCGCCAGGGAGTTATCGATGAGACGCAAAGCATACCCGTATGGGGAAAAGCTGCTGATGCTACGCTGCCGAGAAAAACCTCTAAGGAGAACGCGAGGGAACCGTACCACAAACCGACACAGGTAGACGAGGAGAATATCCAAAGGCGCTCGAGAGAACACTCGTTCAGGAACTCGGCAAATTTGATCCGTAACTTCGGGAGAAGGATCGCCCCGGTAGCGTGAAAGCGCGAGGGGGCCGCAGTGAATTGCGAACGGCGACTGTTTAACAAAAACACAGGTCTCTGCAAAGTCTAAAACGACGTATAGGGGCTGACACCTGCCCGGTGCTGGAAGGTTAAAAGGAGGGGTAAGCCGCAAGGCGAAGCTCTGAATTGAAGCCCCAGTGAACGGCGGCCGTAACTATAACGGTCCTAAGGTAGCGAAATTCCTTGTCGGGTAAGTTCCGACCTGCACGAATGGTGTAACGATCGTTCGACTGTCTTAACGAGTGACTCGGCGAACTTGTAGTACCGGTGAAGATGCCGGTTTCCCGCACCTAGACGGAAAGACCCCGTGCACCTTTACTACACCTTCACTATGAATTATGGTCCTTGCTGCGCAGGATAGTTGGGAGGCTTTGAACCCAGGCTTTCGGGCTTGGGGGAGCCAACGGTGAGATACCAACCTGTGAGTGCTGTGATTCTAACCTACTCCCGTGATCCGGGAGAGGGACATAGTGAGGCGGGTAGTTTGACTGGGGCGGTCGCCTCCTAAATTGTAACGGAGGCGCGCGAAGCTACGCTCAGGCTGTTTGGAAATCAGCCGTCGAGTGCAAAGGCATAAGCGTGGTTAACTGCGAGACCTACAAGTCGAGCAGATGCGAAAGCAGGCCTTAGTGATCCGGTGGTTCTGTATGGAAGGGCCATCGCTCAACGGATAAAAGGTACGCCGGGGATAACAGGCTGATCGGAGCCAAGAGTTCATATCGACGCTCCGGTTTGGCACCTCGATGTCGGCTCATCGCATCCTGGAGCTGTAGAAGGTTCCAAGGGTTAGGCTGTTCGCCTATTAAAGCGGTACGTGAGCTGGGTTCAGAACGTCGCGAGACAGTTCGGTCCCTATCTGGTGTGGGCGTAGGAGATTTGAGAGGGCCTGTCCTTAGTACGAGAGGACCGGGATGGACGAACCTCTTGTGTTCCAGCTGTCGTGTCAACGGCACGGCTGGGTAGCGAAGTTCGGTTGTGATAACCGCTGAATGCATATAAGCGGGAAGCACTCCTCAAGATGAGATCTCCCAACCCCAAGGGTAATGAAGGGCCCAGAGAGACTATCTGGTTGATAGGCTGGAAGTGGAAGGCCAGTAATGGTTGTAGCTTACCAGTACTAATCGCCCGTTCGGCTTGACCATAAAATTTACCGAGCGCATGACAGCAAACCTGCTGTCAACGCCCACTTGACTCGAATCTGTTTCAAGTGGCCAAAGTTGATTCCCAATCTGTTCAGTTGTGAGGCATCGTCCTCATGATCTTTTAATGGCGAGAGATCCATCGCGCATTGCGCTCAGGATTTCGGCACGCGGCTCAGACGCCGCGTAAACGCCTCAAGTTCGTCGCTAACAACGACAACAAGTTCCGGTGGTATTACCGCGAGGGTCACACCCGTTCCCATCCCGAACACGGAAGTTAAGCCTCGCCGGGCCGATTGTACTGCACGCGAAAGTGTGTGGGAGAGTAGGACGCTGCCGGATTAATAAAGGCCATCAAGCTAACGCTTGATGGCCTTTTCCGTTTGTGCGAGCAAAGATGTAGCCTGCTCACTTTCCCTGCTTGCTCCGTCGCGGCCTTCACACGCGAGTGCCTAGCGCTGGAAGCGGATACGAGTTTCGCCAGTCGGCGGGTGAGCCGTGGAAAAGACGCAGGCACCCGATGGCGTTCCCACTCTCCCACTTCGGTCAGCATTACAGCAAGAAGGTTCCCTACTCAACTAGGCCAATACCGGGGCACTGCCAACAATCATGTAAAAGTGCCCCCTTAGCAATCATGGAGATTTGCCCCCTGTACAAGAGTCGCATCCTCGCAGGCGACCGGGCATGCGGCAGCTGCCCTGAAGCCTTAGCGGTCAGGGAGGGCCGACGTGCTCAAACTGGAGGAATGGATGGACATCAGATCTCTTCACAAAGAGGGTCACTCTATCAAGTCCATTGCGCGAATGACGGGACGCAGTCGCAACACGGTGCGGCGCGTTTTGCGTGAAGCTGGGCCGACGGGATTCCAGAAACCCGAACGGCATTCGTGCCTCGACGCTTTCAAGCCGCATCTTCGTGAACGATACGAAACCTGCGGACTGTCCGCAGTCCGGCTTCTGCCCGAAGTTCAGGCCATGGGATACGATGGTACGATTGCCACCGTGCGGCGCTATCTGCACTCTCTCAAGCCCGAGCAGGAGCGACTGCGCAAGCTGACCGTGCGCTTCGAAACACCGCCGGGCAAGCAAGCTCAAGCCGACTGGGCTTATTGCGGCCGCTTTCCCGATCCTGACGGTCACATCTTTCCTGTCTACGCCTTCGTCATGGTGCTCGGCTTCTCGGGTATGCTGTACGTCGAGTTCACATCCTCGATGAAGCTGCCCGCGCTGATCCGCTGTCACATGAACGCCTTCGACTTCTTCGCATCGGATTCGCCGCCCGCGCACTAAGGGCAAAGTCGAGCGCATGGTCACTTACGTGAAGGACAATCTTCTGAACGGATGCTGCTTCAGCGATCTGGCCGATCTCAACGCCCAAGCGCAGCACTGGCTCTCGCACACGCCAACACGCGCATCCACGCGACGGATTCGTCCGCCTCGAACGCAGCCGCTACTCGGTCCCGCCCGAGTTTGCCGGTCAGACCGTGCTCATTGGACGACAGGAGCACAAGATCGTGATTTCACTTCACAACGCCAAGACGCCGCTTCCGCCTGGCAGCTTACCTTCGACCAGCAAGTGGAAGCCGCATCGCTGGCGATATATCAGGAGGCCGCGCGATGAGCATCGCCTATGAGCAAAAGGCCAGCGCCGCTCTACAACAACTCGGCCTTGACATCGCCGACAAGCAGCTCGATCAAGCCGCGCAGCAGGCCGCCGCGGGCGCCTAGTCCTACACCCACTTCCTTGGCTACCTGCTCGATGCCGAGATGCGCTTTCGCCACGAGAAGACCGTGCGGTTGAACTTGCGGAAAAGCGCACCTGGCCATTGCGCTTGGCGTGCTCACCGCCGAGCTGGGTCATCGCATCTATTTCACCACCGCAATCGACCTGGCTCGCCGTATGGCACGCGCCATGGCCGAAAACCGCTTGTCGCGCGAGATCAAGAACCTCACTCGCCCCAAGCTGCTTATCATCGACGAAGTCGGCTATCTTGCGCTCGAAACCGCCCACGCCAGCCTGTTGTTCCAGGCCATCTGCGAACGCTACGAGAAACAACAGGCCATCATCCTCACCAGCAACAAAGCCTTTGCCGACTGGGGGCAGGTCTTTGCTGGCGATCCCATCATGGCATCCGCAGCTCTTGATCGCCTGCTCCATCGCTCAACCATCATGAACATCCGCGGCGACAGCTATCGTCTCAAGTCATCAACATCCGCGGCGACAGCTAGCAGCGACGGGAAACACTGGTGGGATACTTGCCATAGCAAGCCGCTAGAACCGCCAGCAAATGAACTGCCGGAGAGAATCACGCTGGTGCTAACCTCCAAGGAACCTTTTGGCCCACCGGATTCCAAACACAGTTTGTAGCCTTCACGAGAGCGGCTCACCGATTCGGGGCCGTGGCCCACATCGGCAGGCGCGGCGATCCTGAACCGTGCTTGAAAGGTAGGGGGCAGTGTCGCGAGGCGCTTCCGATGCATCCGACTTTGAGATGCCAACCCTGTTGTTTGTCGACGACGAGGCCGGCATTCGGGAGACGTTACCTCGCATTCTCGATATGCGTGGTTTCGATACGATTGCCGTAGGGACGGTTCCCGAAGCTCTCGCCCAAATTGCTTCCCGCAAATTCGACGTGCTCGTTACCGACCTGAACATCGGGGAACCCGGGGATGGTTTCACGGTTGTCAGTGCGATGCGCAGAACGCATCCAGAATGCCGCGAGATCATTCTGACCGGATATCCCGCGCTTGAAATCGCGATGACCGCCATCCGCGCCCAAGTAGACGACTACATTCTCAAGCCCGTCAGCGCCGAAAGCCTGATCGAGGTTATTGAGGAAAACCTCGACAAACCCAGTCGAGAAGCCCCGGAGGAAGGCAAACGAGTTTCAGCCATTCTCCGTGAAAACAAACAAGAGATCACGGCAAGGACGTTAGCCAAGATGAAGGAGCACCCGACCATGGCTACCGTGAGCCTCAGTGATGCCGAGCGCACCGATGACCTTCCCCAGATGCTCACTTTGATTGCCGATATTCTCGATTCTGAGCAGCCGGACCAGTCCAACGTCACCCTATTGCACGCCGCAATGAAGCACGGCGACGAGAGATTCCGCCAGGGCTATACGGTGGACATGCTAGTCACAGGAGCGCGGCTGTTCTTCGATGCCCTCACTGACGTCATCCACGAGAATCTACTCTCCATCAATCTCAGCTTCCTCATCATGGACATGAAGTGGATGACTCTCGGACTTGCGCTGGAGCTAGAAGAATCCATTCGAGCTTTCGTTGATGCACAGCAGAGAGCAGCTGCGTAACGAAAACCTGTGCGAACGAGCGTTAAGGTGGTGGTAGACTCCACACGTGATCCGCACATTGATTCTGTACGCCATCCTGCTAGCAACGTTTCAAGCCGCGTCAGTCGCGCAGCATCAAATCCTGCCTGATTATCAGGCCGACCCATCAGCGCGAGTGTTTCATGGGCGCTTGTATGTGTATCCTTCGCACGATCTGGCCGGCAGCAAAGACTGGGACATGGTGGACTGGCATGCCTTCTCGACCGAGGACATGGTCCACTGGACGGACCACGGCGTGATCTTCAGCCTCACGGAGATAACGTGGGCTGACAAGCATGCGTGGGCACCGGACTGCATTGAGCGAAATGGCAAGTACTATTTCTACTTTCCGGCTGACGACCAGATTGGCGTTGCCGTAGCAGACTCGCCGACCGGACCTTTCAAAGACGCACTTGGGAAACCGCTGATTGGTCGAATGGAGGGCGGAATCAGGTCGATTGATCCGAATGTATTCATCGACGACGATGGGCAGGCGTATCTCTACTTCGGCAACAGTCATGGCCGTGTCGGCGTCGTTAAGCTCAAGCGCGATATGGTTACGAGAGATGGTCCGATCCAGGTGCTCGAGTTACACAACTTTCACGAGGGTATCTGGGTGCACAAACGCAACGGACTGTACTACTTCAGCTACCCGTCTGATCGAGGTGACCTGGTGGCAAACCTGATGGAGTACAGCATCGCGAAAAGTCCTACGGGGCCTTTCGAATACAAGGGCGTGATCTTGGACAACCGCTCACGGAATGTGCACGGATCCATCACGCAGTTCAAAGGCCAATGGTGGCTCTTCTACCATGTTGCCGGACCTAGTGCGTACGAACGGCGCGTATTTGCGGCACCACTGCGATACACAAGAAACGGTGACATTGTGCCTGTCGGCAGTAAGCAGTTGCACTGAGAGTATCGGTGGCTGAAGACGGCAAGTTTCACCGGCTCATACGCGTACAGAATCGTCGAGGCATTAGAGGATCGCGCAACGAGTTGACACGCTGGAGCGGTCAGCCGTAGTAGCGCACAAAGAGCAGGGCAAGAAGACCCATAATAACCGGGAGCACCAAACGCCAGCGCACTCGTTGTGCGACTTCCAGTATTCGGCTCACGCTCTTTACAGACACCGGCTACTGCAGTTTTGTTCCGGAACTCTGGAATGTGAGTTGGTGTCTACGGCTGTATGCGGAGAAGTTGAAGTACGTACTCTCCCGCAACGACGCAGATTGACACGGCTGGCGAGACAGCGGCGCGAAGCACGCTTACATCTCACTTGCAGATTCCCCTTTTGGAAAGGCCACAATGACAGTCCGCAAGCTTGGTGTGCCAACTCCTCTGCTACTTACAGTTGTGCTACTTCTTTTCGCTGTTGCCGCTCAGGCGCAGAACCCTGAGCGCCGATGGACAGTGAACATCGGCGGAGGTGTCACGCCGGTGGTTGGACCGTCGAACACGCGGTTGAACACGGGATGGAACATCAAGGGCGGTGCTGGAGTGCACATGACGCGGCACTTTGGCGTTGTGTTCGAAGGGCAGTACAACGGCATGGGGGTGACGCGGTCAGTGTTAAACCAGCTCAACGTGCCTGATGGTAGCGCGTGGCTCTGGTCGATCACGGCCAATCCTGTGATTCGCTTCGCGCCGAACGGCAAGTTCGATCCTTATGTAATAGCCGGAGTTGGTTTCTATCGCCGAACGGTGGAGTTCACCCAACCAAGTGTTGCGCAAACGTTCGTCTTCGATCCGTGGTTCGGCTTCTTCGGACCGGTGCTCGTGCCGGCTGATCAGGTACTGGGTTCCTTCTCAAGCAATGCGATCGGCGGGAACGCAGGCGCGGGATTTGAAGTTCCCATCGGTTCTAACAGAATCAAGTTCTATACGGAAGCCCGATATCACTATGCCGACACTTCACGCAGGGCAACTACGTTGATCCCGGTGACGTTCGGCGTGAGGTTCTGAAGGCTGAACAATGTTCCCGAAGTCGATGTCGTCCCCGAACTGAAGTCATGAAGACCCACCCTTCGCTTCGCGAAGGATGGGGACCCTCCAGAGTTTGATAGTTACAGAATCTTCTTTCCAAACAGACTTGCGGCGAGTTCGCAGGCGAGGTCGGCTGTGCGGTTCTTTTCGTCAATTACGGGGTTGACCTCGACGATGTCGAAGCTGGTGGTGCGGCCGTGGTCGGCAATGATTTCCATCGCCAGGTGAGCTTCGCGATAAGTCGCGCCGCCGCGGACGGGGGTGCCGACGCCGGGAGCGTCCTCGGGATCGATCCAGTCCATGTCGAGCGAGATGTGGTAACCGGCGGTGCCGCGATTGGCCAAGCGTAGCGCTTCTTCCATCACGGCGCGCATACCTCGTTCGTCGATGTCACGCATGGTGAAGACCTCGCAGCCGGCACGGCGAATGTTCTCGCGCTCGTAAGCATCGATGTCGCGGATTCCGACCAGAACGCAGTTCTCGGGAGCAATCTTGGGCGAGAAGCCGTAGATGTTGCCGAGTTCAGATGGGCCGAGTCCGAGGAGGGCGGCGAGCGGCATGCCATGTACGTTGCCGCTGGGCGATGTGCCGGGAGTGTTGATGTCGCTGTGCGCGTCGAGCCAAATGAGTCCGATGCGCTGGTTGCGGCGACGGTAGAACTCGCTGACACCGCTGACGGTGCCGGCGGCCATCGAGTGGTCGCCGCCCAGAGAGATGGGGATCTCACCGGCTTCGAGGGCTTTGAGCACGGCGTCGGCGGCCTTGGCGCAGGTCATCGTTATCTCTTTGAGGTACTTCGCGTGCGGATCGCCTTCGGACTTCTGTTCGGGTAACGCGACCTCGACGTTGCCGCCGTCTTCGACCTTGTGTCCGATGGCTTCGAGGCGCGCTTCGAGTCCGGCGACGCGCATGGCCGACGGTCCCATGTCGACGCCGCGGCGCGATTGGCCGAGATCGAGCGGAACCCCGATGACGCGGATGGTATGCGGAATGGTGTGGATGAGTGCGGGAGCGGAAAGATTCTTGGTCATGGGAAAGCTGGGTTTTGGGCGTTAGGTTATGGGCATTGGGTCAAGCCAAAACCTAACACCCAATTACCTAATACCTGTACTCAACAGCAACTCGGGTTAGACGCGTTCAAAACTCCACAAGCTGCATTTTCGAGCAAAGAAAGCGGCGACAAGATGCCGCCGCTCCAGCCGCCGGGACGGCGGCGCTACGTTGTATTGCGAGTAGATACAGTTCAGTGTGCGCGCAAGGCGCCACGTTCGCGAAGCTAACGTGGGACTTTCACAGTAGGTAGACGCCGTCGCGGCAAATACAGGTTCCATCGACGAAGATTGTTGGACGAAGCAGTACATAGTCAACGTGCTTCTTGCTACGGTTCGCGCCGCCGTACTCCAGGTTGTTACCGAAACCGAAATGGCAAGTTCCGCGCGCCTGTTCTGCTTCCATCAGGTCTGCAAGCGGGTTGGCTTCAGTGTTGATACCCAGCCCAAATTCGGCCAGTACTGCGGCGGAGTCGTCCGTCGTGAGGTCTTTCAGCATCAACGACTGCTGCTTGTCCGCCTTGTCGAGTTCGGCCAGATTGGCTATTTTTCCGGCTTTGATCTTCAGGACCACGGGTTGCGCGGGCGGTCCCCAATAGGCACTCGCGTCTACGACGATTTGTCCTTCCGCGACTCCTTCCAGAGGAGCCGAGTAGACTTCGTTCGTATCGCCCGGCGAAGTGTTCCAGCCTCGTGGGCGGATCGAAATCTGCGTCCCTGCTGAAGTCGTAATTGTGATTTCTTTCGCGCCACGCAATCGTTCGGCCAGTTTCACGCGAAAGGCCTCCGTCTGTTCAGGGTCGACCGCCTGAGTACGAATCGTGGTCCCCAAATCCGCAAGCCAATCACAGAAGAGATGCTCAGTCGGAATCTTAATTCCCAGGTCCGGCCGTCCAACAGCACTGAACAATAGCTCGCTGTCCGCCCCATCGATGAGCCAGATTGTTGCGGAACTCGGGGCGGCTTTTGTCGCGCGTTGCTGGATGGATTGAGGATTGCCTGATTCCGCCGCGAGCAGCAGCAACTCGGACCGAAGATTGAGTCGCTGAGCTTCTTTGATGATCTCTTGCGCCAGCACCTTCTTGGTACTCGAGGCGATGACCAGAATCGGCAGCTTGGAGCCACTCTCGACCTTTCGCACAATGTTCTGCGCGGCTCTCTGTAGTTGCGCTTGTGAGTAGGTTTGAGGCGGTTGTTGTGCCACTGCTGCGGAGGCTAAGGACGGGGTAAGGAGCAACCAACAACAACGACGGAGATGGAGCAGCTGTTTCAAGGGCAATTGGGTCTCCAGGAATCTTGAAGCTCTACTCTCTTTACGCGCGTCACGTATGCGAAGTTCTACGATTTGCTGAAATCGCGAGCCCCTCCCCTGAGCGTTTTTGGAAAAACTGCTTCGAAAGGACGGGGCTCTCGGAATTTTCGTCATGCGGCGGCAAGATGCCGCCGCTCCAGCCGCCGGGACGGCGGCGGTACGATTCGCCGGACTGGAGTCCGGCGCTACGGGTAAATGCGGTTGAGCGTTCGTGCGAACGGAATCGTCTCGCGTACGTGTTCGAGGCCGCAGATCCAGGAGACGGCGCGCTCGATGCCCATGCCGAAGCCGCTGTGGGGTACGCCGCCGAACTTGCGCAGGTCGAGGTACCACTTGAAGGCTTCTTCTGGCAGGCCATGTTGCTTGATGCGGTTGAGCAGGGCTTCGTAGGAGCCGATGCGCTGTGAGCCGCCGATGACTTCGCCGTACCCTTCGGGTGCGAGGACGTCGACGCAGAGGGCGACCTTGGAATTGTTAGGGTCGGGCTCCATGTAGAAGGCCTTCACCTCTGTCGGGTAACGATGCACCATCACGGGGCGATCGAACTTCGAGGACAGATAAGTCTCGTCGGGTGAGCCGAAATCTCCACCCCATTCGAACTTCGCTTCGATCTCGCCCTTAGCGTGGCCTTCCTGCAACATCTTTACCGCATCGTCGTAACTGAGGCGGGGGAAGGGGGCCTTGATGTTTTCGAGCTTGGTGATGTCGCGCTCGAGCGTTTGCAGTTCCGAGCGGCGGTTTTCCAGAACGCGAGCGACGATGAAGCTGATGAAGTTCTCGGCGAGTTCCATCAGGCCATCGAGTTCGAGGTAAGCGACCTCGGGCTCGACCATCCAGAACTCAGTCAGGTGGCGACGGGTCTTTGATTTCTCGGCGCGGAAGGTTGGTCCGAAAGAATAGACCTTGCCGAGCGCCATGGCAGTCGATTCGATGTAGAGCTGGCCGGACTGCGTGAGGTATGCCTGTTCGTCGAAGTAATCGACCGGGAAGAGCGTCGAGGTTCCTTCGCAAGCGGCAGGCGTCAGAATAGGCGGATCGGTGCGGATGAAGCCGTTGCTGTCGAAGAAGTCGTGCATCGCCTTCTGGATTTCGTGGCGGATGCGCAGGATCGCGACCTGACGCGCGGAGCGTACCCAGAGATGGCGGTTCTCCATCAGGAACTCGATGCCGTGCTCTTTGGGCGTGATCGGGTAGGGCTCGTCTGCGGGAACAGCTTGGATGACTTCTGCGTCTTTGACGTCGAGTTCGTAGCCGCCCGGGGCGCGGCTATCGGCGCGGACTTGGCCGGTGACGATGATGGACGATTCCTGCGTCAGGTTCTTGATGGCGTCGAACAGCTCGGGCGTAACGGCCTTCTTGAAGACTACGCCCTGGATGAGTCCGCTGCCGTCGCGGATGATCGGGAACAGCAGTTTGCCGCTCTCGCGCAGGTTATAGAGCCAGCCACGGATGGTCACCGTCTGGCCTTCGTGCTTGCCGACTTCACGGATCGTGGAAACGGGTATGGGGGTTACTTGTTCAGGAGTGCTCATTAGTTTTCTCGCAACGGAATAGGTTATCAGCCGGGGCGCTATCGCGCCATCAAGACAATCGAGCCATCGGGTGATTGCGTGATCGGGTGATCGGGCGATCGTTCAGCGGATGAGCGCATGAATGGATGATCGGATGAGTCCGACCAGGGGAACAAATCGAACCGAGAAACCGTATTCTGAACGTGCTCAGAAAACTGCGTCGTGTCGCGCTCGTTGTTCTCGTCGGCTACATAGTTCTTTGCCTTGTGTCGGCTGTCGTCTTGTCGGAGATGACGGTTCACCTGCCGCGCAAGCCGGTGCGACATCGGGCGGAGTTCGCCAACGTGGTGCGGGAACAGTTTCATGCTGAGTTGGCCGATGTGTCCGTTGCCGCTGATGATGGTGCGGTGCTGAAGGCGTGGTACGTGCAGCCGGAGAAGGCGAACGGTGCGACGGTGATCCTGCTACATGGAGTCACTGATAATCGCGAGGGTGTCAGCGGATTCGCGCGCATGTTTCTCAACCGCGGCTATACCGTTCTGCTGCCTGATGCGCGAGCGCACGGCGAGAGCGGCGGGAATCTGGCGACGTATGGGATAAAGGAGCGCTACGATGTCCGGCGCTGGACCGAGTGGCTCGAGCAGCGCAACACTGGATGCGTGTACCTGTTCGGCGAGTCGATGGGCGCAGCAATTGCGCTGGAATCCACGGCGGTGACTCCGCAGCTGTGCGCCGTTGCCGTCGAGTCACCTTATTCGACGTTCCGCGAGATTGCTTACGACCGCTTCACCCGACACACGTATCTGCCGTCGTGGATTGCTCGAACGCTTCTCCGCCCCGCGCTGGAGTTGGCGCTCGTCTATACGCGCTGGCGATACGACGTTGACCTGTTGCAGGCCGATCCCCAGGCGGCGCTCGCGTCATCGCAAGTACCGGCGCTGCTGATTGCCGGAACGGCCGACCGCAACATACCTCCGAGGCATGCCGAGTCGATCATGCGTGTTGCTGGATCTCACGCCGAGTTGTGGGAGGTGAAAGGTGCCGTTCACGGTGGAGCGGTGAGTGTTGCTCCGGAGGAATTTGAGAAGAGGATTCTGACATGGTTCGCAACGCATCCGCGTTCTTCACAGCAACTAGGCACTGGGTACTAGGTAATCCTTCCTGACCTCAGGGGCTAAAGCCCGGTTGTTTGTGCGTCTTTGTTGGCACGGCTGAAGCCGTGCCCTACCCAAAACACTGAGATTGGCCTTCGAAATCTTGGCTGAAGCCGTGCCCTACCCAAGCGCGTGGACCCCAACCGCCCGCATAACATCACGAACATCGGCGGGCGCACCTGTGCGACCCGGAGTTCTTCTTCACGCTGAGAACCGAGAGCTGAGAACTGAGAACTAGTCTCTGATGCTTCTCACTCTGCCGCCGCCGTTCTGGACCGACTCTTTCTCGGCGCGCTTGATCTCGACTTCTTCCTGTAGAGACTTGATTGCGACACGTTCTTTCTTTACGACCAGCTTGGTCTTGCCGTAGATACCGATATAGAGGTTGGAGAGAAACGGCAGTGCGAAGAAGGCGATCAGGTATCCGCGCCAGTCGTCATAAAGAAGCTTGAAGCGCGTGATGATCAGGAAGAAGGCAGTGACGTAGTGGCTGAAGCAGTACTCACACGTGAACAGGTAGAAGAACTTGCGTCCGGCTACGCTGTGCGATGACTCCGCCCGTCGCTCGCAGTATTCGCGTGGCTCGCGAAAGACTTCCTCGTGAGTGACGGTCCAGGCGATACACGCGATGGGCAGCGCCAGCACGAACAGCCAGACAATCTGGGTCGAGAGGGGCATGCACAGTTCGATGCGTGGGTGACTTCATTCAGCGCTTGATTGTGATTTGAAAGACTGACGTCCCTGCGGGACTCGATTAGGTTTGGCGCTCGTACCGGGGACTCACGTCCCCGGCTAGCTAATGGCGCCGCTGCGCGGCTAAGACCGGAGCGGATGCTAACATGCTGAATACTGAAGACGAGCAGCGATGGTCCTTTATTACATCACCGACCGGCATGGGTTCCACGGCAGCGAAGCTGAGAAGCGAGTGCGTCTGCTGGCGAAGATCGCCGAGGCTGCGCGATGCGGGGTGGACTTCATTCAGCTGCGCGAAAAGGACCTCTCGCCGCGTGAACTTGAGCGATTGGCGCGCGAGGCGGTGCAGGCGGTGCGGGATCATACGGCGCGACCCACATCTGCCAACAACGGGCAGATGTGGGGCACCCAGCGTGTGGTCACTCGCATTTTAATCAACTCGCGGGTGGACATTGCCCTGGCGGTTGAGGCCGATGGCGTGCATCTGACGTCGAACGATATCGACGCCAGTGATGCGCGGGCGATGTGGGCCGCATCGAAAAGGCTTACCTCAGCGGCTAAAGCCGCGGACTCTGGCGACGTGGATGGCACGGCTGAAGCCGTGCCCTTCCCGAACTCGGAACATCAGCATCGCTCTGAAGCCGTGCCCTTCCCGAACTCACAAAAGCAAAGCAACTCTAGCAAAATGGACGGCACGGCTAAAGCCGTGACCTTCCCGAACTCGGAGCATCAGCATCGCTCTGAAGCCGTGCCCTTCCCGAACTCACAAAAGCAAAGCACGCCTGAAACGATCCCGCGGCCGAACGATTCGGGTTTCGTTGTTGGTGTTTCCTGTCATACGGTGAACGAAGTTCGTTCCGCCGAGGCGCAGGGCGCGGATCTTGCAGTCTTTGCGCCGGTGTTCGAGAAGAAGGTACGCGAGGGAGAGCGCGGACGGGACGTCCCCGCGACAGCCGCCGGGACGGCAGCGCTCCGTTCAGAGCGGCGCGACCGCGATATCACACTGTTTTCAAGATCGAATGAGGAAGGGCTGGCGGCTCTCAAGCCGGCGTGCCAAGGTACGTCCAGGATGCCGGTGCTTGCGCTGGGCGGAATCACGCTGGAAAACGCGCGTGATTGCGTGAAGGCCGGAGCTGCGGGGATCGCGGCGATAAGGTTGTTTCAGGAAAATGACATTTCGGATATCATTCGGGCACTTCGATGAGCACCAGCACTCAGAACGGATGCCCAGTCCCTGAGGCTCTACGCCAGGTTAACAGTCTCGTGTTGAAGACACGTCCACCGCGGCGCGCACGAGTTGTTCTGTTTCAATGCTTGGGTTTGTGTTTTCTTGGAGTGGTCTGGCGGTTTGGTCTTTATCGCCAAGAACTCAACTTCAAGTTTGTGTACCTCCTGGGTGTCTGGACTGTCATTCTCTGTGCCGTGATTTACTCTCTTGTCCGAGAACTTTCCCGGACCGAGACAATCACCCTAAATACTCGCGAGTTGACTGTTGTCACAGACCTGCTTGGCTGGGAGAAAAGCCGTGTATTCGACCTGCAACCGCTCGAATCAGTTGCTCTGCTGCCCGAGGGCTACTGGCAAGGCACAACATATATAGTGTCCGACGGCAAGATACGTTTCAAATACCTGGGGAAAGACGTCGAAATTGGTGCTGGACTGTCTCATTCAGATGCTGAGGATCTGTTCTTTCGAATCAACGCCCAGAGGGATTTCGTAATTCGAGAAGAAGATCAGCGTTTGAGGCCGAAAGCAGACTTATAACGTTCGTTCCCTAGCCATTCCTGGATTGTCTCTCGATGGCTTCGAGCATCTGGTCCTGGTTTTTTGCCGCTTCCACGGCCCCGATCTCGGCGAGTGCGACGATGATCTTCTGAACTTCGGCGATGTCGATTTCGGCGACGGAGGCAATCTGCTCGGTGGTGCGCAGACCGTTCGTAGCGCGGAAGACCTTTTCGACCGGAGGCCCGACTTCGACGACGCGTACGTTGCCGTCGCGTCCGCGGGCGAAGAGTAGAGTGATGTTGCGGTGCAGGTCTTCGGCGATGGCGTCACCCGTTTCCAGTCTCTTCACCAGTTCGGGCATGTTCCACTTGAAGGTTGCACAAAGGGCGCTGACGCCACGGCGCGGGCGGTTCGCCGGAGGTCCCTGCTGCGTGGTCGCAACCTGCATGAAGTAGCTGCGGTCATAGGCGCACAGCTCGCGCCACCATGGACCGGGCTGATTCGGTACGCCGTCGAGGTGCACACTAACCATGTCTCCGATGCGCCGCGCGGCATCGAGCGATCCGACGGGACACTCGCGCATAATCATCGCGAACTGCGGGGTCTCAACAACATCCGCTGCCGAGCGGCCGACCTGCGGGGCAAAGAGTCCTGTGTGATGAAAAGCCTGGATCATGCACTCACGATAGAAGTCGCGAGCCGTGTTGGGTGGTTCACTGGGAAGCGTTGCCATCAGTTATGTAGATGCGGGGGAGACAAGAAAGCACTCATTTGTGGAGGCGGGCTAATCGGACCTGCTTGCGAGAATAGCGGCCTTGAGTTCATCAATAGTCTCGAGCCTCTTGCTAGTGTAGCCGGAGCCTCGGTGGATCACGTTCTCGGCGCGGACTACTATGGGCGTGAATTCACATTGTCCAAAACAGACGCGGCGTTGAATGAAGAAGGGGTTCAAGCCTGGACTTTCGAACGACTTCGCGTTGAACGAAAGGTCCTGCTTGAAGGAGAAAATATCGAATCTCAAAGCGCCCGAATAGCCGCCCGTTTCATAGTAAACGATCAGATGGTCATCCGAGAGTGCCGCGAAGATGAGCCGTTTGTCTGGCGCAATCGGACTCAGAAGTACGCAACCGTCTTGCCATCGCTCTCGCGGATTGGCCATTTTGCCGAGGTAGTCCCGAATAGCAGTGGGCAATTTCTTTACGCTATAGATCTGCTGAAACGAGTCGTTCTGTGTGTGCTCACGTTCCGGACTCTTATAGAAGTCCGGCTGCTCCACAATGGTCGTCGTCATCTTGCGCTGATACTGCGCGCTGGCACCAGTCGCAGCGACAATCATGAGCAGAGCGAACGAGAATACCGCCTTCTTCTTCACAGCAACGAATTCTACGCCGACCGTGCCATTCTGGACACCCGAAAGCCAGTCTCAACCTTGAAACCTCGGAAACCTTGAAACTTTGAAAGCTATCTTGTTTATAATCACTTGTTTGAACTTCACGACGAGGCATTTTATATGGCTCAAGCAGGCATGGCGGCAATTCCCGCACTGAAGGAAACCTACACACAGCTGAAGGGGCGCATGGACAAGGCGGTTGAGGCGCTCCGTACCGATATGGCGGGCATGCGTACCGGCCGCGCCTCGGTTCACATGCTCGACACGGTACAGGTCGAGGCCTACGGCTCGATGATGCCCCTCAACCAGGTGGCGAACGTACATGCGCCTGAAGCGCAGCTCATCACCGTGACGCCGTTCGATCCGTCGCAGCTCGGCGCGATTGAGAAGGCGATCCGAAATGCCGATCTCGGGCTGAACCCGATGAACGACGGCAAGCTGATCCGTGTACCTGTGCCCTCGCTCACCGAAGAGCGGCGCAAGGACATGGTTAAGAACCTGCACAAGATCCTCGAGGAGCATCGCACGGCGGTCCGTAATATTCGTCGCGACGGCAACGAAGCCATCAAGAAGGCGATGAAGGACAAGAAGATCAGCGAGGACGAAGAGCGCCGCGCGGTCGAAGAGACACAGAAGCTCACCGACGACGAGATCAAGAAGATGGAAGAGCTCGCGAAGGCGAAAGAAAAAGAAATCATGCAGGTGTGAGGCAGAAACAGTACCTAGTACCTAGTACTCAGTTTTCGTTCTCAAGAGCGCGAAACCTAAATGAGCATCGCCGGACGGGGCACAGCCCCGTCCCTACACTTTATGGCCAAGCCAAAAGACATTTCGAATCCCGAGCGCGAGCGCATAGTGTCGGCCGTGCCGGTCGAGGACGATGCCTCGTTTGAACTCAAGCTGCGTCCGCAGTGGCTGCGCGAGTTCATCGGGCAGAGCAAGGTGAAGGAGAATCTGGCTGTCGCGATCGAAGCTGCCAAGTCACGCGGCGAAGCACTTGATCATGTGCTGCTTTATGGGCCGCCGGGGCTTGGCAAGACCACGCTGGCGACCATCATCGCGAACGAAATGACCGCCGCGTTTCAGCAGACCTCCGGCCCGGCGCTTCAGATCAAAGGCGATCTTACGGCGGTGCTGACCAACCTGCGGGCGAAGCAGGTGCTCTTCATCGACGAAGTACATCGTATGCAGCCGGCGCTGGAAGAATTGCTCTACTCGGCGCTGGAAGATTACAAACTCGACATCATGATCGGGCAGGGGCCATCGGCGCGCACACACACCATCGACGTGCAGCCGTTCACGTTTATCGGTGCAACGACGCGCGCGGGACTGCTCTCGTCACCGTTACGCTCGCGCTTCGGGATTGTGTTGCGGCTTGAGTTTTACACGCATGACGAACTGGCGTTCATCATTACGCGGTCATCGGAGATACTCGGCGTCGAGATCGACGAAGAGGGAGCGATGGAGATTGCGCGGCGGACGCGCGGTACTCCGCGTATTGCGAATCGACTGTTGCGGCGCGTAAGGGATTACGCCCAGGTGCGAGCCGGAGGCAAGATCGACAAGGCCACCGCGCAGGCGGCGCTCGAGATGCTAGAGGTCGACAAGTACGGCTTCGACGAGATCGACCGCAAGCTGCTGCTGACGATCATTCAAAAATATCAGGGAGGCCCTGTCGGTCTGAACACGCTCGCCGCAGTGCTGGCCGAAGAACCTGATGCCATTGAAGAAATCTACGAGCCGTTCCTGATTCAGATCGGGTTCCTGAATCGCACTCCGCGCGGACGCGTAGCGACCCAGCTCGCCTACGAACACTTCGGCATCAAGCCGCAAACGCCACAAGGCGGATTGTTCTAGATACATCGATTGTGAACTCTGGCGGCAAGATGCCGCCAGGCCAGCCGGCTGGAGGCCAGCGCTCCAAAAGCAACCCTACGCGGCAGCGGCCGATTAGGGCAAATACATGTTTCGTGGTAAGTTGTTCGCTCAGGTAGGAAGTTCGCCACGTTCGTCTAGTCTTCATTCACGTCAGTTTGTCTGACCCTTCTGCTGGCTGCCTGAATCGCGTTCGATCGATCGGTCCGCCTCGGCCTCAACGACCGGCACTGAAACGGAGAACATACAATGGCCACTGTAGCGAATTGTCACCTTGATACCGGCTATTTTTTCCAACAGATCGCATCCGCAGAGAAACGTTTCCTCATCCTCGACTTTGACACGACGATTGCAAAACTAGGCGATGCGCCTGCGCGGCATGTGCCCTATCCGAGCGTTCCGGATCTGCTGGAGTGCATTGCCGCGAGCGCGCACACGCGGCTGATATTGGCCAGCACGGCGGCGCCGGATGCGCTCGAGTCCGCGCTGGCTTGTTCTGATTTCGAGGTTTGGGCCTGCGACGGGCAGCAGCGAATCGTGCCAACCATGCCCGGCAAAACGCAACGCGTTCCAATGATGGTCCGTAGCAAGGCCGGTAGCGATTGCCGACACGGGCTCATTCGCCAGCGTTCATGGCGCTATCCGGTTGCGTATCTCGTTGGTGCGGCCGCTGGTTATGGCAGCGACGTCGAGGAGCTGTTTGTGATCCCCGAGTTGCATCTTGGCAAGAACAAGGTCCTGACGGCAACACCCGAGCCACTTGTGCAATTTCTCGTAGACTGGCTGCGCGTGTGCGCCGGAGAGATATGCTGAAGTATATTTGTGGCGCACTCTTTCGTGAGAGAGGCACGTGCGCTGGAGGTATTCGTGCGCCTGGTAATTCGTCTCATCGCTTCGCTCATAGTGTGCCTGTTGCTCGTATCGGTGTTCTCGTCGTACTACCAGATACGCCGGGAGAAGCTGAATCTGCGGCACGAACTTGAGAAGCGTGCGGAAGTCCTTGCGGAAAGCCTGGAGCAGAACGTTGAGAATCTGCTCCAGGCCAACGCGACCAAGACCCTCTCGCGCATGGTCGAGCGCTTTGGAAACAACAAGCACCTGGTGGGAATCGCCGTGTATGACGGGGCCGCCTCGCAGCTTGCGGTTTCGCCATCGCTTGCAACCACTGTCCCTAGTGGAGAAGCGCAGCTACACGAGGCGATGGCTGCAAATAAGAGCAGCAGCAGGTTCATGCGAATTGCCGGAACGCCCGCGCACGTCTACGCCGATCCGCTGCATGACGAAGACGGGAAGGTCATCGGCGGACTATTGGTCGTTCACGATGCAAGCTATATCACTGCCGCAACCTGGCGGGCATGGCGCGAGACGTCGCTTCGCCTTGGGATACAGGTTCTTCTGGTCGCACTGATTACGTTCTTCATTTTTCAGCGTAGCGTGATGAAGCCGATCGCACGAACGACAGCATGGATGCGCGATCTGCGCCATGGCCGCACGCCGGAGAGCGCGCCGCCCGAAGCGGAGATGTTTGGGTCACTCGCGCACGAAGCCCGATTCTTTGCCAAGAGCCTAGCGGATGCGCGGGCGTCGGCGGAGAACGAAGCTCGTCTGCGAGATACTGCCGAGTCGCACTGGACTGCGGAGCGCCTTGCCGTCTGCCTGCGGACGAAGCTGAAGAACAGCCGACTGTTCGTCGTCGCAAACCGCGAGCCTTACATGCATAAGCACGAAGGGCGGAGTATCAAGACAATTGTTCCCGCGAGTGGACTGGTGACAGGACTCGAACCGATTCTGCGTGCATGTGATGGAACCTGGGTTGCGCACGGTAGCGGCAACGCCGACCGGGAGACTGTAGACGCGCGCAACTGTCTTCGCGTCCCGCCCGACAATCCGCGCTATACGCTGCGACGTGTCTGGCTGACGAAGGAACAGGAGAAAGGCTATTATCTGGGCTTTTCCAATGAGGGGCTATGGCCGCTGTGCCACATCGCGCACACGCGACCGACGTTCCGCGCTACGGACTGGGAGCAATACAAGAAGGTCAATGCAATCTTTGCAGACGCCTTGCTCGAAGAAATGGCCGACACGGAACAGCCGGTCGTCATCGTGCAGGACTATCACTTTGCGCTTCTGCCGCGGCTGATCAAGGAGAGGCGACCAGATGCGCGCGTCGGCATTTTCTGGCATATCCCGTGGCCGAACTCAGAGGCGTTTGGAATTTGTCCGTGGCAGGAAGAGCTGCTGCAAGGAATGATCGGGGCCGATCTCATTGGTTTCCACGTTCAGGCGCACTGCGACAATTTTCTGGAGACCGTAAATAACGCGCTCGAAGCTCGGGTGGAGTGGGAGCGGTTTGCCGTTTGCCAGCGCGGACACACGTCGCTGGTGCGGCCATTCCCGATCAGCGTCGCTTTCCCCGAAGCGGTCGCGGGGGCAGAGGTGAAGAGCGTCCACGTGCATCAAGCGGAGTTGCTGAAGGAAATTGGAGCGGAGGCTCTTTATCTGGGTGTGGGCGTCGATCGCGTGGACTACACGAAGGGCATCATCGAGCGCTTTCTGGGGATCGAGCGCTTCCTGGAGAAGTATCCTCAGTACCAGGGGAAGTTCAGCTTTGTGCAGATCGGGGCGCCGAGCCGCACGGACGTCAAAAGGTATGCAGACTTTTTTGCCGAAGTTCAGCAGGAAGCGGAGCGCATCAACCAGCGCTTCGCGTCAGGATGGCAGTATGCGGGTGGCAATTGGAAGCCGATTCTACTTCGTGCGCGGCACCACAATCACGATGAGGTGGAGCGTTTCTACAAGGCGTCGGATGTCTGTCTGGTGACATCGCTTCACGATGGAATGAACCTGGTTGCAAAAGAGTATCTCGTCAGCCGAGACGACGAAGACGGCGTGCTCATTTTGAGCCCGTTTACGGGAGCGGCACGTGAACTGCCTGATGCCCTGATCGTGAATCCGTATGATACGGAAAGCGTGGCAGACGCGATCTTCCGCGCGCTTGAGATGGATACGGAACAGCGCAAGGCCCGCATGCGACAGATGCGCGCAACCGTGCGTCAGCAGAATGTGTATCGTTGGGCAGGGTCGTTGATTGGTGATTTGTGCGAGGTGCGCGTTTCGAGCCCGCACTCACTCCGACACAAGGAAGCGGCGTTCGCGGCCGTTGCAGGGCAGCCTTCCGTCGCGAAGCAGGATGTCCATGACCTCGGCGACGCCGGCACCATGAGCGCCGCGAACGACAAAGTCGGCGCTTGACTTGACGGAGGGCAATGCGTTGGCCACGGCCACGCCGCAACCGCACGCGGCCAGGAACTCGATGTCGTTCTCGGCGTCGCCTATGCCGACGACTGAGTCAGAGCCAATGCCGAGACTCGCAACGGCATGCCGCAGACCTGACGCTTTGTCGACACCTGCCGGCAGCACCATGATTGATCCTTTGTTCAGGATCACGTGAAGCGGCTGGCCCGCCTCCACAACGGCCTCGCGTACAGCCGGTTCGTGCGGCTCGAAGGTCGCAATAATGGCGCGGCCGAGTGAGAACGGAACGCCTCGCGCGCGCAACGACGTTACAAGCTGTTCGGACGGCGGTTCGCAAAGCAAGGTTTCGCATTTGCGCGCCGGATCGTACAGCACGCCGCCGTTTTCGGCGACTACCAGGGTGAAGACGTCGAGGTGGGGGAACACGCGGTTGAGATCACGGAGCTCGCGGCCGGTGACCATCATCAACTTGTACCCAGCATCGACGAACCGGCGAAGCTGCTGAAGGATTTCAGGGCTTACGCTGCCGTGAGTGGCGAGCGTTCCGTCGTAATCAGTGGCCAAGGCCCGGAACTGCATTAGTCGATTGTAAACCGCCAAGTGCGAACCGCTATCCGGCCAACACCGTAGGTGTAGCCGGGCAATTGACCCCTTCAGCCTGAGGCTCCATCGGCAGCACAATCGAGAAGACAGTTCCGTGACGCTGAGCGTCGACCCATGAGCGCACACGGATGCAGCCCTTGTGCTTGTCCACGATCTGCTTGCTGACCCAGAGTCCGAGTCCCGTGCCCACGGCGTCTTTGGTAGTGAAGAACGGCTCGAAGATGTGGGGCAGCGAGGTACTGCTGATTCCCTTTCCGTTGTCGGCAACCGTGATTCGTACCGTGTCACGTCCTTTGAAGTTCCGCGCCCTAGAGGTCCGGACCCAGATGCGGCCACCGTTGTCTACGGCGTCAATGGCATTCGATAAGAGGTTCGACAAAACCTGCCGTATTTCGCCGCCGACCGCCGTAACGGCAATCCCTCTGGACAGCTCCTTAGTGACTTCCACGTGCTTGGCCTTAATCTTGCTTTTCAGTAACTCTGTTACCGAGTCGACCAGGTCGTTCACGGAGGTCGGTGCGGGAGTCGTGGATTCGCGATAGAAGCCGAGCGCCTGTCGCGTGATGTGCGAGATGCGGCGCAACTCACCGTCGGCAAGATCAACGTAGTTCATCGCGCTTTTCGTCAGCCCCGGCTCTGCCTTCAGCAGGAACAAGGTGTTCATCACCGCCGCGAGCGGGTTATTGATCTCGTGCGCGATGGTCATGGCCATGCGTCCCACGGACGCCAGCTTTTCGCTGCGAATCAGGGCCTGCTGTGCCATCTTCATGTCGTGAATGTCGGTAAAGGTGCCAAACCAGCGCTCAACCTGCCCATCTTCGCTGCGCAGCGGCACGCCTCGAGCCAGGAACCAGCGGTACTGGCCGTCCTTGCTGCGAAGACGGAACTCTACCTGATGCTGCGTGCCGCTGGTTACCGCATTGATCCAGCTGTGTTCGACCGAGGGAACGTCCTCGGGATGCACGGCCGCAAAGCTGCCATTCCCCATGGCCTGCTGCTTCGTCTGGCCGGTATAGGCGCACCAGCGCCGGTTAACGTAGTCGACCGTGCCTATCGCATCAGCCGTCCACACCAACTGTGGCAAGGCCTCGGTGAGAACGCGGAGCCGCTGTTCGCTTTTACGCAGAGCTTGCTCGGCCCGTTTACGCTGAGTTATATCCTCGACCGCTGAGATGAAGTACGCAGGCTGATCTGCTGATGGCTTCTGAAGCGATACCGTGAGGTTCACCCAAACGACGTGTCCGTCTTTGTGGAGGTATCGTTTCTCCATCGAGTAGCTTCCGATCTCGCCGCGCACCAACTGCTCCGCCTGTAAAAGGTCTTTTGCCACATCGTCCGGATGCGTGATTTCCTGGAACGTCTTCGCTTCCATCTCCTCGCGCGAATACCCGGTGATCTCGCAGAGGCGTTCATTGACGCGGAGCCACCGCCCGTCGAGCGCAACCTGCGCCATGCCAACGGCCGCATTCTCGAAGGTGGCCCGGAAGCGCTCCTCGCTCTCACGAAGTGCGTCTTCGGCGCGTTTTTCCTTATTGATGTCGAGGACATAGGTAAGGAAATGCACCGGCTTGCCCGCTTCGTCTGTCACTGTCGAGCAGTTGATGTAACCCCAGGTTATGCTGCCGTCCTTGCGGATGAAGCGCTTCTCCATTTCGAAGGAATCGATGTCGCCGGCTACGAGCCGCTGGCACTGGCTCCAGTCGCCCGAGAAATCATCCGGATGAGTGACATCTTTAAACGGCATTCCAATCAACTCGCCATGCGAGTAGCCTAGAAACTCGCAGAAACGCTGAGGAACCCGCAGGAATTCGCCGTTGAGAGAGACGTGCAGCGGCATGACAAGCGACATCTCTTGCGCACGCGCTAACCTGGCCTCCGCCTGATGTAGCGCCTTCTCCGCTAGTTTGCGGTCGGTGATGTCAAGATTGATGCCGAGGCATCTCGTGGGCACCCCGTTTTCGTGAACGATCCGTCCCTTTGCATATAGCCAGTGTTCGCTGCCGTCCGGCCACACAACGCGAAACTCCTGGTCATAGGAGTCCCGGTTCTCCCGCGCCCAGCCTTCTATTTCCTTTTGAACGCGCACCCTGTCCTGCGGGTGAATACGCTCAAACGCCGTCTCGGCACGGTTGTCGAACGACCCTTCGATACCAAAGAGCCATTGCTGGTTGCCAAACCAGTGGATCTCGCCTGTAGACAAATTCCAATCCCAGGCACCCATACGCGCCGCATCGAAGGACAACTCAAGGCGCTCGTTGATCTCTTGTAGAGCTCGTTCAGATTTCTTTCGTTCAGTGATGTCGCGCGCGATGCTGGATGCGCCAATCACGTTTCCGTTGCGGCCGTGGATCGGAGAAACCTTCAGGTAGACGTCGATACGAGCTCCGTCTTTGCGTTGTCGTACGGTATCGTAATCTGCACCCTGTTCTCCACGCCGCAGGCGTTCCATGATCTCCGGCATCTCGTCCCGGTGATTCGGAGGGAGCAGGGCGGATACTGAGCGTCCAATCATCTCCTCGGCCTTATATCCGTAAAGACGTTCGGCTCCGGTGTTCCAACTCCTGATGACTCCGTCTGAAGTTTTGCCGATGATAGCGACGTCTGAGGACTCGATGATTGAACTCGCGTACCGAAGTTCCACCTCGGCTCGCTCGCGGTCAGCCATAACAGCGGCGGCTACCAGGGAACAGATCGTCGCCATGATCATGAAAACCTGCAGTTCGACGAATCGAACGTGCAGGGACTCGTAGCCCGCTGCAAAACGGCCCATCCCGTGCGCAGTACCGAGGAGTACTACAGCGGAAACGGCGAAGGACCCGACCGTTGCTCCGGCGGTTCCAAAGCGCAATGCAGTCCACACCAGCAGAGGAAAGATCAAGAACGGAGCAACGAAACCATAAGTACTGGCGACATCTTGTCGTGTCCAAACGAGAAAGACTATGGTCGTCAATAATCCTGAAACAACCAGTAGCTCAACCCAGACCTGCGGGACAGCATTTGTAACGAAGCTTCGGATGCGTCCCCATTCAGAGACGAGCGGTACGACGATTAGAATCCCCCACGCGCTGGATAGGAACCACATCAACCAGGACTCGGCGAATGCACCATAGCCGAAGCCGACAATTATCCCTGCCCCCAGGATGGCCCCGACACCGTTCGCAAGGACCGCGCCGAACAACATCAGGGACACGAGGCGGCGCAGGTCACCGATGCGAGAGGAATTCCTGGAGAATTCTTTGAGGGCAATCGCTGCAAGTAATCCGCAAACGCAGTCGGCGAGGGATAATGCCAGGCTGGGAACGAACGGGACGTGAGTTGTCCAGTTGCCTGCCACGCTGGCCAGGAACACGGCGCATATTGCGGGCAGTACGGCGGACCAGGGCAACAGCAAAAGTCCGGCGAGCAGGACGCCGGCAGGAAGCCAGACCGGTGCCAGTATTTCCGGCTGTATTACAAAGACTCTACTAAGGATAGAGGTGAGAAGATAGGTGACGGCCAGGACAGCGCACCCTTTCCAGTGGCGGACGGAGATGCGCTGTGGCCTGTGGCCCGAGATCAGATGATATCCGCGGCCAGGCAGCCCCGGCACCTGAGTCGATTTGTCTTCAACCATCAGTCTACTGTCCATCTTTTCCAGTTAGGCGCTGCTGCTCACGTCGTAGACACACCTTCTAGACCTACATCGCTGAAAGAGAAGAAGGTTGGGACTAGCAAGTCAACAGCTTAGGAGGTTTTACCTGTTACTAACAGGTTAACACGTATGGGGAGTCGCTCCGGCCAGCCTCTTGCCTTAGCACAATGGGAGCATTGAAGGCCACGGAGACTGTCCATGCCGCGGGAGCCGTTCTCAGACGCTGGAGGCGAGCGGACGGCATGGTGTTTAACGAACACGTCTGCCGGGACAGTTGTCCCGGCGGGAGAGAAGTAGCGTACCGGCTATTGAGATCCTGCCGTCACGCGATTCGCTTGAATTTGAGCGGCGTCTCGCAATCCGCATTTTCTGAACATCACCATGGCGGGGCACCAGTTCGTAAAAGCCGATTGCAGGAGGTTGACGCCAACGAAAGCGGTCAACCAGTACCAGTACGGCGACACGAAATGCGCCAGCGCCATCGATACAAGAATCACGATTCCGGCCATCATTCTCAAAGCTCGTTCAACGGTCATAAGTTCTCCTTCAGTTCGACACGCTTTCAGGAAGTTCACAGCGTGGTTGGTCGCACTCGGCAACGTTCTCGGGTGCGTGAACATGCGGGGCTGGCGGCAAGCCCCGCTTCTCGCTCATGTAGTAGAGAACCGGAACCGCCATGCGCGATAGGACGGTGGATGCGACCTCACCTGCCATGAGGGAAATGGCCAGTCCCTGGAAAATGGGATCAAAGAGAATCACGCTCGCGCCAACCACCACGGCTGCGGCGGTCAGCAGCATGGGGCGGAAGCGAACGGCACCGGCGTCGACGACAGCTTCTTCGAGGCTCATGCCTTCACGACGACGTAGCTCGATGAAGTCGACGAGAATGATTGAGTTGCGCACGATGATTCCGGCCCCGGCGATGAAGCCGATCATCGAGGTTGCGGTGAAGAATGCGCCCATGAGCGCATGCGCCGGCAGTATGCCGACAAGGGTGAGCGGAATCGGCGCCATGATCACCAGAGGCGTCTTGAACGAGCCGAACCATCCGACGACCAGCACGTAGATGAGTACGAGCACTGCGGCGAACGCCATGCCGAGATCGCGGAATACCTCGATAGTAATGTGCCATTCGCCGTCCCACTTCATCGAGTACTGGCGCGTGCTGTCGGGCTGAACCGCGTTGTAGATCTGAACACCGTAGCCGTCTGGCGCCTTCAGTTGCTCGATGGCTTTGTTCATCTTCATGATCGCGTAGACAGGGCTCTCTTCCTGCCCGGCAACGTCGCCGATCACGTAGACGACAGGCTTCAGGTTCTTTCGGTATTGAGTCTGATCGATTGTGGTCTGTTCGGTGGTCGTCACCTCACGGAGAGAGACTTGCTGTCCAGTGGCGGTTGGCAGCTTGATGTCACCGAGGCGATCGATGCTGGAACGCTCGGGACGGCTCAGTTGCACCTGGATGGGCACGTCCTCACGCGATTGTGGTGAATGGAGCAAGCCCGCGGTTGCGCCGCCAAGCCCGATCTGCAGAGTGCGAGTGACGTCGGCGGCCGAGACGCCGTGCAACGCGGCCTTGTCGAGGTCGACCTTAATGTCGTACTTCGTTTGTGGGTCCTCAACGTACCAGTCGATGTCCACGACGCCGGGTGTTTGCTCGAAGACCTGCTTGATTCGGTTCGCCAGCACGACACGGCCCTTCTGGTCGGGACCGTAGACCTCAGCCACGAGCGTATCGAGCACTGGCGGACCCGGCGGAACTTCGGCGACCTTCACGCGAGCACCGTACTCTTTGGCGATGCGGTCGAGACCTGGACGAACGCGCCGAGCGATGTCGTGGCTCTGTGCACTGCGGTCGTGGCGCGAAAGGAGGTTGACCTGGATGTCAGCCTGGTTCGGCTGACGGCGCATGAAGTAGTGACGGACGAGGCCATTGAAGTTGTACGGGCCTGAAGTGCCGGAATAGATCTGGTAGTTCTGCACTTCGGGAACAGTGGACAGATATCGGCCGAGCGCTTGCGCCACCGCGGTTGTCTGCTCCAGCGTCGTGCCGTTTGGCATATCAACGATTACCTGGAACTCGCTCTTGTTGTCGAACGGCAACATCTTGACTTGCACTAGTTTCAAGGGCACAAGAAGACAGGCGAGCAACAAAAGGACAACTACGCCGGCAAAGAACAATTTGCGCTTGCCGCTGTTCTCAATCAGCGGAGTCATGATCCGTCGATAGAAGCGCGTTGTCCAACCCTCGGACTCGTGCGATTGGTGGTTGGCGTTTGACCCCGCGTAGTGGCGGAGCAGCCTGAGTGCTGCCCAGGGAGACACAACGAAAGCGACGATCAAAGAGAAGATCATGGCGGCTGAGGCGCCAACCGGGATCGGCCGCATGTAGGGGCCCATTAGGCCACGCACGAAAGCCATGGGCAAGATTGCGGCAATGACCGCAAATGTGGCGAGGATCGTGGGATTGCCGACTTCATCGACGGCTTCGACGGCGACAGTCGTCAGGGGCCTGCCCTTGTTCTCGGGGAGCCTGAAATGGCGAACGATATTTTCGACGACAACGATGGCGTCGTCGACGAGGATGCCGATGGAGAAGATCAACGCGAACAGCGTCACGCGATTCAGCGTGTATCCGAAGAAATAGAAGATTGCCAGCGTGAGCGCGAGAGTGACGGGAATTGCGACCAGCACAACGCCGGACTCGCGCCAGCCGAGTGCAAAGCCGATCAGTAGCGTGACCGAGATGGTCGCGAGCAGCAGATGCTTAAGCAACTCGTTCGACTTGTCTTTCGCAGTCTCGCCATAATCACGCGTAACAGACACTTGAAGGTCGTTGGGGATGACGTAGCCGCGGAGACCGTTCAGATCGGCGAGAACCTTCTCGGCGATGACGGTTGCGTTCGTTCCTTTTCGCTTTGCGAAAGTGATCGTAACGGCGGGATAGTCCTGGCTGGCGCCGTTCGCCGCGCCAGCAGCGTTGGCGTAGAGGACATAGTTTTCGCGCTCAGATGGGCCGTCTTCAAGCTTTTCAACAACGTCGCGGAGATACACGGGGCGGTTCTGGTTCACTCCGACTACAACCTGCTGGAGATCTGTCGCTGAGCTGATGAACCTTCCGCCCTCGACTTGGAACTCGCGGTTATCCTGGGCGAAACTGCCGGCGTTGCCGCGCTGATTTGCTGCCTGCAACTGGCCGACTACGGCGGGCGGGGTGAGTCCGTAAGCCGCAAGCTTCTGGGTGTCGAGAATGACCCTGATTGCGCGCGGCTGGCCCCCGATGATCCTGGTTTCAGAGATATCGTCGATGCGTTTGAGGCGGTCCTCAACTTCGCCGGCAATCCGCCGCAACGCGTAAGAGTCGTAGCCGGGGCCCCACATGGTCAGCGATAGAATGGGCACGTCGTCGATCGAGCGCACCTTGATGATCGGCTGCGAGACGCCGGGCGGGATGCGGTCGAGATTCGCGTAGAGCTTGTTATAAGTCTTGACGATTGCGTCCTCTTCCTTGGTGCCAACGTAGAAGCGGACAATGACGAGGCTCATGCCCGGTGCACTATTTGAGTACAAGTACTCGACGCCGGGAACCTCGCGCAGCAGTTTCTCCATGGGGACGCTGACACGCTGTTGAACTTCTTCGGCTGATGCACCCGGCATCTGGACCATTACGTCCAGCATGGGAACGACGATCTGCGGCTCTTCTTCACGTGGCGTCTGCCAGATTGCGAAGATTCCGAGCAGGAGTGCCGCAGTGACTACCAGGGGCGTCAACTTGGAGTCGATGAACGAGTGTGCGATCTTTCCGGCGAGACGCAGATTGTGACTCATTGCCGCACCCCTTCGGAGTTGATCCGCTTACCGGTGAGTTCACGCTGCGCGGGATCAATGATCAGCGTGTCGCCGGGCTGGAGCCCAGAAAGAACTTCGATCTGGTTGTCCGAGACGTGATTGCCGAGCGTTACGTAACGGAGATCCGCGATCCTGTCGCTGCCGAGAACGTACACACCTTGTAGCTGGCCGCGACCCACGAGTGCAGTTTGGGGCACAACGAGCGATTCACGCTGACCGCGCGAGAAGAACGCACGACCGAAGAGCCCAGTGTGAACGTTTGCGGTCTTTGGCAATTCGATCTTCACGGTGAAGGTGCGGCTGGCCGGATCGGCAGCGGGCGCGATCTGGACGACTTTGCCTTCCAGCGGGCTCGAATCTCCGCCTAGTGCGTCGATTGAGACGCGAACAGGTGCTCCTACTTTCACGCTACGGAGCGATGCTTCATCAACGGTTGCTTCAAGGCGATACCGGCCTGAACCTTCGACGGCAAGCAGTGGCATACCGGGTGCGGCGAGGGCTCCGGGATCGACTTTGCGCTCAGTAACGAGGCCGTCAAAGGGAGCACGCACCCGAGTGTATTCGAATGCCGTCTGCGCCTGCGACAGGGCGGCTTTTGCCTGCGCCTGGCCGGAGCGGGCCATTTCGCGCCGTGCGGTTGCACCTTGAGCACGCGCCTTGATCTCGTCGAACTCTTGAGGGCTGAGCGATTTCTTGTTGTAGAGATCTTCGTACCGCTTGAGAGTTGACTGCGCCAAGGCGTAATCGGACTCTGCGGCCGTGGCCTCGTGATCAGCCGCGTTCACGGCGGCTTGTGCCCGCAGCAACCCGGCTTGAGGCTGAGAGCTGTCGATGAGTACGAGTACCTGGCCACGCTTGACACTGTCGCCCTCGCGCACGTTTACGGCGACGACGTTGCCCATCATCTGAGCCGATAGTTGCGCGCTCTCAAAAGCATGCACGGTGCCCACAGCTTCCATCAGGTCGGGCACCGAGGTGCGCGAGATTGGCATGAGTGAAACGCCAGTGACCGTCTCAACAGTGGGCGAGGCTGGTTTCTTTTCGGAAGTGCACGAAGTCAAGGCAGCGGCGCCAAGAAGTAGGAGCGATATAGATACTAAGAGAGCTTTGTTCGTTGTCATTGCGTCACCACCGGAGATTGAGCGTTCAAAGTGCCAGCCGCAAGTTCGAGATTTGCGTAGGTGATCTGGTACTGGTACACCGACTGCCAGTAATCCGTACGCGCTTTGCGGGTTGCTTCTTCGACGCGCAGAAGATCTGTGATCGTCGTGAGTCCGCCGTTGTAGCGGTTCTGATTGATACGAAGGCTCTCTTCGGCCTGCGACACCGAAGCGCGCGTGACGTCGAGCATCTGCCGTGCGGCGTCGTGGTCGAAGTAGGCCTTGCGGAGTTCGAGTTTCACGCCATCGGCAAAGGCCTGCCGCAGCGCCGCGGCCTTTTCTTTCAAAGCGCGTTCTCGTTTGAGGTGAGCCATCTTTTCGCCGCCTGAAAAGAGATCGAACTGTAGCTCGGCGCCAGCCACCCAGTTGTTGGCGCCGCCCCCGGCGAACATCGTCGGATTGTCGAGTTGCCAGGAGCCGAAGGCGTTGATGCGAGGACCAAATGCAGCCTTCGCGAGGCTCACGCCAGTCGCCTGAGCCGCCTCTTCGGCCATCACTCGCTTTAGATCGGGGCGGGATTCAAGCGCCCTCTTTTCCAGTTCGTCCAGCGGTGCGGCGGCGAGCGGCTTCTCATCGAGAGCTTCACCGGGCTGGAACGGCTGATCCGGCGAAACGCCGAGGGCGACATTAAGTTGTACGCGGGCGAGAGCAACATCATTCCGAGCTTGTATGAGCTGCTGCTGGCGGGAGGCGTGGTTGACTTGTGCCGACAGATAGTCCGATTCGACGACCAGTCCCGATTGAAAACGGTTACGGCTGTCGTGGAGGATGGCCTGCGATGTCTGCGCTGCCTGTTCGGCAAGCTGCTGCTGCTTTTGGGCGAGCAGCAGTCCGTAATACGCGTTCACAACGCGAAAGATCGTCTCCTGATCAGTGCGTTGCAGTTGGCGACTTGCCGCCTCTTTCATGTTTTGCGCACGGCGGACATTCAGCACGTTCGAGAACGAATCGAACAGCCGCCACTGTCCACCGAACCTCGTCGTGAAATCACCGATCGGCGTCGGAGAGTTTAAGCGGTTGAGCGCGAAATCGGCCGCGGAGAAACGTCCCTGGCGAAGTCGCGTGCCAAACGCGTACACGGGGTCGTTGCCTCGCGTAGCTGTCTCGGAGAACGTAATACGGGGCCACAGCCCCGAGCGGGCTTCGCTAACGCTTGCCGTGCTGACGCGCTCGTCTGCAAGGGCAGCCTTTCGAAGTGGATTCTTCTCGAGAGCGATCGAGACCGCATGCGTCAAAGTGAGCGGCGTCTGAGCTAGAAGCGAGCATGAGATTCCCAGGACGATGGCGAGTATGAGAAGTCGAACAACCAAGGGATTGCGGTCTTGCATAAGACGTCCTTTGGAATAGCCGCCTGCGCGGCTGCGGTCAGCTCTCAATCGCGAGAGCCGGTAGAAGCCCCTGCTACTGAGATTGTCATCAGCATTGTGTCTGAAGGTTGTTTCCATAGCGGATTCCCAAAATGGTACGGCACGATAGTGACTGCTTGTCTCTCACCTAAGAAATGCAAAAGGGTCATCATTCGTTACAGAAGGCGCGCTAGAGGGCTGTTTTGTCCAGGGCTCCGAGTGGTAAGTCCCGTGAAAATAGGCATGATCATGAGAAGAACAGCTGGAAAGCCAATGGCCCACCACTCGCAAGGGTCGTGCATCTCTCTTTCTGGAGAGAAATATGAAGACTACGACACTACTCGGCTTGACCGTGCTGTTGCTGGCGAGTGTGGGGCTGTGGGCACAGACTCACACCCTTTCCGAAGGTACAGAAATTAAAGTTCGTACCGATACGCCCATTCCGGCGCATGCGCAGACAGGCGCTCGTTACGCGGCCACCATCAGCGAGGATGTTCCGGCCGCTTCCGGTGGCGTTGCTATTCCGCGAGGCAGCCGCGCGTCTCTCGTTGCTGAGTCGACCAAAACGGCAAAGACACAGCGCTTGACTTGCGCTCCGTTACTGTCGGCGGAAAGACTTACGCTCTGACCTCGTCAGGAGGGAAGAGCACCGGTGCGGGTAGCCTGGGTGCAAACAAGCGCACGGCAAAGTACGTTGGTGGAGGGGCCGTTGTCGGAACAGTGCTGGGGGCGCTACTTGGTGGCGGAAAAGGAGCAGCCATCGGTGCTCTCGCCGGCGGGGCCGCTGGAGCTGGCACGCAAGTTTACACGGGCAAGAGCAAGGGATTGCCGGCCGAAACAGCCTTGACTTACAAGTTGGCGCAGAATTTAACACTTCGTCCGGTTGCGACGAGCGCAAGCGGCGGACTGAAGAAGCAGCCATAATCAACCCGAACACGGATGAGCCGTGGTCGGCCAAAGACTGCCGGACCACGGCGGCATCGTATCGCGCTCAGGCGCGCCCGTGCTCCTTTTGTCGAAATCTTCTCCTGCTGAACAGCTAATCGCACCACCCTCCGTGGTTTAAACTACTCTCTCAAGATTTCGCTAACGATTGGGGAACTGGATGGAAGCGCCGGGACGCAGGTTTGCCTTTGGACTCTACGAAGCAGATCCGCGTTCAGGCGAGCTGCGCAAGAGCGGCATGAAACTCCGCATTCAAGAGCAGCCGTTCCAGATTCTGGTTGAGTTACTTGAGCACCCGAACGAAGTTGTCACGCGGGACGAACTTCGTCAGAAGCTGTGGCCTGCGGATACCTTCGTCGACTTCGATCACGGACTCAATACGGCTATCAATAAGCTGCGCGAAGTGTTGGGTGACACGGCCAACAATCCGCGATTTGTCGAAACACTGGCGCGCCGGGGGTACCGTTTCATCGCACCGGTGAAAGTCATCGGTGGAGATGTCGCGAGCGCCGGTGCGGCGGGGTGTGGATCTGCCCAGAACGGGTCACAGACCCACCCCCACACGAACGAAACAACTGTCGCAACTCAATCGCCGGCAGCGCAGACTTCTCCGCCGGATGTGTTGCTGAACGACGTACCGGCGGGAATTGTGCCCGCGCTAGAAGACACTCCTGCAGAGGAAGAATATCTGCCTGCTCCTTCGCGTGGCATCAGTCGAACACTCTTCGCGTTGGCACAGATCATGTACCTGATCTTCTACGGTGTCGCGCTGGTAAACTTCGATCAACTGCCGCTGCTGATGGGGAATGTGCTCGGAGGAAAGGTCGAGTCGTTCGTTGAGCCTGTCGTGCTTGTGACGGCTACAGTCGGCATCGCGCTGCGTTTGTACTTATTGACCGCCGTTCTGTTTGACTTCAAGCCGCTGGGAGCAAAGTTCAAACGGCTGTATCCGTTCGTTTTGCCGCTGGATCAACTCTGGGCACTGGCGCCGTTTTTGCTTGTCAGCCGCATCGGAATTGGGGCTGCGTTCGCCGCCTGCGCCGCACTGCTGTATTTGCCGTTTTCCGAGCGCACGCTGGTGAAGATGGCATATAAGTGGCCGAATTAGGAATCCATTCAACACAGAGGACGCGAAGGGCGCAAAGCAGATCAACTGCGACCGTAGATTCTGACTGCGTAATCGTCTTCATCGGAGTTGGCCAGAAGTCGCCAGTCGGATTCGGGTAACGAGATGCGCTTCGAATCCGGGAACGTGGCAACCACCGTGATTCTTGGGTCAGCCGCTGGTACCTGCATAACAATGTTGCCGTCGCGCAACTCTGCGCGGCAGGTTCGATCGTTCTTCATTACGACGCGATGACGCAATTCCAGCAACTGCCGATACCACTGAAGGACATCGTTGCTGTCGATCGCCAACCTCCAGTTGAGTTTTGAGCGCTCAAATGTATGCGCATCTTCCGGGTCGGGCACTTCGGTCCAATTGAAGTCAGCGAATTCGTTGCGGCGACCTTTGCTGACGGCTTCGCGCAGTGCCGGATCTTCGAAGTCAGTGAAAAACTGGAACGGAGCCTGCTCGCCGTATTCCTGTCCCATGTAGAGTAGAGGCGTTTGCGGCGCGAGTAACAGCAGGGCCGAGGCAAGCTTGAACGCTCCTTTCGGCACGAGATGATTGAGTCGTTCACCTAGCGCGCGATTGCCGATCTGGTCGTGATTTTGAATGCAGATGACGTGAGCCGGAAGTGGTACGCCTTCGGGCTTCGCTCCGCGGGGCTCGTTCCAGAACTTGAAGTGCTCGCCTTGGTAAACGAATCCCTCGTTCAGGGCCTTCACGATCTGCTCGCGTGCACCGAAGTCCTGGTAGTAGCCTTTGTTCTCGCCGGTCAGAACTGTGTGAACGGCGTGGTGGAAGTCGTCGCTCCATAGCGCGCAGAGGCCCCAGCCGTCATTTTGCGCACCCTCCTTTTCGGAAGGGTGCGGCACCCCCGATTTCGAAGCAGGACGAACGATGACCGGATCGTTTGTATCAGTCTCGGCGATGACGAAGACGTTGCGTTGGAGTTCGCGCGCGAATGCCTGCACCTCGGCATTGATTTCGGCGACGATGTGGCGCGGCGAATCGTCTTTGATGTTCTGGATGGCGTCAAGACGGAGTCCGTCGAGGTGATACTCACGAGTCCAGTAGAGTGCGTTGTCGATGAAGTAGCGTCGAACCGGCTCGGAATCGGGGCCGTCGAAGTTGAGGCCATCCCCCCATGGCGTGCAATGCCGATCAGAAAAGTATGGGCCGAACATGCTCAGGTAATTACCTTCTGGCCCGAGGTGGTTATAGACGACATCGAGCATGACGGCGAGTCCTGCGTGGTGCGCAGCATCGACGAGTCGCTTCAAGCGTTCGGGTCCACCGTAGTTCGCCTGAACGGCATAGATTGAGACGCCGTCGTATCCCCAGTTGCGGGTGCCCGGCGTTGCGGCGACCGGCATGACCTCGATGACGGTGATGCCCAGACGCTTCAGGTAATCCAGTCGCTCGATGATGCCGTCGAAGGTTCCTGCGGGGCTGAAGGTGCCGGTGTGCAACTCGTAGATGATGTATTCGTCGCGCGAAAGACCTTTCCAGTTCGCGTCAGTCCATTGGAACGTGTATGGATCGACGATCTCGGTCGGTCCATGCACGCCATCGGGTAAGTAGCGCGATACGGGATCGGGGACGGGGCGTCCTTGATCTAGCGTGTAGAAGTAACGCTCGCCGGGTCCGACCTGTGCGGTGGTCGAGAATATGCCGGGAGACTCTTCGGGCATGTTTAGCAGTTCACCGCGCTCAAGGCGTACTTGAACGATGTTGGCGTTAGGGGCCCAGACGCGAAACACCGTGCCCGAGTTGGTGGAAGTGGCGCCGAAGGTGAGGGAGCTCACAGCCGTATGAATCATCGATGGTGAGATGCAGGCATACACGGATTTGAACCCGCCGCTTCGAAGTGCGACAATCGAGTTTCTCAACTGAGAACTGGAAGTACTTACGACAGAGAAGAAGATCAGTGTCGCGGTGATTGGTGCGGGTGCGTTCGGACGCAACCATGCCAGAGTCTACTCTGAGCTGCAGCAGGAGGGCATTGTCGAATTGGCCGCCGTGGTCGACGCCGACGCGGCACGCGCCGAGACCGTTGCCAGCCAGTTTGGTGCGAAGTCGTTCACCTCGGTGAAGGAGATGCTCGGGGTAATAAAGCCGCAGGCAGCTTCGGTTGCCGTGCCGACCGTTCATCACGCGGCGGTCGCTTGTGAGCTGATGGAAGCTGGAGTGGACGTTCTGATCGAGAAGCCGGTGGCTTCGTCGCTCGGTGACGCAGATCGCATTATCGAGACGGCAGAGCGGTGCGGTCGAGTAGCTCAGGTTGGACATCTTGAACGCTTCAATCCGGCGGTGCGTGCGACATTGCCGTTGATCACGAAGCCGATGTTCTTCGAGGTTCATCGCCTGAGCGTCTTCACGCCGCGGGCGCTGGATGTCGACGTTGTACTCGACCTGATGATCCATGACCTTGATATCGTGCTCTCGTTTGTGAAATCGCCGGTGAAGGAGATTCGTGCGGTCGGACTGCCGATTCTCTCGGGTAAAGTTGATATCGCGAACGTTCGCATGGAGTTCGAATCGGGCTGCGTGGCCAATTTCACGGCGAGCCGCGTCAGTACCGAGCGAGTGCGCAAGCTGCGCTTCTTCCAGCCGCAGGAGTACGTCTCAATCGATTACAGCCGTCAGGACGTTTTTGCCCTGAAGGTGGATTCCGCGGCAGTGATGGCGGCTATGATGTCGCGCGCGGTCCCGACGGACTCGCTGGCCGGTTTGATCAAGCCACGGAAACCCGAGGTGAAGCAGGAAGAACCTCTTCGGGCGGAGCTTGTTGCATTCCTCAACTCTGTGCGAAGCCGAACGGCACCTGTGGTGACACTTACTGATGGCCGGCGTGCGCTTGCCGTAGCCCTCGACGTGTTGTCCGGAATTGCGGAGCACAACCGGCGGGTGCATGTGGGCGAAGAGCAGGTACTGGGCATTCACCGTTAGTTTTACGGTGGCCAGCACGCAACATTTTGGGGTACTCAGGGTTGGAGCTTAATAGCTCAGCCCTAGCTCTTTTACTTGTTCGCACTTCTTTTCGAACTCTTTACAATGAGAGATAGCTTTCATACTCGATAATAGGTCGCGACGATTTAACCAGCCCAAAGCGCGTGAGCGACGTCTAAGTAACTGAGCAGTAATGGCAACCTTACAGACACCACCGCCGCAGTCCCCGCCGCCCCCGCAGCGGAGTAGGGCAAACGAAGAGATCGAACCTTTCGCGATGCCTATACTGCTCGAGCAGCTGCAGGATGAGCTTACCCGTTCCCGAAAGCGCGAAGCGTTCTGGATGTCGCTGTTTGCGCACGCGGTGATCATCATCATCCTGTTTACCTCGTCGAAGTGGATCGCATGGATTCCGGCTCGAAGCGTGGAGGTTGCCACACCACAAGAACTAATCTCCAAACATCAAGAACTGACGTATCTGTATGCATCGCCGGACGAACAGAAGCTCAAGGAGCGTCCCAAGACAAACGTCCTGTCCGACAAGGATCGACTCGCGGGATCGCCTCGACCACAAATCAGCCAACAGGAGTTGAAGAAGCTGATTGATAACGGTAGGCCGGGTGCTCCGGGACCGGTTGCTCAGCCATCACGACCTCCAGTTCCGCCGCAAATGGCACAGCAATCGCCTCCGGCGAATCGGGGGGTACAGAACCCGCCGCAACAAACGCAATCTGGAAGCTCCCAGGCGCCGATCTATCCAACACAGATGGCACGTTCACAGGCAGCGCCGAATCCGTTTGCAACTGGAGCCAGGTCTGCCGGGAGTGCGATAGAGCAGGCAGCTCAGGCCGCTGCGGCATCGCGGGGTGGTGGAGGGGGCGATTATGGGATAAGGTCACCCAATAACAGTCCACGTAAGAGCGGTTTCGACATCCTCTCCGACACCTTGGGCGTCGACTTCGGTCCTTACTTGTCTCGCATTCATTCACTGGTTGATCGCAACTGGAAAAGCTCTCTACCAGAGTCGGCATTTCCTCCGATGATGAAGAAGGGAAGCGTTGTGGTTCAGGTTGCGATCATGAAGGACGGCTCCGTTCGAGGGATGAAACTTATTACCAGTTCGGGCGATGTCTCGCTTGATCGCGCTGCTTGGGCTGGCATTAATCTGTCTGCTCCATTTCCTCCGTTGCCCAACGAGTTCGGGGGAAACTACCTGCTGCTGAATGCTGACTTTGAGTGCAACACGGAGAAGTACTCCTTGCGGTAGGCCCCCTCCCCCTATGTGTCTGCTATCACTGATGATCTAAAAGACTTAGCTGCAGTCGGTGACTGAATGCGCTCTTAGCAAACGAGTCATTCCGGCGTGCGTGGTTTGTTGTCGATCAAGGCATCCGTCGAGGGTTGCGACCAATGATCCTTATTCAAGGGTAGCAGTTCTGGCGGCACAAACCCGACACGGTCACGAGTGTTACTTCTGGCGTGAAATCAACGCGTTGCAAGGATTTCGTGCGAGTGCGGCACTTGACAGCGAAGAAGGTCTGGGCCGATCCAGCATTGTTTCCGAAGCCCTCTGCCATCGAACTCGAGAACGTTTTCGGGAACGTTTAGGGTATTCGGCTCGTATGGGATCATAGGCCGGCAGCAATTCTAGAGAGTTGGAACAGGAGAAAGACAAATCATGGGTGAGATGGGTGCCGCAGATTCCAGAACTCATGGGCGTCTTACCAACGTATTTCTGCCGATAGTATTGCTCGCGTGTGCGGTAGCTGGGGCGGCGCAGGAGCTTCGTCCGGGCGTGTGGGGAGGACGTGATCTGAGCAGATTTCCGCTGCCGGTCGCGGGCTATGACGTGTACATGATCGGCGAACTGCACGGGGTAAAAGAAAATTACGATGTCGCAGTGCAATATGCTGCGAAGCTGCACGAGGCCGCCGGGTTGCGCGAGATTGCGATTGAAGACAAGCCGGGATACGAGAGCGAGGCGCAAGCGTATGTCGAGGGCCGATCCGACACGCTGCCGGCTCCGCTGTGCGGGCGGGCCGGAATATTCCGGGCGATTCGGCGCTTCAATGAGGGGCGGAAAGACGGCGACCGTCTTGTTGTTCGTTTGGTGGACATCGATTACAACCCGGAGGCCATCCGCGAGCACCTCGTTCGAGTGAAGCAGCGGGTGAAGGGGGCGGACGCCGTGATGGTGCCCGCATTGACGGATATCAAGGCGCGGGGATTGGATACTGTGGCCGCACTGGAGAAGCTTACGTCCGATGCCGAAGTGCTGGCGCAGCTGCGCACAATACGGCACTCTATTCGCACGTACCAACAAGGGCTAGTCGTCTACCCAGGGCGGGACTTCACCGGAAGCCCGTATCTCGATGATCGCGAGGACGCGATTGTGAGCAATATTCGGGACCTTCTGCGCAAGCATCCGGGCACTCCGGTACTCGCGTTCTACGGGATCGATCATGTGCAGAAGAACCTGATTCGCTATGGAGGCCCGAAGCAGGACCATGAGTTCGAGCCTACGGCGATGCGCCTTACCAGCGCGGGTGTGAAGGTATATTCGATGGTCATGGTTCCGTTGACGGGAGGGTACAACTGGCGTGGGCGGGCAGCCAGCCTGGAGTGGTCGGCGGCTGATGGCGGCTTGTCCACCGGCGAGAAATTCGACGCACTGCTGGCGAGTTCTCCGGGGACAACTCTGTTGTACATTGATCCCAAACGCGAGCCGGCCAAAATGGCAGCGTCAGACTTGACCCGTACACGCCCGGACGCGTTCCTGCTGTTCGCGCACGGGACACCGGCGGAGGACTTCTGCGCGGCTGCGCAACAATCGGAAAAGCGGTGAGAGTTTCGAGTCGGTATTTTGAGGAGAGATCTGCGCTTAATCCGACAGAACGGCGTAATTTTTCACCCGTCCCTTTTCGTCGTAACTGATCGCGAGCCACTCATCATCGATACTCATCGGGGCGCGTAGAGGACCGAGCCAGTATACGGTCTCGTAGTCCTTGAAGTTCTCTACCGTAGTCTCTCTCTCAGTGTGCTTTCCAAGTAGCATCTGAACCTCCGAACGCGACAGATGATCTAAACGTCGGGATTTGACAAGATCGTCGACCATGCGAAGCCTTACTGGATCGCGGCCCTCCACCTGCCTCAAGTCTTGCCAAGCAACACTGTCAAACGGAATCCTACGAATGTGCTCTCGAATTGCCTTTGCGGGATAAGTCAGCAGCAAACGCGAAAAAGGATCCAGCAGAAGAAGGCCAAGAATGGCGATGACAACAATGACGGTTAAGTTTCTGCGGCTCCGTCCCTTGGCAGCCAAGAGCATGCTTGAAATTGCCCACACAAGGAAAGCTAAGCCAATTATCGCGAATAGAACCACCGCCATGGGAAAGAGGGGGTACCATCTTGGCGTTATGCCCTGTCGTGTGCGAAAGAACTCGGCAAAACCACTAATTGAAAACGATAGAATTGCGATAAGGCTACGCTTCGCGAAGTCCAATTTGTCGCCGCGCTGCATGGCCACTAGTTTCTGGCAGCATCAGTCGGGTGTCCATAAGATTTTCGGGCCTTGTGTAAGTTCCCGCTTAAGCGATAACCTCTCGCAGAATTGAAAACCCACCGCAAAAGGTGGGTTTTTCAGCGATGTGAGGAGCGATGGGTTCGTGCGCTCATGATGCACTTACGACACGCTTACGACTCGAGTTGCGCGTCCATCGTTATCTTTGCGTTTAATACTTTGGAGACGGGGCAGCCAGCTTTCGCGGCATTTGCGGCTTCCATGAACTTTGCCTGATCGGCGCCGGGAATGCGCGCCCGCACCGTGAGGTGTACCGCCGTGATTGCAAAACCTGCGTCAACTTTGTCGAGCGATACGGCAGCCTGGGTGGAGATTTGTTCCGGGGTCAGACCGGCTCCCCCAAGTTGAGCCGACAATGCCATGCTGAAACAGCCAGCGTGTGCCGCAGCAATCAGTTCTTCTGGATTGGTACCAGGCTCGCCTTCAAATCGTGTCGAGAAAGAATACTTCGTATTTTTGAGTACGCCACTGTCGGATGAAATAGTACCCTTGCCGTCCTTCAGACCACCGTTCCAAACGGCACTTGCTTTTCTTTGCATCGTGTAGCTCTCCTTGGAAATAAAAGGGAATTCTGAATGCAGAATGTTGGATTCACGACATAGCTGCCAAGCTACAACTTTGTGGGCAAAAACGCGTTGGCAGCGGTGACTTTCCCGATTTGGGATTCGCGCTACAAATTGTGAGTGGCCTGCAAAACGCACAACACACAAACTCAGATTCTAAACACAACGAGGGTTTGTGGCGAATAGCTATCGACCCGTGCTTGAGAAACTGAGGGAAGTGTCCCTTTGTGCGTGTGAAAGTTACTTCTTCCACCGATTCCAGAGGTTAGACTCGATTCCCGAAGCAAACTTCAAACCACATTTCAAGTTCAAGGAGTCAATAAGGTGAAGATCGCTCTTCAGTCAGTACTGTTTGCACTGCTGCTCGCCGGGATATTGGCCGCAGTCTCGCACCCAAGCCATTCAGAAATGATGATCGCCTCCGGCGAAACCGGGGCACCAACTCCAGTGTGTTCCCCTTGGGACGGCGATTGCGATCCCGGCCCTGCCTTCAATGCGCCCGAAACCAAAACCGTGGGAGAAGGTCCTGGACCGATACCGGGATGCTCACCTTGGGATAAGAGCTGCAACCCCGGGCCGCAGTTTCCGAAGGGAACGTATTTGGCTCCGGCTGGCGAGGGTCCTGGACCGATACCGGGCTGCTCACCTTGGGATAAGAGCTGCAACCCCGGGCCGCAGTTTCCGAAAGGAACGTATTTGGCTCCGGCTGGCGAAGGCTCCGGTTCGATACCACAATCCTCGCCTGATCCCGGCTCGCAGTTTCCTGAAGGCACCAGATCTGCCCCCTCCGCAAACGGCGACGCCATATCCACGCAACCTGTCTAGCTTCGAGCTTTTATGCTTGGCTGCGGGCTGACACTGCTCGGCCCGCGACGAAGCTCGTCAAGAATGGGGCTATTGTCCTTTAGTAATCAGAATAGTACTTGGAGACATTCGGCGCGCGTTTTATCTTTGGCGTGGGATGTTCGCGTCCATGTCTTCCAGTTTGCTGACTTACGCGTTCTGGATAGCCCCGATTCCTGTGCTCGTGTTCCTCGCGGCCACGATGATACGCCGGAATCTGAGGCGTGAATTCCCTGTCTTTTTCATTTACGTTGTTCTTCAAATCATCAGCATCCTTCTGAACTTCGCCTGTTTTCATTGGTCTTACAAAGTTTATTTCTGCGTCTACTGGCTCATGAGTGCATTAGGCGTCGTGCTCGGCTTCGCCGTGATACGCGAGATCTTCACCAATCTGTTCCGCCAGTACGACGCCTTGCGCGATTTGGGATCGGTGCTTTTCCGATGGGCTGCTGTCGTTCTCGTGATGGTTTCGGTCGTGACCGTCGCTTCGGGCTCTAGCAGCAAGGTGGGCGGGTTGATTGCGGTTATCTTTGCTCTCGAACGCAGTGTGCGCGTGATGCAGTGTGGCCTGGTGCTGTTCATGCTGCTGTTTTCCGCACACTTGGGGATAACTTCAAGACATCACGTTTTCGGAGTCTCTTTGGGGTTCGGTCTATTCGCGGCAGTGGAATTGATTATCGTTACATTGTACGCTCCGGGCACGGAGAAATCCGTCACACTCAGTTTGCTGAAGGGGGCCACCTACGTCATGAGCACGCTGGTGTGGGCATGGTACATGCTGTTGCCTGAGCCAGAGCAGATCAAAGAGCAAGCGCATCAGCAGAGCGAACGGTGGAATGTCGCGCTAGCCAACATACGCGACCCCGAGTACAACTTCCTTCCGATGGTAGAAAGCGTTGTTGAGCGCGTACTCAGCCAGCGCCATATTGAAATCGAGCAGCGACCAGATAAGTAGCAGCTGGACCTCAGTCCCTATCGTCCCACAACAGTGCGTAGATGTTTTCGCCTTCGACGAGTCGTTCCAGTGCCTTCAGTTGCGGAGCGAAGAAGCGCAACCCTGTCCGCGGATGCTCAGTGAAATAGGAAAGGACCCGCTCCGGCACTGGCTCATCCGGGCCGTTGCCGTTTCTGTACGGCTTGAGCATTTCCATCAGGGTGCGATCATCGTTGGGCAAGAAACACGGCCGCGGCGACGCCCAGGCCAAGCGCAGTAGCGCACAGAACACCTCAAATTCCCCAAGCGGAAGTTCCTGCCCCCACTGCGGATTGAAAGGGAAGAAAGGGTAAGGATTCAAGTTCTCAACTCGTACGTGTGGCTGGGCCCACATGGGAACGAGAGGCGGCGTACCACCTTTCGGCATTGTGCGTGCTCCTATGTCGCTTGCTATCGGCAATCTGAACACGTGCTCTGCCCGGGCACAATCGGGGATTCCTCTCAGAAATGCGTTCGACTAAGGAGGGATCGGCAGTCAAAAGCTGCGGCTGAATGATTCACTTAGGGATGCGCAGATTTCTCAAAGTTGCATATTGTTGCACCCAAGCTACTTACGCCAAAGTGCACGCACACGGGGCGGGAGCAACTCGTAATTGCTCATTATCTTCTAACAGTTCTGTCACTCTGACAGGGAATGGCGGCGATTCCGAACAGGGGTCGAGTCATTGCTTGAGTCACCCACGAGACGTAAGTGACAGTGGCGGAGCCTTGTCTGCCAGCCGCCCGCCACTATTCTCAAATTCAGCAACTGAGCGTCCTTATGAAAGGTAGTATGGCTCCTCCCCGGCCAAGTGTGATTGCCTATTGCGCCCGCGTATTGGTGAGGCAATCAATCTCAGTTTTGTTCATCGTCTTGCACATGAGTCTCTTTTGCTTAGCCCAGGACAACGGCTCACCGCGCAGTCCCATTTCGGCAAGCTCCGGCCCGCAGTATGACTCCATGCCGGGACAGCAATATGGCGGTGACCAAGCGAATGATCAAGCCGAAACAATGCGTGGTTTGAGCAAGCGGCAACGACCAGACGGATTTTCAGACGATCCGTCGTTGCGGGCCGAAACCGTGGACGACCAGCGGACAGCCGCTGCGGACGCTGCCTCTTCGTTCTTGACCGAGCGCATCATCGATATATTCGAGCAGCACCCCGAACTCCTCGCGCCGGTCAAGGTCAGTGTTGCGAAACGACTCGAATTGGCCGGCATGAACGACCGCGCGGAAGAACTACGGAACACCACCGAAGATGGCTTTTACCGCAACATAGAACAGGACCCTGACTTTCGGCTGATGGTTGTTCAAGAACTACAACGACGGGGCTACGGCGACAAAAATGTCGACAACGACTCCGGAAATAGGCCAGTTCTCGCCCGCAGAAACGCTCCCTCTGGCCCGCAACAGCCGTCTCCGCAGAAGGATCCGACACAGCGCGAGGAATCTGTCACCGAGATGAATCGGCCGGTGTCCCGGCCCAGTCCGTATCCTTCGCTGCCTTCCATGCGCGATCTGTACTCGCAGGTTCCGACTGACAACCCGAAACTCCAACGTTTCGGCAGTGATGTTTTCAAGAACGGAACCGGCAACATGGATCAGCTTCCGATCGATGTTCCCGCGGGTCCCGATTACGTCGTGGGCCCCGGTGACGAACTCACGATGAACCTGTCCGGTAGTGTGTCTCGGCGTATCTCGCGCGTCATCGATCGTGAAGGGCAGATTGCATTGCCTGAAGCAGGCACGATTACCGTCGCAGGCATGACAATGGCACGGGCACAAGAAGCGATCCAGAAGAAGCTGGCCTCAGAGTACCGCAGTGTGAAGGTGGAGATCTCACTCTCCCGGATTCGCACGATTCGTATCTACGTGGTCGGCGATGTGCGGCGTCCGGGGGCCTACGATATAAGTTCGCTTTCAAGTCCGCTGAATGCGCTTTTCGCTGCGGGTGGACCGACCAGCCGCGGATCGCTCCGAGTCCTTAAGCAATACCGGGGCAAGACTCTCGTTCGCGAAATCGACCTTTACGATCTGCTGCTGCGAGGCACCCGCTCCGATTTGGGCCAGTTGCAGTCCGGCGACAGCCTGCTTGTTCCACCGGCTAATCCGCAGATCGAGGTCACGGGAATGGTACACCGCCCGGCAATCTACGAGCTGAAAGATGAGGAAGAGCTCGGTCAGGTGCTCGATTTGGCTGGAGGTCTATTGGTTTCTGCCTCGACGCAAAGGATCAATGTAGAACGCATCGAGGCCCACTCTCGCCGGACCACCCTCAGCGTCAATGTTCCCGAGGGCCGAGATAAGACCGCAGTCGCCAAGGCCTTGTCGTCCTTCGCCGTCCAGGATGGCGATCGCGTGATCGTTCAGCCGATCCTTCCTTACGCCGACAAAACCATTTATCTACAAGGCCACGTTTTTCGGCCCGGCAAATACTCGTATCACGATGGAGAGACCGTCAACGAGCTTCTGCGCTCGTACTCGGATCTGTTGCCGGAACCAGCCGATCACGCCGAAATCGTTCGCCTCGAACCGCCCGACTATCGGCCTGTAACGATCCCCTTCAAGCTTTCTGAGATCTTTGCTGATGACCCGATCGAACTAAAGCCGTTCGACGTGATCCGTGTCTACAGCCGTTACGAGATCGACCCGCCAAAGGTCTATGTTTACGGACAGGTGCTGCGTCCGGGTGAGTATCCACTCGCGCGGGACATGACGGTTGCCGGGCTCGTGCAGATGGCCGGCGGCTTTAATCGTAGCGCCTACCGTGACGAGGCCGATCTTTCAAGCTATGTCGTGCAGGACGGCAGGCGGATTCTGATCAAACATGGCACAGTGGAGATCGCAAAAGCTCTAGCCGGCGACAAAAGTGCAGACTTGAAGTTAAAGCCTGGGGATGCCGTTACCATCCGGCAGCTAACAGGATGGAATGATATCGGCGCGGCGGTCACCATCAAAGGCGAGGTCATGTACGCCGGGCAATACGGCATACAGGAAGGTGAGAAGCTAAGCACTCTTCTCAAGCGCGCTGGTGGCTTCCGGACAACGGCTTACCCTTCTGGCGCGGTGCTTGAACGCATGCAAGTCCGCGAAATTGCCGAGAAGACGCGCGACCAACTGATCCGCCGCATTCAGTCCGAAAGTATGAACGTTAAGGCACCTGGCAATACCACGGGTGGGGAAGTGCTGGCGTTCAGCCAGGCAATGCAGGCACAGGAGCAGCAGGTACTCGCATCACTGAAGTCCACGCCGCCCAGCGGGCGCCTCGTCATCAAAATCAGTTCCGATATCTCGAAGTGGGAGAACACGCCCGCCGACATCGAGATGCGCGCCGGTGACGTGCTTGTCATCCCCAAGCAACCGAACTTCGTCGTTGTCAGTGGACAGGTCTACAATCCTTCGGCGATCAGCTTCACGCCCGGCAAGAATGCCGAGTGGTACCTGAAGCAGGCGGGCGGACCGACACAACTTGCGAATAAGAAGGCCATATTCATCGTGCGCGCCGACGGCTCCGTGCTCGGCCAATCCAGCGGGTCGTTCTGGAGCGGCGGCGTGATGGGCGCACGTCTCGAACCCGGAGATAGCGTAGTTGTCCCTGACAAGATCATCGGCGGTTCGGTCATGTGGAAGAACCTGCTCACGGTAGCCCAACTCGCATCGTCAGCCGCTGTCACCGCGAGCATCGCGACGCACTTCTGATGAGATTCGCCGTACTGATTCTCGCCGTAGCTCTCGCGACATCATCCTTTGCGCAGACGTCTACGGCGTCTACGAACGAGTCGGGTGCAGCCGTCGCTGACGACGCGGGCGCTGCGCCCTCCTTGGCCGGGAAGGGTGTGTCTGCGCCAAGCTCGCGCTGCACCGATCTGTACGGAGCCCCCGAGGCCTGTCCAGAACCGGTGGCAGGCACTCTCAGAAGGACACACACAGACAACTACATCAGGGTTCGCGCCGTTCCCTACGACATCTTGCATCAGCAGGCGCAATTCTGGACAAGTCCGTTTCGTCTTCGTGAGCGCGATCTCAGTTGGGGATTCCCCTTCGCGCTAGCCACGACCGCACTTGTTATCGCCGACCCAACGATCGACAAGCACATGGCGCCGCACAAGAGCATTGTCAGTACGAGCCAGACTTTTGGAAATGCAAGCATCGCGCTAATCGTGGGATCTGCCGGAGGCATGTACGTGTGGGGCCACATGCGACACAACGAGCGCATGGCCAACACCGGCTTCATGGCCGGAGAAGCCGGGCTCAACAGCTTTCTTACGACCACGGTGTTCAAAGAAGTTGCCCAGCGCGCTCGTCCAATGGATGTCGTTCCTCCGGGATCTCGCGGATTTCGCCAGGGCGGCAGCTCTTTTCCCTCGGAGCACTCTGCCGCTGCCTGGTCTGTTGCCACCGTGGTGGCACACCAGTACCCCGGCACTGGAACAAAGATCCTGGCTTATGGGCTCGCGGCAGCCGTGTCCGCTTCGCGCATCACCGGACGCCAGCATTTTTCTTCCGATGCTTTTCTCGGCAGCGCCCTGGGCTGGTACATGGGGCGGCAAGTGTGGGAGTCGCACCAGGTTCCCGACATGAAGCAATGGGGGACCTTCGAGCGCAACGCCCACGAAGGACCGCGGAGTCCCGAGAGCATGGCATCTCCCTATGTGCCGCTGGATAGCTGGGTATACGAAGCTTTCGACCGGCTCGCGGCGCTCGGGTACGTGCAGAGCGCCTTCCGGGACATGCGTCCCTGGACTCGGATCGAGTGCGCGCGCCTGCTGGACGAAGCACAACCGCTCGTATCAAGTAGCGATTCGCGACCAGATGTCGCGCGTCTCTATGCCGCCCTCAGAAGTGAGTTCGCGCCTGAGGTTGGAGAAATCCAATCCGGACGCAATACCGGTATTGTGCTCGATTCTGTCTACATGCGGCTCGCAAACATATCGGGCACGCCTCTACGCGACGGCTATCACTTCGGTCAAACCATCATTGACGACTACGGACGTCCCTATGGCCGGGGCATGAACGTCGTTACCGGCATTTCCGGATACGCAACCGCCGGACCCGTCGTTGGATACATTCGCGGTGAATATCAGCGGTCGCCATCTATGCCGGGCATACCGACCGCATCCGCTCCTCTTCTTTCGGAAGCCGATCATGGTATTCCGCCGAGTGCCTATCCCGCTGTCCTTCCGAGCACATCCAGATTCGATCTGCTCGAAGGCTATGTCGGGCTCAAGGTGGGAACTTCACAGTTTACCTTCGGCCGCCAGGCTCTCTCATGGGGACCGACCGGCGCCGGAGGGATGCTCTTCAGCAATAACGCCGCGCCGATCACCATGCTGCGCATCACTCAGCCCAAGCCCTTCAAGTTGCCGAGCATCTTCGGCAAACTCGGCGCCGTACGCACGGACTTCTTTGTCGGCCGGTTGTCGGGCCATGATTTCGCGGCTGTGAATGGGGTCATCGGGACTCACGGGTTAGCTCTCGATCCCCAGCCCTACATTCACGGTGAAAAGATAAGCTTCAAGCCGACCCCCAATTTCGAATTCAGTATTGCTCGCACCACGATATTGAGCGGACCCGGCTTTCCTTTTACAAGCCGCACATTCTTCAAAAGCATCTTCTCGACAAATACCAGTAATGCCTCTGGACAGGACTCCGGCGACCGCCGTTCCTCGTTCGACTTCGGCTACCGAATTCCTAAGCTGCGTGATCGCGTTCTTCTCTACATGGACTCATTTACTGACGACCAGATCTCGCCGCTGGCATACCCGCGAAATGCCGCCGTGAATCCGGGCATATATCTCTCGCAGGTCCCGGGATTGAGCAAGCTCGACTTTCGCGCCGAAGGACTTTACACCCCTTACGATCACTTCCCCGGATTCTTCTATTTCAACGTTCGTTATCTCCAGGGATACACAAACAAAGGACAACTTCTGGGCAGTTGGATCGGTCGTCAAGGCACTGGTTACCAGGCGTGGAGCGACTATCATTTTTCAGCACGCACCAAAGTTGGCGTCAGCTTTCGGAGCGCACAAGTCGATCGCGACTTCCTACGTGGCGGCTCACTTCGCGACTACAACGTTCACGCCGATATCGCGCTCAACCGGGGCGTGACGTTCTCAACGTTTGTGCAGTACGAGCGCTGGAATTTTCCGCTGCTCGCCGCCACGACCCAGCACAACGTTACCGCTAGCGTTCAGGTCGAGTACCGTCCGCAGTGGAGGATCAAGTAGGTGGATAACGGCAAGCACGGCCCTTACACGATTCCCGACATCGGCGACGCGGGTTCCGAGGCGCTCATGGTCGAACCCGATAACGCATGGCTCCATCGCTCTCGCGTGCTTTGGGATGGGCGACGACTGCTGTTAAGGGTCGGGGCTGCGGCGCTGATCATCAGTGCAGTTGCCGCTTTCGTTATTCCTGTGCGCTACAAATCGACGGTTCGGCTGATGCCCCCTGATTCGCAGAACGGTGCAGCGACACTGCTTGCCGCCATGTCCGGAAACAAGAACCTGCCGGGCGGACTCACCGCTCTCGCCGGCAATCTCTTCGGGCTCAAGAATACCGGCGCACTCTTCACCGATCTCCTCGGCAGCCGTACCGTTCAAGAACGTCTTGTAGATCGGTTTCAATTACAGAAGGTGTACTGGAAGCGTTACCGCGAGGATGCTTGCGCCAAGCTGGCGGATCGCACGGAAGTATCCGAGGACCGCAAGAGTGGAGTCCTTACGGTTTCGGTATTGGATCACGACCCTCAGCGCGCGCAGAAACTGGCCGAGGCATATGTTCACGAGCTCGACTCCCTGGTGTCCTCCGTGAATACCTCTTCCGCACACCGCGAGCGTACTTTCATCGAGCAGCGGCTTGTGGGCGTCAAGCAGGATCTCACAGATGCTGAGAGCCAGTTCGCGGATTTCTCCAGCAAAAACGGAACGCTCGACATCAATCAGCAGTCCAAGGCGATGGTCGAGTCCGCCGCCGAACTACAGGGACAGCTCATCGCCGCCAGATCCGAACTCGAATCGCTTCAGCAGACCTACTCCGACAACAACATTCGCGTGCGCTCGCTGCGCGCCCGGATAGGCGAGCTCCAGCGCCAGTTGCAGAAGATGTCAGGCACGAGCACCACGGTCGATTCGCTGCCAATGGGCGGTTCTTCTGAACTGTATCCGCCACTCAGACATCTCCCTGTTCTCGGCATTCGCTGGCTCGATCTTTACAGGCGCGTAAAGATCCAAGAGACGGTATACGAACTCCTGACGCAACAATACGAACTTGCGCGCATCGAAGAAGCGAAATCGATTCCGGTTGTGCGAGTCATCGATCCGCCTAGTCTTCCGGAAAAGAAGTCCTTTCCGCCGCGATTACTCATCACGCTCGGCGGAACGGCCCTGGCACTCATCTGTGCCGGAGCATGGTTGCTCTCAAAGGAGAGATGGCGGGAGCTCGACGCCTCCGATCCACGAAAAATGTTTGCCAGAGAGATTGGCGCAACCACCATCGAACGCGCCAGAATCGTGCTCCACCGCAAACGGTATCCGATCGATCCCGCCGCATAGCGACAGCGAAATTGATGCCTCGGACTTCCGCCATCTCAAACGCCGCATACAGTGTCGCGGACTACGTGTCGCAACCGCTCGGCATGCTGCTCGCTGCACCGCTTCTCATCCATCGACTCGGCCTTTCTCAGTACGGGATATGGATGCTGGTGACGGCCGTTGTCGGGAGTATGGGGACTCTCAGCGGCGGATTCGGTGATGCGGCAGTGAAGTACGTCTCCGCGTATCGCGGACGGAACGACACCGCGGGAGTGATTCGCAGCATTCGCGGCATGCTCGCAATTAACGGCACTCTCGGTGGACTGCTGGCTGTTGCAATCGCGCTCGCCAGCGGGTTCCTGGCTAATCACGTATTTCGAATCGAGCCCGCTCTGCTCAGCGCCACCACCGTCGCGCTTCGTCTGGGAGCTGCCGTGCTCTTTGTGCGTTGCGTGGAAGCCGTGTTTATCGCGGCTTTGCGCGCATTTGAGCAATATGGGCCGACAGTCAAGATCAACGTCTTTTCGCGTGCAGGGACAATTGTCGCCGCCGTCGTGCTCGCAGCTGCAGGCTTCGGTGTTGCTGCAATCATGGCCGCCACGCTGGCTATTGCCGCCATCAGCATGTGTTGTCAGATAATTGCGTCTCAACGCGTCATCGGTCGTTTCATACCCATGCCTTCGCTCAACAGAGCTGCGCTTTCGGAACTCCTCGCGTTCGGGTGTTTCAGCTGGTTGCAGGCGCTAGCCGCCGTTGGGTTCAACTACGCAGACCGCTTGCTGGTCGCCACCCTGCTTGGCACATCTGCGCTCGCCTACTATATGGTTTGCGTCCAGGCAGCCTCGCCCATTCATGGACTGATTCAGGCGGCGCTCAACGTTTTGTTCCCACACGTAAGCGCCCGGCAAGAAGCAGGCGAATCTGACGCAACGCACGATGTCATTCGTCGTGCTTTCATCGCCAATGCCGCCCTCGCTGTGCTCTTCTGTTTGCCGCTCGCTCTGTTCAGCCGTCAGATTTTGACTCTCTGGATGGGGGCGGCTTTCGCACGCAATGCGTCGCCGGTCCTGGCAATCCTGGCAATCGGCTACGGAATGCTGGCGCTCAACATTACCGGCCATTACGTGCTGCTTGCTCTGGGGGAGGTTCGTTTAGTGTCGGCACTGAACATTGGTGGTGGCATTGCGACACTCGTAACCGCCGCCATACTCGCCGCCCCACTGGGGCTGTACGGTATCGCAGTGGGCCGGATTATTTATGGGCCAATCACTTGGCTCGCATACATTCGTCTCGCTCGCATCATGCGCGGCAGATCGGGAATCCGCACTGCTCTGCCGCTTGAGATCAGCCTAGCTGAGACGGAACGGTGAAGGGAGCTGTAGTCGGATGCAGTTAGGCAGAAGCATAGGAGCACTCGCGAAACGCATCGATACCGAGTTCGCCATTCGCGCGTGGCTTCGCGGAGATCCACGACCGCCGCGCGGAGGATTTGACCTCGATGGCGAGAAGATCATCGATTGGGGATGGATCTGCGCCAACCTGCCGGCCGGCCCCAAGTACGCACTGGAAATCGGGTGCGGCGAATCGCCGGTTATTCCCACGATGCTCGCCCACGGATATCGCGTCGTCGGACTCGATTTCAATGCCAAGATTGCGCATCAACTCGGCGGACTGAATGGCTTTAATTTCGTTCAGGGCGATTTCAACTCCGCGCAGCTTGAGCCGGGCTTTGACGTCATCATCGCCTGCTCTGCGCTTGAGCATTTTGGGCTGTCAGGCCGGTATGGGTCTTCTGAAGATCCCGACGGTGACATCAAAGCAATGCGGAGAATTCATTCGCTGCTCGCGCCCGACGGCATTGCGATGCTCACAATTCCGGTCGGGCAAGACGTTGTTCACCGCCCCTGGCACCGCGTCTACGGCCGGCAACGGTTGCCTCTGCTGTTCAACAACTTCCGCAGGCTTCAATCGCGCTTTCTGGTCAAGCAGCCTTGGGGGCCCTGGCATGAAAGCACGGAAGACGTCGCCCTCGCTCAGCCAGCGGTGCTTCAGCGCTACGCATTGGGCGAATTCATGCTGGGGATCGCATGAGGCTGAGACAACTCGCACCGCAAGAAAACGGTACCGTCGGATGCTATCCACTGGTGTCGCTTGCACGCGCACTGTCGTCGAGAGGAGTCGCCCTCGTTTCGATCAACCAGAACCGGTTCGCAGAATTCTTTGCGAAGACCATTTCGAAGCTGCGCCTTCCCCGCAACTTCGCGCATTCGTCCGATGGACCGGTCTTCGTCGCGATGATGGGATTCGCGGAGTATCGCACGCTGCCGCTTTCGCTCAGGACCGAAAGTGTTCCTTACTGCTTCGATTGCTGGCCCGCTGACTATGGGCGCTGGCATTCGTTCTTCCGGCGCCACCGAATTCGCCTCGCCTTTTTCAGTGCCCGCCAAGCCGCCGAACATTTCGGCCGGATTCATCCCGCCATGTGCTCGGTGTGGCTTCCGGAAGCGACTGACCCTAACGACTACGACGGCAGCCGACCGCTTGCTGATCGCGGAATTGATGTCCTGGAACTCGGGCGCAAGAACGACCGCTATCATTCAATCATCGCTGCGCGTCTCGCTCGCAATGGACAGTGCCACCTCTTCGAACACGTTAAGGGGCAGATCATCTTCCCTGACCGCCAGGCCCTCGTCTCCGGTCTGGGGAATAGCAAAATATCCATTTGTTTTCCTTGCTCCCAGACGCACCCTGCCCGCTCCGGCCAAATCGAAACGGTGACGCACCGCTACTTCGAGTCAATGGCTTCCAAGTGCGTGATCCTTGGACACTGTCCAGCTGAGCTTCGCGATCTGTTTGGCTACAACCCCGTTATAGAGATCGAGTCCGACAACGAGATAGAACAAATCGACTCCATTCTGGCAAACATATCGGAGTACGAGTATATGGTTCAGCAGAATTACGACCGTCTACTGGAAGTGGGGACTTGGGAGGCACGCGTGCAGACCATCCTTCAGAATGTCCAGCAGGTTGCCGGTGCCATCGCAGTCGAGACCCCTATCGCGAGGGTAGCCTGAAAGTGAAACCGGCTGTTTCACAACAGCGTTCGACAAAGAAGGTGGCCACGTTCACCACCATTCTGTTCCTGCTCATCTTTACGGGGCCACCGAAGTTTCGCGTCCGGGAAGCGGCGGCCTCGCTCTATGGCGAACTCGACGTTGTTCTGGTTATTCAAATCGTCGTCTGGCTGATCGCAGGGGCTTGGGTCACGCGCCAGCTTTGGCTTTCGCACAAAGGCCGCCGCCCGCCGGTCCAATTCAGGTTTGCGCACATTGTGGCGTTGTCGCTAATCGCGCTTCTGACGGTTGGCGCTAAGACATCGCTTGCTCCGCCGCTCACTCTGTTCAAGGTGTTTCAACTCTCGGTAGACTTTCTCTTCTGTCTGATTTTCATCGAGTGGCATGGTATCGAGAAGTTCCTTGAGCTGTTGCAGTCGGGATACCTTCTTCTCTGCGCCATGATCGGTGTCTGCGCTGTGTTCGTTCCCGATTTTGTTTTTTCCGAATCAGAGACTGGGCGGATGCGGCTCGAAGGGCGTCTTATTACCGAGGCCGGCACCGCCGCCGCGTTCGCCATTGTGCTCATTCTCGGTTCGCGCCGGAAAATCACCGCATACTGGTTCTGGCTGGCACTCTGCGGATTCATTCTGGTCGCATCGCTGACCCGCAATGCATGGATGGCGGTGGCGGCATTTATTCTCCTTGCACTCTGGAAGCGGCCTCGCCTTGCCCAGATCGGTCTCATTTACGTCTTGTCCGGAGCCATAGGCCTTACGGCTCTCATTGGCGGCTTCGCGGAACTCGATCGTTATCGAGATCCGGCCAACGTATACACGCTGAGCGATCGCCTGGGACTGTGGGCATATTTGACCGAATCGGTGATGAGCCGCTCCCCCATTATCGGACTCGGTTATGTTGCTGGCACCCGCACCCTTGGTCCTGAATACAATGCAGACCTTGGGTCGGGCCACTCCATATTCTTCGAAGTTTTTGTAGGAGGCGGTCTGCTGGGCCTTGCCGTCTTTCTCGCGCTGCTCTCTATGTTGGGAATTTACGCGCTGCGAAAAATGAAGGCACACGGGCGTGCGACCGATTTCACTCTTTGCGCGCTCTTTGTTGCGACCGTACTTATGGGCACGGTGGGCGGCGAACTCGACAGCACTCCATACGCATTTACTTTCTGGGGGCTGGTTGCCGCCCTTCCTCTGCTCCAAAGCCGAGCCGTGCCAGAACAGCTGCAGCAGGCTCAGATCGCAATGTCTCCGGTTCCAAGCCAATTCTGAATATGACCGAGCTTCCCAAGATAACGATCGTGACGCCTTCGCTTAACCAGGGCGCCTATATCAAAGAAGCGCTGCTTAGCGTGAAACAGCAGAACTACGGCAACCTCGAACATCTCGTGATCGACGGTGGCTCCACGGACGCGACGCTAACAATCTTGCGCGAGCTAAGTACCAGTCCCGGCTGGGATCATCTCCGCTGGATTTCCGAGCCCGACGGCGGTCAGAGCGACGCCCTCAACAAGGGCTTCCGGCTTGCGACGGGCGACCTCGTTGGCTGGCTCAACTCTGATGATCGCTATCGCCCCAGCGCGTTCGATGTCATTAGTCGCGTCTCACGCTCAAATCCAGACGCCGATGTTCTCTATGGCGATTACACTTTTATCGACTCTGAGGGGCGACTTCGGCAGCTGCGTCGCGAAATCGAGTTCAGCCGCTTCATCCTTCATTACCATCGCGTCCTCTACATTCCGACCACCGCGACGTTCTTTCGTCGGCGCATCTTCGATGAGGGAAACTTCCTCGATGAGCAGCTTCACTACGCTATGGACTACGACTTCTTCCTCCGTTTGTCGGAGCGAGGGTACGGTTTCCAGCACGTTCCAGCGCTGCTCGCGGATTTCCGCGTTCACGCCGAAAGCAAGTCCGGCGCGTTCTGCCGCCAGCAGTTGCGCGAGCACGACATGCTCGCGCGAAAGCACTCACCGTTGCTCCAGCTAATCGAACAGCACGGTGGCCGCGAGGTCGTATTCAAAGTTCTTCGGTGGGTTGCTGCCGCTCTGCGCTACTCAGAAAAACTCCTGCGAGGCTACTACTTTCCTCATCGCCTGAGGCGCGAGCGCCTGGAAGAGTCGTAGCGCCGTAATCGGACGCCTCAAACATGCACGTCCTGATCCCAGCCGTAAGCCGCTTCACGCAACTGACCGGCATCTGTCGACACGCAATCAATCATGCGAAGGCCGTGTGCGATCTCCCAGAAATGCGCGCGACATTGCTGATCGGAGCCTGGCAGGAGGCATACTTCCGGGCAGGCTTGAACAGCGCCAGCGTGAATCTCGCGGTCGCCGATTGCAGGAATACGTCGTGGTCGCGCAACCGTTGGTACTCACGCACGCTTCCGCAACTCGCATCGCGTATGCATGCGGATCTGGTGCACCTCGGTTATCCCGTGCCTGTTCGGCGCTCGCGGTTCGCCATGCCGATCGTCGCAACTGTTCACGATCTTTATCCTTACGATCAGCCCGGCAATTTCGGATTTCCCAATGTAGTATTCAATCGAATCTTTCTGAGGCAATGCGTCCGCGAGGCCGATGCGCTCGCCTGTGTTTCGGAGTTCACCCGTCAACGACTGATGCAATACTTCCCTGAGGTGAAGCAGGACGGAACGATCGTGATCTCTTCCTATTCCGAACTTCCCAAGATCGTTCCTGAGCAACCGTCAGCGCTCAACAACACACGCTTTCTCCTTACGGTAGGCCAGCATCGCGCAAACAAAAACATCGATCTGATCATTCGTGCTTTTGAGCTTCTTGCACGGTCTGAATCAATTGCGCGTGACGTTCAGCTCGTCGTGGCCGGCGCGAATGGCCCTGAGACATCCGCACTGAAGTCGCTTGTGCATCGGTTTGCTCTGGAGGAACGTGTCACGTTCCTCGATTTACTGTCCGATGCCAATCTTGCGTGGCTGTACCGAAGCTGCGAACTCTTCATCGCCGCATCTTCCGTCGAGGGATTCTGCCTGCCGTTGCTCGAGGCCCGCGAGTTGTCGCCTCGAATACTATGTTCCGATATCGCGGTGTTCCGTGAAGTTGCGGGGAGTTCGGCAGAGTATTTCGATCTCGGCGCGGAGGCCCTTGCAGCCGCGATCGCGAACGGTCTGGGCTCCCCACCGCGCGGGCACGGTTCCCGTGAGTCGCGCTTCACCCGCGTCGCCGCTACTCGTGCTTACGCGCAGTTCTACTCTCGACTGCTTGGACTGTGCGACTATTCAACTGACAAATACATCGCTGCTGATTGAATTATGCAAGTGCTAGCCGAAAACTCTCTTGCCATGCCCCAACGTGCGAACGTACTTGGGATAGGCGTTCACGCGGTTGATATGATTCAGTCCGTCCGCATGATCCAAGACGCCATCGAGAATGGCGAACGCGGGTACGTGTGCCTGAGTGGAGTTCACGGGATCATGGAGGCATATCGCGATCCAGTACTCCACGCTATCGTAAATCGCGCGCTCCTCGTCGCGCCTGACGGGATGCCCACAGTTTGGCTCGGCTGGCTGCAGGGTCTTCGTGATATGCGTCGCGTCTTCGGCCCCAGTCTCATGCTTGAGCTGTGCCGCAGCTCTGTCGCTACGCGATATACGCACTTTTTGTATGGCGGCAATCCCGGCGTGGCGCGAAAACTCAAACGCAATCTTGAGCAGATGTTTCCGGGTATTCGAATCGTTGGTACCTACACTCCGCCATTCCGGCGCCTCAATCGCAGCGAAGAACGTGAGCTGAAAGGGACGTTCGCGAAACTCCGGCCCGACATTACCTGGGTCGGCCTGAGCACTCCGAAACAGGACCATTTTATGGCGGAGTATATCTCGAAACTCGATACAAAGGTCATGATCGGTGTTGGCGCAGCTTTCGACATCCACACGGGGCGACTTCGCGACTGCCCGGCATGGATGAAGCCGGCCGGTCTGCAATGGCTTCATCGCTTGTGGCAGGAACCATCACGCCTGTGGCGCCGGTATCTTGTTTGCAATCCGCAATTCGTGTTTCACGTCGCGCTACAGCTTACGCGACTCCGCACGTACGATGTATCTCCTCCCCCTCAAGACGCTTCGATTCGGGGAGCGGCTCCGCATGATATTGTGCAGTTTTCTGCGCACGCAGCCGTACCCGACTTCGAACAGCGCGCCTCGTAGCCTCCCCTCAAAGAAGCGGAACTGCTGCTGTAATCGAGGCATCTCCGCTCTCTCAGTTCGACTCTCTCCTATGTTCCCCAATTAGGCGGGTGTTCGACCTGCAAGGGATTGGAGCGTCCTCTCACTTAAGGGATCTCTTTCGGGGCTGGAATGACGACTGCGGATACGCCGTTAGGGCAAGCTGCCGGTAGGAGCCGTGAAGCGTACGGCATCGTCGGCAGCGAAAATCTGTACGCTAGATTTACTGCGCGCTGGACTGTGTTGCTCGTTGTCGCTGACTTCGCCAGCATAGTCGCTGCAACCTGTGCCACACACGCGATATGCCTCTCGGGAGTTCGCACCTTCCCGACACGTTCGGTGCTGATATCCGCAGCGCTGCTTGGAGTGTTCGCGATCTACGTCTTCCGGTACCTGCGGCTCTACGAAGAGACAACGGCTGGGCCCAACATCCTTGAAATGGAGAACCTGATCCGCGCCGTCTCGCTGATCACGTTCAGCCTGCTAGTGGTCTCGGTCGTCTATGAAAAGGACTGGCACAATGCCTGGATCCTCCTTGTGGGATCCGTGGCTGCTCTCTCGATGCTGGTGTTCGAGCGCCACTTGTGTACGGCGGCGCTTCAATGGGCGCGCATGCGCGGGCATCTTGTTCGCCGCGCCCTGATATGCGGCACCCGGCACGGCGTCGACGTTTTCAATAGACTACAGGGGAATCCGAGACTCGGTTTTTCTTGTGTCGGTTTTCTCGACGATCAGCCTGATTCGCTGGCGCTGGGGGAACTCAAATCACGAGCTAGAGTGCTCGGCACGTGCAACGATCTCACCGAGATCGTTTGCCGCGAGCGGATCGAAGAAATCATCATCGCCGACCCTTGCATGCGACGAGACTCGTTTGTCTCCATCATGGAGCAATGCGATGCGCTCCGCATTCCGGTGTCGTTCGTCCCCGGTCAGGTCGGGCCATATCAACCCTGGTTCAGCTTCCGCTTGCTAGATGGCTTGCCGTGGGCACATCGGCGCCAAGCGGGCTTTACTACCCTCGGTACGTGCGTCAAACGGGCTCTCGACGTCCTGCTCTCGCTGGCACTCATCGTCTTGCTTGCGCCTGTTTTCTTCGGCATTGCGCTACTTGTGAAGCTCGGATCCAAGGGACCGGTTTTCTTTAAGCAGGACCGCGTCGGTGTTGGCGGACAGCTCTTTCCACTCCTGAAGTTCCGCAGCATGTACCCGGACGCACCGAAATATGCGCACTCGCCCACGTCATCGAAGGATCCCCGAATCACGGCGATTGGACGTGTACTTCGCCGCACCAGTCTCGATGAACTCCCGCAGCTCTTTAACGTGTTACGTGGTGAGATGAGTCTCGTCGGTCCGCGCCCAGAAATGCCGTTCATTGTCGCGAACTACGGCCCCGTGGAACGAGGGCGCCTGCGGGCCAAGCCTGGCATCACTGGCCTGTGGCAAATCAGTCATGCCCGAACATCGCCCATTCACGAGTACGTCGATTACGATCTTTTCTACATCGAACACCAAAACATCTTCCTAGATCTAGCAATTCTCATTTCCACGGTCGCTGCTGTCGTACGCGGCACGGGCATCTACTAGCGCTAGTCTGTTTCGGCCTTCTGCTCCTCGCGGGGCCAAGCGTGAACCGTACATTCTTGCGGGTGAATGTCACAGAAGAAGCGAAGATAGGCCATGTAGGCGACGATGGCGATGCTTACCAGAAGCACGATCCACGATATTGGACCAGGCCGGTGTATCAGGTGACGAATTTCCAGCGGCAGATAGATCAATCCGGATAGTAGCGCAACCCACTCGGCCCAGACTCGCGCGCGCCATAAGCCGTAGGACTCTACGAAGCGCAACGAAGCATAAGCCAGGACCATGAAGGCAGCGCCAATCAGATTCACGCTATCAAGACGCGCTGCCTGATGAAGCAGCATGTGCCCGAAATGGCCGTCAGGGCCGATGTGAAGATCGCGAAGGGCACCGTCTACCACGTCCGATATGTCGAGATCGCGGCGCGAGAGCGAGACCAGCCCAACAGCGACAATTACGGCCAGCACACCTTTCGCGAACTCCAGCGATGCCACCGCCCGTAGTCCACCAAGCTCTCTTCGAATAATCGGCTGTGTCTGGGCCATGTTTCTATTGGATACATGAATCCGGTCACAAGCGCATGAAGCGCGCCAGAATTTTCAGTTGGCAAAAATATCACAGGGCCGGCGATGCCGACCCTGTTTTGTCCTGCAAGCTATTGTGAAACTTACCAGCGCGGTTCACGACGTTGACCGCCGCCGCCGCCACGGAAGTCTCCGCCACGTCCGCCGCCACCACCGAACCTGCGTCCGCCGCCGCCACCGGGGCGATCTGCCTTCGGTCGTGCTTCGTTCACGGTCAATGGGCGCCCGCCGTCGGCGTTGCCGTTCAGACCATTGATGGCCGCTTCGGCTTCGTTGTCGTTCGGCATTTCTACGAATCCGAATCCACGCGATCTTCCCGTGTCACGGTCCGTCACTACTGTTACGCTGTCAATTGCGCCATACGGCTCGAAGAGTTGACGAAGGTCAGCTTCGGTCGTGCTGAAAGAGAAATTTCCAACAAAGATTTTCTTCACGCGATTTCCTTTTGGCTTGATTCTTGGGTTGCCATCCCATGCACTTGCCTTTAAGCACGTACCTGAGCTGGGGCCAACATTCGTATAAGAGTGCCTCATTTGGGGAAAAAGCGCAAATTGTGAGTTGGCCGTTAGTCTCACTGGGTGAGACTCATTGGAGCAAGGGATCGCGCCTTATGGCCTAATCAGCGGCTCCGGGCGTGTGTTCCAAAGCGACGAGGACGGCAGAGGTCTTCCTTCCAGGTCGGCCGTCAAACCTATTCATTCGTATTAAGACATAGTGCCAGAGCACATCGTCCACAGCAGAGACATAGGCTTCCGATATATGGGCCAGCGGTTCATGTCCTCAGAAGGAGCCATCGCGCTCCTTCTATCTTTTCGTCATTCGAAGCAGCAGAGGATCAAGGTGAGCACTTAACTTCGGCTTACATCAATCTCTCGCCTCATTTAGCGTGGAAATTCGCGAAAGGCGCTTCAGTTTGCGAATGTGAATAAGCAGCCGCGCAATGATGTACACCCACATGCAGAGCAGAGCGACTACGACCCAACGCAAGAATTCTCGCATCACGATGTGAGCATGAGAGCCGGCGGAGTGGTCGAACAGGGTGAACATGTTCCCGGTCATCGTACAGAGGAAGAGCACGACGCACACGCCCAGCAATCGGCGAAACATCGCGATCCGTGATGCCGAGTCGGTGTATATCTCCGGAGCTTCGGGCGACGTCGTACTGAAGTATTGCCATCCAGCGAACTCAAATACGCGCTCCCAGCCTGAGTCGCGATAAAGGCGCAGGTATTCGCCCTTGTCGGCGTCCTGTGAAGGGTAGTCCATTCGGTAGCGTGCCTCGACGGGCGCGCCCTGTTCGAAGATGTAGGGGAAGGGCCCACCCACGAGATGCCACCCAGATCGAGCCATCTGTTCTAGCCAGCGCTCTTCGTTTTTATCGTTCCACGCCCAGTACCAGCGATACACCTTCTTGCGCGTTATCATTTCGTTCCTCTTGATCGCGTCAGTATCTGTTGTCCGATCCGAACCATCGACTCAAGCCGCTCATACTCCATATGAACCACCGTTCCGCCCAAGGGAGTCAGCGCGTAGAGCTTGCGACGGTCGTTGTCCGGCGCTCCGTTACTTTCGCCGGCCCGCTCAATCAGCCCCTGCTTTAGCAGGTTGGTGAGGGCGCCATAGAGCGTGCCTGGCCCCAGCTTCACACCGCTGGCCGATACGGTCTGCATGATTCCGTAGCCGTGTTTCGGCTCCGTCAGCGCCAGCAAGATCAGGTACGTCGCCTCGGAGAGCGGCAAAATTGCCTTAGCTTTGTCTGCGTATTGCTCGCCAGTGTTCATCGTGGTCTTTCAGTACCGACATGCGATGCATCGGCTGTCGATATATCGGCTATCGATATATTAGAGTTGGTTCCAGACAGCGTCAAGCAGAATCGAAAGCAAGAACAAAGGCGGACGCTGGAGCGCCCGCCTTAGCAGATTGATCCTGGTTAGGTGGCTGGCTGAAACGCCTTTCGGTCGGTTATCAGAAAGTAGAGTGGGATGGCCAGCAACGCCATGCCGAAGATCATGCCGACGTAGACGAAAGGCGTGATGTCGAACCTGAACGGGAACGCTTGGGAGTTTATCCAGGGATACATTCTCATGCTGCGTTCGAACAATGCTGACATTCTCGCATTGCGGCCAGGCGCCAGAACGAACACTGCGTTGTTCAGGAATCCGAAGATGAACCAGGCAATCGCCGTTGCTCGTGCTGCGGGTTGTAGCTTGAGCAAGCCCACTCCAATGTAGACGTGCAATCCGGCGACGGCCAGGTAAAAGACGGCTGCGGGCCAGCCTGTGAAGATCTTCGTTAGAAACACTGCGGGCATTCCCATCAGCAGATTGATTGGGACGAATGCACTTGCAATCAGAATCCACCAGGCAATTATCGTGACGCTGATCGGGCGCTTTTGGCCCTGTGTCACCGGAAGAATCGGCTGATAGGAAATCTGCTGCTGGTTCGCGTACTGGGGAACGATGCCGCCCTGATATTCCGTGCCATACAGAGGATGCGCGACTTGTGCTGGCCGCACGAACTGAGCTTTCACGCGCGGTCTTGTCAGATAAACCAGCCACCACACTCCGATCGCCATCTGCGATAACCAGAAGAATGCCATCACCCCGCCGACAACAATTGGCACGCTGGGGTCGATCTTCTCACTCGAAGGAAATGCGCCGAACGCACTGAACATGACTACCGCTGTCATCAGCATCGAAAAGGCGCTGTGACAGATGAGCAGAATCGAAAACACGATGGTCGAGATTCGCGCCCAGTTTTTCGCTTTCAGCAAGCCGACGCCAGAAGCGAATCCCCAAACTGCCGGTGCGATGTACATCAGGGCCGCGATGATGAAGATGACCTTGAAAAACTCCATCGGGAATGGCGGCTGATTCGGCATGCTGCTCGGCGCCGGCATGGGCAGGAAGATAAACGCTCCCATCATCACACCCAGAAGAAACGTAAGTGTCGATCCCACAAAAGTGATGCAGGAAATGATGACTACTCCGCCCGAAACCTTCATTGCGGCTCCTGTAAATCTAGATTCAGCAACTGTGGAGGGAAGGATTGTACCGCGTCCCGCTCCAGATGCCACTCGGAATCTCCCATCTTGTTCCTCTGCATTGAACGCCGGCAGACAAAAAAAGGCGGACACCGGAGTGCCCGCCATCAAAATTCAAACTTCAGAATTTCAAAAACTAAACTAGTCGGCTGATTCGAGCGCCTTTTCCGGAGCCGCCTCTGGAGCAAAGCTGACCTTGCTCTCTTCGTGCGAGCGGCGAATCGACCAGAGCAGAACGACGATCGAGACGACCACAGCGCCGATCCAGAAGGCATCGACGCCCTTGTAGGCGAACTTGGCGCCAACCACATAATTGGCTTCGGCAGCGAACTTCTTAACGCTGTCGACTACCAATCGGTCGTAGACGGCCATTAGCGGCACCGTCAGTACGGCAACCATGTTCATAACCTTCAGCAGCGGGTTGATCGCCGGTCCAGCGGTGTCCTTCAGAGGATCGCCAACCGTGTCGCCCGTGACTGCTGCCTTGTGTTTTTCGCTGCCCTTGCCAGTGTTGGCAACCAGGTCGCGAGGCTCGTCTTCAACCGTCTTCTTGCAGTTGTCCCACGCGCCGCCCGAGTTGCACATGAAGCTGGCGAGCAACTGACCAACGATGATGGAACCGCCGAGGAATCCGGCGAGGCCGATGGGGCCGAGCAGGAAGCCGGTGAGGATCGGAGCGAACACGGCCAACAACGCCGGTCCGATCAGCTCGTGCTGTGCAGAGCCGGTGCAGATGTCGACAACCGCGCCGTAGTCAGGAAGCGTAGTGCCTTCCATGACGCCGGGCCTGCGGAACTGCTTGCGGCACTCGTTCACGATCAGATACGCCGCGCGGCCTACCGCACGGATGGTCATCGCCGAGAACAACATCGGGATTGCGCCACCGATGATCATGCCGACGAGCAGCTTCGGAGAGCTGATCGACAACAGGCCAGCGACCTTCTCGAACAGGCTGGTCGGAAGCGCCTGGTTCTCTGCGCCGCCGCCCGAACCGATAACGGTGATGAAGCTGGCGAAGAGCGAGACAGCGGCGATAACGGCCGAGCCGATCGCAACGCCCTTCGTGACGGCCTTGGTCGTGTTGCCAACGGCGTCGAGGTCGGCCAGGATCTGGCGGGCTTCTGCGTACTTCGCTTCGCCCATCTGTTCCTTTTCGTAACCCATTTCGCCGATACCGTTCGCGTTGTCAGCGATCGGTCCGAACACGTCCATCGAGATGGTGTTGCCCGTCAGGGTCAACATGCCGATGCCGCACATTGCAACGCCATACGCGATGCAGAGCGGATTGGTTCCGGCGTACACCAGAACTGAGGTCAGAATCGCGGCGCCGAGAACCAGGCCGGTAACGACCGCGGACTCGTAACCCACGGCGAAGCCTTCGATGATGTTCGTCGCATGGCCGGTGGTGCAGTTGCGGACCAGGCCCTTAACCGGCTTGAATTCCGTACCGGTGAAGTATTCGGTCGTGCGGTTCAGAGCCAGGCAGAGGATGACGCCGACGAAGCAAGCCCACGCCGGGCGCATATCCATACCGACGTGACCGAAGTTCGCCCAGTATCCGAGCTGCTGCATGTTCTCCCAGGCCGCTGCCGACAACGTGCCGTTGGCGACCATGCCCGCGTTGAAGCGCAGGTACGAGAAACCGAGAACCATGAAACCGACAACAGACAGGAACGAGCCGGTCCAGAAGCCGAAGTTGATCGACTTCATCGCCGAAGCGACCGTGCCCTTCGCTTCCGCGCGGACAAGGTAAGTCGAGATGATCGAGGCCATAACGCCGATTGAGCGAACCAGGATCGGGAAGATAACGCCCTTGTGACCGAAGGTGATGTAGCCAAGAATCATGGCTGCAACGATGGTCACTTCGTAGGATTCGAAGATGTCGGCGGCCATACCGGCGCAGTCACCGACGTTGTCGCCCACGTTGTCGGCGATGGTCGCCGCGTTACGCGGATCGTCTTCCGGAATGTCCTTTTCGATCTTTCCGACGAGGTCGGCGCCCACGTCAGCAGCCTTCGTGTAGATGCCGCCGCCTACGCGCATGAACAGCGCCAGCAGCGTTCCGCCGAAACCGAAACCGAGCAGCGCTTCGTACGCATGCTCGCCGTACATCATGAAGATGATGGTGCCGCCCAACAGTCCGAGACCGTCGGTCAACATGCCAGTGATCGTGCCCGAGCGGTAGCCGAGCATCAGCGCCTTGCCGAAACCTTCCTTCGCGGCTTCCGCCACGCGGAGGTTACCGGTGGTCGCCATGCGCATGCCGACGAATCCGACCAGAGCAGAGAACAGCGCGCCAACCAGGAAGGCGCCGGCACGGCCCCAAGCGAATGGATCGTGTACGCCGAGATCGGACGTCATGGCCTTGGTCGCGAATAGCACGACAACGAGGATTCCAACCAGCACCGCAACTGACTTCAGCTGGCGGGCAAGGTAGGCATCCGCGCCATCACGAACGGCCTGCGCGATCTGCTGCATCTTCGGGGTGCCCTTGGCTGCCGTGCGAACCTGCTTGACGAGCATGAGGGCATAGAGCAATCCGCAGACGGCGATGCCGAGCGCGGCAAACAGAGCGCCACGCTCCATGCTGGTGTACTTTGCGGAGTGCAAAAATTCAAAATAGTGGAATTGAGGGGTTGCGGCTTCCGTTCCCGTGACGGCTTCCTGTGCGTGAACGCCAGTAAAGGCCGGCATGAGGAACAGGCCGAGGAGGAAGACGGCGGCAGCGCCCCAGACGAACGCCCCACGTCGCTTCATGAACGCGGCCCACTTTGAAAGATTCATTATTATGCCCTTTGCTTTCTACGTTGTATGAATTGCTTGAGTCCCTTTAAGTACACTTGGAGCTCCCGAATCCATAGGTTTCGTTTTTCGGTTTTGTGCTTAGTGGCCGGGGCCCTCACCCGCACTTCTACTTCTCATCGCCGAGATTCCGCCTTACATTCGCCCCGATAGAATTTGTCGAATTTCCGTCACTTGTACTATAAGCAGGAAACACTCTGACTGTAAGTACCTTGTTGGTAAAACTGAAACTCGGTTTCATTGCATCAATGGTAATGCGCGTTTACCCTTAGCGCAGTCCAGTGAAGACCCTAGAACCGATACTTCTGTGGAACCATGTATCACGCTGCAGGGGATTACCGCCGTTGCTGTGCCAGGAGGCGTGAGAATTGAATTTGCATTCGAGCACCTGGGCTGGCAGCACCGACAAAAGCTGCACAAGCGCAGGCCACTTTCTCTGGTTCCACTTAGGGGGGATGTTCCGCTGAAATGATGCCGTGGCGACTGCCCCAAGTGCTTTTGTTACGGAATCGGAACGCTATTTCGCTAAGCTATACGGGGGGACCTCACTTGCCTATAATTCTCCCCTTCGAATGGCAGCTTTTTTGGATTCTTTAGGCAAAATTGCGCAGTCGCACCTTGCGATTGAAGAACCTCAAAATGCCATGTTGAGCAATTTGTTCCGAATACGGAACACTCCGCACTTTTTTCCAGGGCATCTGCAGCAATAGCTAAGCTCCCGATCACGGCAATCAGCCGTACAGGAGCTTTCGATGAAGATTACGTCAACGCTTGCAGTTCTTCTTGTTCTGGCCTTCGCAGTTCCCAGCCACACCACGCAGGCTTCTGCTACATTGAAGGAGTCTCAGCCAAACGTCCGTTGCTGCGGCGGCGACCCGGGAAAACCCATTCCGAACCCTTATCCTACCCCGTCGTCTCCTAGCCCGGTTCCGGTTCCGGTCAACTAGCGCATCTGGGTTCATCAAATGGCAACATGGGAATGTAGGTCGCCACTAGAGATAATGCGTCGCAGCGCAAAAGTAGTACGCAACGGCCGCTGCGGCGCGCTTGTTCTGCCGGTCCAGTTGTAACGTTCGAGGCGGACTATGCCCCAGAGCCTATCCCGTTTAGCCGGCTTTGGTAAGCTGTCTGACTAGCACTGGTTGGCCCTTTTTGCGGAACGAGCAACTGCGGGGCTGCCTGCGGTTGTTCAATCAATTGGAGCATCTCGATCGCATCGGTCTGTCCTTTTTCCGCTGCTGCGCGCAACAGCGAAATCGCCTCTGCTCTTTCCAGCTTTCTCAATTGTGGGGCGGTGTACGAGAGAACTTTCATGCAGAGTATCTTCCCGCCAATATGCAAAGTCGCCGAAATAGTCAGTTCCTGTTAATAATTCGGAACAGAGTCGCGCATCGTTGTAAGCAGGAGCTCATTTTGTTTGCTCGGGATTCCACCCGCGATATTCTCAACAGTCATAGAGTCTCGGTGTTTCTCGTTCCGAAAATGTAACAAGATGGACCGACATGCGAGGTCCTCCAACGGCCTCACGACAGGTTGTCGTGGAGAAACTGCTTCATCAATGCCCAGGCCTGCTTGGCCGCCGACTCGTTATAGCTTGCGCGCTCGTTGCAAAAGAAACCGTGGTCGGCTTCCGAGAACGCCACGTAGACGAACTGTTTCTTGGCCGCAAGCAGCGCGTCTGCCACGGCGCGGCGCTGATCGGAAAGGATGTTCTTGTCCTTGCCGCCCCAGAACATCAGCATCGGTGCGTGCAGTTTCGATGCATGGTCCAGCAGGCCGGGAGAAGTCGCGTTCGGGGCGATGCCGCCGCCATAGAAGGACACGGCGGCCCTGACCGGCAGCACGGCGTTCGCAAGGAACGAGACTTTTCCTCCCAGGCAAAAGCCGACCGAGGCGATTGCGTCCGCTCGGACAAAGGCGTTCGACGTAAGCCAACCACAAGTCGCACGCAGATCGGCTGTCATGCCTTCTTCCGTAAGCGCCTTCATATGCGGCATCGCGGAAGCGAAATCCGTGTACGCTGCCTGGAATCCGGGCGCTGTGCGATGAAACAACGCCGGCGCGACCGTAACGTATCCCTCGCGCGCAAGACGCTGTGCTACGTCGCGAATATGCGAATTCACCCCAAACGCTTCCTGAATAACGATGATGCCTGCATGACTCCCTTCGTCATCCGGTCGCGCCATAAAGGCGTCCATTGTGCTGCCATCGGCGACATGAATCGTGAAGTCGTGCGTCACAATGTCGTGCATGTACCCTGAGATGCAAAGCCCGCTGGTTGTGAAGAAAGCTCAGCTAACCAAATGGCTTGTGCCGCGAGACAGGGCTCTTGACCACAGTTCCGCCGTCCCGCCCAAGAAAACAAATTGCAAGACAAGCTCCCCGGACCGTTCTACTATCGGGTGCACACAAAATAGAGGAGAGTATGGCCGAACTCATCTTCGTTGTCATAGCCCTTCTGTGCCTCTTTGGCAGTGCTGAGGCAAGTTGCTTCTTTCTCGCGATCGCCGCTTCCATAGTCGCCATCCGGCGCACAACGCTGGCCCGAAAAGTCAGCGAACAGGAAGAAAAGCTTCGGAACACAATTGACGAAGTCAAAGAACTGCGGCAGCAACTGAGGGAGTTGAGAGCTGAGAAGGCGCCTGAGGTTCGGCATGTCTCTGTGACCGAAGCCGAGGTGAAGGCCGCGACGCAACCTCCAGCGCCACGAGCGCCGGAGGGCGTGAGCAAGCCGATAACGCCCAGTCCGGTCGTAACGCCGACACCAGCAGCGCCATCTTCGGAACCCGTGATTCCGGCTACCCCGCAGCCGCATGTTCCTGCGATGCCGCCGCAAGCTCCGAAGCCGCCGGAGGCAATACCTGTCATTTCGGAACCAACGATGCCTGCGGCACCGACAACCGTTCCTGCGACGCCGCCGAAACCGACAGTGCCCCCGATGGTGCCGCCCCAAGTGCCTGCCGCAACCGTGACGCCGGCAGCGCCACCGCACCCTGTTGCACCGCTAACCCCAACGCCGCCTCGCGTCATCGGTCACATCTCCTCCGTACAGCCTTCGCAGGCATCGCTCTCGACACCGCCGGTTATAGCTCCCATGCGCGCCAATCACGCACCTGACATGCCGGCCGCGCCGAGCAAGCCTGCTGGTGAGCGGCTGAAATCCGTGCTCGCGTTCGAAGAAATTCTGGGCACGAGCTGGCTGAACCGGATCGGCATCGTGCTCGTGGTGCTAGGCATGGCCTGGCTCGGAACCGTGGGCTTCAACCGTGTCGGTCCACTCGGCAAGGTATTAATGACGCTAGCTGCCGGAGCCGGATTACTCATCGGCGGCATTCTGTTTGAAAAGCGGGAGCGCTATCGAATTCTCGGACACACGGGCATCGGTGGCGGGTGGGCGCTGTTGTTCTTCACGACCTATGCCGCCGGACACGTGAATGCCATGCGCATATTAGCGTCGCCGGTGGTCGATGCCGTTCTGATGCTGATTGTCGCAGCCGCAATGGGGGCGCACACGTTGCGCTACAAGTCGCAACTGATCACCGGGCTCGCGTTCCTGTTGGGATACTCAACGATCGCGCTCAGCCAGGACACGGTCTACAGTCTCACCGCGGGCGCAATTCTCGCGCTTGGACTTGTCGTTCTCGTCGTCAAGCTGAACTGGTACGAACTGGAGGTCTTCGGCATCGTATCCAGCTACCTCAATCACCTCTATTGGCTTTACACGATTTTCGGCAGCATTGAAGGCGCTCACGGACGCCGCTTCGCCGAGTTCTGGCCCAGCACGATCATCCTGCTGTTTTACTGGCTCGTCTTCCGCGCGTCCTACGTCGTTCGCAAAATACAAAGCGATCATGAAGAGCACGTATCGACCTTCGCCGCGTTGCTCAACACGATGCTGTTGCTCGGCGTGATGAAGTTTCAGTCGGCGCGACCGGAGTTGGCGTTCTACGCACTGCTCGCTCTCGGCGCACTTGAGTTCGCACTAGGACAGTTGCCGATCACCAAGCGTCGCCGCACCGCGTTCGTCATGCTGAGCGTCATGGGCGCCGTATTGATGATTGTTGCCGTACCGTTCCGTTACTCAGGATCCAACAATGCTCTCTTGTGGCTGGCCGGCGCAGAGGCTTTCCTCGCCGCGGGAATCATCCTGAAGGAAAAAGTATTCCGCCGCCTCGGGCTGCTGACGGCTCTGATCGCACCTTTGCCGCTGGTCTATCAGGAGCTCACCACACGATCGTTCTTCATCGCGCGCTGGAACCAGGCGACCGTGCTGGTTTCCTACGGCGTACTCTTCCTGACGCTCGGCATCGTGTACTACCTGAACTCGCAGTTCGTTCGCCGGCGTTGGGACGAATTCGAGGGCAGCTTTGAGAGCGGCTCTCTCCTTATTCATTCGTATCTCGGCGGAATCGCGATGGCGCTTGGCGCGTGGTCGCTATTGCCGATGGATTGGACCGTTCTCGGTTGGGGTGGATTGTTCGTCGTGCTCGCCTGGGGATGCAGCCGATTTGACGCATCGGATCTCTTGCTCCAATCGTCAGTGCTGGCAGCGATCGCATTCAGTCGGGCAGTCGTGTTGAACCTGCGCGCCGATGCGACGCACAGTCACCGACTATCCACGGTCATACCGCTAACCGCCGCGTTCTATCTTTCGGCATGGTTCCTTAGCAGGCTCGAGGAGGAAGTGCCGCGAGCCGTACGCGATCTATTTGCGTGGGCCGGAACCGCTCTGCTTACGATGCTCGTCTGGCGTGAACTCCCGTGGTCCTGGACAGTGCTGGGTTGGGCGCTGCTGGCGCTCCTGTTGGTCGAAGCCGCGCGTCTGCTGAAATACAGGATGCTGCTGTGGCATGTTCACGTGCTCTGGGTGCTGGTTGTCGCGCGTGCTCTCACCGTAAACGCACTCATCGCGAAGACGGACCGGTCCGGCAGCATTCCTGTCCGCCTGTTTACGATGCTGGCCGTTGCAGCCGTCGCCTACGTTGTCGCCAAGCGGATTCGCACCGAACTTCAGGACCACTTCGCGGGAGTTTCCGCCGCTTACACCTGGGCCGCTGCCGCGCTGATCGGCACCGTAATCTGGCTTGAGGTTCCAAGAGCGTGGGTCGCCGTATCGTGGATGGTCTTCGGCCTGGCGCTGACGTTCATCGGACGCCGACTGAGACTCTCCTCGCTCTGCTATCAGGAAAATGTCTTTGCCCTCGCCGCAATCTTGGCGACGATCTTGTTCAACTACGGACTCGAGAAGTCCTACGGATACATCACTCTTCGCGTGATCACGGTTGCGCTGGTGGCAGCCGGCCTCTACGTAGGCTCGCGCAAGAGTTATCCCTCAGACCAGCAGTGGACGACGGTCGCCTACGCTCATACCTGGGCCGCCACCGGACTGCTCGCCGCGCTGGCTTACTTTGAATTTCACGCCTCGTGGCTGGCAATGGTCTGGGCGGCGTTCGCGCTGGTGCTGACAATCATCGATCGCCGCCTCAAGCTGTCTGACCTGCGCTGGCAGGCACACACGCTGTCGCTGATCACCGCCATCCGCGTGGTCAGCTGGAATCTCTACGACACCAGTACGGTACGAGGCCTCAGTCTGCGCCTGATCTCGCTGGCCATCGTCGTCATCATCTTCTACGTGCTTGCGCGCATTATTCGCATGCCCGACGAATACCGGCAGCGCGATGTCCACCACATCTATTCGTGGACGGCATCGATGATTGCCGGTGCCGCAATGTGGTACGAGTTGCAGCCACAGCCGCTGGCAATCGCGGTCGCCTGGGGCATCTTCGGGTTGTTACTCGTACAGAGCGGCTTGATGAGCAAGATCAAGCAACTGCGCTTTCAGGGATACGTGGCGCTCGCAGCAGCATTCACGCGCATCTTCTTCTCGAATCTCACAGCGTCCAGAATTCCCGGCCAGACGATCAGCCTTCGTCTCGTGACCGTCGGGGCCCTGGCCGTGATCATCTTCTATATCTACTCGCAGCTTGAGGCGCACAAGTCCGAATTGGCGGAGTCGCGCTTCAAAGTCGGTCCCATATTCTGTTTCGCCGGCACCATCACTGTTGCCGCATTGCTCTATTTCGAACTCGAAGCGCATGCCGACTGGATCGCTACCGCCTGGTCCGCACTGGTGCTCGTGCTCTTCGCACTCGCCCTCGTGCTGAGCCGCAACACCTTCCTTCACCAAGGATTGCTGCTCGCGTTTGCCGTTCTGTTCCGTGCGGTCTTCCATAACCTTTTCGGTGGCAGCTACTTCAACGGAACCGATTGGACGGGCCGCTACGTAGTCCTCGGCTCCGCCGTGGCGCTCCTCTTTCTAACGCTGTTCTTTGCCTTCCGCCTGCGCACGCGATCCGCGCCTGTCGGTGCGGAAGGCCTGTTCAGCCGTATGTTCTCGGCATTCGCGCGGCATCCCGAACAGGTGATGTTCTTCTTGCCCTTCGTGCTGTTGACGCTGATGCTGGCTCTCAAGCTGCGCGCAGGCATGGTGACCGTCGGTTGGGGCATTGAGGCCGTCTTGATATTCGTTTTCGCGCTGAGCGTCCGTGAGCGTAGTTATCGCCTTACCGGACTGCTGCTGTTGCTGGTCTGCGTCGCCAAGATACTGGTAATCGACATACGAAAATTCCAGAGGACCGACCAGATCATCACGTGCATTATTCTTGGAGCGCTCCTGATGGCGATCTCATTCCTCTACAGCAGGTATAGAGAGGCGATCCGCCAACTGTTATGAAACGAAACGCCGCATTCATCGTAGTCGCGCTGCTTGCGGTTGGCGCGCTCTATTACGTGCAAAAGCACAAGGCAGTACCCGTGTCTTCCAACGCCGTTGTGAACGCCATGGCGGACGCCCAGCGCGATGTAAGCCGAATTCCTGCGCGTATCACGCGGCTTTCCGATGACGAAGAGATTCGCATTGGCAACGAGCTTTCCGCTCGCTACAAACGCGAGATGCCGCAACTCTCTCCCCAGCAGCGGGCTTATCAGAACTACGTCTCTCGCGTTGGTATCACGCTGGGTGTCCGAGCGAAGCGGCAACTGCCTTACCAGTTTCATCTCATACCCGACAGCGGTCTCGTCAATGCCTTCGCATTACCCGGGGGACACGTCTTTATCGGGCAGGGCCTGCTCGACCTGATGACCAGCGAAGATGAACTGGCAAACGTTCTGGGGCACGAACTCGAGCACATCGATCACTATCACTGTGTGGAGCGCGTTCAGATCGAGGCCCAGTTGCGCCATCTTCATCTAGGAGTGATTTCTGAGCTCGTGCAATTGCCGATCACGGTGTGGCAGGTTGGCTATACCAAAGACCAGGAGTTCGAGGCCGATCGTGAAGGAACCAGCCTTGCCGTCCGCGCAGGTTATTCGCCTTACGGCGCGCTGAAGCTGTTTGAAACATTTGCGCAATTCCACAACGAATATGTGATTCACGCACGCTCGCCGCAACAAGAACTTTCGCAGGTAGCGATTCAGAGCATCACCGGCTACTTCCGCTCGCACCCGCTCCCTTCCGAACGCATCGCCCAAATCAACGCCCTGATTGAAAGGGAGCACTGGCAGGATCGTAAACAACTCAGGCCCTTCCGCATCGAGTACGAAATCAAGCCTGGCCAGTAGGCAGAAGAACTCCGGCCCGTGAGTGCGTCTCGTGATTCGGTGGCTTGCGGCCAAGTACACTATCCAGTGTGTAATGACGCGCGACCCGCATTATTGCTTGCGCCGGAGGCAGTTTGCGTTAGACTGGAGCGTTCTTTGCACTTCTAAAGCAAGCCTCCACGAGGAAACTATGCGTCTTTTGAAAGTCAGCTGTTTCGTGTTACTTTGCGCCGGATTAGCGTTGGCGCAATCGAGCGCGCCGCAACCCGCCGCTCAAACCTTCGACGTCAATGCTATCGACCGCTCCGTCGATCCGTGCGTCAATTTCTATCAATTCGCCTGCGGCACCTGGAAGAAAAACAATCCCATCCCTGCCGACAAGACGCGCTGGGGCCGCTTCGACGAACTCGCCGAATCCAATCGCAAGAACCTGCGCGATATCCTCGAGAAGTATTCCGCGCCCGACCCGAAGCGCACTCCTATCCAGCAGAAGGTTGGCGACTATTACGCTTCCTGCATGGACGAGAAAGCAGTCAACGCGGCCGGTGCCAAGCCGCTTCAGCCCGAATTCGCGCGCATCAACGCCATCAAAACGCGTACCGATCTGATCGCCGAAGTCGCAAGGCTGTACAAGCAGGGCGTGAACGTTCTTTTCGGTTTTGGCGCTGGTCCTGACCTCCACAACGCCAGCATGGAAATCGCGCACGTCTCGGACGGCGGCTTCACCCTTCCCGACCGCGACTACTACCTGAAGGACGACGACAAGTCAAAAGAGATCCGCCAGAAGTACGTCGCCCACATTCAGAAGATGCTCGAACTGGCCGGCGACAAGCCCGACGCGACCGCCGACGAAGCTAAGCGAATCCTGACGGTTGAGACCACGCTGGCCAAGGCCAGCATGGACCGCGTCATGCGCCGCGACCCGAAGAACCGCGATCACAAGATGACGCTCGCCGAGCTCAACGCGATCGCTCCCAACTTCGAACTGAACAAGTACTTCGTCGCAACCGGTGCGCCGAAGTTCACTGAGCTCAACGTTGGGAATCCCAATTTCTTCAAGGCCATCAATGAATCGCTGAACACGGTTCCGCTGGAAGACTGGAAGCTGTATCTCCGCTGGAAGTATCTACGCTCGATGGCTTCGCAGCTCTCGGATCCATTCGTGAACGAGAGCTTCGAATTCTGGGCGAAGTACCTGCGCGGCCAAAAAGAACTTGAAGCCCGCTGGAAGCGCTGCACCGCCTACACCGACGGCGAACTCGGCGAAGCCCTCGGCCAGCTTTATGTTGAAAAGTACTTCCCGCCCGCCGCGAAGGAAGCCACGCTGGAACTGGTCAACAATGTCGAAGCCGCCATGGGCGAAGACCTCAAGACTCTTGAGTGGATGTCGCCCGAGACCCGCGTCAAAGCCGAGCAGAAGCGCGCGCTCGTCACTAATAAGATCGGCTATCCCGATAAGTGGCGGGACTACAGCACCGTTAAGATCGTTCGCGGCGATTTGGTTGGCAACACCCTTCGCGCGGACGCCTTCGAGGTCCGCCGCGATCTGAACAAGATCGGCAACCCGGTAGACAAAACGGAGTGGGGCATGACACCTCCAACGGTGAACGCCTACTACAGCCCGTCCGAGAACAACATCAACTTCCCGGCCGGAATCCTACAGGTGCCGTTCTACGGTGCAACGCGCGACATCGCCGTGAACTACGGCGGCATCGGCGCGGTCATCGGCCACGAGTTGACTCACGGCTTCGACGATCAGGGATCGAAGTTCGCCGGCGACGGCAACCTCACCAACTGGTGGACCGAGCAGGACAAGGCCGAATTCGAAAAGCGTACCGCCTGCCTCAAGGACGAATACGCGAAGTTCTCGCCCGTGGAAGGCGTTTTCCTGAAGGGTGACCTCACCCTGGGCGAAAACACTGCCGACAACGGCGGCGTCAAGTTGGCCTACATGGCTCTGCAAAACTACATGAAGGCCAAGCCTGAAGCCATCAAGCAAGACGTCGAGGGCTTCACTCCCGAGCAGCGCTTTTTCCTGGGCTACGCTCAGGTCTGGTGCCAGAACGTCACCGAGCAGACCTCGCGTGTTTTGGCCATCACCGACCCGCATTCGCCCGGCAAGTTCCGCGTCAACGGAGTCGTCGTTAATTCCGACGGCTTCCAGAAAGCGTTCAACTGCAAAGCCGGACAACCGATGGTCAGCGACAACAAGTGCGTCGTCTGGTAAGCAGAATCACAGACATACCAAGCAGGCCCGGGTCACAAGCCCGGGCCGTGTTGTTGATAGCCAAGTCGCCTTCCCTTGGAGTGCAGGGGGGCCTTGCTAGATTCCAACCCCGCAGCATGCGCCAGCACGGAAGGTATGGGTAGATAAACAAAAGAGATACCAGTACGTCGGCGCAATATTCGGTATCTCCGGGAACTGATCTGCACGGCAACAGTCCAACGGTTCCAGCCATCTGATTGTGAGTACTCGTGAGTACAACTCTGCTGCTGGATGTCGATCTTGAAGATCACCTTCTTTGGGCTGACGATTTCATCTTCGTGGGGCAATGGCCACGCCACTCCTTACCGAGCAATTATTCGGGCACTGCATCGTCTCGGGCACCAAGTTACATTCTTTGAAAAAGACGTCGAATACTACTACTGGCGACGCGACTTCAACCGCTGCGGTTACTGCGACCTTGTGCTATATAGCTCCTGGGACGACGTGCGTAAACAAGCGCTGACGACGGCGGCGGATTCGGACGTTGTCATTGTGGGGAGCTACTGCCCGGAAGGCGCGCTGATTGCGGACGAAATACTCTCGCTGGGGCATCCGATCAAGATCTTCTACGATCTCGATACGCCAATTACAATCGAAAACCTGAGAGCGCAAGATCTGGAGTACCTTCGCCGCGACCAGATGAGCGCGTTCGATCTGTACCTTTCCTTTACTGGCGGAGCAATTCTCGACGAACTTGAGTGCGAGTGGAAGGTGCGGCTGGCGCGGCCGCTGTACGGGTGCGTCGATCCCGACGTTCACGTACGGGTTCGTGCGCGAGACGAATACCGCTGCGACCTCAGCTATATGGGAACCTACGCGTCTGATCGTCAGGCAAAGCTTGATGCTCTGTTTGTTGAGACTGCGCGTCTGACGCCCGATTCGTCGTTCATACTCGCTGGATCGCTCTACCCAAAGTCCTGGACCTGGCCAGTCAACGTAAAACGGTTCGATCACATCGCCCCGGCAAATCATCCGGCATTCTATTCGTCCTCGCGTGCAACACTGAATATCACTCGCGAGGGGATGGCCCGCGGCGGGTATTGCCCATCAGGACGATTCTTCGAGGCCGCGGCATGTGGAACGCCGATTGTGTCTGACTGGTTTGAGGGACTGGATACGTTCTTTGCGCGAGACGAGATCCATGTTGTCGAGACAGGACTCGAAGTGGCTTCGGTGTTACATCTTGCGGAAGCCGATCTTGCAAGGATGGCGGATCGTGCTCGCCAGCGTGTCCTTTCCGAGCATACGGGGGACGTGCGCGCTTCCCAGTTACTGTCCTTCATTGACGAGGCTGGGCATCTAGTGTCTTCGCAACGACGAAGTCGAAGTGGCAACGTGAACCTGGACAGGGCTGAGGTGAACTCATGATCGGAATAATCCCTGCTGCGGGAGAAGGACAGCGAATTCAGCCGCTTGGCTGCTCGAAGGAGTTGTTACCCGTCGGGTCGAGACGGATTGACGGCATCGAGCGCCCGAAGGCCGTGTCGGAATATCTCGTAGAACGGATGATTGCCGTCGGAGTCACACAAATCTGTATGGTGATTTCGCCGGAGAAGACTGACATCATCCGCTACTTTGCGGAGCGAGAGTACGCTGCGGAGTTCTTCTATGTCGTGCAGAAAGAACCGCGAGGATTGTGCGACGCTATCTTTCTGGCTGAGCCCTTTACGCACGGCACCGAGCGCATTCTAGTCGGCTTGCCCGACACAATCTGGTTCCCGGAAAACGCTTTTCTTCCCGCTATGGAAGCGCTGATGGGAATCAACCTCGTCCTGTTTCCCGTTGTCGATCCCTCGCCATTCGACGCCGTGGTGTGCGACAGCTTCGGATACGTTACGCGAGTAGAGGTGAAGAAACCGAGGGCGCAATCACATTGGATATGGGGTGCCGTGACGGCAAGGGGGCCGGCATTTCATGCGCTCAAGTTGCTGTGGGAATCTCGCCATCGAGAGGACAAGTTTCTCGGCGATCTGTTGAACGCATTCATCGAAGCGGGAAACGTGGTTCGGGGGACATACAGTGGAGAGAACTACATGGATGTCGGCACGATAGAAGGCTACCACGTCGCCTTGGACTATTTGCGGGCGCTGACTCCGAAGGGTAGATCCGAGTTGCGCGCAGCCTGACCGCGAGCAAACTCGTCGGGACCTACTCCGTCTTTGCACCTTCAGCGCGCAATATCTCGCGAATGTCGCGATTGATACGTGCGGCGTCGCGAGTAGCATTGTCGATGAGTTCAAGCCACTTTTTGGAGTTTTCGTCCAGCTGTGCCTGCGCAAGCAGGTACGAAGCCTGCATGATGGTTTCAATCGAATTGCTCAGATCGTGCGCGAGCGCACGCAGCTTCGTGTTTGTTTCAGATTGCATGAGTGCTGAACCTGTTCCTGTAATTGCAGACATCAGATGCTCCTTGGGGATTGTAAGTTCCTCCTTGCGTTCGCCCAAAGTCCTTTTTTTGCCGATCAACCACTCTGGTTCGGCCTGCTAACGTTCCATTCACCTCAATTTGAGCCATTTCCCTGATGAAACGTTGTTTCCGACTTACGTTTACGCTCGCATAGCCGAAACTAAATGCAGCATTTTCATGCTGTTCTGAAGCGCCTACAGTTTGACACAGAGCAACCCTGCTGATAAAACTGTAAATGCCAACGCAGTCAATCTGCGCCACAACAAGCCGAAGTGGCGGAACTGGCAGACGCGCATGGTTCAGGTCCATGTGACCGCAAGGTCGTGGGGGTTCGAGTCCCTTCTTCGGCACCAAGTAATTGATATTGTTCCTACAATCAACCGTTTACGCGCAGCATTCCCTGTTTTCGCTCTTATTCTTCGGCACCACACCTCTATTTTCAAGAGCTTACAGCGAACCTCACGTCTTCTTTTTACTATTTCTTGGCTTCAATTCTGGTCGATCAATCCCACCCCCGCGGAAATGCTGAGAGGCAGAACACGCGGGTGGAGATCACAAACGCCGTCTAGAGGCGGCCGTTAACTTGCGCCCACTCGAGGCCGTAGCGCGCTAGATATTTGCGAAGCCGATCCGCGTCGTTGGTCGATGTTCTTCGGTTGCGTGAGGCCCCGAAGAGAGTACGTCCAGCGTCGGAGAGTGTGCGGCTGCGCGAGCACACGCTCACAACGTGCGCCAACTGGACTCGGTCAAACAGATCGAGTTCATCCAATTGCTTTTCACTCAGCAATGTCTCAAGCAAATTATCGGAAAGTGATTCGGTGCTCGTTCTCCATGCGTTTTTGAGGCGTGCAATCTCCTCTTCCACTTCGTTCACAGTGATACGACCACCGGGAGCGAGTGCAGCCATCCGTGCAACGGCCGCATTCAGGTCACGGAAGTTGCCGTTCCACTCTGCTGCGGGCAACAGCGCGAAATCGAGGAACTTATCTCGTGCCTCTTTGTTGAACGTAATCTGCCGACCTGTGCGTTGAGCGAACTGATCCAGTTCAAACCGCAAGTTCGGCTCGATGTCTTCCGGACGTTGCCGCAGGGCCGGCAATGTGAACGTCCAAAGATTGATTCGAGCTAACAGATCTTCCCGGAACCGTCGCTCGCGGACCGCAGCCCACAGGTCTCGGTTCGTGCCGGCGATCAACTGGAAATCGCTATGCGCTTCTTCGTCAGATCCCAAGGGAAGAAAGGTCTTTTCTTCCAGAGCGCGCAACAGCATCGCCTGTTCGTCGAGCCCGAGTTCTCCGATTTCATCCAGGAAGAGCACCCCGCGATCGGCGACGCGAAGCAATCCCGCTCTGTCTTTCTGAGCTCCAGTGAAGGCACCTTTCACATGGCCGAAAAGCGCGGACATCGCCGCATCGCCCCGCAGAGTAGCGCAGTTTACATCGACGAACGCGCCTTCTACTGCTCGACGGGCCTTTTTTAGTTCATAGATTCTCTTGGCCAACAAGGACTTGCCTGCACCAGTTGGTCCCATCAGCAGCAACGGATCGCGAGTTGAGATTGCAACTTGCTCGATGCGATCAATTAGGCGGTTGAACGATTCATTGCGCGTCTCGATACCACCCTTGAGATAGGAGACACCTTCCCGCTGCTCTTGCTGAAAACGAGACGCGATTCGATCGTACTTCGAGAGGTCAAGATCGATGATGGTGATCGTTCCCGGTGCGCTGCGGTCGCGCTCCGGCGAAGACTGCAACAGGCGTCCTGGCATGTAATGCGATTCCGTCAGCAAGTATAGGCATATCTGTGCGACGTGCGTGCCAGTCGTGATGTGAATGAGGTAGTCTTCAGCCTCCGTATCGAACGTGTAGGCCCGCGCAAACTGAAACAGCGCTTCATAGACCTTCTCGAAATCCCATGGATCCCCGAACTCGATTTCATGCAGGCGGACCTCGGTCTCGGGCGAAACCGTCTGGATGTCCTTCAAAACGATGTTCGCGGTGTTTACGTGTCGCTTGTCGTGCAGCAGTTCGAGGCGCCGTACGACGAAATCGGGCTGGCGGCAAATGGAAACAGTCGGACGCCAGTTCTGCCATCGATCCGCTTGTTTGCCGACATCGAGCGTCGTACCGAGGAGACCGATAACAACTGTGGTCTTATCCTTCACGATACAGATTTATACCATAGTATCGTTGAGTCAGTTTTGTTTTTGTGCTTAGCACCTGCTAACCCTTGCTACTACAATCAGTTACTCGCTTTCGACACTATGGCACACGTGTTGCTTTATGTAAGGGCAGTTGAGAGGAGAAAGAGACAATGGCAGGCGAAAGCTACAACGTGTTCAGCCCGGAGCAGGGCGTGCCCATTAAGGCGTGGACGAATGGCGTGCAGTTGGAGGATGAAGCCAAGAAGCAGTTGCTGAATGTGGCGCAGTTGCCGTTCGTGTTCCGCTGGATCGCTGCCATGCCGGACGTTCACTGGGGAATCGGCGCGACCGTGGGCAGCGTGATTCCGACCAGGGGCGCAATCATTCCTGCCGCAGTAGGTGTTGATATCGGCTGCGGAATGATGGCTGTTGAGACGTCACTGAACGCACGTGATTTGCCGGACAACCTGCACGCTATCCGTGAGGCGATCGAGGTGGCCGTCCCACACGGACGAACGAATCACGGTGGCGCAGGTGATCGCGGCGCGTGGGGCGACATCCCGGCTGCAAGCCAGGCTGCGTGGGCGGAATTGAAGCCGCGTTACGATGCGATCCTGGCAAAGCACCCGAAGTTGGACCGCGGAAACCACGCGAATCACCTTGGAACGCTGGGCACCGGCAACCACTTCATCGAAGTCTGCTTGGATGAAAGCGAGAATGTCTGGTTCATGTTGCACAGCGGATCTCGCGGCGTGGGCAATCGCATGGGAACGTACTTCATCGATTTAGCGAAGAAGGACATGAAGAGGTTCTTCATCAACCTGCCGGACCAGGACTTGGCGTACTTCCCTGAGCACACGGAGCACTTTGACGACTACGTCGAAGCCGTCAGCTGGGCGCAGGATTTCGCGCGCTGGAATCGCGACCTGATGATGCAGGCAATCGTGAATGCAGTTCGCAATTCCGGTGTGGTGCCTACGTTTACGGCGGAGTTGAAGAGCATCAACTGCCACCACAACTACGTCGCTCGCGAGTCGCACTTTGGCGAGAACGTGCTGGTGACCCGCAAGGGTGCGGTCCGCGCTCGAGAGGGCGACATGGGCATCATCCCGGGCAGCATGGGTGCGCGTTCTTACATTGTTCGCGGCAAGGGAAACGCGGATAGCTTTTGCAGTTGCAGCCACGGTGCCGGACGCGCGATGTCCCGCAACGAGGCGAAGAAGCGATTCACGATTGAGGATCACGTACGCATGACGGCAGGGATCGAGTGCCGCAAGGATGCCGACGTGATTGACGAGACTCCGGCTGCGTACAAGCCGATCGACGACGTGATGGCAGCGCAGGCGGACTTGGTGGAGATCGTTCACACGCTGCGCCAGGTCGTGTGCGTGAAAGGATAAACCAGTGTCACATAGCAAAGCAGTAGCGGCTAGGGAGCAAACAATGATTCGCATCGACGGATCGGTGGGCGAGGGCGGCGGACAAATATTAAGGACGTCGCTCAGCCTCTCACTTGCGACCGGAAAGCCGTTCACGATCGAAAAGATCCGTGCGAACCGCCAGAAGCCGGGCCTGTTGCGCCAGCACCTCACGGCAGTTGAAGCGGCTACGAAGATCGGCGGCGCCCAAGTCGAAGGCGCACAACTCGGTTCATCGGCGCTGACGTTCGTTCCAGGCAAGGTGAAGGGCGGTCAGTATCACTTCACGATCGGCACGGCCGGAAGCACAACGCTGGTATTGCAGACGATCTTGCCGGCACTGATGCTTGCGTCCGAGCCGAGCGAAGTCGTGATCGAAGGTGGAACACACAACACGATGGCTCCGCCTTACGACTTCCTGGAGAAGACGTTCGCGCCGCTGGTGAACCGGATGGGACCGAAGGTCGAATTACAGTTGAATCGCTACGGATTCTATCCGGCTGGTGGAGGCAAGATCACGGCAACGATTCAGCCGTGCAATTCGCTTACACCGTTGCATCTGGGCGAGCGCGGAGAAATTGTATTGCCGCGTTGCGTCGCGAAGACTGCGAATCTGCCGCGACACATTCCGCAGCGCGAGATCGAGACGGTTGGTCGGACGATGGGCTGGCCTGCTGAGCAGTTGGGCATCGAGGAGACGAAAAACGCGGCGAGTCCTGGCAATGTGGTGACGATCGAGATCGGCGACGCCAGCGTGACCATCGTCTTCACTGCCTTCGGACGGCTGGGCGCAACCGCCGAGAAGGTCGCGCACGAGGCAATCGATCAGGCGCAGGCGTACTTGGCATCGACGGCTGTCGCCGATGAGCACCTCACGGACCAACTGTTGTTGCCGATTGCGCTTGCCGGCAGTGGCTCGTTCACCGCGGAGAAGTTGAGTTTGCATGCAGAGACAAATATGCGTGTCATACGGCAGTTCTTGCCGATTGATTTCGCGATCACAGACCAGCCTGGATGCAAGCTGGTCCAGCTAAGGAGCAACTAGAACATCGCATGGAGAAATATCGTAATGCGATTGCGAGGAGCTGGCGCGCGGAGTGAGATGAAACGAAGTTTGTAATTTTCTTGTAAGAGGGGCTTGCAAAGTTTCAGCGTTTCATGGCATTCTATCGCCCGCGTAGGAGAACGCCCGTATGACTGTAAAAACGCAAATCTCGATGCGTAGGCATTCGCTGCCGATAGAAGGCTGCGATTGTCGCCGGGCGTGGTATTTCCTATTCAGCTAACCTTCCGGCGCTTAGATCCTACGCAATCGCACGCCAATTTGAATTTGCTGGGTGGCGAAGAAAACAGCTACTTCGACTGTGAATCGACGCGTCGCTGTTTTCGCTCATTCCCCCAGCGCTAAACTTGGTCAGTGGCGCAGTGTGCGGATACTTCTTCGGTGGGGCCCGCAAGGGTGAGGTTCGAATCCTCGTTTGCCGCACGCGAATATTCCCTGACCAGCTGCTGACTCGTGCGGTCGATCACTACGCGAGTCAGTAGCGCCGGTGGCGCAGAGAACAGCTACTTCCTTTTAAGAAGCCGACGCTGTTCTCGCTTGTTCCCCGGCGAAGCTGTTTCTTGGCGTGCCGGACATTAGAGTTTTCGGTCGGTGGCGTAGACAACGGTTACTTCGCTTCAGGAGCGGGTGGACGCAGGTTCGAATCCTGCCGGAACGATGTTCCGTAGCTCAGTGGATAGAGCACCTACGTGCCGTCGTCGCTTGTTCCCCGACCGAATCAGACTTCCGGCCAGCGCCGGTTAGAAAAGCGAAAGATGTTGGAAATTTTGAGACATATATTCAATGGGCAGAACCAGTTCGCTGCGGGTGGAATGCTGCTGATGGTCATCGGTGGAATCGGTGTCTACCTGCGGCAGATACCGGAGCGATTCTGGGGATGGCTGGTCGCCCAGACGACGATGATGGTCACCGTCAAGGATGACGATGCTGCGTTCGTGTGGGTGAAGGAATGGTTTCTGGAACAGGAGTTTGTGAACCGTATTCGCCGCGTGGATCTGGACACCACTCTTCGAAATGAAGAGTTGTCGCTGATTCCCGCACCCGGCCGCCATTGGTTCTGGTACCGTGGGCGCCCGTTCCTTGTCTGGTTTTATCGCAGTGAGGACAAGAAAGCCGCTGGATGGACTCAGCGCAGAACGGAGTCCCTCACGTTCAGGACGCTTGGCAGGGATCGCAAATTCCTCCAGAAGTTCGTGGAGGACATTGGGGAGTGCCACAGGCAGCGAACGAAGATGGCTTCATTCCTCTACGTCTACGACGACGGGTGGAGCTGCGTTCAGGCCTACATTCCGCGCTTGCTGGACTCGGTCGTTCTGAAGTCCGGCGAAAAGGAAGCCTTGCTGCAGGACGTCGAGAACTTCATGGCGTCACGGCAGCGGTACCGGCGACTGGGAGTGCCGTATCACCGCGGTTATCTGCTGTACGGTCCTCCGGGAACGGGCAAGACATCGCTGGTTTCTGGATTGGCAGCGCGGTTCGGCATGTCGATCTACGCGGTCAACCTGACGGAATTCAACGATCGCACGTTGAAGGCGGCGATCAATCAAGTTCCGGAGAACTCGGTGATCCTGTTCGAGGATATCGACTGCATGAAGGCCGGCAACCGGCGGTCTGCGCACGACGCGTGTGCGGTCAAGCCGATGGCCGGTTGCGAGAATAACGAAACGACGGATCGCTTCGGTGTCACGCTTTCCGGCTTGCTGAACGTACTGGATGGTTTTCACGCACCTGAGAATGTTCTCTTCGTGATGACGACCAACCAGATTGACGTACTCGATCCGGCGCTGCTGCGACCGGGGCGTATTGATTACAAGCTGTTCCTGGGCGAAGCCGCTGAGTCACAGAAGGTTGAACTGTTTCTCAGGTTCTTTCCCGAAGCTGGCAAGAGCGAGGCGAGGGAATTTGCGCGATTGCATTTCGCCGAGACGATGGCGCAATTCCAGGGCCTGCTGTTGAGTCGCGAGCAAGAAGGGCAACGCTTGGAAGTACTTGAAACAGCTCGGGTCGAAAGGATCCGGGCATAACCATCCGCCGGTGGCGCAGATGACGGATACATCGGTAGAGCACCGCCGAGAGGCGTGGTCGCTGGTTCAAATCCAGCCGTGCGTAAGCACGTAGCTCAGACAAACAACTTCCGTCACGTTTATTCCCCGGCGGGAATTTGAAAGGAGGCCGACCATGGCCCGACTCAATCTGTTGAAGCTCGGACATCTGGCGCTCTGCCCTCGCACGCACGAGGGCGCACCCGCGCGCCGAATCAGTCCGGAAATGCAGCTGCGTCGTTCGGTGTTTGCCTGCCTGCTCTGGGAGAACCAGTTCTACGAGGACGGCGTTGAAATCGCCGGACGTATTGCCGAACTGGTGCCCAAGGTGGAAGCAGCGCGAGTGGCTGAGCTTGCAGTTGAAGCTCGCGAGCGCATGAAACTGCGTCACGTGCCGCTGTTGCTAGTTCGCGAGATGGCGCGGCACAAGACGCACCGTGCGCTCGTCTCGGAGACGCTCGAGCGCGTCATCCAGCGTGCCGACGAACTCGCCGAGTTCGTCGCGATCTACTGGAAGGACGGACGCGCTCCGCTCTCCGGACAGGTGAAGAAGGGTCTGGCTGCGGCTTTTCTCAAATTCGACGAGTACGCGCTGGCGAAGTACGACCGCGCCGGCATCGTTCGTCTGCGTGACGTACTCTTCCTCTCGCACGCCAAGCCTCGCGACGAGGCGCAGGCCGCGCTCTGGAAGCGCCTGATCGCTGGCGAACTCGTGAGTCCCGACACCTGGGAGGTTGCGCTCTCTGCGGGCGCCGACAAGCGCGAAGCCTGGGAGCGATTGCTCTCTGAGCGCAAGCTCGGTGCTCTCGCCCTGCTCCGTAACCTTCGCAATATGAAGGAAGCGGGCGTCAGCGAGGGGCTCGTGCTCGAGGCCTTGCAGCGTATGAAGACCGACCGCGTGTTGCCGTTCCGCTTCATCGCTGCCGCGCGTTATGCGCCGCACTGGGAAGAGGCACTTGAGCAGGCGATGTTCGGCTGCGTTGCTGGCAAGGAAAAGCTGAAGGGCAAGACCGTGTTGTTGGTGGACATCTCCGGCAGCATGATCGCGCAGTTGTCTCGCCGTTCTGAGATGCTTCGTACCGACGCCGCCTACGGACTCGCAATCTTGCTGCGCGATATCTGCGAGGACGTCGAGGTCTACAGCTTCTCCGACAACGTGAAGCGGATCCCTGCCCGTCGAGGATTCGCGTTGCGCGACGCGATCGACGGCAGCCAGCGCCACAACGGGACCTATCTCGGTGCGGCGATTAAGGCTGTCGAAGGAAGCTACGATCGCCTGATCGCCATCACCGACGAGCAGGCGCACGATCAGGTTCCCGCGCCCCGCGGCAAGGGATATGTGATCAACGTGGCCAGCTACAAGAACGGTATCAGCTACGGCAAGTGGACGCACATCGATGGGTGGAGCGAATCCATCGTCGATTACATCCGCGAACTGGAACGCGTTGAACTCAACTAAAACAACCCGGCCAGAGCATCGGCCGGGGTTACGCTTAGCCAGATTGGCGGTCCGCTTGTTTTGCGGGCTCGATAGGAGATCAGTACAGCTGGACGGCGAAAACAGCGTTTACTCAAGGTGAGGGAGGCCGTGCCTTGCGTGTGGGTCTAGTAAAGAGCACCGTGAAATAGCTAGTCGCATTTGATTGTCCGGGATTGTGAGAAAGATAAGCAGAACTGGTATGTTCCAGGACCCTAATCTTCACTTCTCCTAAATGTCTTACTGCAGACAGCAGTACCCATAGCCCTTTGCGACAATCCACATCAAGCCCGCCAACTCCGCCTTGGTTCAAGGAGAGAATTACCTGTTCTGCTTTCTTGTCTCGCGTGTCTGCGATCTCAGCGGTGGAATCGTGCGAGAAATCCATGCTCAGTAATACGAGGACTTTGGGGTCAGCCAGAGAACGATCCAGCACGTTTTGTAGTGCCTTAAGCTGATAATCTTCGGCCCTGGAATCGATCAGAAGAGGTACAACACGAGCCCGAGGGAAGTAGTACCTAAGCAGGGGCATGAGTACGCCGACGGAATGCTCGCCTGTAAAGGCTTCAGGATCCTCAGAGGTGTGTGTTGCGGCCTCGATCGTTCGAGTGATCTCTGGATCCGCTTCAACAACCCCGAAAGGCGTCTTCCAGGGTAATGAAGAAAGACTGATCTTCTGGTTACCGTGGTGAAAGTGATTCGGCCCCATCAGGATGATGGTGTCCGGAGAAGCGCCAGCGCGCAGTGATTCGAAAAACCTGACCATCAATCCGCTTGCAAGGAAGTGGTGCGTGACAATACCCGCCCGAACATTCACACTTGGCGCTGGCCCTCGAGTTGGGCCTTGGCGTGATTCTTCGATCGCTTGGATGTAGGGCTTCGCGTTATCGCTCCACGAAGAATAGTGATACGTTCGAGCCGAGGCCGGCGCGAGCGACACGATCCAACATAAGAGAACTCCAAAGCCCAGTCGCATCAAGATGTCTCAGTTCTTAAGAAACTTGGAATACCATGCGGGCGGCCTGATTCCGTGCTCCGCCTTACTCTTCTCGTCTTTTCCGTAGATGACCTTCTTCCACTCTGAATCGCTCCAGCGATTTCCGGATTCAAACTCCAACCACGAATAGACGTATCCCACGGTAAGTCTTGTGCCGCCGAACGCATCTTTCGCAACCACAACGATCCTCTGTGGCGTACCGATCCCCTCTTCGAGAACGCGACTGTTAATGCCGTCTGTTGCAACGTCGGCAACCAGGGCCATCTGCAGATAAGAACTATCTGGAATTGAGTCGACGTCGCGAGGCAATAAGAGAGTCCTATCGAATGCATAGCGGATGTTGGCTATCCACTCGTAATCGTCTGCGCTGATTGCCTCACCTGCCACTTCCTTCCTTGCGATGATTTCGGCACGATGAGCGAGCTCCCTGAGGGTGGTGAACTTGTCCACGTATTCATCGGTCGCGAGGTTGGCGTTCTTCAGTTGAGCAAGCATCTGGTCAACGGCTCTTGTGACTTGTGCAAAGAAAGTAGGGTTGGGCTCTACGTAGCCCTTTGGTCCCGGCGCCTCAAACGGCGGTATCTCGAACTCGCCGCCCTCCCCCATTTCAGCAGCCGACTGTTCGGCATACAGGATCGTGTCATGTTTCAACTCGGTCCACGACGCGAGGCCCGCGTTCAAGTTCTTATATTGCCAAGGTTCGCCTAGGGCAAAGAACTGCCTAGTGCCCGTATCCTGGAAGAGCGCTTTCACTGCGAATAGCCACTCTTCATAGAATGTGGCCCGTTTTGATAGCTGCTCTTCGGCTGCTCTCTTTAGCTTGATCGTCTGTTGATCGTAATTGACCCATCCATGCTGCTTCTGAGCGTCTTTCTGTATCTCCGTCGCAGGTTTTGAACCGAGGATCATCATTACATCGAGCGCCGATGGAAGATTACGTGGATTGCTGTCGCTGCCGACGTTAGGCGATGTCAGTTGATTGAGAATGAACGCGTCAAGCACGTATCGTTGGCCGAGGAACTTGAACCCAGCGGTTTTTTGCAGCCGTTCTTCTTGTGTGAGACCGGGGCCGGTTGCGACCGAGACGATCTGCGGCGAAGGAAGTTCTTTCACGGCAGTTTCCCTGAACCTGCCGATGTGTTCGTCTAACCGCGTTGTGAGCTGCTGGGCGGTAGGAGCTTCGCTGCCAAAGATCTTTCGATTGATGCCGCGGTATCCGGCAAAGGTGTATTTGTCTTGTCGACCGATCAGGTACGTGATCAGCGCGTCCAGTGTCTGGAAATTCCGTTGTTCCTGTGCCTTCTCGACTAGGGAGGGCACCAGGATGGCTGCGAGCGTTTCCTTGTCTTTTGAGATCAGGAAAGTTCGCCGTCCAAACCACATCATTCCCCGAAAATATCGTTTGAGAGTATCGTTCTTCTCGTAATGACCGCGAACTTTGTACTGCGTGAAATCTTCTTGCGAAAAATCTGCCAGGTTACCTGTTTGCGCCAGTTGGCCTCCCCCAGCCTCAATGAGGGGAACAAGCGCATCGGCTTCTGACTTGACCGCTTCAGGAACTGCATAACTAGGATCAAAAAGCCGGGCCGCAACCGAGAAGTACAGGAGGTCGTAGTGCAGAGCATCGCGCAGCTGAGGTGCCGACGCGGGTGCATTCCTGAGCTCGGCCTCCGTGGCTATAGTCAGATTGGCCGCCATCTTGGACACGACCGGGAAGAACTTCTTCTCCTCCAAATCCTGCAACATGCGATCGAAGATCAAGTGGAATGAATGAAGGTAGAGGTCAGAGGTAACGAACACTTGTGGATCGCCCCTCTGGTACGAATCGGCCATGTCATCCACATAAAGATCATCAATAGGAGGCACAGGCTCGATGTAGAAGCCGTTCTGTGTTAGTTTTTGACGGTCTGAATCCCCAAATACCAGCTTGGAATTCCTCATTCCGCGCGGCACTTCTTCCAGACTCAAGGCCGACTGATTGACGGTTGAAAGCGTCAGTGCCTTTAGATCCGTGCTTGCTATGTATCCAAAGCGCGCCCGATCCTTAGGATTGAATTGAGCTTTGATCCAGGTCTTGCCCTGGAAATCGATTCTTCCGACAATGTCTAAAACCTCACCCTGCATTATGGTCAGAGCGGGAGGACTGGAGGGATCCGGAACCACGTAAATCGAGGTGCCGTCTCTGAGCGCCATGTAACGATTGCTCTCAGCCCGTTTCAGCACAGGTTCAAGCCAGAGTTTCGCCGAGTCGATATACCCCTTCACCTCTTTGCCATCGATAGTTGTTCGTACCGCTATGCTCTCCGGGTGCGCGGGATCGTATTTCCCCACGATATCCTCGCCGTAGTACACGTAAGGCGGCATCGCCTCCATGTCTCGCTGCTGGAGTTGTTCATAGCTCATACCTTCTTCAGGCGACTTCTCCGAGGCAGACTTCCGGAAGAACGCAACTTGATAGGAGACGACGTACGTCCGTTCACGGTCCGCCGATTCGGCACTCCCTCCCGGTTGAAGGGTTCCCAGGAAAGTGGCTGGAAGTGTTGCTGCCGCAGAACGGGGTGCGGTGTCTTGCGTCGAGGGTTGCGCATTCTTCTGAGCGATAGCATGAAGATTGAATGGACTGGACTTAGCTCTCGCCATGTAAGCCAGGGTTCCTGCGATAACCAACACGCAAAGTAAAGAAACAACAAGATAAAGAGCTTTTCGGTTCTTCATCCCGCACCACTCCTCTAATTGCGCGCGATATCGGCGAAAGACGCATCAAGTCGCGCTGATATTCAAACTTCAACTGCTATCGGGGTTTGTTTCGGCTTAACATAGTAGCTCATTTCCATGGTTCTCAATGCGTTTAAAAAGACGGCTATGGCAGTCGTGCTGACCGTGCTGGCAGCTATGTCCACTGGTGGCCAGATGCCACCGAAGGCTTACGCCCGTCTGTTGTTCGCCGGGGATATTCTTCTGTCCCGAAACGCAGACGTCGACTTGAAACAGCGCATTGGTTCTCCATGGAGAAAGAGTTTTCAGGAGCTCTTTCAAAAGGCCGACTGGGTTGGCGGAAACCTTGAGGGCGCAATCGGCGACCCAAAGGACTGTATCAAGACTCAACGCATTTGCCTTGCAACGCCTGCAACAGGTGCCCAGGTACTCGCCACAGCTGGTTTTCGTGCGGTCACGATAGAAAACAACCACACTCAAGATGTCGGGGATCAAGGACGTGAGCAGAGCCGCCAGACTTTCCGGAAGGTCGGCTTGTCAGCAGTAGATTTCGACACCTCGCCGCAATTCGTTCAGCTCAACAACATCGAGATAGCACTGATCGCCGTGAATCTGGTTCGGGCTGCAGACGGCCGGCGGCAACAAATACCTTCCGCTGAACTCCAAAACAAACTTCGCCTGGCGAAGTCACGTGCGGACGCAGTGATCGTTTCCATTCATTGGGGCAATGAGATGATGCAGTTTCCGAGCCCAGCACAACGCGAACAAGCGGCGTGGCTCATCAAGAACGGTGCGGACCTAGTCTTAGGACATCATCCGCACGTCATTCAAGCTCCGCAGTGCGTCGCCGGTAGGCCCGTTTTCTTTTCGCTGGGCAATTTCGTGTTTGATCAGCCCGATCCAAAGACAAAGGAAGGCCTAATCGCCGATTGCTTTGTCGGAAACGGACAACTCAAATGCCGAGCGCTGCGCACGCAAACGAAACCGGGGCGCACGTGCCGTATATCGTGCGACCAGACTCTGCCTACAGTGCTGCGTTGTCTTCTTGTAGTTCGAAGGTCGCAATGACATCTTTCCATCAGCCCGCGAACTTGCTAGGGCATTCTAATCCTTGAAGTAGTATGGAGTCTTCCTGGTCCACTCGTTGTTCGGATAATTCTTGTGCAGCATATCGAATGCGGTTTTGGACACGGTTCCGCTATCTTCATCGGTGCACCCATATCGTGTTGACCTGACGACTAGGTAAAGGGCTTCTGGAACCCTGGCATCATCCTGATGGGAACGGGCCCAACTCGTCACCATCCGTCCAAGGTAGTTGGGGGCGCTATCAATGCTTTGAAGCTTCTCACTCTCGTGCTCTACTCCGGCGCGCTCCTCGAGTGTCAGGAACTTCGGGTATGCAATTTTCTCAACCTTTGCCCCAGGCGTGGCAGCTTGCTTTCGTGCGCTGAAGAGGCTGTCGCACCACCAGTTGCGACGAAAGTTATCGATCTTTCGCATGGGTTCGTCACGTATAGTGTCGGTGAGGAATGCTGGCGCGGCGCCTGGCCACCGCAGCATTACAACCGCGGCGACAAACTGTTTTTGCTCCTTTCCTTGAGACCGCATGTAGTCGGCGAGGTCGGCAGCATCTGCCGGGCTCAACTCGGTGGCAGCGTGGGCAGCGTTGTCGGCCACCTGGAAGTCCTGCAGGAGTATTCCGCGCTCAAAAGCAACGAGGGCTGCACCACGTCGCAGTGGAAAGGGAGCATCGCTATTTTGCGCTATCCGGACCAGCATACTTGCCGGCATGTGGTTGAGAGCGTCGCCAACGGTGGCTGGAATCATTGGCGTGCATTTCGTCTTAGCGCTACAAAGTCCTTCAGGTCCACCATCGCTGCCATAATCCCAGTCTTCGGAAACGGGCATGAGGACGGCGAAATGGGCGAAATCCGCAACATCTGAAGCTGCCTCTCCGCGCAAGATCATAAATGCGTTCACTGCAGAGTGGGGCAGGTCTTTCGGTGCCTTGGCAAGGTAAGCATCGATAAGCTGACGAGCCGCGGCGAGGTCTCCCTTTGTTAATAGCAGCCTCGCCGCATGGTATCGAGCGCTTGGGTATGCGGGAGAATTGGCAGGGACCTTCAATGCCGCGTCGATGAGCGCATTGTTGTCGGCGGACTTTTGGGACGCCGACATAAGCGCCGCGATCAGCCATGGCAATTCGTTCGGGTTTTGCTTCCAGCGGGCCAGAACCTTATCTTCTTCAGACGATCCCTCGCGCACATAGTCAATCCATTCGCCCATCTCATCTTTTGCACCCGCTTGCGCCATCAGATAGAGATAATCAGTCACCTGCTGCTTGAAATTCGGATCCCTGGAAGGCTTGGACAACGTAGCTGAAAGCATTCTCAGCTGCTCGTGGGGATGAAGATGCAATGCAACAAAGGACTGCAGCCGTCTTGCGCTTGCATGCAACTCCTGGGCCGACGGGTCTCTGAGGACCTGTGCGAGGAGTTCCTCTGCGCGTTTCAGTGATGCATCCGGCGGGGTCTGTTCAGGATTTTCCAGCCGCAGTGGGCCGACTGTGGCTTTCCTTATAAATGAGCGGGCAGCCAGAAAAACTCCGTACTTGCGCCACGGAGAAGATTTGTCGCCGGCGATTGCCATGAACTGCTCAGCAGAGGCGTCGTAGTTCATCGCATAGAAATTTGCAGCTGCGATCTGGTACCCACGATCAGCCCGCAACAGGGCCGGCGTCGATGCAGCGGCCGGAGCGGGAAGTGCTGAGCCCTTGTCGCAGTTTTGAAATACAATATCTTGCGCAGCAGCCCAGTCCTTCACTTCCGCGCTGGAGATCCCATACGTTGCGATGCGTGCGGCCAACGTGTTCCTGGCGTTGATAAACGCATCGTCGCCGCAGTTTGTGAAAAACTGGTAATCCTTCAGTTCCCTTTGATCTGAAACAAATCTCAGTTCCCCGAGTCCGGGCACCGTGTTCCGCAGGTCTCTCCAAGACGGCTGTGGCACTGACGAAGACGAAGGGGCAGTCTGTCCAGGCCCAGACGCCAGCGCTTTCTTTTCCACGTCCGTGAGTGGCTGCTTGGTCAAAACTCTCCAGGCGACCAAAAGATCCGAACGCGAATACGTGCGTTGCAGGACGCCCAGGTTGCCGTCCACATAAGTCACAGGATTTTCAGGCCGAGTGCTTACAAAGACCGCTGCCCGGAAGAACGGTCCGCAGGGGTACACACTACCAGGCATGATCAGGATCCAGATAAGGACAACAGCGAAAAACCAGAAATAGCGTTTTTTCACTTTGAAGCTCCGGTCTTGTTGTATTCCTGTTGCGTCCATGGCACCGGACTGAACCAGTACACGCGTCTGGCGCCCGAAGGAGAAACCAACTCGTCTGTCGATAGCCCCAGGGATTCGTTGCACAGAGCTTCGCGGAACGGTTCGCCCGTTGCGATCATGCGGCGGAAGGTGTTGCGCTCTGGCCCGAGTCGAAAAATCATCGGCACCGCTTCATCGATTGGAAGATCGGAAAGCCAGTCATCTCCCTCGCACCAGGAAGCCAGTGCCGTGATGGATAGTCTCTTGTCTGGTGCAAGTTTGTTCCGAACCTGCCGCAGGAAGTTCCGGTACCATTCCCGTTCGCTTCGACGAGTATCAAAGTCGATCTGAACACCGTCAACGTGTTCCAGCGCAGCCGCCCGCAGTACCGAATGCACAATCTGCGATGTGGCTGAGTTCGGTATTTGCGTCCCATCGGTATCTAGTCGAAGCACGGCAATCCGATACGTGTCCTGCCGAACTTGCACCGGGTACACGCGCATGCGATCCGTAACCTTGCCGCGCCTAACTGTAACCGCGTCGACGAGAAATGCAACTCCCGTGTGTGCCGGCAGGAAGCGCAAGTTCTCTGGCCTATCCCAAGCCCAAATGATCGTCGAAGGCACATCTGAATCGCGCCGGTCACTTTTTGACGCTATGGACACAACCGCCGTCACTGCAATGGCAATGAAAATGGCGGGATATCCGAGGCGCTTATTCATCATGCAGGAGTGTAAACGAGGTGAGCAGTCGATAACAGCTGCTCGTGATCGTTCACTCGAGATCACAGCCAAAAACCCATGAACGATACCGTGCTTTTTTGTATCTGGAACTCTTTTGAAGGGAGGCACTCTCCGGAACTCTGACACGCTCGGACACAAACACACACCCGAGTAAACGGCTGGGACGCGCGTTTCAGCTTTTTACTTTTTTACTAATTTCACCATCAATTCATGCTGCAAACGACTGGAAGCAGTTTGAAACGGCTGGAGTGGAAGAATAGTTAAACGGTAGTTGCATCAACAACTTGCGCCTGTAAGCGCTTTGTAGTGAAGGAAATACGGGAAGGGTCCGGTTGAATCCCTTCTTCGGCACCAGAATTGTTATCGCCTTTGCAATCAGCAGCTTGCAAAGGCGTTTTGCTTTTAGCACGGGTTTTAGTGCGGTGGACTTGGCCCAAGGAGAATCTCTGAATGGCCAATGTGAAAGCCGCCCTTTACCGATACTGCAGGACTGCAAACGGCTGGCGCCGGTTTCGGATCAACCCGGTTCGGAAGGGGCGAGAGTGGGGACGAGCACAGAACACTACGCAAGTGCTTGGCGAACCGGCGGTGACGCATGATGACCTAGCTGGTGTTAATGCCCCGGTACAACGTCCTTTCGATGCAGGCATCAAAGCATCCTATTCGGAAAGCGCCCAACTGGTAAGGAGAGTTCGCAATGTTGTGGTCAATCACTGGATGGGCTTGGCCCGCGGCGGCCTGCGGTGTCACCGTAGTTCTGGCGGCCCTGGGGACTACCGACGCCGGTCAATCGAACAGCGCCGGAACCGGCAATCAGAAGCCCCCCTTATCGGCGCAGGAATCGGATCCGCGCGTGATGGGCTGGATGCAGGGATTTCCTCCGCCTAAGGACAGGATGATCACCCAGCCGGAATCCGTGTATTTCAGCTTCCCGCGGCTGCGGTGGTCGGTCTGCCACCTTCGTCAGCTGCTCCCAACGATAGAGATAAGTCGAGGACTTGGGGACCCTGTTCCCCTCGCATATCTGCCACCGCAGGAACTTGAGAGTGAGGAGCGCGAAATCAACGCTCTAACATTCACGCCTCTCAACAGCAACAAGTCGATGACGTGGGAGCAATCCCTGTTCGCTAACTACACTGACGGGATACTGGTCATCCATAAAGGTCGGGTCGTGTACGAGCGATACTTCGGCTGCCTCGATCCGGACGCCAAACATGCCGCCATGTCGATGACCAAGTCTCTGACCGGACTGCTGGCGGAGATTCTGATCGCCGAGGGCAAGCTGAATCCGGACGCACCGGTAACCGACTATGTGCCTGAAGTCGCCAGGAGCGCTTTTGGCACCGCCACTGTTCGCGAGGTCATGAACATGACTACGGGCATTCGTTACTCGGAGGATTATAGTGACCCGCAGGCGGATGTCTGGAAATACGCGACCGCCGCCAGTCCGTTCCCAAAACCTGCGGGCTACAAGGGGCCCAACGGCTATTGGGAGTACCTCGAGCAGGTTCAGCCCGAAGGCCGGAACGGGGAAGCTTTTCACTACAAGACCCCGAACGCGGACATGGTTGGCTGGATCATTTCTCGCGTAAGCAAGCAGTCCGTCTCGGATCTTGCCTCGGAGCGGCTGTGGCGGCCGATGGGAGCGGAGCAGGACGCCTATATGACCGTTGATGCAGATGGAGTGCCTTTTGCGGGAGGCGGCCTGAACGCTGGCCTGCGCGACATGGGACGCCTCGGACTTTTAATGTTGAACGAAGGGACGATCAACGGGCAGCGCCTTTTCCCAGCTGCTGCGGTGCGAGCGATCCGCGGGGGTGGCGATCCGAAGAAGTTTGGCACGGACTATCCTGCACTTGTCGGAGGCAGCTACGCAGCCCTCTGGTGGGTGTATCCCGGCAACCGCAACGTTATCGCCGCGCGCGGGGTGCACGGGCAGACGATCTATGTGGACTGGGACGCCGACATGGTCCTGGTGCGCTTCGCGTCCACGCCCCAAGCCTCGAACAACCTCAATGATCCTACCTCGCTTCCAGCGTATCGCGCCGTGGCCGCATATTTGAAGGGGCGCTGACGGCGCAGCCACGTGGGCCGAACTTCGCGGCCTCGCAAAGGTGGACCATGCGGCTTTTTCAACGCGGTCTGTGTGACAATTCGGCAATGACGACAGGGGTGCTGTACAACTCGCTCACCTTCCTTTTGATAGCCAAACGGGCAGCCGAGCGAATAGAAGCTGCACAGCCGTTGCAGCCGAACAAAGCGGAAGCGCTTGTCAGTATTACGTTCGCCTCCTCGGCCCTTAGAGGCATTCATCAACGTTCCTTCGAACCAACATACGAGGAACTTGACGCTAAGAGAGCGCCAACGCAGATTAGAGTGAACGGAAACCAGTAACACGAAGAGCCACTTCCATATCGGGTCTCCGGTAAGCATGAACTGAGCGGAACACCTCATAATAGGGTTCCGAAACAGCAGGGCGTCAATGCTTTTCTTCGGCCGTGTGTGACTTCGGTAAATAGCAAGAGAGCGAATGTGCCGTCGTTTTTCTTCGTTCGCGAGGGGTGCGGTACTACACTTTACCAATCCGGCAACTCACGGCCCCGCAGTCACTGGAGTGAAACGATGAAGAGACTTCACTTCGCCATGGCACTGCTGATGGTTGTCCTCATCTGCCCTGCATTGGCCGCAGCGCAAAACAATCTGGACCAACGGCTTTTCGAGGCGGCGCGGGATGGAAACTTGAGCGCCATCTCCCAGCTCATCCATCAGGGCGCAAACGTCAATGGCAAGGTTTCGTTCTGGGAGGAGTTAGGGCCATGGTCGCGTCGCTTTCACAACTACACTCCACTCAGCGGCGCTGCCGAAAACGGTCGTCTTGAGGCCATTCAGTTGCTGCTTAAGCGCGGAGCCGACATTGAGGGCTCTGACGGAGAGGGGAACACCGCACTCGTTGCCGCCGCACGGGCCGGGCAGATCGAGAGCGTGAAGCTGTTGCTGAAAAAGGGTGCCAAGATCGAGAACCCTGGGTCGTACAATACCACTGCCTTGCTTGCGGCTGCCGAAGAAGGCAACACGGAGATGGTGCGTGTACTGCTGGAGAAGGGTGCGAACATCGAGTTTCAGGGATCGCCGCGCGGCTATCGACCACTGCACGCAGCCGCTAGCGAAGGTCATCTAGCAACCATAGATATTCTGCTACAAAAAGGCGCGAAGCGTGATGTTGAGAATAGAGCTGGGGAGTCGGCGATCATGGTGGCCGCCGAGTCCGGCAAGATAGAGGCGCTGCAGCTCTTAAGAGAGAAAGGCGCAGACCCCATGGCCCGGGGAAGGAATGGTGTGACGGCGCTGATTCTGGCGTCTGCGGCCGGACGCGCCGATGTTGTACGACTGCTTCTTCAGTTGGGAGCAAACGCCAACGACACTCAACAGAACGGCAAGACCTCGCTTATCAGTGCTGCTGACGGTGGACATACCGAAGCTGCCCGCCTTCTGATTGAGCGCGGCGCGAAGATTGAGACGCCCACGCAGGATGGGTCGAGTCCATTGTTGTGGGCGGCGTATCGCGTGCGTGCTGGAGTAGTGCAGCTGCTGCTAGAAGAAGGTGCGCAAGTCGATGCTCGCAACAAAGAGGGCGTTACTCCTCTGATTGCGGCAGCATGCTCAAACCCGTGGTCGAATGAGTCTGGAAAAGACAAGGAAGCCACGGTCAAGGCGCTACTGGATCACGGGGCTAACGTGCTGGCGAAGGCCAACGACGGCCAAAGCGCCACGACCTGTCCCAATCGGGCCAAGCCGGCGGAAGTTGCAGCCCTGCTGGACGCTGCGGTCCAGCGGAACAAGGAATTGGAGCAGGCTGATCTGAAGCCGCCTGCTGAACGCTTTGCTTTCTACAAAAGCGCTTTCGATAAGAATCCTCGAAACGACTTTCTCAGAAGTAAGGTGATCGCGGCAGCTGTTGCACTGCCAGAGGCTCCGGCAGTGCCGGAAGCTGCCCGCCAGCTGTTCCTTCTCGCCACGGACCAGATCAAGCAGGCAAGTACGCCATCGGCGCTGGACTCTCCCGTTGCGCTGCTGGACAAAGCCGTCAGCATCGCGCCGTGGTGGGGAAATGCCTATTACAATCTGGCGCGTGCATTGGAAATGCAAGGCAGGTACAACGAGGCGATACAGCAGATAAAACTGTATCTCGAAACGAAGCCCAACGAGGCTGACGCCAAGGAAGCAAGCGCCCGAATTGTCGTCCTCGAGACGCAGAAGGAGATTGCAGAGAAGTCGAAACAGTGACGGCGAGGGAAAGATAGGGAGAACGAAGAAGTTCGCGTGCAAGTTCCTCTGTGTTGCACGTTCTTGAGGTGAAGCGGGGTTAGCGAAAATCCAGTGAGAGGTCGCGAATGCGCTCATTCAGAATGGCTTTCAACGTAACAACAGTGATCATGCTCATTGCCATTGCGGTGTCCGGCCCTTCCCTCGCAGCGCAACAGAAAGCAGCGGCGACTGAGTATTCAGCGGTCGTCAACGGCAACAACGAATTTGCGATTTCACTGTTTCACAGCATCAGTTCCGACCACGGTTCTGACGGCAAGAACATCTTCGTCTCCCCATTCAGTGTTTCGAGCGCCCTTGCCATGACTTATGCAGGAGCCCGCGGCAATACGCAGAAGCAGATGGCAAATGTGCTGCACTTCAATGCGGCTGGCCAGGATCTGAACGGTGGATTCTCGTCGTTGCTCGGCAAGACCAAAGCGGCCCCAGGCAAGGGCTACAAGCTGGAAGTAGCGAACGCACTCTGGGGACAAAAGGACTACCATTTCGAAGACACCTTCACGAGTACAGTTGGCAAGTACTACGACGGAGGTTTCAACACGGTTGATTTCGTGGCGGCCAGAGAGGACAGCCGGGGCAAGATCAACAAGTGGGTTGAGGAGAAAACCGCGGACAAGATCAAGGAGCTTGTACACAAAAACGACGTTGGCGACTTGACCCGTCTTATTCTGACCAACGCCATTTACTTCAAGGGCGACTGGATATCGAAGTTCAAGCCCGAGGACACGAAGCCGTCCCCGTTCCACGCGAGTCAGGACAGAGTAATCTCCGTGGCGATGATGCAGCAGTCAGCAAAGTTTCCCGTTCTCGAGACCAGTGAACTGAGAATGGTCGAACTGCCGTATGCGGGCAACGACGTTTCAATGCTCGTGATCCTTCCGGAGGGCGACATTGAAAAGCTTGGGGCTGAACTCTCGCTGGACAAGCTCAACGCTCTTCGAAAGCAGCTGGTGCCGTCCACGGTAAGGCTCTTTCTTCCACGGTACAAGTTCGAAACACGCTACTACCTTGAAGAACAACTCGGAAAGATGGGCATGCCGGATGCATTCAGCGAAAGCGCTGCGGACTTTTCGGGCATGACCGGGAAACCGAATCTCTACATTTCGCACGTGATCCACCAGGCGATGATTGACGTAAACGAACAGGGTAGTGAGGCAGCCGCAGCAACGGCGGTCATCATGGAGACGAAGAGTCTTTCCATGCCCGTGACCTTCCGAGCTGACAAGCCGTTTGTGTTCGTGATCGTTCATAAGCCTACGGATTCGATTCTGTTCATCGGGCGCGTTTCGGAGCCTCCTATCGCGGCAGGTGACGCTAAGTAGCCTCGGAAGGGAACACGCGCGTTTCGGGCCGAAGCTCCAGAACGGGAAAAACTGATCATGAGATTCGCAATGAACATGAAGACTATGGTGGCTCTCGCCGGCTGCCTTCTTTTAACCGGCATTCTGCCAGCGCAGGACCCGCCGAAAGCGGATCCCGGAGCGGGTGAGGAGTACGCGGTCTATGCCGCTGCATTGAAAGAAGCGGTTGGTGGCTTCTCGTACGTTGTGGTCTCCACCACTACGTTGCACGGCAAGCCAGAACAGATCGAAAAGGCACTGACTTTTCCGATTGAGCACGACAAGCTCATCACGCAGGACCTGGTGAAGGACTTCAAGTTCAAGAACTTGAAGCCGCAAACGATTGCGGACCACTTTCCGTCTGGAATCCGAGTAACGTTGATCAGCGAGCAAGAAGAAAGCGCGCTCTTTGCCAACTCGCATAAGGATGGCTGGAAGACCTTCTACGAAAAGTACATGGGCGCATCAGGCATTACGCACATTTCTCGTGTCGGCTTCAACCAGAAGCGCGACACCGCAATTGTTTACGTTGGCAATCTCAGAAATTGGGACGCTGGCGGTGGTAGCTACCTTCTGCTTACCAAGACCGACGGCGAGTGGAAAGTTGTCAGCCAGACCCGCGGCTGGATCACATAACGCACACTCGAATACATGTTTCACGCGACTGCCTCGCTCGGCTCGGAGATGGCGTCATCATCTTCAACGTTCGATAGAACTGCCCGACGTGATTTGGCAACGACCATGTAGATCGATGGCACCACGAGAAGCGTGAACAACGTGCCGATAATCATGCCACTAACCAACATAATCCCGATACTGTTGCGCGCTCCCGCTCCGGGCCCCTTGGCTAGCACGAGCGGGAAGTGACCAATAACCGTGGCAGCAGTGGTCATCAGGATTGGACGCAGACGTGTCCCGGCAGCTTCGATGATCGCACTGAGTTTGCTCAGGCCAGTTTCTTGAAGATGGTTTGCGAATTCCACGATCAAGATGCCGTTCTTCGATATTAGCCCTACCAAGGTGATCAGTCCGACTTGGCTGTAGATGTTGAGAGTCGTTAGGCCCAGGAACGAAAACATCAAGGCGCCTGAGATGGCCAACGGCACAGAGCCGGCCAGAATGATGAATGGATCGCGAAAACTTTCGAACTGCGCCGCCAACACGAGGTAAATCAACACAGCCGAGAGCAGGAACGTGCCAAGGAACTTGCTTCCCTCGGTACGTAGCTGACGCGACTCGCTAGCGTAGTCCAGAGTGAACCCTTGCGGCATACTCTTCTGAGCCTCGTCTTCCAGCATCTTGAGAGCAGTGTCAAGAGGGACTCCGGGTGGGACGACACCCTGTATACGCACAGCGTTGAGCTGTTGGAATTTCTTAAGGCTGCGTGGCCCAGTCGTGGTGCGCAGAGTTGCAAATGTCGAGAGCGGGACCAGTTTGTCGTCTGCCCCGGTCACGTAGATTTGCGACAGTTGTTCTGGGGTAAGGCGTTCCGTGCGTTTCACCTGCGGAATAACCTTGTAACTACGGCCCTGGATGCTGAAGCGGTTCACGTAATTGCCGCCAAGCATGGTGGATAGGTCGCGCCCGGCCTGGCTCAGATCAACTCCCTGGGAGCGCAGCTTGTCTCTGTCAAAAACAACTTCGGACTGAGGCTGATCGAACTTTACATCTGTATCAGCGAAGAGGAAAACACCGCTCGCAGCTGCTTTCTTTACGAGATCGTTAGCGAACTTGATGAGTTGCTGCGGCTCACCTGGTGATGCGATGACAAGATCGACCGGGAAATCACCTCCGCCGGGCAACGGTGAAGGCGTCTGAGGAATGACCCGAATTCCGGGAATCTGGGACAAAGGTCCTCTGGAAGCCATCAGCAACTGTTGAGTGGTCCTCTGCCGTTCGCTCCAAGGCTTGGTCACCATGCCGCCAAATCCTCCGGCGGGATTCGTAATCTGAAAGACGCTCTGGCCTTCTGGAAACGAGCGGTAAACGTCGTACACCTGTTGGGTGAACAACCTTGTCTGGTCGAGGGTCGCATTGGGCGAGCCTTGGATAATGCCAAAGACAACGCCCTGATCTTCGGCGGGAGCGAGTTCCCGTTGCGAGAACATGTAGAACGGCACTACCAGGAGGGCAACGACGGCCCAGAGCATCAGGACCACGGGGCGATAACCGAGTGTGCTGGTCAAGATCCGGGTATACGCACTGCGGACACCGTCGAAGCGGCGATTAATCCATCCGGCAAACCCACGTTCGCTGTCGCCAGAACGCAGCAACTTCGAACCCATCATCGGTGACAGAGTAAGCGCTACGATTCCCGACACGACCACGGCACCCGCAAGCGTGAATGCGAACTCGCGGAATAGAGCGCCAGTCAAGCCGCCCTGTATTCCGATGGGCGTGTACACGGCGGCGAGGGTGATCGTCATGGAGATGATCGGGCCAACGAGTTCTCGAGCTGCAACCTTTGCAGCGCGTATGGGAGAGCTGCCGTTGTGCAGGTGCCGTTCGACGTTCTCAACCATGACAATTGCGTCGTCTACCACCAATCCGACGGAAAGCACGATCGCAAGCAGCGTCAGCAAGTTAATGGTGAACCCGGCGACGAGCATCAGGAAAACAGCGCCAACCAGTGAGATTGGAATCGCTACTACCGGGATCAGCACGGAGCGCATGGACCCGAGGAACAAAAAGATGACGACGATCACGATCAACAGCGTCTCGGTGAGGGTTCTCAGCACTTCATTGATCGCATCTTGAATGTATTCGGTCGAGTCGTAGGGTATACCGACGTTCATGCCGGCTGGGAGTTGAGCCTTGATACCCGGTATGGCTTCGCGAACGCTCTTGATGACTTCGAGGGAATTGGCGGTCGGCAGCACCCAAACGCCCATGAACGTGGCCGTCTCGCCGTTGAAACGAACGTCTTGTTCGTAGTTCTGTGCGCCCAATGCGACGTCGGCAACGTCGCCAAGTCGGACAACGACACCGTTCGACTCCTTGACAACCATCTGCTTAAACTCTTCCGGCGTGCGCAGATCGGTGTTGGCGATGAGGTTTACCGAAACCATGGAACCCTTGGTCCGGCCAAGTGCCGACAAGTAGTTGTTCTTCGCCAGCGCGTCGTAGACGTTTGAGGGCGATATGCCGTGTGCGGCCATTTCCTCCGGCTTGAGCCAGATGCGCATGGCGAACGTCCGATCACCAAGGATGTCGGCGCGCTGTACACCGCTGATCGCGCTCAGCTTCGGCTGCACGACGCGGGTGAGATAATCCGTGATCTGATTCTGGTCGAGATCTTTCGAAGAAAAGCCCAGATAAATTGCGGCGAACTGATTGTCTGCCGTTTGCAGATCAATGACCGGCGCTTCAGCCTCAGGGGGCAGGTCGTTGCGCACCTGAGCGACCTTGGATTGTATCTGGGTCAGCGCGGCGTTGGTGTCGTAGTTCAGTTTCAGGTGCACGCTGATCTGGCTGACGCCCTGAGAACTCGACGACTCCATGTAGTCGATGCCGTCGGCGCTCGCGATTACGCGCTCCAGAGGAGTAGTGATGAAACCGCGCACCAGGTCAGCGTCGGCTCCTACGTAAGCAGTCGTCACACTAACCACGGCGATGTCGCTACGCGGGTACTGCCGCACGCTGAGTGACCGAATTGCCTGCAGACCAGCAATAAGGATTACCAAATTGACGACAATGGCCAGTACAGGTCGCTTGATGAAGAGATCCGTGATCTTCATGAGTTGTCCTTGATGATTAGCTGTCCTCTGGCTTCGGCGCCGGATTATTCTCTGGTGTGACCTTGTTATTGACCTGAACGGCTGTGCCATTACGCAGCTTGAAAACGCCCGAGGTCACGACTTCGTCGCCGGGATTGATCCCCGAAACAACTGCCACCTGATCACCGCGAGATCCCTCGACCTTTACGAATTGCTGCCGGACACCACGGTAGGCATGCCCCTGCTGGTCCGTCATGTCCGTAAGAACAAAAACCGAATCGCCATATGGGGCGTAGCTGATCGCCGACGCTGGCAACGCGATCACCGAACGGCTTTGGCCAAGCGAAAGATCGACTTCAACGAACATACCGGGACGCAACTTGCCTTGCGGGTTCGACAGCGTAGCCTGCACCTGAATATTGCGTGTGCCCGGGTCGATGACGGAATCGATTGCCGTGACTCGACCTGTGAAGACCTGCCCCGACAGTTCCTTGGTAGCAATTCGCAGTTGGCGTCCGACCTCTACCTGCCCGGCGACCTGTTGGGGTATCCCGACGTTTACGTAAATCGGGTTCAGGGATTGCAGCGGGACAATCGGGGCCCCAGCCGGAAGGTATTGTCCAACGTTGACCTTGCGGATCCCAAGAACACCAGAAAATGGTGCACGAATGGTCTTTCTCTCAATTGTCGCCCGGACCTCCGCGACATTCGCGTCGGTTTGCTTCTGTTCTGCCGTCGCCTTGTCGTAGTCCATCCGCGAGATGACACCTTCCTTGAGCAGCAAGTTCATGCGGTCATAATTCACACGCGCAAGATCTCTCTGGGCTTCGAGAGCGTGCAGTTGTGCTCGCTCCTGCCGGGTATCGAGTTCGACAAGTACGTCACCCTGACGAACAGCCTTTCCGGAATCGAAGTTGATCCGTTCGACAGTTCCGGGGAGGTCGGCGCTTACTGTTACACCTTGAACGGCTTCGATCGTGCCAATCACATTCATCGACGCTGGCCATGTCGCATTCTTCGCCACAATCGTTGTTACCGCTTCTGGAGGCGGCGCGAAGGCAGCGGCAGCCGCCATGCCCGTGCGAATCTGCTTGAACTTCACGAAACCCAAGGCCGAGATGACAACCAATATCACTCCCAGCATTAGCAGCATTCTTTTGATCATGTTCGTTCCTCACCCCGGATGTTCAAGTCATCTCCCAATTGGAGACAAGGTTTCTATGGCTTCTGTAAATCGTTTCTCCATCGCCCCGATTTCAATAGCGCTGTATTGCGTTCGCAATTGGTGGATGGGAGTTTCCGTTGACTGGTCGTCCCTTGCTGAGAGAGCCAGTGCTTTCAGAGCGCGGAGACGCGAATCGACAATCTCCTGCTTCAGACACTTCAGCAAAATCCTGCACTCTTGATCCGAATAGGATTCCAGGACTGACATCACGAAGACGAAGCGCTCGAAAGGCGGTAGCGCCATAACGATGGCTAGTCGAGAATCCGCGCTGCTCCATTTGTTGTAGTGGTCTTGTTGCGATTGTCCGCCTGCCGGTGTGGCCGAGTGCTGTAAAGCGTCGCCCGACAGTTCAATGGCATTGCAGATCACAGTTCGACGAGCCCATGTACGCTCCCAGCCTTTTGAGACTCCGGTCGCGTTCAAGCAATCGTCAAATGCTTTTGTGAAGCACTTTTCAGCTAGCTTTGTATTGGCGGTCAGCATCAGTGCGAGCAGGTAAAGACTGTTCGAGTGCTCAAGGAAGTACTGGCAGAACTCGCTGCGGAGTACGCGTCGTGAAACTGGGCCTACAGAGTTCTTCGTGTTCGGCATTATGCACC
>JAEYQK010000059.1 GCA_023410055.1 Acidobacteriota bacterium
GGAACAGCACGTTCTACGACGTGGTAATTGCCGTTGTGTACGCCTTCCACTATCCAGCCGTCGCAGTCTGTTGCAGCTGGCCCTCCTGTGTCGCGGCTCACGGCTTTCCAGAAACCTTCAGTTGTCATCTTTCTGCGAAAGGTCTCGGTCTGTTCACGAGTAAGGGGAACGTGTTCACAAGAGTATTGGACACCAAGCAGGGTCAACAGTTCCAGCGATAGATGGCGATAACAGGCCATTCGTTAACCTATCCGGCTTCGGGAATTGTTGCGCCAATCTGCGCATTCCGGCAAGGAGAAACCGCTTCTTGGCAATGGAGTTGCCGCGCGACATTCGATGCCAGTTCCCATTCGGGGGTCGGTCGTTAGCAACAAGGAGACGGTATCGACTGGCGCAGGCCTGGCCGGTAGCTAAAAGAAAACGAATCGCTTAGCTCACAAACAACGGATTCGTCCCCCACTTGTCGGCTGGTGTTGCGTAATCGCCAACAATCGTTCATTACTCCCGGATGACGGGCTATCCGGAAATGATGGCGTTGTGCTAAGGGGCCAGGGGAAAGAGCCAGCAGGACATGCGATTAAAACCAGCGAAGGCTCACAAAGCTGATTAGCACCCGAAAATAACGAACCGAGCACTCGGTTTGCGCGAGGCGCTGTTCGCGAAGCTCACGCCAGCGACGAACGACACGCGGCCATCGGATAAGTGTTCACCTGCGTTCTCCTTTAACCTCTGATCGACACTTCGCAACGCGATGCAAGCCCACACCGAAACTAGTACGTAAGCCCGCTCACGCCGATTTCACTCCCGAGCAGAGCGCTAGAGGCAGTATCCGTAGTAGAAGCTGTCGAACTCGACTTGATGTGCCGACTGGCCGGCACGTCCACAGCCTCGATCAGACCAAAGAAATAACAGGCGCCAATTTCTAGCATCAGTAGAGCCGCCCCCGTCTCACGACCTGGGCGTTTCTGTTTCGGGAACTTTCAATGCACGCGCGACGTACTCTGAGTGATGCCGCAAACGACGGAAATCCAGACACTCTCTTCCCACGCAGTCTTGACCAAGGAGTCGCCGTGTCCGCGTGAGCTATACATCGACAGACTGCGCACGGTTATGACTGCGTGCGTAGTCATGCACCACACGGCGATCACGTACGGCGCTATAGGCGGATGGTTCTATTACGAACTGCATCCCTCGGGCGCTTTATCGAGCCTGCTGCTGACGATGTTCTGCGCAACACAGCAGGCGTACTTCATGGGCTTCTTCTTCTTGCTGGCCGGATACTTCACTCCGAGCTCACTGGAACGCAAAGGGTACGTACGTTTTCTAAGTGACCGTTTTCTACGCCTGGGCGTGCCTTTGCTGGCGTTTGTCGTTGTGCTGGGCCCGCTAACCGCAGCGATGAACGACGCGGCGCAAGGACGGAGCTTCTGGCTCACATTGCAGTACCTGTGGCAACACGCGATCCTCATCAATGGACCACTGTGGTTTGCGCAGGCGCTGTTGATTTTCAGCGTCGGCTACTGCGTCTGGCGAGCGCTGGCTGGAGCGCCTCTGAGTGCGACCGAGAGGTCAAGTCGGCCGGTTCCTGGATTCGGATGGTGGCTGTTCAGCGCCGTCGGCGTTGGACTCATCGCGTTGCTCATCCGGCAACTCATTCACATCGGCGTCAACATTATTGGCCTGCAACTGGGATACTTCTCCAGCTACATCACTCTGTTCGCGCTGGGCATTGCGGCGTGGCGCTATGACTGGTTGCGCAAGTTGCAGCCCAAGCATGCGTGGACATGGCTTGCCATCGCGCTCGTGGCGTGGCCGATTCTCTGCATCGCATTGAGCAGCGCCCACGGCACAAGAGTCGAGGAGTTTGCCGGCGGGCATTCGTGGCCCGCTATCCTGTACGCTTTCTGGGAACCGTTTGTCGCCTGGGGACTCATTGCCGGGTGGCTGGTCTTCGCGAAGCGCTTCATGAACGCACCGTCACGGTTCTGGGAATGGCTGAATCGGCGCGCGTATGCGGTGTATATCCTTCATCCGCCGGTGCTGGTCGGGGTTGCCATTGTCGGCCGCGCCTGGATCGCGCCCGCGGCAGTGAAATTCGGGGGCATCGGGGCAATCGCGATTGTGTTGTGCTGGTTGATTGCGGACCCGCTGGTGCGAATTCCTGGCCTGCGGCGAGTCCTCTAGGAGCACCGATTAGCGGAGCGGGCCGAACCACTTCACTAGCTAATGCCTCTGACCTGACCCGGGAATTTCTGTACCAGTGGAACTGGCCATCGAAGAAGCAGTGAAGCTGGCGGCAACTCATGGGCAACAGCGAGGCGGTTCCCAGTGAGGACTCCAGCGGCGAGCGTCAGCGGCGGGGCGCGATCACTATGACGGGCAATGTTCACTTAAGTCGGGTCAACAGACGACCAGCTCGACCTTCAGGCCTTGGTGAGGAATCCCCAAGACGACGAGAACGCCTTCGTAAGGGTAGGAATTCCTCGCTGCGCTCGGAATGACAATCCAAATCTATCCAAGTATTCTTAACTCACTCTTGCTGTCTTGGAATCCCGGAAAGACTTGCTCCAAGTGGTGATTGCCCAATTGTTTCGCCACCAGCTCGCTCAACACCGTACGGAAATCGGTCGTCAGGGCGAGGTCGCGACCCTCATTGAGCTGGTGACTTTCAAGGCCGGGCCAGCGGCCATAAACTTTGCCTCCGTGCACGGCACCGCCGAGAACAAACATGACGTTGGCGTGGCCGTGGTCCGTGCCGCGGTTGCCATTTTCGTGGGCGGTGCGTCCGAACTCGGACATGGTGACGATGACTGTGCCTTCAGCGAGATTGCCGAGGTCGATCCAGAAGGCCGAGATCGATTGCGAGAACTCGCGGAGTACGTTGGCGAGTTGACCCTGCGTCGCGCCTTCATTCACGTGGTGGTCCCAGCCGCCGATGTCCGCAAACGCGACTTGCACACCGAGATTCGCTTTCATCAGTTGTGCGAGTTGGCGGAGCGAGTCGGCAAGGTGGCCGCGAGGATACTCTGCTCCCGGAGCAGGTGTGTAGCGCGCCGGGTCGGCGGACCTCAGCATCTTCACAGCCTCGAAGGTTTCCTTGCCGGTGCCGCGCAGGACTGAATCAGAGGACGAATCGTACATCGACTCGAATGCGCTGGTCAGAGAGCCCGAGGCCGGGCTGCGTCCGGCGACCGAGAAGTCGTTGACATTGTTGAGAGCGACGGCAGGCTCGTGCCCCGAGAGAATGCGCGGAAGCGTGGGGCCAAGGGCGACAGCACGAAAGGGAGAAGTGGCCTCACGCGAATTCCCGACATTACCTTGGCGAACCTGGGAGCGGTTGATATCCTTACGCAACGCGCGGTTAAGCCAGCCGTCATCGGTTGACTTCAAGCCGGGAGTGCCGGACTCCATGTAATCTTGCGCATCGAAATGCGAGCGAGTCGAGTCGGGTGATCCGGCGGCGTGAATGATGGCAAGATGACGCTGGTCCCACAACGGTTTGAATGATGCGAGTGTCGGGTGTAGCCCGAAGAAGCCGTCGAGATCGATGGCGGATTCGGCGGTACGCGAGGGGCGCGGGATGGCGATGGTCGGGCGCATCGAGTAGTACGACGGTTCGGCATGGGGGACGACGACGTTGAGTCCGTCGGCGGCACCGCGCTGAAAGATTACGACCAAGCGTCTGTTGGCGGATCCCACGCGAGCAGGTGCGCTCCCAGTGTCCAGCACCAACACCGCGCGCTCCAGAAATGCTGGAATGATGCTGGTGCCGACCAATGCGATGGCTCCGTCTTTCAAAAACGCACGTCGAGTAATGGCCATAACTACTTCCTTTGGAATTCGGGGGAGCCCATGAGTAGCCCGATAATGAGCGCTGTGTTCGGCGCTTTCGGGGGCGAGGATACGGGCTGCGTAGCCGTGAGTTGTTTCAGGATCGTTTCGGTGGTCTGTTGAGAAACCTCGCCGGCGAGAAGCGACTTTTCGAATTGCGCGAGAACGTCGCTTGCGGGAACAGCCTCATTCGCAACGTGTTCCTGAGGCTGAAGCCGGTGCAGCTCAGTCTCATCCTTCACCACTGCTGCATCTGGAACAATGACGCCGGGAAGTTTATTCGCCGCCAGGGTCAGCGCGAAGTTCATACGGTTGAGAAGGGCCGAGGAGCCTACCCAACTGTCGGCGGTGGTCTTGTAGCCAGTCGGCGGTTGCGCGCCGTACAGAGGCATCCCCATGCGATTCAGCGCTTGCATCAGCGGCCTGGGATTGTTGACCTCCGCACCGCTCGCACGCACGGCAGAAGCGATGAATTCCAGCGGAGTCTTGACCCGCGCACGATAGGTCTGAGGTGCCCAGAATTCAGGCGAATCAAACATCGTGCGCAGGACTTCGCGAATATCGCCGTCCTTCTTCAGAAACGTCTTCGTCATGCGATCAACAATTGCGGACGGCGGATCGTCTGAAACAAATCGTTGTGCCAACTCAGTTGAGATGAAGCGCGCCGTTGATGGGTGGTGTGCGAGAATGTTCAGCACCTCCCTGCCTTCCTTCTCGCCGTGCGATTTGATTCGGTGCCCTAGGACAAACTTATCGCCGGGCTCGTGCTTGCGTCCGTCAAATTCGAAATCGCCACCCTGTCGAGGTTCTTTCAACGTCCAACCGGTGAAGACCCGAGCGACTTCGGTGACGTCCTTTTGCGTATAGCCGCCATTGACACCCAGCGTGTGCAATTCCATTAACTCGCGTGCGTAGTTCTCATTCAGGCCGGCATTCTGCTTCTTCTTTGCATTTTCTGGACGCGGTGTGTGCGGGCGCGGAGGAGGCGGGAACGGTATGCCATAGATGATTGCGCGCCTGCGCGGACGAGGCATGGCCGCTGCACGCGGGCGTGCATTCCCGTGTAGCGCAAAATCGGATTCCGGCCCGATGCTCACCCAGTTGTCGAGATAGAAGAGCATGGCGGGACTCTTGGCGGTGGCGGCGAGCAGGTCCTTGAACTTTCCCAGTGCGCGCGGACGGAGCACATCACGCTCGTAACTAGTGATCATGTAGCGGTCGGCACCCTTGCCCAGGAAAACATTGAAGTGGTTGAACCAGAAGTCGGTCATCACCTCTTCGAGTTGCCGTTCGCTGTAGATGGCGCGCAGCAGCTTTGCGCTCATCAACTCGTCCTGAACGACGGCCGCCGGATTCCCAAGCGCCATCACAGTTTCACGCTGCTCAGGCGTGAAGCCGGCGATCAGTTGCATTCGTCCCGGTTCGGGAAGCCGGCGCGCAATGATGTCGCGGTCATCGGGATTCATCGCGAGGATTTCCTGGTAACGCTTGTCCGGCGGAAGCTGCAAGAGAGTCCCAGCGCGCTGCTCGGCGAAGTCGCGCTCTGCACGAACCGCTGCTTTATCGTCGTCGCCCATCATCGATGTGCCAGCGTTTTGCGTCGCTTGCTTTTGGGCATTCTGGTTGCGGAGTCTGGTAATCTGCGACTCGTAAATTGCACGGAGTGCGGTATCAGACGGCATAGGAGCCTTGCCGTCCATTACGGCTTTTACAAGAGGCTGCGGAGGGAAATTCTCTGTCATCTCTCGAGCACTCATCCGCAGCGTTCGGTATTGCGAGAGGCGAACCGCAAGCGCTGCATCGTTGATCTTTTCAGGATGAAGCTGCTGTTCGATCCATTTGTCTACGCCCGTTTCTTCAACGCGCTCGACGTCGCCCGGCCGCGATCCGAAAGTCAGGCGATTGAGTGCCTGTAATGCGCGGCGATGCTCGTCCGTGTCTGTGATCTTCGCTTCGGAGTGCTTGTCGCGGGCCACCACAGCGCCGGTGACCGCGAAAAGTGAAGCAAGCAGCAGGAGCACAGAAAGAAGGCGTAAACGCGAGAATTGCATAAAGAATCCTCTTTGGGAGAGAGGCAGGCCATCCCCCACAGGAAATTGAACGTGAGTTATCAGGAAAAGTTGCTGGGGTGAGCTAACAGCAGCAGGCTCGGCCGTTGTTCATCTTATGCTGCAGCAGCGAGTAGAGTCGAGAACAGGCGCAGTGGAGCTGAGGTGCAGCCGCAGTTTTTAGGCTTCGCTCGCTACTGGGGATTCAACACCGCGGCTGTGTCGGACTTATCGCGCCCAGACCAAGGGCAAAGTGGAATCGGGGGTGAAGTACATACGTCGTAACTTCATCTGCGGCTTGCTGGGGCGGGAGCCGCACAGCCTGGAGGATACGAGTGCCGAGTTGCGTTGGTGGGTGTGGGAAGTAGCCAACCAGCGCGTGCATGGCACAACGCACTGCGTAGTGCAGCAACGCTGGCGGGAGGAGAAGCCGCCCATTACTTTGGCCGGACGCTTGCCCTATCCCTTCTTCGAAGAAGAGCTGCGACGGGGTCTCACGTGACGCCTATGTTGCGTGGCAGGGCAATCGCTATTCGGTGCCCTGGAGCTACGCCAGGCCAACAGGTGCGCGGCGTGGTCACAGCGAAGTCGTTGAGGTCTATGCCGACGACGAGCGAATCGCCAACCATGCCCTGCTTGCGGGCAAGCACCGCATCGCGGCACGCGCCGAACATCATGCCGGGACTCCGCTCGGTTCCCTCCGCCCGACAGGCAGAGCGCAAGCACGCATTCGCCTGCTGGGCCCGCAAGTCGAAGTGCGTTCGCTGGCCGTTTATGACTGCGTGGCAGCAGGAGGTGCACGATGACTGATTTCGTGCAGCTGGAATCCGTTATCGAAGCTTTTAGTGGTTGATGAGATGGACTATCTGCCACTGGACGAGACTGGCGCCACGATTTTCTTCCAACAGCAACAAGAGCTACAGCGAGTGGGGCAGCATCTTCGGCGACTCGACTATCGCCACGGCGTTCCTCAACCGATCGTTGCACCACTCGACCACCTTCAACATCCGCTGCCAAAGTTATCGACTGAAGGAACGGCGACGGGCTGGGTTGATCGGCGGACGGGAGCAGGACTCAGGCGACAGCCGGGCGTTGCCGCCGCTCTCCGTGGCCCCGGCAAGACGGTGCAGACTCCACGCTTACCGCGTTTGCAGTCCCGTCAAAAATCTCGCTTAGGCCCGGGCCGCAGCGGCTGCCGAATGCCGCTTCGCGAGCTGCCCCTCAATCCAGCGATACGTAGCCTTGAGACCCGTTTCCAGGGGCATACTGGGCGCCCAGCCGAGGCGTTCCCGAATCAGGTGATTGTCGGAGTTCCGCCCGCGGACACCGACAGGACCAGCGATGTGCCGGATAGTAAGTCGCTTACCCGCAATCGACATAATGAGATTGGCCATCTCATTGATGCTGACCCGCTCTTCGGATCCGATGTTCACCGGTCCATGAAAATTCGATTCCATCAGCCGACGTACGGCCTCAATGCACTCGTCGATAATAAGAAACGAACGCGTCTGTTCTCCATCTCCCCATATCTCGATCTCGTCTCCATCGGATGCCTTGGCGATCTTTCGGCATAGCGCGGCTGGAGCTTTTTCGCGCCCGCCATCCCAAGTGCCTTCCGGGCCAAAGATGTTATGGAACCGTGCAACGCGCACGTCGAGCTTATGATTGCGGTGAAACGCGAAGTAAAGCCGTTCACTGAACAACTTCTCCCAGCCATACTCGCTGTCCGGCTCTGCCGGGTAAGCGCTCGACTCGGCGCACTTCGGATTCTGGGGATCAGTCTGGTTGTAAGCGGGATACATGCAGGCTGAGGAGGAGTAAAACACCTTTTTAGCTCGCCGGCGCAGCGCGTAATCTGCCATGTGGAGATTGATCATGGCGGAGTTGTGCATGATGGCGGCGTCATTCTCACCCGTAAACACAAAACCGGCTCCGCCCATGTCGGCGGCAAATTGATAGACTTCGTCACAATCCGTCGACAGCACGGATTCCCAGGTGGCAGCCAAGCGCAAATCCCCAAGGATGAATTCATCAGCTTCGGTGGGAGCAAACTCGGGATATTTTAGGTCAACGCCACGCACTACGTAGCCCTCAGCTTTGAGCCGCTTGACCATATGGCTACCGATGAAACCGCCCGCCCCACAGACCAATGCAGACTTCGACACGTTAGTTTCCTCCTTGAATTGTTGAATGCTTGCGACGTTCTAATTCCGCTCCCTACTGCCAAATCGTCCCAACGCCGCCAGCAGCTTGCGCCAGCGGGAGCGCAGCGTGAAGCGCGCCCGCTGCTTGCGCCACCACTGAGACTTGCCCCAGCGTACGCCCATTGCAAATACCAGCAGAGAATCCTGTGGGCTGACATAGCACCGGCGCAGCAGATGAGGATCGCTACGCAGATGGTTCAGACCCTCGTCGGTGCCGAAGCCTAGAGCAAACGCGGCCCGCACCGACTCGTGCGCTGCCGGGTTGCACTCGCCAAAGGGATAGGCAAAACAATCGATACTCGTTCCCAACAGGGCAGAAAGATCATCGCGGCTGCCTACCACCTCGGCGGCACAGGCCGACGGATCGAGGCTGGTCAGGTCGGGATGTGTCCGGCTGTGGGCGCCGAACTCGAAGCCTTTACTCGCCCAGGCCCGAATCTGTTCAGCACTCATCAGCCTGAGCGTGCCACTGCCTTGCACTTCGTCCCAGGTGTTGGTTGCGGCGAGGCGTTGAGTGACGACGAAGATCAACGCGCTCCAGCCGTAGCGCTCCAGCAGCGGCAAGGCATGTTGGGCGCTCTCCTCGTAGGCATCGTCGAAGGTAAGCAGAATCGGCTTTTGGGGCAAAGCGCAGCCTTCGCCAAGCCAGCGCAGCCAATCCGTGGCTCGGATCGGGGTGTATCCGTGCCGATGCAGCCACGCCATCTGGCGCGCGAATTGCTGCGGGGTGATGCTCACTCCAGGGTCCGTGTCGGTCCGCTCGGGGCCGATGCGGTGATACATCAGTACCGGGCAACGACGCGCAAACTGCGACTGGAGCGCTTTCCAGGAACCGGCTTGGGAACAGGCGGCACGAATACGAACGATACTCTCGGCCGCCCCAAGCAGACAGACCGCGGCGCGGCGCAGGGGAGCGAAGCGGTACAGCAACCTCTCGACGGAGAGTGGCCATGCCACCCAAGCCAGCGGTGACCAAGGTAGACGGGCGGCGGCGCCGCGCAGCCATCGCTTCGCCGGATGTATCACTTCCAGGCTGGACAGCCAGCAATACGGGCGGTATTCCGCATGTTTTTCGCTTACCAATAGGTCGCCCCAGCCGAGCGCACGAGCCTGTCCCCTGAGGTATTGCCAAGATGACTTGACATAGAACTCCTCGACCGCGGCTGCGGGACAATGCTCAAAGCGAGCTTTCATCTTCCACAGACGCAGGCCCAATTCCAGGTCCTCCGCGGCCCGGATGTTCTCGTCAAAACCGCCGGCTTCCAGCAGCAGTTTGCGCGACACGGAACTGTTGGCGAGCGAGGAAAGCATCGCGATCGAGTCGCCGATGGCTTGCGGATGCTGTAAGTGCACGCTCCCATCGAGTCGTCGATAATAACTTTCGTAGAAGCTCTCCGTGACGTGACGGATGATGGAACGAGCGCTGTCGGGGGCAACGTAGACTGGGCCATGCACCACGCGCGGCTGCAAGTTCGGGTGGGCCGCGCTGTGTTGCCGCAGCAGATCAGCACGGGCCGCGAAATCGTCGTCCAGGAAAAGCACCAGCTCTCCTCGGGCAGCACGGACTCCAACGTTGCGGGCAGCGGCGGGGCCGCTGTGCTCACGCTCCAGCACCCGCAAGGCGCAGCGCGGTCGGATTTGCCCGAGCCACTCACTGGTCCCATCACGCGAGCCATCGACCACGACCACGACCTCGTACTGTTCCGCGGGAAAGTCCTGCGCGAGCAAGGTGGGCAAGGTGCGCGCCAGGACGTCTTTGCGATTGAAGGTCGGGACGATGATGGAGATTCGCATGTTTGGAAGATCCTAGACGTTCTTGCTGAAGACGTAGTGTATGTACGGCGAGAAGTACAGATCCAGGCTTCCCCGGCCTAGACGGCCGAATCCGTACACCTCCCGAAGCTTGAACCCAATCGGTTCCGTTTGCCGAATGACATGATCGGCCGAGGCATAGAACGTGTACACTCCATCCTCCAAAATATAGGCCCAGTCCCTGAATGCCTTATGGCAATTACGCATCTTCCACGGCAGCCGGTACCTGTAGTAGGGCGAATACCAATGCATGGACTTCAGGTTGTGCGAGGAGTAGATGAGAGTGCCACCAGGTCTGAGCACCCGGGCGCATTCAGCCAGAGCGGTAAGCCGCTGCTCTACTGGGAAGGCGTAGTCGATCCCATTGAAGGAGATCAAGACGTGGTCAAACGAACCATCAGGCTCCTTAATGTCGTGGAAGCTGCCGACCTCCAGGTCCAGATAAGGCAGGCGCCGTCTGGCGGTTCCGATTAACACCTCGGAGAAGTCGATTCCTTTGACCGCAAGACCCATCTCGTGCAACATCAAAGTAGTTCTGCCGAGACCGCAAGCCAGATCGAGGATACTGTCCCCGGGGCGATAGTATTTCTTGAAAAGGTAGTCCTCTTCCGGAAACAGGCGGTACACGGAAAGGTCCGCTATCGCCTGCGGACTTGAAAACACACGTAGGTTCTGCTCGACCTCACGAGAGATCGCTGAAGACATAAAACCACTCCTTCATACGTATCTGGCTCTCAGCTCTTGCAATGGTCTCCCGCCGAATCGTGCCAAGCGGGTTGTACGATCCGTTCGTGACGACGTACCCCGAAATACAACGCACTGCGGAGCCGCGACGGTAGCCGTGGATTCCAGATCACGATTCGATACTTCTCGCGAATACCCGTAGCCCATCGCATTTTGTAAGGCTCTTCTCCGCTGAGAAAATCGCACTCATGAAAGCCGCGCGAAAAACTGTAGTCGACTATTGCGGGCAACAGCATCGTTCCCGGTGAGAGCCGGGAGAATTCGTTGTCGTACGCAGTAACATAGCCCCAGAGCTTTGCGCCACAGCGAAACAACAAATTCCAAGCGATCAGGCGGTCGCCTAACTCCATTAAAATGATCGTAAACCAACCTTTTGGGCCTAACGTCTCAAACAATCTTGCGAAAACATCGGGGTACTGGCCCAGAAATGGCACAGACAAGACACCTCCGACCCGTTTCTTGGCCTCTACTGCCATCATGCGTTGCAGCAGCTGCGGTTCCTCATGAGGTTGTTCCACAATCCGTATCCGAAGCTGCCCCGCATATAGTTTTCTTGAGCGGGACTGACGGTATCGAAATGTCTGGCGAGTTTTTGCCGAACAACGAGCTAACGTATCCTGCCATGTCCCAGTAATGAGCATGTATGGTGACCGCTCTTCCTCGGGCAGTATCCGGAACTGCAAGCCAAGCTTCTGCAGGGCAGGAACCACACTGGACAGCACGTCTCCAATCGGACGCACGTCCCGGAGGTCAACGAAATCCCAATCTCTCTGATTGGCCGAAAGAAACTCAAGAATCGAATGAATCTGTTCAGGTGAAGATTCTCCGATCACTAAGTCGTTGTAGTCCCACTCCCTGCCCACGAACTGAAGATGACGAACAGTGATTCCGAATCGTGAAGAGACAATGCGCACGAGTGGCACGATCCCGGTTACGGTACCTTCTTGCTTCAATGCCAAGATGTAGGGATGACGGTGGCCCGGCGGTTCCTGCGAAGCAAAACGACGATTCCATGCTTGGAACCAGTCGTAGGTCATGAAGACGTTGGGGAATGCAGTGCTGTTCACGAGGCGATCCCATTCGCCCTGCAGAAGAGCAATGCCCTCCTCGCACGACAATAGGTCGACATCGAATGCCTGTGATGGTAAGTTCAGTGCAGGTAACACAGAGTCAAGCTCCCCGGCCCAACAAGCGAAACAGTGCCGCTTTCAGATCGTAATACCCCAACTTGCGTATTCTCGATCCCAACCGTCTGTTCCAGATCAGTAGTCGAAAGCTGCGGTGACATTCCTTCGTCCACACCGACTTGTATTCTTCCTCGCCACGCAGGAAGTCATACTCGCGATAGCCTTTTTCAAAGCCATAGTCCAGCAGCGCAGCCACAAGCAGCGCGCCCGGGGCAAAACGGGAAAACTGGCGGTCAAACGCCTTGCTGTAGTCCCAGAGTTTGTCTTTGCAGCGGAACCCCATTTGAAAAGCGACCGCCTGGGCGCCCTGTTCCAGCAGCGCCACGTAGAGTTCGCCCCGCGGCCCTAGAGTTTGAAAAAGCTGCTGAAATATCTGCGGATACGTACCCAGCAGGGGCGGATATGGACTGCGCAGCATCTTCTTGGCTTCCAGGCCGATCAGCGTTTGGAGCAGACCTTCTTCGTTTTGCGGCTGCTCTATGATTCGTGCGCGCAGTCCTGCGACCCGGGCTTTCTGCATGCGCTGGCGGAGCGTGCGGCGGGCATCACCGGAGAAGCGTTTTTCGAGCACACTGTTTGCGTCTCCGTCGATGCTCAGGTAAGGGCAGCCCTCCACTTCGCGTTGTACGGTAAAGGGCAAGCGCGAACGTCGCAGCGCCTGCTGTATGACTTCCAGCAGCGACCTGGAAGCTCGCACATTCCGCATGTCCACCACATCCCACTCACGCGGGTTGCACTTGAGGAACAGCGCCAGTGCTTGGGCTTGGGCTTCGGCGCCGCTCCCCACGGCAATCTCGTTGTAATCGGAATGTGGAGTGGCGAACTGCAATTTGCGCACGGGAAAGCCAAAGCGCGCCGAGGTGAAGCGAACCAGAGGGGTGATGGCCTCGATCCTCTGCTTCGACTGTCGCAGCAACAGGTAAGGCTTCACCACGCCGGGAAACCCCGGGTGCGCGCTGGGATGCAGCCAGGCCATATACCACTCCCAGCTCATAAACACATTCGGTTCTGCAGCCAAGCCGGCAAGGCGCTGCCACTCCCCGTGGTAGCGCCCCAGTTCGGAGTTCTCCGTTACGGCCACCAGTGAGGAACAGTCGGCTTGTACCGCACCGCAAACGGCCGGATCACTAGTGGCTAGCATAGGTACGCAGGCCCTGGCAGGGGAGGATGGGAATGAATATGAACTCCGGCTGCTGCGCCAGAAACTCCATCAGCGTATGGCCGGACCGCGCAATTTGACCCAGTTGGGATAGGCGCGCGCGCCAATCCCACCAGTGCTGTCGTTGCAAGACCTTGCTCATCGTTCCTCTTTCAATGCTGTTTGGCGTAACGGGCGGAACGCTCGCCAAGAGCTCCGTTCCCGATTGCAAGTTTGGCCGGTGCCTGTCCGGCCAGAAATCATGGTACGAGCCGCAGTTCACCCGGAGTACCGTAGATTTCAGAAGCCAACGTCTTCCGTGTAGGTCGGTCTCTTCATCGGGTGTCCGCTCAAATTACTGATATCTGGGTGGGTAGGCCGATGTTGCGCATCAACCACCAGCGCCGAGTGCCTACCAATGTGACATTAAACAGTCCTCGACCCGACGATCTCGAAGCGTTGCTTCAAGCGGAGCCACGGCGATTCGAAGTACTTATAGGAAGCCCACGCGATCAGGATTGTAAGTGGCAGCCCAATCAAAAGTGCGACCAGGGGCGACTCCTCGCCAAAACGCGAACGCGTGAGATGCCACACCAACATCAGGCAGGGCAGGTGGAAAACGTAGAGCCCATAGGAAATCTTGCCCAGATATCGTGCGCGGCGGCTGCCCTGAAACACGGGGTTTCCAACAAAGCCGGTAAGCAGCAGAGCGGTTCCCGCTCCCAGAATCAGGAAGGCAGAACAGGTCTCTGCCAGGGAGGAATCCTGGGTTATGTGCTGCTCAAACATAAAGTTGGCGAAAAAGAAGAGCAGCGCTGCCACGCCCACCATTGCGATCTTTAAGCGGGCATGAAACCTTGGCACGGAGCCACTTAGCAACAAGCTTAGTCCTGCACCAAGGGCAAAGTACTGAAGGTGAGTCAGCGAACTCGTCCAAATCGTGGGCTCGACCGGTAGATGAAGAGCGGAGCAGAAAACGACTGCTACTTGGCTAAGAACCCAAGCCAGCACGCAGACGATTCCGAGAGAGCGCCTGGATAGGGAGCGTAAAATCAAAGGCCAAACGAGATAAAACTGTTCCTCGAGGGAGATGCTCCAGAGCACTCCTATCGCGTAAAGGTACCCGTGCCTTGAAGTGTACCAGTTGCCCGCGAGAAAGAGGTAGGCGAGCAGCCCGCGGCCCGGAATCGCCCAAGCTGAGTGCAGGTGTGAGATGAGGAACCCGCCTAGCAGCACAGCGAAGTATAGCGGCCAGATACGCAGGATGCGGCGGATGTAAAAGGCTTTTACATCGACTGTTCCGCAGCTACGTTTCTCGATCATCAGCAATTCGGTGATCAGATAGGCGCTGAGAGCGAAAAAGGTCGCAACCGCTCCAAATCCGGCAGCGTTTCCCAACGCCGAGAGCCAGCGCGGAGAACTCTGGTTTGTCGGAATCACGTGTGCGCAGAAGACCATGAGGAATGCGCTGAAACGCAAGACGTCCAACTCCGGACGGTAATAGCGTTCTGGCCGGATCGGTACATCAGATGGCGCAATCGGTGCAATGCTTGCGGCGGTCAGGTCATTCACTTCGGTACTCCGGTCTTCTTGCCATCTATCGACACTTCGGGAAACTATCGCTTTCAAGGCTGCCTTGTTACAGAGGTAGGAAGCCCTTCCAACAGTTCCGTCCCCCACTCTAGGTTGGGTCGCACCGCGCCCGGCCAGAAATCATGATAGGGACCACGCAAATCGCTAGCAGCGTCGTGGACTTCAAATGCCAGAACGTCTTCCCAAAAAGCAACTTCCGTGTTTGCTCCCACCACCGCATTCAGATTCACTCTGTAGATTCCGTTGTTCAGGAAATCGGGAGGTACGATGAACCAGCCGCGTAACAGGCCAGCTGGCGTTGCCGGCTCGCCGAATTTGGCTGTCGCAAATACGGTCACGCCATGCTCGTTGAACACCTCCGCTACCAATGTCAAGTCCGTGTTCGCGGAGAACTTCCAGTACTCAAATTCGATGACAACCGCTGTCCTCACGGTCAACCAGTCCGCCGACGATTCATTCAGCGGGCGAACCCTTGCCCGTCGCAAGCGAACAAGATCGTTTCCAGGGGCCCTCGAAATGTCATCGTGTACCACATGATTGAAAGAGGGCATCCATTCCCTCAGATAGCGCGACGTTACAGCGCCAGGAGCCCCTTCCAGAACGAGTTTGCCGTCGTGCAAACAAATCGCTCGCGTACAGAGACTGTCCACCGCCAACATGTTGTGGCTGACAAAAAGCACCGCCCGCCCCTGTCCTGCAACATCGCCGATCTTGCCGAGACACTTTTGCTGAAATGCCGCGTCCCCGACCGCCAAAACTTCATCGACCAGCAATATGTCGGTTTCCAGATGAGCGGCTACAGCAAATCCGAGCCGTACATACATGCCGCTTGAAAAATGTTTCATCGCGGTATCGAGCAGCGGGCCGCATTCTGCAAACTCTACGATTTCGTCGAACTTGCGCTCGATTTCTCGCCTGCGCATTCCCAAGACAGCGCCATTGAGAAAAATGTTTTCACGACCCGTCAACTCCGGATGAAAACCCGCCCCAACTTCGAGCAGCGTTCCGACTCTACCCCTGAGTTCGACCTCTCCTTCGGTCGGTTTGGTAATGCGGGACAAGATTTTCAATAACGTCGATTTTCCGGACCCATTGCGGCCAACGATGCCGACAACCTCGCCGGGCCTAATCTCCAAATCCAAGTCTTTAAGTGCCCATAGTTCCGACTTCGTTCTGTCCTTTCTTGTAGTGGTGCAAGCAGACACCCAACGCAGGGGAGCTGTAGCCATTTCCGACAGAGTCTCACGGAGTGTGAAATACGCCGGTTTCTTTCCCAATCTGTAGCGCTTGCCAAGCCCTTGGCAGCGGATCGCGAACTCATTCATAGCTCAAATGAAGTCAGCAAAAGTCTCTTCCGTCTTGCGGAAGTAGTAGAGCCCACTCAAGAAGAGGAGCGAACTGGTGGTCAATGACAGTAAGAAAAGAGACACTGGCGGAGATCCGCTGCCGCTCAGAGTCCAACGAAATGCTTCCACGATGCCCACCATCGGGTTAAGCCCATACCAACCTTGCCATCTTGCTGGAACGACGTGTGTGGGATAGGCAATCGGGCTGGCCAAGAACCAGAACTGCAGAAGAAAATCGACGGTGTAGCGGACGTCGCGGTACTTGACGCTGGCCGCGCTGAACCAAAGTCCTGCGCCGGTGGCCGCCAGCACTGTCCCAAACAGCGGTAGTGGGAGCGCAAGTAACGCGGGCGTCGGTGTCAGATGGTAATAGACCAAAAACACCCCGAGTACGATCAGTCCGATTAGGAAATCGAGCAAGCTGGCCAGCACCGCCGAGAGTGGCGCAAGCAACCTGGGGAAGTACACCTTCGTGATCAGCCGCTCGTTGGCGACAAGGCTATTGCTGCCGCCAGCGAGAGCGCGCGAAAACAGCTGCCACAACACCATGGCGGAATAAGCAAAGACGGGATAGGGCAGGCCGTCGGAGGGAACCTTGGCCAGCCGGCCCAGAAACAGGCTCAGGGTAAGAGCGATGGCGAGCGGTTGCAGAACCACCCAGAGCACACCCAGCAGTGTCTGCTTGTAGCGTACCTTGATATCGCGCCATATCAGGAAATAAAGCAGGTCGCGATAGTGCCACAGTTCCGCGGCACGCAATTGCCATACCCCCGTTCCTCCACGGATGTGGTAGCTGGGTAAAGTTCCGTGCGCTTGCGATTCCACTGTGTGAGTCATTGTCTGTTCGCCGATTGCGAGGATTGAATTGCTTGCTTGAACGCCAGTCTCTAGCACACTGGAGCCAGTGCCTTGGCAGGAAAAAGCACCCTCTGGTAGAGCCCGTGGGTCGCCTCTGCCATTCGCTCGGCAGAGAAATAACAGCGCGCTCTTTGCCAAGCTGCCGCACCCATTGATGCCAAGCGCTCTCGCTGGCCGGCCAGGCGGAACAACGCGGCGGCGAGCGCGTCCGTGTGTTCCGGAGCCACCAACAACCCGGACACACCGTCTTCAATCAGCTCCGCGAGTCCTCCTACCCGGCTGGCCACGACGGCACGGCCGATCGCCATGGCCTCCAGTGCCGACAGGCCGAACCCTTCTTCTAGTGAAGGGACAACGGCCACATCCCAAGCGGCGCGAATTCGGCTCAGGTCGCTTCGCCAACCGAGAAACTCCACCTCCTGCAAAACCCCACACTCCTGGGCGTGCGTCCGCAATCGTTGCTCCTCTGGGCCTTCCCCGGCAATCTGCAGTCGGGCGTTGATTCCCCGCGTTCGCAGCCTTGACAGAGCGGAAATCAAATCTGCCAGACCCTTCAATGGAACCAGCCGCGCCGCCGCACCAATGAGCATATAGTCCTTCGGCTGCAAAGGCTCAGGAGATGAGCCTACCACCACTCCGGGATAAATCACTTCAAGCTTAGCTGCGCGCACACAGCTTGCTACCGCCCGCGAGGTTGCAATGACGGCGTGCGCGCCGCGAAAGCGGGTTGCGCACAGACGTTCTCCCGTATTCTCCAGGATAGGACTGTGCACGTGCTGCACCACCGCGCCGCCGCACAAGCGGGCGGGCAAGCGCACCGACAAGCCGCCGTGGTGCACATGCACGATGTCGGGTCGGAGCGCACGAGCTAGCAGAAAGAAGGCTCCTGCCCCGCGAAGGTCCGAGGCCGTACCTGTCCAAGCACAGGCATAAGCGTCTACTCCAGCTGCTCTGAATTGTCCCAGCAGCGGCCCTTCACCCGAAAGAAACACTACCGATGTACGGTAGCCAAGCGGTGCCAAACCCTTGCTAAGCCCGGCCACTACATGGCAGATTGCTGCACACTCAGTGTGGGTATTCTTGACTATATGCAGGCACTGAATCATATGCGGGATATTCGGCCTCGGGTTGTGCCCGGGAACAAAACAACTCCCCGAGCGAGCGAACGTAACAAATGACGCCCGAAGCCCTGGCGAGCAAAACTCGCCAGGACGGAACCAGGCTAGGCTGACAGGAGGCTGGCTGACGCTGCCAGAGCCGCGACACCGGCCACAGCTTCCTGCCCAAATACCGGGTTGCCATCCAACGACAACCTCGTTCTTCCACGATCAGCTTCAAGACAAAAGCGGTGGCGGCGGTCAGATTTTCACAGAAACGCGCCCTCAGCACGCTGGCCGGCGGCGCGGGGACAGGATGGAAGACCAAGGCTTCGGGTACGTAGGTGATACTGTATCCCCGGCGCAAGATTTGCAGGAACAGGTAGCCTTCTTCATTGCCGTGAATGGCAGTACCCGGACCAAGGCGCTCGCAGAAAGCTTGGTTTTCGGAGCACAGCAGGCGACGGATGGCCAAGTTGGGCGCGATTCCGATCCCCCCGAAACAGGCCAGCTCCTGCCAGTTGGGTTGATCGGGAGTGATGTCGGTCACGCATTCAGTCCGGCGAGTATACCCGAGCAACTGGTAGGCGTGGCGATCCTGGGTAGCACCAAAATCTGGCTCGGTTCTGCCAACCACGCAACCTACCAGGGCGTTCGCGAAAGGAGCTACCAAATGCGCCAGCCACTTAGTGTCCGGAAGCGCATCATTGTCAAGAAACGCTACGATGTCTCCCTGAGCGCGGTTTATACCCGCATTCCTGGCGGCACTCGCACCCGCCCGATTCATGCGGATGAAGTGAGCTCCGTATTTGGCGGAAATCTCCCACAAGGTCTCAGGATCACGGGAGTGGCTGTCCACGACGATGATCTCCAAAGGGGCCGGATCGAGTCTGGCCACCGCCGCCAGACAGTCGGCCAGTCGCTCAGGCCTATTCCGGCAAGGAATCACCAATGAGACGCCGAACCGCAATTGTGTCATAGAATCAATGCTCTTTAGCTATTGCGAAACAGTGTGCAATACACGTAGCACGGCGACTGCTGAGGGCGGCGATGGAATCGATTTCAACTGCCGATCCCATGCGGCTGAGCGCGAACGCTCTCCCGTTGTCAAACCCCACGCACGGCGAAGAAGACAGTGTGAATCAGCACCGCTATGTCTAGGAAGAAATTGCGGTTGCGAATGTAGTAAAGATCGTAATGCAGATTGTGGTGAATCAAGCAGCTGCGGTCGGCGCTGAGCTGCCATAGACCGGTGATCCCGGGCAAGACCACCAGGCGTTGCCGCTCTCGAGCCCCGTATCCGGCAACAATAAATGCCATCTCCGGGCGCGGTCCTACCAGCGACATTTCTCCTTTGAACACATTGAATAACTGGGGCAGTTCGTCCAGGCTGGAGCGCCGCAGCCAGCGTCCGAACCGAGTAATCCGCTCATCGTTCGGATCTATCGGAGAGAAGCTGTTGGCCGGAGCGCTTGTTTTCATGGTGCGGAATTTGAGGACCTTAAACGGCCTGCCACCTTTGCCGATGCGTTCCTGGACAAAAAGTATGGGGCCCGGTGAGTCCAGCCGAATCAGGATGGCAATGACGATCAGCAGGGGAGAGAGCGCCAACAGCATTGACGCCGAGAAGATGAAATCAGTGATGCGTTTGATTGTTTCGTACAAAAACGGAGCCGAAGGAGGTCTACCCACAAACGACAGCCGTAGCCCGTCGATGTCGGCAAAGTCAGCCCAGTAGTCGGTCGGCACATAGTGCGGAACCATCGCGAACTGGAGGCCGGCTGCTTGAGTCTGAGTCAGAATCTCCTGAACCCCTTCTTCCCGAAGACTGGGAATGGCAGCTATCAGGATGTCGGCGGACAGTCTTCGCAGAGTTTGCTGGGTCGGTGGACCAAGCTCCACTTGAACCCGGTTGTCCCGCCAGTAGCCAATCTCCGCGATTTCACTGCCCTCCAACTCGGGATTATCGTCCAGCACCGCAACCGGCCAGAGTCCCGCCTTCGACGAACGGAACAGGGCCGATACCACCCGACGTCCGGTATAACCGGCGCCGTACACGACGACGCGCCGAATACCCACGCCGCGCCGGTGCAGTTGGCGCAGAACGTGACGGAACACTGCTTTTGTGACAATCAGGGCAGCCGCCGAAAGGGGCACGGCGATCACCACTAGCCAGCGTGAAAACAGGGTAGACAAGCCGAATCCGACCGCCAGAAACCCCACTCCGCACTGAAAGGTGACACGCATGGCCCGCTCGGTCTCGCGCAGAGCCATGAGGCCATCGCCCATCTCGTATGCCCCCTCCGCCTCAAGTCGCACCACGACCGCAGCGGCAAAAACGACTGCGACCCAGAGCGTAGCGGTGGGGCTGTAACGCAGTTGCCGCCCCAGGTGCATCCACTGATATACGACGCGAGAACACAGCACGGCCAACACCACGCTGCTCAGATCGGCAATGACCAGCAGCGCAGTCGCGAACTGGCGAAATCGCGAGACGTGCCGACCCACCTTTGTGAATGCAGCTTGATCACACTTGAGTTGTTGTTCCTGCAGCTCCAGTGTTGCCATCTTCTCTTCTTTTTTCTGCTTCACTTTGTTCTGCTTCAACTTTGCTTGTCGCGGGCGTGTGCTCCGCAAATCGAAAATCAGTTCTCTCCGCCAGTGCGCACTCGGAGTCGCACCACAGCTTGCGGAGGAACCCTGGTTGTAATTGCGAGGCCTGAGTGCTCAGGTTCGCTTTCGAATGCAGATTGCGCTACAGCGGCGAGAGCGAATCGCTTGGGCGTAAAGTGCAAGAGCGGCCCGAGCGGTCGTGTCCGCCGAGTACTGCAGAGAGGGACTCTTTGTGTGAGCGCCGGAAAGTAATCTATCGATGGCGCTGGCCAGTTGCTCAGGGGAGGCGTTAGCGGCAACGTACTCCGGCCAATCGCCACCGACCTCACGATGGGCGGGGATGTCCGTGCAGACCATCTTCGCCCCCACCGCCATCGCTTCGGCCAGAGGCAGGCAGAAGCCCTCCACAGCGGAAGTGCTGAGGAGAGCATCGCAGTGACGGTAGAGCCACTGCAATTCCGCATCGGTCAATGCCGGCGACCAATAGACCCGAGAGGAGATGCCGAGCTTTTCGGCCTGGGCCAGCAGAAGTTGAGTCTGGCTGGCTTGGCTGCCGACTACGACGAGGCTGAGTGCGGTCGCGCCATCTCTAGGCACGAGTTCTGCAAAAGCAGCCAAAGTCAAGTCCAGTTGCTTGTTACGCTCGTGCTGGGCTACGCAGAGCAAGAAACGCTGGAAACCGTGAGCGAAGGCGGGCCTAGAGTCTTTGGCCGCCAGCACCGGGTAATTGGGAACGATGTGCACGTTCCGGCATTGGAGCCGAGGGAAATGCTTCAGCAACGAGCGAAGGGTTGCCTGAGAGATGGCGCCCACCCCGTCGGTGCGGGCCAAGCATTGCCTTAGTACCGCCTTTTTGTAGTAGCGCACCAGCGCCGTGTTGTTGGCGGGAAAATCATACGGGTAGAGATCGTGCAGCGAGCACACCACTGCGGCCTCATAGCGTGCTACCAGAGGCACGGGAAAAGCCAGATGAACGATGTCAGCCGCCACTTGCTGAGCCAGTCGAGGGAGGCGAAAAGTGAACCAAAGATTGCGGGAACGTGAGCTGTTTTCGCCCTCCATCAGGAGCACGTTCACCCGCGGATCAAGATCTAGATAGCGACGATGGTAGTCCTGCTGCCAGCGCCCGATCACAAGAGTAACCCGAGAAATCTGCGGTCGAGTAACCAAACAGTTGGCCAGATTTACGGTGTGGCGGCAGATGCCAGTGGGCTGGAGAAAGCGACTCACGCCGTTAATCAAAACATGAAGAGGAAAACCATCGTAACCGTCCGCCTGAGGCGCAAGCACGCTGGCTAACGACATCGTTGCGCTGAGAGGGCTTTCAACTTCGGTCATAGACCTCGATTCTCGTTGCCATGAGCATGTTGGGTTTGTCATCGGATCGCCATTCCCGGCCTTGGTCTTGTTTTTTACTTAAGACTGTCCAGCGGAAAACCCGCTACTGAGTAGCAGCTTCGAAGAACCTGATGCGGGTAGTTACTCATTTCGAACCGATCTTCCGAACCTGCTTTGTCCTGTTGCTGGCCTGCTCGGAGTTGATAACAATTGGCTGCTCGGCCATCGGACCGGCCACTTCCGTGCAGCAAGCGCCTCAAACGTCCGTATCGCAGTCGGTCTATACGGCTTCGCCAATCAGTCAAATCGTTCCCTCGACTGCAGTGGTAAGCAACAATTACTTTGGTATGCACATTCACCGGCTTGCCAACCCTGCCGACCCGAGCCAAGTAACCCCTTTCCCTTCATTCCCTGTCAGCGTTCTGCGCCTTTGGGACAGCACAACCTGGTACAGTCTGGAACCGACTCCAGGAAACCCTCAATGGCTGAAGCTAGATGAAACGATCAGCGCGGCAACCGCTAATGGGGTTAATGACTTCGTGTTCACGTTCGGCTATGTTCCCGGTTGGGCTTCTTCAAACCCGGCGGGCTCGTGCGATGGAGCTTACACTGGTTCCTGTTTTCCACCCGACCTGTCCAGCTTGGATCAATTCACCAGTGACCTGGTCAAGCGTTACTGTGGCAAGATCCGCTATTACGAGACATGGAACGAGCCGAACCTGTCGTTGTTCTGGAAAGGAAGCGACGCACAGTTGTTAGAAATCGCCCAACAAATTCACGCAATTGTTAAAGATCCGTCAAACTGCGGCTGCACTGCTGGCACATGTTCTCCAGGCGGTGGTGCAAATCCGAACAAAGTGCTCCTTCCGTCCATAAATTCGCTCGCTCCAAACTCTCTAGGATGGCTGGAGC
>JAEYQK010000060.1 GCA_023410055.1 Acidobacteriota bacterium
TGGATGTCGGACTTGCGCTCACGCAGAGCCGGCAGGTGAATGGTCACGACGTTGAGACGGAAGTAGAGGTCCTTCCGGAAACGCCCGGCTTGATATTCGGCCTCGAGATCGCGATTGGTCGCAACGAGCACTCGAACGTCCACCTTGACTTTGTCATTGCTGCCTACCGGACGGACCTCTTTCTCCTGAAGAACGCGGAGCAGTTTCGCCTGCATCTCCTGCGGGAGCTCGCCGATTTCGTCCAGGAAGATCGTCCCTCCATTCGCGTGCTGAAAGAGCCCGGGGCGCGACTTGATCGCTCCGGTGAAGGCACCTTTTTCGTAGCCGAAGAGTTCACTTTCAATGAGAGACGGAACCAAAGAGCCGCAATCGACGGCTACAAATGGCCGCTTTGCCAGGGCTCCGCGGAAATGGATGGCGCGAGCCACAAGCTCCTTGCCGGTACCGCTTTCTCCTGTGATCAGCACTGGGGTCCGGGTGTCCTTCAGCCTGGAAGTCATCCGCAGGACATCTTGTATTTTGGCTGAGGCTCCAACGATGCCGTTAATCTCCATGTCACTAGCGACACGCTCCCGAAGGAACTCGTTCTCTGCAACGAGCCGAACCTTCTCGGCCATGCGCTGGAGTTTCTGCTTCATTTCCTCGAGACGGAATGGTTTGGTCACATAGTCGTAGGCGCCGAGTTTGATCGCCTGCACAGCGCTTTCGATGGACCCGTATCCGGTCATCATGGCAACTTCTGTCCGGGGTAAGACTTTCTTGATCTCTCGCAGGAAGTCCATTCCCGACATTTCAGCCATTTTCAAATCGCAGAGAACCAGGTCCGGCGACTCCGTCTCAATATGAGCCAGCGCTGCTTCGGCACTCTCAGCTTCGGCGCAAACGAAACCGAGTGAGTTGCCGATGGTTGAACAAAGCTTACGAATGCTCTGCTGGTCATCCACGACGAGGAAGCGAATTCTAAGATCGTCGTTCATTGGTTACTCCCCAGAGTCCGATCGATCACTTCGAGCAACTGCTTAACAAGGAATGGCTTTTCCAGGTGTGGCGCACCGGTACGACGGAGTGCGGCTGCCGTCTCTTCGTTGGCAATATCACCAGTGATAAAGATGAATTTTCGACCCAAGTCAGGACGATGCGTACAAACCCAATCGTGAACGTCAGCTCCGTCTACCCCACCGGGCGTACGCATGTCAGAGAGAACGGCCCGGTACTCACCATCTCGGAGCATCTCCAATGCCGCTGCGCCTGTGCTGGCGGTTGCGACCGAGTAGCCACTACGCTCGAGTGCCGTGCGCAAAAACCAAAGCACTGCCGGCTCGTCCTCTATTAGCAAAATCGGGGCGCTTATCCCCGCGGGATTCAACTCGTGATTCATTGCACCCCACCGCTTTTCGCACTGAAAGCCACCTTCAACGGCAGACGCACGATGAACGTCGCACCCGGCTCGTCCGAATTCACGCTGTTGCGGCAGCTTATGTCGCCGCCGTGTTCGTGAACGATTCCGTAACAGATGCTCAGTCCCAGACCGGTGCCCTTCCCTACGTCTTTGGTCGTGAAGAATGGATCGAAAATCCTTTCGGGGTGTTCGACCCCGTTCCCGTTATCCGTGAAAAGCACCTCGGCGAAGCCGCCACTAGATGTCGTTTTCACGCTGATCTGCCCCTTGCGGCCCGTTTCGCAAACCGCGTCATACGCGTTGTTGATGATGTTCAGGAACACCTGCTGAAGCTGATGCTCATCAGCAAATATCTCCGGCAGCTTCTCATCGAGATCCTCATTGAGCATGATGTCCCGGTTCGAGAAGTCGTAGGTTCTTAGAGACAAGGTGCGGCGCAGCACGGTGTTGACGTTTACGAGTTGTCGTTTAGGCGGACGCTGCCGGGCAAAACTCAGCAGATTCTGCACGATCTGTTTCGTGCGCTGTGCCTCTTGCAGAATGATCCTGAGATTATCTTTAGCGGCTTCGGGGATATCGTCCTGGCCTAACAGGAGATCGGAAAAGCCTAGAACCGCGGTGAGTGGGTTGTTGACTTCGTGAGCGACACCGGAGACGAGCCGTCCAACTGCCGCCATCTTATCGGAATGCATGAGTTTGGCTTGCAGCATGGAAGCATCGGTTATGTCCGTCATGACAACGACGATGCTGTTGACGTTACCCTGCTCGTCGCGCATGGGGCTCAGATTGATGGAGAACTGAGCCACGCGGCCGTTCGCGAGCATGATCGGAACTTCAAGATTGTCGACCTGCCTGCCTTCCAAGGTTGAACTGAAGGCTGCCAGCATAGCCCCGCGCCGACTCGGAAGAACGATATCGGTTAGCGGGCGCCCCAGTAAGGCTAGATCCTTGAAGTTGCATGACTGGTAACAACGGCGATTGGCGTAGCTGATAAGCCCGGCCGTGTCCACTACCATGATCAAACTTTGCGTGTTGTTGAGGATTTTGCTGCTGAAATCCCGCTCGCGCTGTAGTTCCGCCTGGAAGTTCTTGAGCGCGGTAACGTCCATCATCATGCCGCGATATTGCAGCATACGGCCGTCTGAGTCTCGTACAGCGACTGCATTCTCAATGGTGTGGATGAGCGTACCATTCTTGCTCTGCAGAGTGCTCTCGAAATTATGAAGTACTCCCGTGCGATCCAACTCCTCGCAGACGCGCGCGCGATGTTCTGGCGCAATGTAGACCTGAGTCGGTATATCCACTCCCAAGAGCTCTTCCCTACTGTCATATCCGAGCATACGAACAAGCGCTTCATTCACCTCGATGAAACGCCCTTCCGGGCTAGAGAAATAAAGGCCTTCCTGGATGTTGTCGAAGAGCTCTCGATAGCGTCGCTCCGCCTCCCGCCGATCAGAAATGTCTTTCAGTACATGGATCGTCTGGAGGCTTTCGGTAGAAGCACCGTGAATAAGAGAAGTGGAAACAAGATAAGTCTTCTCCAGGACGGGGTGGATGTATTCGTCGACTGACTCAGCACCGCTTCTACAGAAGGGGCAGGGCTGATCTTCTGCTGCTGGCGCCATCGCCAGAGCTTTCATGCTGAATCCGATCAACTCCTGCGGGCTGACTCCAATGAAGTCCGCGAACGATCTATTCACTCGCAAAACGCGATTCGCATCGTCGTGCACAACGATGTAGTCAGTAATGGAGTCGAAGATATCGAGCCAATGACGATTGGCTTGGTCCATCCGGGTAAACAGGCGCGAGTTCTCGAGCGACACAGAAGCATGTGATACAAGCGCTTGTAGCAGATCCCGGTCTTGATCACTTAGAGACCGGGGCCCGTCCGCAATTGCCAGGACGCCAATGACTTCACCACCGTGTCCCGTCATTCTGGCTAGCAGGACATTGGCCCACCCAAGCGCCTCGGAGAGACCAGCACCAAGCAAATCGACTGCTGTACCGGAGACAATACTCTCGGTAGTCCGGGCCGACCAGTCGGCCAGAATCCGGCTCAACCGCCTCGCCAAAGCCCTATCGCAGCTAACTGCGGAATCATTGAAACCCGCGAGCTCAAAGAGTCCCCGTTGCGAGAGAACGAGTGCAGCAGCACGCGCCTCCATCATCTCGATTGCACGCGCGGTAAACTTCTTGGCGAACTCGGGAAGGTGCAGTGACGAATTGAGCTCCAGCGATGTGGCCACCAGATCTTCGGTACGGCGCCTGTGAACGTTCGAGAGATGCAGATTCTGCGTGGCTTCGAGCGCAACCGATATCTGGGCAGAAAGTGCCTTCGCACGGCGAACGTCCTCGGGATTGATCGCACAGGAGTCGAGCTTATCCATGACGCAGAACAATCCCAGCGGTTCGCCCTCAGAGCCCAGCAAAGGCACCGAAAGAAGCTGGCGTATGCTGAACATCGACGCCAACTCCATGTCCACACCATGAAGCTGCGTCACATCTTCGCTCCAGAATGCTTCCTTTCGCGAAACGATCCACTCGACGGTTGCCATGGGAAGTGGGTAACGAAGAGGACATGCCCGCTCACCTTGGGTAACACATCGAATGCTGTAGACACCTTCTTCCTTCAGAGCAATAAAAGCGCGGGCAAAGCCGAGAAACTCCGTCGCGTGAACTACAAATCTTTCCAGAAACTTGTTTAATTCGCCGACACTGCTGAGTTCTGAAGATATGTCCAGCAATTGTTGTAGCTCGCGGGACTGGGCCTGCGCGGCTTCATAAAACTCTGAGTTCGATATCGCGAGCGCGCCGAGATTGGCGAGTGCGCCGAGCAATCCCTGCTCCTCTTCGCTAAGTGGCGACTCCGGTTCACAATAGACAACCAATGCTCCGCTGGTCCGCGAAGTCGTTAGCGGTACGGCAAGTATCTTGCAGTCTCCCTTGATAGCGCAGTCGAGCGTTCTGATTGCATGCTGTTCAAGAACTGAATGTCGAGCAGATATTGCTTTTCGGCTAAGTTCCTTGATGGGGCTGTCTGCCTGCGTTTCGAATTGCATGCGAAACGCGTTGCTGATTTCCGGCGATGGAGAAGCAATACCGTGAAGAACAAGGCTGTCGCTTTCCTGCAACAATACTGCGACCAATTCCACCTGCAGCAATGAACAGATTGTTCCGGCTAATGCAGTACTAATACCTGGGGTATCAAGCTTCGACTGTAATGTCTCGGCGCACTGCACAAGAATCTCGGCTCGTCGGCGCTCTTCGGCCGAAGCTCTACTGAAACGCGCCGTTTGCATGAAACTGCCGAGAACACCGGCAAAAACCATGGCCTTCCGGGCTGTGTCCTCACGGAAGAAGACAGGGTCATTATCGTGTAAGAGCGCGAGGGCGCCGATGACCCTACCTGCGCTTGTGACTGGCGCAACCATTGCCGACTTCGCAACGGTCGTACAAGTAGGCAGGAACTGAACTTTCGTAAGTCCATTTTGATAAATGGTTTTGCCTGAACTAATTGCCTGCGAAACCAGATTGTCTTCGTCCAGGGAAATGACCGCGTCGGCTAAATCGCTCGAAATGCAACCATCTCCTGCAACGGGTTGCAATTCCCTGTTTTCGTTCAGGATCCAACAACAGGTTCCGCTCACGCCGAAAAGTGTTCTTGCATCCTCGCAGAATACCTGCGCCAGGGTTTTGTGATCCGCCCCGGCACTGATGCCGCTGGATAGGTTCACAATGAGACGCCGAGAAGAATCGTCGTCGTCCCACTTCGCTGCCCGCGCGTTTTCGTGAGTAGATTCGTGCGAGGGTCTCATACGCAGTGCAATGGCTGAGCCTGAATACTCTTCCTTTATCTCCGGGGGAGATTCGAAGGTACTCTGAATTCTCATTTTGAGTCAAGGTATTTAAGGTTGCTGTACCAACTCAGTTCACGTCGTTTTGGAGTCCGCAATCGTCTCACGATGAGAAGGGGGCGGGCTTATGAGCGGCTCCCATGAGACGGTTTCCCGATGGTCGGAGCCTAGCAAATCAAGCAGTCCAACCAATAACATCCTTATTTTTTAGGTACATAGGCACAAGCGGCGAATACTGCGAGATGTCTCGCAATGTGGCAAAGTCGTTGCAAATAGAGGTCTGGACAATTTTGCAGTGATCCTGCCGGAGCAGATGCAACCGCGCGAAGGCCGGAAGATCGATTCGGCTTTAGGTGGGCGTTGTCAAGTCCACCAAGGTAACCGTGGATGTTCGATTGTTGTTGAATCGGCACCTACAGTAATCGGTTAATGGAGTTTGAGCAGTAATCGGTTAATGGAGTTTGAGCCTGCCGCCAACAAGACGATGCAGGCGCAGCGCTTGAATGTAGCACTGGAGTTTTGTGCGGGGAGGTAGTCTTGAAGTCCATTCAGAAGTGGTTGGTACTCGGTTGCCTGGGGTTGTCAATTCTGGCACTCACTGCTGCCGGCGAAGATAGACGCAAGGTAAAAGGTGTCAAGGTAGAACCGCGTTATCCGGAAGTTGCCAAGAGGTTTCGGCTGTCTGGAACAGTGAAGATAGAAGTGACAATAACCCCTGCTGGCACTGTGAAGTCAACGAAGGTTATAGGGGGGCACCCGGTTCTGGCAGAGGCGGCCCTCGACGCGGTGAAGAGATGGAAGTATGAAGCAGCAAATGAAGAGACCGTGCAGGTTGAAAGCGTGGCCTTCACACAGTGATAGCTGACGGTTCTCTTTATTTTTCAGGAATCTAGTCACGCCAGCATTCTAAGTACCAGGCGTGGAGGCATCGAGATGAAGATAGCAAAAAGATTGTACCTGACGGTCGGGATAATCCTCGGACTTGTCGTTGTTTTGTTCTTGGCGAATTTCTTTGTCGTCAGGCATGAGCAAAACTCTCGTAGTCTGACTATGCAAACCGAGGGTATCCGTCGACAGTTGCTCGATAACCGGCTTGCTCTCAGTAACTATCTGCTCACGGGCGCTCCCGGCGAAGCAGACAGACTCGTTGCTGGCATGAGCGCGCTGCAGGGTCTCATTAAGACAACCCAGGAAAATGCCGGGGGAGACTCACAAGGCGATCCGTTGTCGAAGCTATCTGCGGCTGAAACCGAATGGGAGAAGAATTTCGCCCGGCCAATGGTTGAACGACGAAAGGCGGTCGACCGGGGAGATGCCACCGCGAGCGAGTTGCAGATCCAGTACGTGACTCAGGATCCTGGGGCCTGGCTCGATAAGTCTTCGAAATTGGTGGACCAGGCCGAAGCTGACCGACTGAAATCTGATAATACTGCGTCCAATCTGACGACCTACGGAACTTTGATCCTCACCCTGATTCTGCTTTCCGTTGGCGTCTTCATTTCTATACGCACCGCCAACTCGATCACCCATCCACTCGACCAACTGATCTTCGTTACGCGTGAGATTGGCGAATCTGGCGATCTCGAACACAATATCGATATCAATCGCGAAGACGAAATCGGCGATCTGGCTCGCAGCTTCGCAAAGATGGTTTCATACCTCAAAGAAATGGCAGCGATCTCTGAGGCAATTGCTGGTGGAGATCTCTCAAACGAAATCGAGCCACGGTCCAAGAGAGACATTCTGGGACATGCGTTTGTGCGCATGACAGAAGGCTTGCAGGCACTGGTACGCAGCGTCCGCGATGCCGCCTCACAAGTTGCCAGCGGATCCAACCAGGTAGCCAACGCTTCCGACGAAACCGCCAAGGTCAGCGTGCAATCTTCTTCGGCCATCGACGAAGTAACGAGCACCATGCACGAGATGAGCATCAACGTGCAGAACATGGTGAAGAGCACGCAGGTACAGGCATCCAGCGTTAGCGAAACGTCCGCCTCGATCGACGAAATGGTCGCTTCGATTCAACGCGTTGCAGACACGGCCAAGGTCCTGCTGGACATATCCAACCGTTCGCGACAGGAAGTTCAGAATGGTATCGCCAGCATGGAGAAATCGTCGGATGGCCTGAATCGCATCACGGAATCGATTCAGGCATCAGGATCGATCATCACGGTGCTGGGCCAGCGCGCAGATGATATCGGAAAGATCATCGAGGTGATCGACGATATCTCCGAGCAGACTAACCTTCTCGCTCTTAATGCCGCCATTGAGGCTGCTCGAGCCGGCGAACACGGTCTCGGATTTGCAGTAGTCGCGGATGAAGTACGTAAGCTGGCCGAAAAATCAGCCCAGTCCACGAAAGAGATCTCTGAGTTGATTCAAGGAATTCAGAAGGAAGCGCGAAACGCCGTCGAAAAGATGGATAAGAGCACTTCCATCGTAAGCGAAGGCTTGTTGCTGGGCGGGGAGTTGAGCTCAGCCCTGAAGAAGATCTCAAACGTCGTGACCGAAGTCTACAAATTCGCCCAGGAGATCGGCGCAGCTACGAACGAGCAATCTCATGGCTCGTCGCAGATTGCGAAAGCCACGACTCGCTTGAACGAGATTACGCACGAGATCAATTCGTCCGTCGAAGAGCAGGCCTCCGGCACGCAGGCCGTAGTCCGAGCCATGGAACGCATGCGCGAACTCGTGCAGCAAACGACTTCCAGTTCGACAGAGCTTGCGGCCTCCTCGGAGCAGATGTCCAAGATGTCGCGGTCGCTGCTTGAAGTCATGGATCGCTTTAGGCTGGATTTCGCTGCCGGCAACCTGAGCGGCCAGGGTACTTCGCGTTCGGCTCGTGCTGCAGCAGGCAGGGGCTGATCCGGGAGAGAGATATGGCAAAGGACCTGCACATCGTCGGGTTCCGTGTTGGCACTGAAACGTTCGGTGTTCCGATTTCCATGGTTCACGAAATCGTGAGAGTACCGGCAATCACGGCCGTGCCGGAATCGCCCGACTGCGTCGAAGGAGTCATCAACCTCCGAGGCCGGATCATTCCTGTCGTCGATCTTCGGAAGCGTTTCGGCGAGAAATCCATCGCATCCGGGAAGAAGAACCGTATCCTTGTCGCCGAGGTTGAATCGAAGATGATCGGTTTGATAGTCGATGCGGCATCCGAAGTGCTAAAGATTCCACCCTCGGAAGTAGATCCTCCACCGAACGTTTTCGAAGAGGGTGAAGTCAATTACGTAACGGGCGTCGGCAAACTGGGCGGCCGATTGATAATTATGATCGACCTGACCAGGATTCTCCAACGGGGCGAATTACGCCGGGTCGGAGAGTTGCTTGAAGAAGCTGAGGCTGCCTCAGCGTAAGTCGTACTGAGTTGTGCAGCAATCGGAATTGAAAAATGGGTACATCGACACCTATTCAACTAAGTGAACCAGAATTGAAGCTCCTGCAGACACTTGTCTATCAGGAATGTGGGATGTGTTTCGATGAGCGGCGCACCCACTTTCTGCAGGATCGATTGCAGCGACGCCTGAAAGCCTGTCAGCTTGACACTTTCTACAGTTACTATCGCCTTCTCACCAGCCATGAGGGCAAGAAGGAATTGGCCGCGCTCGTTGAGAATCTCACTGTTAATGAGACGAGTTTTTTCCGCAACAAGCCTCAGCTCGATCTATTTGCCAAGGCCACGCTCGAAGAGCTGCTTCGTCGAAAGCAGGAGCGGCGTGATTGGAACCTGCGCATCTGGAGCGCGGGGTGCTCGACTGGTCAAGAGCCGTACACTCTGGCTATGTTGATTGCCGACACATTGGCGTACTACTATCTTCGCAATCCCCTGCCCTTCGAAATGCCTTCTCCAAAGCCGTTGATCCCTCCTCCATGGAAGGTTGAAATATTGGCTTCGGATATCAGCTATTCGGTTTTGAGAGCTGGACAGGATGGCATCTACGCCGAAAATCACATGGACACGGTCGACTACGTTTATCGGCTCCGATACTTCGATAAGGTTGGCGATCGGTACGCGATAAAGCGAACCCTCAAGGAACTTATACATTTCGATTTTCACAACTTGAAAACGGAATTCTTGCCGCAACGAAATGACGTTATCTTCTGCCGCAACGTCATGATCTACTTCGATGAAGCCGAACAGCGAAGATTGGTTGAGAAATTCTATCGATGTCTGAATCCGGAAGGTTATCTGTTCGTAGGTCACGCAGAGAGTCTGTTCGGGCTGACGGACAAGTTTCGCATGATTCACGAGAACAACGGAACCGGCTATCAGAGAATCGAGGGTAAAGAGTGAGCTTCTTCTCCGACGAGCGAACGAACGAACTTAGGGAACTCTTTTTTGAGAGCGCGCAGGAATTGTTGCAGGTTCTCAACGAGGAGGGCCTTGAGCTCGAGAAGCGCCCCGGGGACAGTGAAGTCATCCGCAGTATTCGCCGCACAGTTCACACTCTCAAAGGGGACTCTGCCGCTTGCGGCTATAAGGAATTGAGCGAACTGGCGCACGAGTTGGAAGACGTGCTCACTCCCGATCTGGCTAAGCGCGACGGTGCGGAAGTTGTGCAAGTCGTGCTCAGCGCGGCCGACATCTTCGACTCGATGTTGCAAGCTTATCGAGGGAATATCCAGCCACCGGCGGGAGATCCTCTGCGCGAGCTGATCAAGGGATTAAAGCAAAAGCCATCCGATCACGGCGGGCGTACGTTTACTCCCGCGTTTGCGTGGACCGAGTATGACCGTCTGGTGATTCAGCAAAACAGCAACGGCAGAGCAACATACTGCGTCGGCGTCGAGTTGGACCCGCAGTGCCTGATGAAATCGGCCGCCTTTCAGATGATCTACACGGTTTTGAAAGAAGCCGGGACGATCCTGGCCTCGCACCCTGAAGAAGCTGGCTCCTGCGAGAATCTGACTTCTGTCGAGGCGGTTATTGCGAGCGAGCAGTCGCCCGAATGGATAATAAAGAAGTGCCGAATTCCCTCAATCTCATCGGTAGTTGTGGTGAAACCGTACGGTTCAGCACCCGCTTCCCCGCTCCAGGACACACAATTGGGAGGCGCATTAGCTGGACTGCCTGATCTCAAGGTTGAGTCCGTTCTCGAAGCGCCCGTCGCTGTGTCCACGAAGCATCCGGCGGAGGCGGAAGATGTTCATCAAGGCGGCGCGGCACCAGTAGTAACAGCCACCGAGAACATATTGCGCGTGGATGCTGAACGAATCGACAACGTTCTGAACCTGGTAGGGGAACTGATAATCGGAAAGTCGATGTTGCACCAGGCGATTGCCGAATTCGGCAAACGCTTCCCCAAAGATCCTCTCCGGAATAAGTTCGCGGATATGATGGCTCTTCAATCACAGGCCCTCAATGAACTTCAGCGGTCCGTGATGAAGATCAGGATGGTGCCGGTCGAGCAGCTTTTCCGGCGATTCCCGCGCATTGTGCGCGATGTTGCCAAGTCCCGGTCCAAAGACGTCATCCTTGAAACGGGAGGCGCTGAGACTGACCTCGATAAGAGTGTACTCGACGCTCTGGCCGAACCAATGACGCACCTGATACGCAACGCAGTCGATCATGGAATCGAAACGCCGGCGGAACGAGTTGCAGCAGGAAAGCCCGCACAAGGGAGGGTTCGCCTGGATGCCTATCATCACGGAAATCAGGTTGTGATCGAAGTCTCCGATGATGGCAAAGGAATCGACCCGCAAAAAATCATAACTAAGGCGATAGCCACAGGAATTGTGAATGCCGAAAGCGCGGCTCGTTTAACCGACGGCGAGATTTTGGAGTTAATTTTCCAGCCAGGGTTCAGTACCGCCCAAGAAGTCACTGAGATATCCGGCCGCGGCGTCGGACTTGACGTAGTGAAGACGGTTTTGGAACGCATGAAAGGGTCCGTTGCGGTACAGAGTCGTATTGGAGAGGGAACGAAATTCCTGCTCAAAGTACCGCTTACGCTCGCTATCATCAGAGCACTGCTGTTTAGAGCTGCCGAGCGCCTGTACGCGGTTCCAATCAGCTCAGTGCTGGAGATCACGCGGGCTCGCGACTCCGAAATCCATCGGGTGGATGGTCACGAAGTGCTGAACTTGAGGCAGGACATCATTACACTCGTCCGCCCAAACAGACTCGCCCGGAAGAATGGAAACGGAGCGAAGGGATCCGGCAGAATGTTCATCATTGTCGTATCTCTGGTGGATCGAAAGTTCGGCTTGGTGGTGGACAAAGTTGTTGGCGAGGCGGAGTTAGTGATTAAGGCACTGGATGATCACGTCATTTCAACAGACTTGGTCAGCGGTGCTTCAATTCTAGGTGATGGGACAGTCGTGCTTATTCTTAACGTAGCAGCCCTTGTGGAAAGATTGGGAAGAATCAAGGATTCTTCAATGCGCGATGCTGCAGATGAGACCAATCCTGAGGCGATGAGGGCACAAGTATGACCAGGCAGACAGTCCGAGTTCTGGTCGTCGACGATTCTGCCCTGATGCGGAAGCTGATCCCGCAGATCATAGAACGGGATCCTTCTATTCATGTGGTTGGGACCGCTATCGATGGCGAGTTTGCGCTGAAGAAGATCACCGAGCTCAAGCCGCATGTGATCACACTTGACCTTGAAATGCCCCGGATGGGTGGCATGGAAACGCTCAAGGAGATCATGCGGAAGCATCGGTTGCCAGTGATTGTGGTGAGCGCCCACAGTACGGAAGGCGCATCATCCACGTTCAAGGCACTATCGTTGGGAGCTTTCGACTTCGTCACAAAGCCCAAAGACGCCGCGTCGGCACACATGGACGCAATTGCCACCGAGCTGATCACAAAGATCAAGGTGGCGGCCCAGACTCGTTTCCCACAGTCGCCGAGCTCAATTCCCTCTTATCAAATGGACACCCCCATTCGCCCCGTAAAGTTTGAAAACGGGACGGTTAGGCCCAGAACTGGCGGGATACCGAACAAGATCGTGGCAATCGGGGTTTCAACGGGGGGTCCCAACGCGGTTCAATACGTCTTGTCCCAGTTACCGCCCGACTTCCCGGGATCGATTGTGATTGTGCAGCACATGCCGGAAGGTTTTACTGACATGTTTGCCAAGCGTCTAGACGAATGTTGTGCGATCGAGGTGAAAGAAGCACAGTCAGGTGACCTGCTGGTTGCTGGCCGCGCCCTCATTTGCCCAGGCAATAGGCATATTCGCGTCAAACGGATGCCACTCGGTGATATCGTAGTCCTTTCAGACGAAGACAAGGTGAATGGTCACCGGCCGTCAGTGGATGTCCTTTTCCGATCGGTAGCAAGCGAGTTCGGACCGTTTGGCATGGCGCTGCTAATGACGGGAATGGGTGATGACGGAGCTGACGCCATGGGTGAGATCAAGGCTGCCGGCGGACTCACGGTAGCCCAGAGTGAAGATTCCTGTGTTGTTTTCGGAATGCCCAAAGCAGCGATTGAGCGTGGTTTCGCAAGCCGCGTCGTTTCGCTTGACGCGCTGGCAAACACGCTACAGGTTCAGTGTGGCGCTCAGCGCAGTGCAAAGGTTTCAAGATACTAGGCTTTCCCCCTCAGGAGACTGAGGAGGGCTGGTTACTCGGAGGAGTGGTTTATGGAACAGTTTCCGGCTTTGCTCCGCAGCAAAGACCGTCAACCGGTGCGATATCTCGTGGTGGACGATTCGGTCTTTGCCCGGAAAAACCTGACTAAAATGATAGATATGTTCGGCGGCCAGGTGGCGGGCGAGGCGGGTGACGGCTGCACCGCCATCACCGAATATGACCGGGTCACCCCCGACATCGTTTTGATGGATATCACGATGCCGCAGATGGAAGGAATTGAGGCGGCGGATCGGATCGTTCGTCAGCACCCGGACGCAAGGGTGGTTATGGTTTCGTCGGTGGGATATCAGGAGAACATTGTTGCGGCACTGCAGAAGGGTGCGCGACACTTTGTCCAGAAACCGGTGAAACCTGAGGTTCTTTACGAGGTTATCAAGTATGTCATGGGCGAGGATGGGATCACCGCCGATGGCGCAGGCGCCGGAGCGTAGTCTATGCGGATGGATTTGATTCAGCCTTTCATAAATGCTGCTGACGCGGTGCTCGCGCAAAGCCTGAACTGCAGTACGTCGATCAACGATGTGGCCATGAGCGAGGATGCCTACCGGCGCAAGGGTATCGCTGCGCGTATCGCCGTGACTGGCGATATCGAAGGCCGCATCATACTCGACCTCGAACCCGATATGGCAACGAAGGTTGCAAGTGCGCTTGCTGGGTATGAGGTGTCGCAAACAGACGAACTGGTTCACGAAACGATCTCAGAGCTAGCAAATCTCGTAATCGGTAACGCGGTAACCAGCCTCAACGATCAGGGCTACCAGTTCAAGGTACACCCGCCCGAATTCCACACTGACGAAGAGGGAGCTAAGAGTACCGAGGACACGGAGGCGCTTGTCATGTGCTTCGGTACACCGGTCGGATCGGTATTCATGAACATTGCGATGCACTACAATCGCCGTCGGCGAATGGAAAAAGACTCTGTGCCAGCCGACTGAACTGTTCCAAGCACGAAAAAACGGGCGGGGATTCCCGCCCGTTTTTTTGTGTGCAAGTCCGAAACTGGCTGTTGCTATTGTGGGACCGTTGCAAAGCTAGGTCGCTGACGTGGGCAGCTCCGCGGCGCTCCTATCTCCATCCATGTCACCCCACCATCCGTGAAGGTACAACCCGCGGTAGTGCAGAATGCTGGATCGCTAGCCCCGCTCTTCCCCGCGACGGTAGCGCGATAGGCGTGTCCATTCGAACTGCGCGGGACCATTGGCGCGTTGACGAGGTAATTGAAATCCGGCAGCCACGGCTGCGGTGTATCGATGGTGCAGTTCATGATGTCTTGGAATGGCGCAACGATCGTAAAAGGTGCTCCATTGTTATCTTTTAGGAAGGAGTTGGTGGATGTGGTGATGATGTTGGTGCCTGGCTGCTGAATGATGACGGTCGATCCCGCAGGGGCACTCGGGTCTGGGCTGGGGATGACCGACGGATCATGATTAACGACGTAGACCTTCGTTCCATCCGGACTGGAGACTATGTCGCGTGGTCCAGCCCCTTTGTAGTCGGCAAATGTACTGATGCCGAAGTTATTCGCATCAATCGACGACACGGAAGCGCTACTTCCGCCGCTAAGCACGTATCCTCGGCTCCCGTCGCTAAGTACGGTTACCGCCAACGGCGCCCCCGGCACATGCACCGTAGCTAGTACCGGCATCGTTGAATTGGAGGCGAGTTGGCTCGTATCAAAAACCGTGACCGTACCGGCAGCGCTGCTCGTGACCCAGAGTCTCTGGCGTCTTGCGTCGTAAAACATCGGATGACTTGGCGGAAGATCGGAGGCCGGGCTGGGCGTTGCACCGAAGCTTGCCGAAAGAATCAGACTGTCCGTACTCGTCTTCACCACCCCGACGGTATTGTTGGCGCGATTCAACACGAAAAGGAGGCTGCTATCGGGAGTAGCAATGGCGTAGACGGGCGATGCAAACCCGGCGATATTGGCTATGCGCGTGCGGTCAAGCTGTGCGAAGCCGGTAACGGTTCCGCTGCCCTCATTCACCACATAGACCTTCGAGGAATCCGGCAATGCCACCGCCATCACAGGATTTTTATCCACTTGGTAAGCTTGGATGAAGGTGTTGTTGGTAACGAATGCCATTACGCCAGGTCTGTTCCGATCAACCGAAGTACAGACAGTACCCGAGAGCGTTCCACATGCCGGCATTGTAGCAAATACTAAAGTCTGCACTATCGAGGCGATGGAATTGACTGGGGCAACATCGATGGTATTCGAAGTTGTAGTGTCAACTTTGGCCGAGACCGTAGACGGCATGGATACAGTAAGCGTAGTTGACCCGGATGAAGCTGCCGAGTAGTTAGACAGAGTGTTGCTGCCGCGATTCGCGGTGTACACGACCCCGGCACTGCTCAGTATCGCGGTCCACGGATTCTCTCCGACGACATGATTGCCACTATTTACGTCGCCTGCAATGTCGATATCGGTAGTACTACCCGGACAGACCGTATCCGGACCAGAGCTGTTTGTTTCATCGCAGGGCGTTCCGTCCGGAATCGACGAATGATTGACATGCACTCCCTGGTTGCCGACCACGACCGCGCCCTGAGCCTGTGGGTCACCGCCAGGAGTTGGCAACGGTATTACCACAGGACGATAGGTTTCGCCACAACCCGTCAACAACAGGGCTGCAACAAAGGCGACAAAGATAACACTCGCGCGAATGATTCTCATCGGCACTCCGCCGTCTCAAAGTACGTATCCACCAAGATTGACCTGAAATAAGGATTCTAAATGGTTTACCACTGACGCGCTACCCTCAACAAATTCGTTGGGTTTCATGTACGAACACTGATCTGCCCTGAACGTTGCGGTGTCAGCAAACCTTCGAGAGTCTCTGTGCATCAGCTAGCAGTCTCTGGAGTTTTTAGGATGCCAGCTTCGGTTTGGACCGGTTACCTGACTTTCGGCTTGATTTCAATGCCTGTGCGGCTATTTTCGGGCGCACGAGGCGAACACGTGTCATTTCACATGCTCCATCGCGACGACCACGTGCGTGTGAAGCAACAGCTCATCTGTCCGGCGGAAGAAAAGGTCGTAGAACGGGATGAGATTGTAAAGGGATACGAGTATCAGAAGGGCGAGTACGTAATCATTGAACCGGAAGAGATCAAGAAGATCGAGCCAAAGACCGCGAAGTCCATGGAGATACTGGAGTTCGTGAAATCCGCGGAGGTGGATCCGATCTATTTCGAATCTTCCTACTACCTTGTGGCGGAGGAGGCAGGGCGCCGTCCTTATGCTTTGTTAGCTAAGGCTCTGGAAGAAACCGAATACGTCGCGATAGCGAAGCTGACGATGCACAACCGCGAATACACCGTAATCCTAAGACCATTTCGCGGGGGCATGATGCTCCACACGATGTACTACAAGAACGAAGTTCGAGAAGTGGAAAGCTTCGGCAAAGTCGATGCCGAGTTACGCGAGGCAGAGGTCAAAGTCGCGCACCAGTTGATCGAAGCGCTCGCCGCACCGTTTGAGCCGGAGAAGTATCACGACACCTTTGAAGACAATCTGAAGAAGCTCATTCAGGCGCGACTTGAAGGGCAAGAGGTTACGGAGGTTGAAAAACCGAAACGTGTCGCCCCAACAGTCGATCTGATGGCCGCACTCAAGGAGAGCCTGGCACAAATGCCGAAGAAGCCTCCTCAGAGGGTCGAAGCACTCGAAGAAGCATCGAGTGTGGACATGACTCCGAAGAAGACGCCGGCATCCGCCAAGAGAAGCAAAAAGAAGGTGGCCTGATCTTTGCCGCGGAGACGAATGCTCTTCCTTTATCGACGGATATTCTGTACTCTCAATCGGCGTGGGGCACTCTAGGCACACGAATGCCGTTTTAAGAATTAGTGGGTTTGCCTGCGTGTTGCTGGCTCAAACTCAACTGAATGCGAGTACGCTTGGCCGCCAGACGGTGGACCTGCTGCTTCATCGCGCGCCATCAGCCTCGCTTCTTACCCTTCTGTTCGCAACGATTGCTGCCCGACTTCATTTCGTCACCATCGGAGGCGCGATCGCCGGATCATTTCTCTCGATCGTCATCTATGTCTCTGCGGGGCCGGGTGGCTTCGCCGCTCTCGGGATGGTTTTCGCGTTAACAGCCGCAGCCACTCGAATCGGCTACGCGCGTAAGGAGCGTCTGGGAGCACACGAACAGAAAACAGGCAGGCGCGCCATGCAAGTACTGGCAAATCTGTCGCTGGCAGCCCTGTTCAGTCTATTGTCCATCACCCTTGCGCGACCGTGGCTGCTGATCTGCGCTACAGCGGCCCTGGCAGAGGCTGCTTCCGACACAGTGTCGAGTGAATTAGGAGAGGCCTGGGCTGACCGAGTCTACCTAGTGACGACGTTCAAGCACGTGGCTTTAGGAACCGATGGGGGAATCAGTTTGGCTGGCACTCTAGCAGGACTCGCAGCATCGGTAATCGTGGCGTGGGTATCTTACATGTTTCACGTGGTTCCGCGGTATGGGGCCGTGCTCGCAGCTGGAGCGGCGTTTCTAGGAACCTTCGTGGATAGTCTTCTAGGCGCGACGATGGAACGGCGCGGATGGCTAAACAACAATGCGGTCAATTTCTTGAGCACGGGCGCGGCCGCCGGGTTAGCAGCCGCTCTGCTCGCGATCTGAACCCTCGCTACTTCTGTTCGACTGCCCTGACAAACTCCCACTGTCCGCGACCACACTTGTTGTTGCAGATCGGTAGTTCCTGCCCTGCATCGAACTTGGCCGGCAACTTACAAACGCTGCACCAGTAAATCCCCGTTTTTTCAGCCTGTGTACCCGGTTTTTGTGCCATTTCGAATGATTCCTCGCAGCGCAATACGCGCCTTTATGATTTTCGTGCGTATTTCAATGGTAATCGCTGAAGACGATTCAGGGAATTATTTTCAGCTAGGTGATGTTCAACTTCCAGAAGAGATAACTGATGGATTCTCGCGTGACTCCCACAAATCGGTCCCAGCTGTCGCGAGGAACGGATCCTGTTCGAGGCGCAGCGTAAACGACTATGCCTTGCGCTCTCATCATCTGCTTGACGCGAAACATGTGGTACGCATCGCTGACCGCCACAGCGTCTTTGATTCCGTTGGTGCGCATGATAGCAGCGGTACGTTGCGCCTGCTCGGCGGTGTTATCGGTTTGGGTCTCGGCAATGAGGTTGCGATCAGGAATTCCCCGCGCAATCAGGTAGTCTCGACCGACCGAGCCTTCGTTGTATACGGGATCGCCGCCAGCACCCCCGGTAACGATGACAATCGGAGCAGTACCGCGAGCGAAGAGGCTGTAGGCGTGATCAAGGCGCGCACGAAAAACAGGCGACGGCCGTCCAGCGTATTCTGCAGCACCAAAGACGATGATGGCTCCTGCCGGGCGTGTCTCATCGACCTCCGCCTCTCGTGCGACACGGATCGACGTTATCACTAGAAATGCTGCCGTTGCTAGCAACAACAGCAAGAACAGACGGACTATCCAGCTTCTCTTTTTGGGCTTTCTGTCTTGTTTGGAAATCGCTGCCTGAATCATTTGCTCCCGAGTGCTTCCGCGATCTCCTGCGAAGATATGGCGCCTTCGCGCTGAATGCGCCAGCAAGGCTGACCAATCTCGTCAACTGTAAGATCCACGATTGTGGATGCCACTGAGCGAGGAGAAGTACCGCCATCGACAATGAGGCCGATGCGATCGGCGAGTTGATCGCGAACTTCGTTCGCCGACGTGCATTCGGTCGCCCCACTGAGATTCGCTGAGGTCGCGGTGATCGGCACGCCAGCTTGGCGAATGACAGCCATCGGGATCTCGGCAGCAGGCACACGGATGGCGATGTTGCCGGTATTTGCGGTCACTTTGAGGGGCAGTCGCGGCGCGGCCTGGACGATCATCGTCAGTGGCCCCGGCCAGAAGCGTCGTGCCAGTGCATAGAACTCCTCAGGCAGTGGTTTGGCCAGATCTTCAGCCTGATCTATGCTCCCGATCAGCAACGATAGAGGCTTGTGATGCGATCGCGACTTGATTTCGTAAACCCGATCAACGGCGCGCAAATTGTAAGGGTCAGCCGCGAGTCCGTAAAACGTATCGGTCGGCATGCCAAGAACTTGGCCGTTGCGTATCTGCTCGGCGACATACATCACGAGCGAACATTCAGGGTTTTTGCTGTCGATCTTGATGATTTCGGGCGCCAATCGAATTCCTCGCTTGAGGCTAGGCTGTACCCATCGGAACCGGTGGGGACAGCCAAAACGTGAAAATTAGCATAGCACGGAGCAGTCCGCAACCTCAGTAACGAGTTATCGTGGCGCAAATCCCCCGTGAGCCTAAAGCGTGGCGACACTGAGGCTTGCGGTGTACGATGAATCGCATGGCCGCAGACTTAAGCGAGAGACTGAGACGTGTCACAAGCGCGCAGAATGCGCTGGTTAAGGAGCTGCGCCGAGCCTTTTCCCGTGGTGAATGCACGGAGGACGGCTACTGCGCCATCGAGAGCACTAAGATCGTTGATGAGGCGATTCGCAGTGGACTCCGTTTTCGCGCCGTTTTCTTTAGCGAATCGGCTGCCCAGAACCGCGCGGAGAAACTGCTGCCGCAAATCGGCACGCATGTCGATACGCTGGTGCTCCCGGATGCCATATTCAGCAGTGCTGTCTCAACCGAAACCCCACAAGGCGTCGCGGCGCTGGTAAGGCTCAAGGCATCGGGTCTGGAGGCCGCGCTTGAGGCAACCTCGCCCTTTATCGTAAGTCTCGCCGGCATTCAAGACCCAGGCAATCTGGGAACTATCGTCCGTTCGGCAGAGGCGTTTGGAGCCAATGCCGTGCTGCTGGGCGAGAACACCGTTAGCCAGTTCAACTCGAAGGCCATTCGAGCCTCCGCCGGATCGCTATTCCGGATGAATACGGTCCGCGCTTCCCTTGAAACGGTTCTGCCGAATCTGCGTGAACGTGGCGTGAAGATTGTCGGGACGTCCTCACACAAAGGTGTGCCGCTGAACGAGGCAGATTTGTCTGGCTCACTCGCCGTAATCATCGGCAGCGAGGGCGCGGGGATGGCGCGGGAACTGATCAACGCGGCTGATTTGAACGTGGTCATTCCCCACTCGCCCAAAGTCGAGTCCCTGAACGCAGGTGTCGCAGCCAGCATCCTGTTGTATGAGGTGTCGAGACAAAGAGCGAAATGAGCCTCTTTCAGCCAGCACCGATGCCGCAAGGAGCCACAACGCAGGGTGGCGCACCTCTTGCTGCGCGCATGAGACCGCGCAACCTCGATGAATTTGTCGGGCAGGAGCACCTGGTCGGTCCTGGGAAGCCGTTGCGCTTGCAGATCGAACGCGATGATCCTGGGTCGATCATCTTCTGGGGTCCCCCCGGAGTCGGCAAAACCACGCTAGCACAGATCATCGCGAACATCACAAAAGCCGAGTTCATACAGTTTTCGGCCGTGCTCTCGGGTATCAAAGAGATTAAGCAGGTAATGGCCGATGCCGAGAAAGCTCGACAGTTCGGCACGCGAACTATCGTATTTGTTGACGAGATCCATCGTTTCAACAAGGCGCAGCAAGACGCATTTCTTCCCTACGTCGAATCGGGAGCGATCAGACTGATCGGTGCAACGACCGAGAATCCTTCGTTCGAAGTGATTGGAGCGTTGCTCTCGCGCTGTCGCGTCTACGTGCTGAAGCCACTTTCGGAAGAAGAAATTGTAGCTCTGCTCAGAAGCGCTCTTACGGACCAAGCCCGCGGTTTGGGCAGCCTGAACCTGACTATCTCGGACGATGTTCTGAAGAAGGTTGCGGCGTATTCAAGTGGCGATGCGCGTTCAGCTTACAACGTGCTCGAGGTCGCTGCGGGAGTTGCCAAGCAGCTCGCCCGACCCGGCGTGCAGCCCGAGATCACCGACGAGATGGTGAAAGACACGCTGCAGAAGCGCGTGTTGCTCTATGACAAAACCGGCGAAGAACACTACAACATCATCTCGGCATTGCATAAATCAGTCCGGAATAGCGATCCCGACGCTGCGCTCTATTGGCTTGGACGCATGCTAGAGGCCGGTGAGGATCCACTGTACGTCGCGCGTCGCGTTGTCAGGATGGCCGTCGAAGACATCGGACTGGCCGATCCTAACGCGCTGCAGCTATGCATGGCGGCAAAAGAAGCGGTGCACTTCATCGGAATGCCCGAAGGCAATCTGGCGCTCGCCGAAGCAGTTGTTTATCTCTCGATCGCTCCGAAATCAAATGCACTCTATACCGCCTACGGGCGAGTTCGAAAGGATGTCGAAGAGACCGCAGCCGAACCCGTCCCACTGCACATTCGCAACGCGCCGACGAGCCTGATGAAGGATCTTGGATACAGTGCAGGCTACCAATACGCCCACAATCTGGAAACGAAAGTTGCCGACATGGAGTGTCTGCCCGATAGCTTGCGCGGCAAGACGTACTATCACCCGACGGAGCAGGGCATCGAAAAGCGAATCAAAGATCGTCTACAGGAAATCAAGAAATTGCGCGCGCAGGCGGCGCGGTCACAAGCCGCAAAGTCCGACAAACCAGAGAATCAGTGATTACGTGCGCTGTGCTCTTTCAGGATGCAGCGATCCATCACAACGACGATTCCCTTCTGGCGGGCCTTTTGCGCTGCTTCTTCGTGAACCACCGTTTCCTGCATCCAGATGACGGGAACTTTAAGTCCGATTGCCTGATCCACGATCGGCGGTACGTTCTCGGGGCGTCGGAAGATATCGACGATGTCGATCTTCTCGGGAACGTCTGACAACGAAGCGTAGGACTTCTCGCCAAGAACGGACTCAACGCTGGGGTTCACTGGAATGATGCGGTATCCATGATGCTGCAGGTAAGCGGCAACGCCGTAGCTTGGGCGCATAGGATTGTCGGACACCCCGACAACGGCAATGGTCTTCGCCGACTTGAGTACATCTGTGATCTGATCGGCCTCAGTAACGGGCATGAACTCTCTCCAACCGGTGTGTAGAAGCCGTCTGGTGAACGAAAGGTTACCTCAGGCGGCGACTATTTCTTGGTACTCCTGTCTTTGAACATCTTGAATGCCATTTTGCGAACCGTATCGGCGACATTCTTGTTCATAGATAGGTTCTTGAGGTCCATAGTCAGTAGATGCGGTAACAACGGCAAGGTTACGTCCATCGGGCAACGGGGGTTGGAAGTAAGGATACGAATGACGGCGTAATTCTTGAGGAACTTTCGCTTGCTGGCAATGGTACGGAGAACCGCTTCCTGCACATTCTTCATTCCAGCGTAAGCTTCGACTTCGCTGTCCGAGAGCTTCGGTGATTCGACAACGGCACAGCATACGACGCGCGCTCCATCGCGGACGAGGATGAAACGCTCGTCTTTGTTCCCTTTCATCGCAAGTTGTACGCGCTCGCCGACCGAAAGCCTCATCACCTTCTGGATGGTTGATTCTTTTTGGCCCTTGTCCCGTGCGGCTTCGACTTTGCCAGCAAACGCCAAGGCCTTGGCTTCTGCAGAAATGCTATCGGCGGGCAAAGTCGGCAGAATCTCTTTTTCTTCTTCGAGCGTGAATCCATGGAGAAAGAACGGTTGTCCTTCACTCGCACGAATCTCGTCCGCGTGCTCTTTGACGTACTTTTCCAGTTCGACGTTGAGCACGTCATCGTCGAAGTCTTCCGCAGGTGCTCCTCCTGTACTTGTCTGCAAGAGAGAATTCACATGATCGGCTTCTGCCGAAGTAAGCTTCTCGGCAGCAAGCAGAGCTCGCAGAATTTCACCCGACTTCATCGCGCGCGGACTCGCAAGCATCGCTTCGGCCACCTCGCGCGACTTCAATCCCGCGATCTTGGCTATGCGCGATTCAGGTATCGCGGGATTCTCAATCAGTGCCGTAAGCAATCGCGGGCGTAAGTTCCGCGGCGAACTCATGTACTTAAGGATCTCGACGGGCGTCTGCGGATCGGCAGCAATGGCCCGCGCTGATTTTTCATCCCATCCGGCGAGCGTCATCTGTGCCTCTTGACCGAACATAGGATGGGTTGAGAGAGTCACAAGAATTTCGACCATCTCGATGGCAGGAAGAGATAGAGCTCCGCGCGACGCGGCACGCATGATGTTGACCGGTACAGCCGACTGCCTGATGAGTTCGATCATCCGCGGCACGGCTTGCCCTCCTCGACACCGGATGCGCACTGATCGTGGCAAGCACAGGTCTTGCCGCGAAGAGCCTCGATGCCTTCTTTCGCAATTATCGGCACCATGATGAGTCCTGCCACGGGGTCTGCCCACCACCATCCCAGGAACGCATTCAGCAGAAGCCCCGCCAAAAGGATCGCCGAGAGATACGCACAAATATCCGTCTGACGCGAATCCGCCTGCATGGCTCCGCTGTTGATGCCTGCCGCAACGCGCCGTTTCGCGCGCGCCAGAAGCGGCATGACCACCACCGAAAGAGCAGCGATAATAATGCCGGGCAGACTCTCTTCCGGACGTTCATGATGCCAGAGGGACTTCGCCGCATCAAGAGCTACATACAAAGCCAATAGCACAAACGATACGCCGACAAGGCGAAGCGCCATTCTCTCCACCCGCTCCCTGCGGTGCGCGTCGGCGTCGGCCCGAAGCCGCCAAAGCAACGCTGCGCCCGACGACATTTCGATCACGGAATCCAGACCGAAGCCGACCAGGGCGATGCTGCCGGCCACCACCCCTGAGGCAATCGCGACGATCGCCTCAAGGCAGTTCCAGCCGAGCGTCACATACTCCAGCCAGATACCGCGTCGAATGTGGTCAACGCGATTCATCTCACCGTCCTAACTAGAAACCTTCTGCTCGTCTCGACGCATGAGCAGGTAGGCGCGCATGAACGACTGCAGGTCGCCGTCGAGCACACGATCAACGTCACCCATCTCGAACTTCGTGCGATGATCTTTCACCATGCGATAAGGCGCAAGAACATATGATCGGATCTGGGAGCCGAAGTCGATGTCGAGTTTTGAGTCCTCGATCTTCTTCGTCTCGGCACGCTTCTTCTCCAACTCGAACTCGTAAATTCTCGAGCGAAGAATGCTCATGGCGCGTTCCTTGTTCTTGTGCTGCGAACGCTCGTTCTGGCAGGCAACGACGATGCCAGTAGGCTTGTGAGTGAGGCGCACAGCCGAATCGGTCGTATTGACGTGCTGGCCACCCTTTCCGCCCGAGCGATACGTGTCGATCTTGAGATCGTCTTCCTTGATGTCGATCTGAATACTCTCATCGATTTCGGGCGACACGAATACGCTCGCAAAAGAGGTATGACGCCTGTGGGCCTGATCAAACGGCGAAATGCGAACGAGACGATGCACCCCAATTTCGCTGGTCAGCAGTCCGTAGGCGTAATCGCCTGAAACGCTGAACGTCGCTGACTTGATTCCCGCTTCTTCGCCAGGCTGATAATCGTTCAGAACGGTCGAACAGCCATTTCGCTCCGCCCAGCGCAGATACATGCGCATGAGCATCTCGGCCCAGTCCTGCGACTCGGTGCCGCCCGCCCCGGGGTGAATCGTCACAATCGCATTCCGCGCATCGTTGTCACCCGAGAGGAGTGTCTCCGTCTCAAGCTTCTCGACCAAGTCGCGCAGAGTATCGATCTCGCGGCGCAGTTCCCCGCTGACGTCCTCGCCCTCATTGCCGAGCTCGAAATACGCGTCTATGTCGGCTACGCGCCGGCCGAGATCGGCTTCCGTGGCGAGTTCGTCTTCCAGTCGCTTGCGCTGACGCATCACCGTTTGCGAGCGTTCCGGATTGGACCAGAGATTGGGGTCGGCAGCTTGCTTTTCTACTTCCGCGAATTGCTCGCGCAGCTTGGGGACGTCAAAGATACTCCCGAAGATCGTGAACTTTCTTCTTCAGCGCGGTATATTCCTGTTGCAGTTCCTCGAACATTTCAACCTATGCAGCCGCTTCTGGGTACGGCTTTTTGGAGATTCGGGCGCGCACTCCGAGTGCCAGCGCCACTAAAGAAATTATCGCACACAGGTACGCGAACCAATCCCCGTGGCGCGTGTAGAACGTTGTATCCGTGACGATACTGAAGGGCGCATCAAGCGTGGTGCGCACATCCCTTGGCGCCGCGGCAACAATCCGGCCAAAGGGATCGACTGAAACGGTGATCCCCGTGTTAGTAGCTCGCAATAGCCAGCGATTGTTCTCGATGGCACGCATTCGGGCCATGTTCAGGTGCTGCTCCGGAGCACCGTAGTAGCCGAACCAGCCGTCGTTCGAGATATTCACAAAGACGTTGCCACCGCTTGCGGCGAATTGCCGAATCTCACCAGGAAAGATCGACTCGTAGCAGATGAACACTCCGACCTTGTAGGAGTCCAGGCTGAAAACGCTTCTTGTCGTGCCGGGAACAAAGTTCCCAACCTCCTTCGTGAGCTTCTGGGCGAAGCTAAACATCGTGGAGAACGGCACATACTCTCCGAACGGGACGAGATGGATTTTGTCGTAGCGCGCGCTCCAGCCGTCTCTCGGCGAGATCAGCGCAGCAGAGTTGTAGATGTCCTGCGCCATCTGTGGAACGTTGTTGGTTCCAACCGAACCGACAATCAAGTACGCGTTCGATTGCCTTGCGATTTCGGTTGCAGCTTGCCGAAATTGTGGGTCGTCGATGAAGAACGGAGCCGGCGACTCGGGCCAAATCACGACGCTCGGGATAGGCTCTCCGGGCACTAGATTCGTCTGCGAAGGAACGCTGTCCTGCCGCATAGCTTCGAGCACTTCATTAAACTCAGGGCGCGTCCACTGCTCGCGAATGGGAATATTTTCCTGGACCAGTCGAGCCGTTTCAGTCGCAACCAGTTGTGGCGGACGAATGAAGACCGAGAGTTGCACGATGAGCGCCGCCGCGATCGCGGAAGCATACATTATCTTTCGCTGAGGTCGCTTCACGACCATTGCAGCCGCGAACGCGCAGTTCACCAGCATGATCTCGAATGAAACGCCGTAGACTCCGGTTACGGTGGCGATCCGCGTCAGAGGAATGTTATCGACCTGCACGGTGCCCAGAAGGTCCCACGGGAAGCCGAATATCTTGGTTCGGATCAGTTCAACGGCAATCCAGAGGAACGGTGCAGCCAGTAGCGCTCGCTGAATCGAAGAGCCTCTCCTGCTGTGTCCAGAAGCCGCAACGAGCGCAAACCCGAGCCCAAACAGACCGATGTGTGAGCCGATCCACAGGCAGAACAGCACGAGGATGCCAAGCGACGTAGCTGCATCCAGGCCGCCGTACTGGTGCATCACGTGGAAGATCCAGAAACACGAACCGGCAATGCCAATAACGCCGCTCAACCAGGCCAGCAGAAAGCCTTGGAGCGGAGTAGCGGCTAGCATGTCACTTCCCTGCGCGAGTGACTCCGGTATCTGCACGGTTTCGTTTCTACGAGTCCGAAGCAGTGCGACCATCAACGGCGCATAGGCAATCCAGCATAGAAAGTACAAATTGGGCGACGGGAAGATGAGCACCTGAAGTACGCCGGAGACCGTCGCCAAAGCCCACGCGCTTTTCTGAATCGTTCGCACGCTGGAAGTGTAACAAAGCTGAGCAAAGTAGCATATGAGGGCATCATCGCGATGCGCACTTCTCGTTCGGAGACAGTTGCGGATTGAGATACCCAAACGAGACTGCCGAAAAGATCAAGGGGAACCAGGGATTAACGAACGTAGGCTAAGGACTGAGTGTCGCGATTGTTGATTCGGCGATTCTTTCCCGAACGAAGTGCACCAATTCTGAAGAAACGTATTGCGGAGGATGGATTCGAAAGACACTCGCCTTCGAAATCGAACGCAATGAGACATTCTCCCAAGAAGGCGCAAAATTGAGTTCCGCGATCGGTGGCTCATGGACTACGACCGCGTCAGCGCGATCAAGATACTGGCGCGCCGACGGCTTAAAGTCTGGCGTCGCGAAATCCAGAACCGAGATATATAGATCCGGCCGAAGGAATTTCATGATGCTGTTGGATTCGAAGATCACGTCCTCAGCAGCGGAAAGCTTCTGCCTGAGGCTCGGCATAGCTTCAGCAAGAAAGCCCTGACGCGTACGAACCCACAATGAACGCAAAGCGCCGGCGAGCAGAAAACGCGAGGTGTCCGACTCGCCCGAACGGTCTTGCTCGTCCATGATGGCGAATGCGTGCTTCTGATCTTCAATTGCGCAGTCGCAGGGTTCTCCATCTCGCGAGCAGATGCCGTGTCCGAACTGCGTTACCTTAACGGCGGTCCAGTTGCGTTCTGGGATGGCACTGATCAGGCCGGCTACTACACTGGTCTTCCCCACGCTTCGAGAGTGCCCGCCAACCACGATGATCGCCATGGATTCGTCTGCTACTTCTTCTTCGCCATTCGCGCCAAAACAGCGAGTTCCTTCAGATAATCCTTGATCGGGCGCGCCGGAGTACCCCAGAAAAGTATGCCCTTACCGCGAACAACCTTCTTGCTGGGAACGCCGCACTGGGCACCGAGGATCACCCCTTCTTCGATGCGGCAATGATCTGCAATGCCTACTTGGCCGGCAATGATGGCATTTTTCTCGATGACGCAGCTGCCGGATATCCCTGTTTGCGACGCTACAACAACGTTTTCGCCGATTTCGACGTTGTGCGCCACCTGAACCAGGTTGTCCAGCTTCGTGCCACGGCGGATCGTTGTCGGCCCCATTGCTCCTCGATCCACGGTCGCATTGGCCCCAATCTCGACATCATCCTCAATCACAACCGTTCCGATCTGCGGGAACTTGACGTACTTTCCTGTCGCGGGGTCAGGCACATAGCCAAAACCATCAGCGCCGATAACCACGCCAGCGTGAATGATGACGTTGTTGCCGATGGTCACGCCAGGATAAATCGTAACGTTGGCTGCAATGTTGCAGTTTTCCCCGATTCTTACGTTCTCGCCGACCGCGGTGCCGGGACCTATACGAGTGTGATCGCCAACAGAAACGCCCTCCGCCAAAACCACGTGCGGCTGGATCGCAACTCCTTTTCCAATGCGAACCGAATGGTGAACGATGGCGGTTGAGTGGACTCCGGGAGAGTGCTTCCGTGCAGGGACAATAATGGCTGCTGCTCGCGCAAACGCAAGGCGCGGATTCTTCGAAATGAGGAGCGTCTTCGATGTCTCGACCGTTTCGGCAAACGATCCAGCAATCACCGCCCCCGCCGCACATTCCAGAGCTTCCGGCAATAGCTTCGCGTCTTCGACAAAGACGAGATCGTCGCGTCCGGCGGCGGCAAGCGTCGCAATCCCAGAGACTTCAGATGTGCTCCCGATTCTCAGTTGGGCAGCAATGGACGATGCAATTTCGGCAAGGGAGTGTTTCATCCGCAACCTCGCTCCGTCATTCAGAACTTAGACAGATCAGTATATTGAAGGTTCGCCTTCGGGTCTTGTTTTCCATCGGCGGTGAACCCAGAGCCACTGGTCGGGATACCGGCGCGCATAGTCTTCAATGATCTTCGTGAACTTGGCTGTATTAGCAACCGCATCGGCATCATCATCCCCAGTACTGACAAGCTCAATCGCTGGATCGAAGTGAATGCGATATTTATGAAGCTCGGCATCCCAGATAGTGAACGCCGGAACGACAGCGGCACCCGTGCGCAACGCGACCCGCGCCACGCCGCTCGCCGTGCATGCCTTCACGCCGAAGTAGTCTACGAAGACGCCCTGCGGTGGAGTCATGTTCGTGTCCATCAGGACTCCGACGGTCTCGCCGGCACGCATCGCGGCAATCAACCCGCGAGCGAACTCGTTTTTGGGAAAAGTAGAGTTTCCATGTAGCGTTCGATAATGCGTAACAAGCCGATCCAGACGTGGATTGTCTAACTCGCGAACGACTTCATGTAGTGGATTCCCCATCAACGAGTGAAAAAATGAGCCCAGTTCCCAAGCTCCGAGATGAGCAGTCATAAACAGCACGCCCTTGCCTCGATCTCGGGCGGCTTGAAAATTCTCGAAGCAGTCGTACATGGCAACCCTGGAGACATTCTCTTTCGTGTATGAAGGAAAATTGCAGAACTCCGCGAGCTGACGCCCAAGCGACACGAAGACGCCCCGCAGAATCTTGCGCCGTTCAGATTCGCTCTTCTCAGGAAAGGCAATTTCAAGATTGCGCATTCCGACGCGGCGCAGCCGTGCGTTTATCAGTCCGAACGCCTGCGCGACTACAATCCCTAGAGCCCTCGCCATGGGACGCGGCAAGGCGCCAAGCGCCTTCACTACAATCCAAATTGGGGCGTATTCCAGCCAATATCGCATTAATAGTTGTTTGCCGAGGAATAGTATCGCAAACCGGTGCAGTTCAGAACAGTCCGAAGAAAAGGCGGAGGACTGTCGCCCTCCGCCCCCGAGTCGAACAAACTGTCTATTGCCCAGAAACAGCGCTCGGCGTGGAACTCTGTGCAGGTGTTTGGGCGGGACGAGTCGGCGCGGTGGTCTTTCCGTACTTAGCCAAAGCCGATACAAACGACTCGGCACTTTCAGGTACGGGAACGCCGCCCTTCAGTATCTTTCTGAACGAAATGGACTTGCCGTAGAACGCTCGCGTGCTGCTGGAGTCCTGCTTGATCACGGCTCCGTTGAGGGTGGCGCCTGCAAACAGACCTCGCGAACGAGAGTAGGTCAGAACCTGAGCGCGCATCTGCCAATCGGTGGACCCTTCAGCGAGTCTTCCGACCGGACCTGCCGCCGCCGAACTGTCCGCTCCGAGCTTGAATTTCGAAGCCAGTAGGTTGTTCATGCCGCGGTCATTCATGATGAGCATGATGTAGTCCACTGCCTGGCCTCCGAGTTGCAGTCCGAAGCTACCGCCCGTTATGCCGATAAATACTGGTGCGCTCCATCCGCTTTCGGTCCGGCAACTCGCAACACCCCTACCGTAAGCACCGCCGAAGATGAATCCACCCTTCACCATAGAAGGCACCACAGCCACGCACTTCGCGGAGCCTAGGAGGTCTCCCGGTATCGAGTTGTCGGGCGCGTTCATGATGTCGGTGAGCACTTCGCCCGCGGCTTCAATACGGCCAAGCTGCTTTTCGCCGGGCTCGTCTTGCGCAACTGCCGCACCCGTCAGTCCTAATGCGATGATCAACGCCAGGATCTTCTTCACTGCTTGTCTCCTTCAATCAACTCGACTGATATCCCAAATGGGAACTTGACCTGAGCTGATGGTATCCCGAACACGGAGCTGGGCCGGAGGAGAATTCATGGAAAGGGGTTTACTAAGTCGTGACCTGCTTCAATGGCACTCGTCCAAAATGAAAGCCGGTACGAGGATTATCACCTCGCGCCGGCCTTTATCCCTAGGAGGACGCGGACTACTTGTTCGTTACAAGAGAGTGCGTAATAGCGTGCACTGAAAGCGCAATTCGGTTCTGTACTCCGACTTTGCGCATCAGTTTGGCGACATGGGCTTTCACGGTACGCTCTTCGATCGTGAGAGCGGCCCCAATCTCCTTATTCGAGCGTCCGGCCACGAGAAGTTCGAGTACTTCTTTCTCGCGATCGGTAAAGGTAACCCGCCCAGCGGGGAAAATGCGCCCCGGATGGGAGGTGACGCGCTCGATGAACATCGACAGTACTCTACGTGGCGCCCACACCGAACCGTCGTTCACGATCCGAATCGCTTGAACAAACTCTTTTGGCGAAGCGGCTTCGTCCACGTACCCCTTCGCCCCGCCTGCAAGTGCCTTTAGGATGGTCTCATCGTCGGCGCCGTTGCCGGTAACGACGATTCGCAAGTCCGGGCGTGAGGCCTTTAGCCCTGCCATGACGTCGAAAAGGTTTTGATCGCTGCGGCTTCCCAGCAACACAATGTCAATATCTTCTTTGATGCCGACCTCAGCCAGCGATGCCGAAAGCAGATCAAGATCAGATTCTGATTCGAAAACCGCACGCAAACCGATAAACCGAAGCGGGTCGCTTTCGACTACCGCAATCCGAATGCGCGGCTGCTGCTTCTTCGAGGAACTTTGTTTCATTTTCATTTGTCCAATCTGGGCGCGCAACTACTCGGGGCGTAGCATAACCTCTAAGGGCCACATTTGAAAAGAGATTCTGTTGGTACACCACAAAAACCGCCTCTCGCAAGCATGCACGAAAAGACATACACTTTTGGTTTGCGCCTGAACTGGTTTAGCGCTTGATAATGACAGAGGAGATCATGATGAAGCGAACGATTCTGCTGTTGATCACAATTGGGCTAATCGCAACGCTCGCCTTATCTCAGGACGTGCCGGCAACGGCCTCTTCTACTGGTAGCTATCAGCCTAAGTTCGAAGGCGACAAGGCCCACTCGAACGCCGAGGCAGCAGCCCTGGGATACATGAGAACCCTGGTTTCGGCGCAGAAGGTCTACAAGAAGAAGCACAACGAGTACGCTAAGTCGTTGATGGCACTGGTGGGAAGTGGTTCCTTCACTCGGCGAATGGCGGAAACCAAACGTGGCGATTACGGCGTCAGCTTCAAGCCGCGAGGCGATGGCTATTCACTTGCCCTGACCCCGATTAACTTTGACGCCGGGCACCGCGCCTTCTACGTTGACGAGAGCGGGACTTTTCGATGCGAGGCGGACAAGCCCGCGACCGCGTCTTCACCAACACTGGAATAGCTGCAAATCACTTCTTGGCGGTCTGGGTACGATGGTCCACCCGTCCAGCTTGACCATCGCCGAATCCGAGCGAGAACCCTCGCATGAAGACGTCGCAGTACTCTCGCTGCCTCCCTTTGTCTGAGTGCGGCGCGTTTGCCTCGCAACTGTTCCCTGCCTGGTCAAAAGCCGACGGCCGGCTGGATTCGAAACCACGGTCTCTTCCGGAGTTGTACCCCGCCGAAAATGCCTGGTCAAACTCCTTTCCCGACAATAACGAATCGTTTGTCTGCTCGATTCCAGCCGCTGAAGCATTGGCCTGGTCGATCGCCCGGAATTGTCCGCCGCGTATCGAGTCTGAGTAAGCTTCTCTAAAACCTTGCCTGTAGCCCAACTGGAAGTATTTCTTATCCCCAAAGCTACGCTGGTATCCACCATCGCAGTTGCGATAGTCCTTCAGCAAACTGACCGGTCTTTCTCCACGGCCCATGTGTACGTCAATGTCACCGTCGTGAAATCCGTCTTCGTAGCCGTGGATATACCCATGTGCGTATGCGGAGCGCTGATAGAGATTCCGCGCGCTGTCCGTCATGAGATGACGATCAGTCTGACCAAACGCCACGCTGACAAACACGAGGAGGAGGAGCCCTGGAAAGTTGGAAGCCCTCACGTTCGCACCCCTTGGGCACTACTGATGAGCTAGCCGTATGCCAAGATGTAAGCCCTCAAAACGGCCAGGTAACCGTTACTCTGGCGCACATTTGGATAATCTGATCCGAAAAACAGCCTAAGGTGTTATCCGGCCCCCCTTAGGTCATTCCCTCAATACTTTGCAAGTGCCTGTCCCTGCATACTTTTCCTACCTTAACCCCAAACCAATCGAGTTCGCGGAACTCTCCAGCACATAAAAATTCCTGGGGGGAAACAGTGCAGGAAGGCGATGCGAGGTCAGTTGGCGAAACTCCCCGACGGTCAAACAGCCGCGCGGGGAGTTTTCATCAAGAGGCACTTCTCTGGATTTGCGAAACGCGATGAACGGGCCGAGCACGACACAGAGGCGCTTTGCCGTAGTGCTTCTCTGGGTCTTCGCAGTGTTTTGTCTGTGTTCACGTTCTGAAGCTCAGGACGCTGCGGCGGCCGCCACCAGCATTCAGAATAGGTACGACTCTGAACTCTCCTCCGTAGAGAACGAATTCAGTCGCAGCACGCCACCGAGGCAGGCGGCTCTCGTTGCTCGCGCGTATCGACTGCGGGAGTTCGTAAGCCGCACCGAAGACGTCACCTGGTGGCTGAACTCAGTCGCAGCCGATGCGCAAGCGCATCCTTTAGTGCGGGGTGAAGCATTACGCTATCTCGCACAGACTGACCTCGACGTGGCCCGCTTTTCGCAAGCGGCCGAGAAATACCACTCGCTTGGGATTATCCGGCACTGGTCACTTCTAGCATCCCCTTCTGGAGGGCAGGCGGGAGATCAGGAGATATGGCAATCGCTCCCCCCCAGCCCACGACTTTGGACCGACCTGGTAACGCCCGATACAAAGTCGACCGCGATCTACGCAAAAACGTCCGTTTATTCCGAGTCCCCGCAAGTAGTCGCGCTCCGCTTCGGCGCAGACACCCCGATTTCAATTTCCGTGAACGGCGTCGAAGTCTTTGCTGATAGTGCCCCAGTCGCATTGGCTTTCGACCAACAGGCTATCGCTGTCCAGCTCTCATCTGGTTGGAATTCAGTATTGCTGCGACTTCACAACCGCGGCAACACGGGCGCCGCACGGTTTGTGATACGAGTGACGGATCTGCAGGGCGTAGCTGTTCAACTGAAGACGTCGGAAACCACGAGTGGCAATTCCCGCGTGGCACAAGGGAAAGCGCAAACTCCGGCGCCAGCAGTAGCAGACTTAGTTGACATCGCGGCAGCGGAAAGCACGGCAGACACCAGTTCCGCCGAAAAACTCGAAACGCTCGGCATGATCGAAGTGGAACACGCGCGTGGCTCGGCGCTCGATCACCTCGAAACCGCCGCAAGACGTGAGCCTATGGCCGAACGCTGGCTCGGAGTCGCTGAAGCATGTGATGACCAAGCATGCACCTTCCGCGCTCTCAATGCGGCACTACGACAAGACCCGAACAATCGAAAAGCGAAGCTGGCACTGGCTGACTACTACGTGGGCCGCAATCAGTTGCAGAAAGCTCGTGAGTTGCTGCGCTCCGCTATGGCCCTCGATCCACACGATTTCGTCGCCCGGGACCGAATGGTCGAATTGCTGATGTCGGCTGAACTCAATGCGCTCGCACTGAAAGAAACTCGTGAGTTGGAGGCGTTATCTCCCAGTCCGATCTGGCTCAGAAAGAAGGTTGCGCAACACTACAGCGACCTTGGCTTGCTGCAAGAATCCCGCCGGCTACTCGAATCTGTGCTGCGGGACAGCTTTGATGATCTGTTTGCACGGAAGCTCCTGGAGCAGCTGCTTCGGCGCACACATGATGCCGCAGCTTTCACCCTGCTCGCTCAGGAAAACTCCCGCTTCGGCTTGCGGAACCAGGTTAACGAGCACGCAAGGTCGGCGCTGGAGCGATCGCAATCCTCTGACTTCGGTAGCAACTATCTTCAGGATCCATCTAAACTCGCCGAAGCGGCGCGCCAGAATGCACCTTCCGACAACGCCAGTGCTGTAGCCCTCAGTGACATACGTATCGAGCGCATGCTGCAAAATGGATTGAGTCAGGTGCGCGTCCAGCAAGTGCTCTACATCGCCTCGGAGCAGGGCGCGCACGAATACCGTTCGCAGAATGTACAGTTCGCCCCCGCCTCACAGCAGCTCCGCGTTCTCCACGCGCGCATATACAAGCCTGACGGCAGTATCGTTGAAGGCCGGAACGAGGATGACTCGCGCGTCTCGGACGCGTCTGTCTCCATGTATTACGATGTGCGCTCGCGCCAGATCGACTTCCCCGGCTTGCAGAAGGGTGACGTCATCGAACTCGATTACACGATCGCGCCGACGCAGACGACCAATCCTTACGGCGACTATTTCGGCAGCCTCGTGGTATTCCGCACGTCGATCCCTGAGCGTCTGAAAAAGTACGTCCTGATCAGCCCGAAGGACCGCAAGCTTAACGTTGTCGAAGAACGAATGTCCGTTGCAGGCAGCGTCACAGAAGATAAGAACGAGCGAGTCTATTCTTGGGAAGTGCGCGATTTGGCCCCCATGCCAAACGAGGCTCGGCAACCGTCCGTGACTGAGATTGCGCCCTACGTCCACGTTTCCACATTCTCTTCATGGAGCGAGATGGGACGCTGGTATGCGCGGATGATTCAGCCGCAACTCAAGCTCAATCCAGACCTGCGTGATGTTGCCGTCCGAACCGTTGCGGGCAAGAAATCAGAGTTCGAAAAGATCAACGCTATATATCAGTTCGTGCTGCGCAACACCCATTATGTGGCGCTCGAGTTTGGAATTTACAGCTACAAGCCTTACCCCGTGACCCAGGTTTACCAACGCCGCTTCGGCGATTGCAAGGACAAAGCCAGCTTGATGATTGCCCTGCTGCGCGAGGCCGGAATAGAAGCAGACTTCGCACTTCTGCGCACCAGGCACATGGGCGCCATAAGCAACCGCGCAGTATCGATCACCCTCTTCGACCACGCAATCGTATATCTGCCGAAGTGGGACATGTGGCTCGACGGCACCGCCGACTATTTCACGCCAGGCGAGTTGCCGGTCGACGATCAGGGTGCGATTGCATTTGTCGTCGCCCAAGACGGTTCTTCGCAACTGAAACAGATTCCGATAACCCGTCCGCTAGACAACTACACCCGCCGCACAGTCCAGGCAGTGGTGGCCCCTGACGGCACAATCCACTTCCAAGGTGAAAGCTATACGCGGGGTGAAGATGCGCCGGGATTGCGGCGTGAATACGAAGTCGCCGACCGCCAGCGAGACTCGTTCCGCAGCAGCCTCGCCCAGGTATTCCCCAGCGTGCGCGTGGATAACGTTCGTGTTCACGACAACGACGGACCCGAAAGGGCCATTAACGTTGAGTTCAGCGGGATGATCAACACCTTTGTTGGTCAGCGCACGGTTTCACTTGCGCCTTCGTGGATGCAGACTTCCTACGTGCAAAACATGGCGCCGTTTTCCTCCCGTACCCAGGAACTCAAACTGTCTGCTCCGTGGACCCGCGAAGAGGAACTCCATTTCCAGCTGCCGGACGGTGCACAGGTTTCCCTGCCCCGTAACGTGAGCATACAGACGAAGTTCGGCGCCGTGAGCATCGGATATGAGAGGCGCGGCCGCGAAATCGTGGTGAGAAACTCTCTTCAGTTTACCGTCCTGAGAGTCTCGCCGACCGACTACGCCGCGTTCCGAGAGTTTTGCCGCACTGTGGAGAAAGTGTTTCAGGATGGAATGAAAGTGGAGCTCCGCGGATGAGCTATCGTGAGCTGCGCCGAGTGACGATTCTGCTATTGCTCGGGATCGTGTGTCTGCAGCCACTCTGGATCACAGCTCAACAAAAGCCCCGTTTTGGACATCGCCAAGGCAGAGATATTTCGTCGCAAAAGGCTGCCGAAGCTGCGCAAGCGCTTCTTGAGCGTTCCGATTTGGCGACAGCCCGTGCTGCAGCGCAGCAGGTAATTCGTCTCAACAAGCGACTGGCTGCAAAGCAGGGTACGGCGCCCAAGAGTCTCGTTGAGGCACTGTTCGTTGAGATGGAGGCTGCCGCTCTTCAGGCCGACACTCGCGCTCAACTCGATGCCGCGCTTCGACTGTGCGAACTTGCTGGAGCCAGCGACGACCCACGCGTTTCTATTGCTTCATCACGAATCCTTGATCTAGCCGGCAACACCGCGGAGTTCCGCGCCGCGATACCTCGTATCAAAGCGCTCCTGAATACAGCGGGGAGGAGCGAGCTTCGTGCAGCCCTTCTAGTTGCCGCAGCGGATGGAGCGCCGGGTCTCTCGGAGATGGATCTTGCCCGCCAGTCAGGGTTGATCACCGACTGGAGAATTGTCGGCCCCGTCGGCGAATTTTCAAATGTTGCGTTCGACCGCACATGGGAACCTGAGCGCGATGGCTTGGCAACTGACAATTACAGTGGTCGCCATATCGAGCACTTTCAGTTCCCGTCCGGGGAAGTGAGTCTGCCGGAGTATCTCAGCGGCGATGGTGTTTACTACGCCGCAGCCCAAGTAAAACTCGCGTCGGCAGGGAAATACCTGCTGCGAGTCGAGAGCCCAGGCACTATCCAGGCGTGGATCGACGGAAGCTTAGTGCTCACCAAAGACGACCGTTTTCATGCGACTGCTCAGACGGTCGGAGTTGATACTGACCTCCGCGCCGGCACGCACCGCGTGGTCGTAAAGTTCCTCCCATCCGCGGTTCCCTTCCGCGTGGCTCTTGTGCCTTCAACCGTGCGCCGCACGCCTCAAGTTTTGAATCGCGCTTCGGAAATCGAATCTGTCTACATCTCTGCCGCGCAGGCTTACTGGTCTGGGGACTATCGCGCAGCGAACGAACAACTGCTGCAGCTTCGAACGAAACACGAGTCCGCTGTCGTTGACCTTCTGCTAGCACAATCTCTGTCGCACTCCGGCGCGAACACCTCCGATCGCGCCGAATTACTCGATTCCGCACTGAAGCTTACACCTGACGCGTACGCCGCGAGGTACGAACTTGCGTCCATTCATTTCGCAAAAGGCGAGTTTCGAGACGCCTTCGAGGACGCGAGTGCGGTATTCACAGCGCAGCCTCGTTTCGAACCTGCAGCGCGTCTGACGGCGGCAGTTGCATCGCGCCTCGGGCTCACTGATGAAGCAAAGCGCGCGTTCGACACCGCAGTCGACTTACACGCCTCCTGCGCTGTACTGAAAGACGCGGCGGCCTTTCACGAAAGCATCTCTGATCTAGGCCAGGCGAGCACCTACGAAAGCAAACTACGGAACTGCGCTCCTAACGCCCTTGCATGGCCAGAAGCATTGGCCAGAACAGGTCACCATCCGGAAGCATCAGCGGCACTGAAGCAGATTGTGGCCACATCTCCGCTCGACCGCCGCGCTCGAGAAATGCTCGTTCGCGAACTGACTCTTGCCGGAAAAACAGACGAGGCAAGAGAAGCGGTTGATCGACTCGCGGAGCTTGCTCCCAATTCGATCGAGTACCGCAGAATGGCTGCTACGCTGCATTCAGGTGGAGAGGCGTTTGATTCGTCGGTCCGCGGAACAAGCCTCGCTGACGACGAGTTCTATTCGACGTACCGTCGCGACGGAGTTGAACTCGTACAGCGCGCAGCCGATCGAAAGTTCTCTGGCGGGCCTCTGGTCGTACTACTGAATGAGCGGATCGCTGAAGTGAGCAGAAACGGCGCAGCGTCTGTCTACGTCCACAAGATATCGAGAGTCCTCGACCGCGATGGGATCAATCGATACGGCGAGGTGACACTTCCTGACGACGCATCACTCCTGGAACTTCGCACCATCAAGTCGGACGGAACAATCGTCGAGCCTGAGTTCCATCAGCACAAGAGCACCATCTCCATGCCTGCACTCGCGCCGGGGGACGCAATAGATGTCGAGTACGTGATACGCAACCTGGATGGTGGCGTCGCCAGTCATCCGGAACTGTTCCAGTTCACGTTCGGATCGTTCTCGGCGCCGACCGTCTTCTCGCGATTCATCGTTCTAGCTGCGCGCGAGTCGAACCTGAAGTACGAACTCTCGGGCAAAGTACCGGAACTCAGAGTTGATGCGCATAAAAACAGGATCGCAAGAACTTGGGAGCTGAACGACATCCCCCAATCCGCTTCCGAAAATTCAATGCCAGCTTCGGGCGTGCTGCCTTCGGTTGCGTTGCTGTGGTCCGAGGATAACGGCTGGTCGGGCGTGCGTGACTTCTATCGCGATGTCTTCATCGACGCCATTCACGAAAGCAGCCGCATTCAGAAAGTCGCGCAGGAATTCCCTGGCGACACTGTCGAAGACAGGCTCCGCGCGGCATACAGCTTTGTCGTTTCACGCATTCGTAAGGGGGACACCGACTACGAATCGGGCGATATAGCAACCGCGGACAACACGCTCGCAAACTATAGCGGCAGCCGCACCGCCGCTCTCCTTGCCCTCGCTAAACAAATGGGGATCAACGGCAAAATCCTGATGGCCAGGAATGTCAGTCTACGCGCGCCTGAGATACCGACTCCCCACGCCTACACACACCCGCTTGTCGTTTTCCAGTTGCCCGACAAAGGCGAGATCGTGCTCGATCCTGAAACGAACGGCATGGTCTTCGGCGGAATTTCCGCGGGACTCGAACCACGTGACGCTCTGGTCGTCCCGATCTATCAGGCTGAAGACGCTCCCCTCATCGCAGCCGTCCCCAAGCCGCTTGCCAGTGAACGCAGCACCGCCGTAGGAGACGTCACCTTCAACGAAAACGGCGACCTCACTGCACACATCGAGATTCAAATGGGGGCAGCGCGTGGCGCTCAGATGCGCAACATGCTTCGTGGCATCAGCCCTTCAGGCCGGAAACGCTTCTTCGAACAACTCGCGTCGCGCATCTTCCCCGGCGTGACATCCGCAGACGGTTCTGTGCAGAACGAGACCAACACCGACTCGCCCCTTGTGCTCCTGGTCGATTGTCAGGCTTCGAAGTTCGTCGACCTAAGCAAGCCCACCACCGAGCTCGACCAACTTGTCCCCTCGCTTGGACTCAAGAAAATGTACCGCACCGACGGCAACCGCAAGACACCGCTGCTGGTCGACACGCCGCTGGTCGAAGACTCCTCGTTTCGCATCACGCTGCCCAACGGCACCAGTTTCTTGCCCCTGTTCAACGATGCGAACGAGCAGAACGACTTTGGAAATTATTCCGTCACGTTCAAAAGGATTTCAGACACAACGGTTGAAGTCCGGCGCGCATTCGACATCCCGGCACAGATCATCTCGCAGGATCGATTCGGGAGCTTTGCCCAGTTTGCTCGCAACGTGGACGATGCGGAGCGTCAACACCTCATCGTGAAGCGCTCATCCACGCAAGCAACCAACCATGGCGGGCAGAACTAGCTTCCGTACTCCGAACTGATCTCGTGGTAGGCAGCAGCACTGCGCTCGGCCGCCTGTTCAGCAAACCGTTCGGCTATCTGCGTGAGCGTCTGGAAAATCTGCACGCCGCGGGTAACATACTCAGGGGCATGCTCCCAAACGCCCTCGAACTTTTCCGGGTATTCGGCAGCCAGCACGGCCAAGCCGACAGTTGTAGCGGCAACTCCCGCCGGCCGGCGTCCGGTGAAGAACAACAGGGCGCCCGCGCCCAGCGAGCCGAATACGAGCGCTTTCTTCCAATTCGTCATCTGCTTCTCCCAGCATTCCTGAGTGAATCAACCTATTAGAGGGGAGCAGCAGTCCAGCCGTTGCATTGGCACGTAACGGCAGGCGGGTCCTCATCTCTGTGGCATTTGTGAAGGTACACGCTATAATGGAGTTCGAGCGCGCCCGTAGCTCAGCTGGATAGAGCGAATGCCTCCGGAGCATTAGGTCGGGAGTTCGAATCTCTCCGGGCGCGCCAGACTACTTCTCCCCTTATCATCCAGCCAGGCCTACTCCGCAGGAAGTATTCGGCTCTCGGCTCGGAACAGGTGATAATCACCGAACGTCAGTTCATTTCGGATGCATCCCAGCAGTTCCCGAAAGCAACTTACGTTTTCTCCCCGTAGTGGTACATGTTGCGGCCCAACTTCACCGATTACGACATCACCATAGTCAAGCGTGGTGGTGGATTGCGAAACCGGGGTTCCCGGATCTACTTCAGAGGAAGTGACTTCCACAACCAGCCGGACAACGGCTCCCGAGCCGCGGTCTACATAAACCGAGCCATGATAACCAGGATAGATTCCGTTGCCGACGAAGAACCACTTCCACGAAACATTGTCTTCCCGCTTTACCCGGAAATCGTAGCGCCTCAGGTGCCTTCGCTCAATCACTGCATCAACAGGCGAGGCAAAGTCAGTGTGGCTCGCCTGGCTGAACACATCGAAAAGGTGAGCAACTTCACCTGTTGACGTAACCTGCTCTGAGAACTGATCATCACTCGAAACGCCTGCTCTTGCGTTCTTCCCGTTTACAGTGACATTCGCGTAATGGCTTTGCAGTCTCTGTACGGTCAGTTCGGCCTTAATGATGTCGGGTTTGTGCTTCGGCGAAAGCGTTCGCCGCACCGTTTCCACGGACACGAGATTGGGCAATGTGCGAGGCAGCTGAAGCGCATATTCGCAAGTGTCCGCCAGCGGTTGAAAGTCGGGGCCTCGGCTTCTGAGTTGGCCACAGATTTCGCGCACCTGTTGCGTAGTGTCACTCAGATTCGAAGGCTCTGCAGCGCCGACCCTTGCGCTAAGCGGGATAGTAAAGCACACGAAGACCAGCAGGTACCTGCGACAGACGCGAATCCGTGAGACCATGTTTGCCTTGTTCATATCACGTGTGCTGTCCAGGCTCGGCTAGCGCATTCATTTCTGCTTAAACGGAATCACGGAACCAGACGGGATAGCCTGTTCTGCCTTCGTCGCCTTGGGGCTTGATTCAACCAACCGCAAAAAACGCGGAGACACATTCCACCGAAGGCCTTCGTCCGTGATGACGGTAACGGACTTTGTGCTGTAGCGAGTCAGTATCCCACACACGGGAGGTTCTCCCTCCGGCTGGAACGTAACGCGATCGCCGATGCGGAAGTCCAGCATGGCCTTGTGCGCGCGCATCTGCCCTATCACTCTGAGGCGCTGCACGATGCGGTGGTTCAGATCTACGAGTTCAGCTTCGGTCAGATTATCGATGTTGATGCGAGTCATGTTCGTTGCCGAGTATTATACGTTCAGAGAACGAATGGTCGAACCACGATGTCGCGACCGAAAAGTCACCGCCTGCCGATGCCTGTAAACTACCTGTAAACTAGAAGTATGAAGCCGGAAACAAGCGCCAGCCTGAAGGTGGTAGCATTTGGATTCTTTCTGCTCTTTTTGATTTTTATCGGCTTGTCGGTTCCCTTTTATCTGCGGGCACGCGATGTCCTGAAGAACTGGGTTGTGACCGACGCCCAAGTACGCGACTCCGATATTGTCTCTATTCCCGCGAAGCGCGGCACACAATACGACGCTCACATCGTCGTTGAATATCGGATCGGGCAGAGCGTACTGACGACGCTCGTAACGTCAGGATATCGAAGCGGTCGGCGTTCGCATGCCCAGGCATGGGTCGACCGATATCCTGCCGGACGCCGCATCACGGTCGCCTACAACCCGCTGCAACCGAATCAGGTAAGACTTGAACCCGGTTACAACAGCTTCTTCCTTGCAATTCCGTTGTTGATCAGCGAGGTGGGATTGGGATTTGCAGGTGTGGCCCTGATCTTCTTCGTTATCGCGCGACGGGGCGAAGAGCGGAAGAAATTAGGGTGGCGCGCTAAACAACGGTTACGCAATCAGTCCTGAGCGCTCTCGGACTGGAGTTTTCGAAAGACCAGATGGTCGCTAACAAGGAAATTGAGCAGCACGCATGTCCCGATAGCGATGATGTTCGAAGCGATCAACGGCAGATGAAAACGCCCGTGCATGACGGCCATGATCACAAGATTGCCCAGAATCGAAACAAGTCCGGTGCTCAGGTTGAACCGTAGCAATCGCCCCGCAGTTGCGAAGAAATCGCCTCCACACCGTTCTACCCACGTGAAGCGCTCGTGCCACACGAAGTTGTGAATCACTGCGGTTTCCACCGCCAGCACTGTCGCGTATTGGTAATGAAGACCTAACCCGCCGTTCAGAATTTTCAGAACGGCGAGTTGCACAACGATACCGACCGCACCAACGAAATTGAACTTCAGCCAGCGAATCACGGATTCCTCCCAAAGCAAGACTTTCAACCTTGCGATCGAGCCAGGGGTTCCTCCCGATACAGTGTTCGTGTGTTCCTCGTGAAGGATAGCAGGAGTATCAACACCATGCCAACGATGCCGACCACACCACCAACGTCGAACAGACGGTAACGTCCGCCAATTACGAAAGGACGATAAAGAACTACGATGTTGCCGATTGCAAGCAGGATGCGCAGCTCCGTCGGGCTCCACTTGAAATGTGACAGCTTGAAAGAGCCCAAAGTGTAGGTTGCAAGATAGGTTTCGATCGAGAGTAGCAGGAAGGCGACAAGAAGTCCCACGGCGACGTACAGGCTCATAAGACCCGAAGCCGCCAAACCCGCGAACAGGACTGAAGTGCCGAAAGCATCGATTACGTGATCAACATAGAACCCGTACCGTGGCCTTAGGTGGTTCCGAACTCTGGCCAGCGTGCCATCCAGGCTGTCGCCAAACCAGTTTATGAACAAGGCGACCGTCGCCAGAATAACCGCGTGACGGTTCCACCGAGCCATGGCGTAGGCTACCCCTGTCAGGACCATCCCCACGGCGCCAAGAATTGTCAGGTGGTCTGAGTTAACCCACGCCGGCATCTTCTTAGCTAGTGCGACGAGGATTTTCTTCTCACCGGCGGCGAGCAGGCTCTCTTGCTTACGTGCGGCGTCGCGGAACTCCGAGTTTCCATCTCTTCTTGCAACCGCCTGGCGGTGGCCTAGAACAGCCTGATACGTATCCATGTATGCCCTCCCAGAGAGCGGGTCCTCTCTCACGGGCACAATATGGCAGGCGGACAGGTGCAAACAATGCATCACGGATAAAACGGCGCACGGGCGGCCATCATCTCGTAATGCATTGAAAGATAGAAACTTACTGTCTCACATCATCGAAGGATAATGAGGATCGGGTTATTGCACGGACACGTTCTGCCATCCTTGGAGAAACGCGAGCGCCTGTTCTAGCCTTCCCTGCTGTTCCTCGGCCATTTCCAAAAAATAGAAACCGTAGTGATAGTCGTTCCGATAGACGATACGGGCAAAAGCATTGAGGCGGTCAAAGGGAAGCTCCAGCGCGATCTGCACGACCTCCCCCACCAACAGCGGCTGCGGTATGTCTGCGCCCATCCCGTACTCGTTGATGTCACTGCATACTCCCTGCGTGCATCGCGTTCCGGCTAACGCATTGTGAGTCACCTCAACAGGCAGCTTTACGTCATAACGCACCGGTCGCGGCGTCATCGGCTTGGTATCTTCGGTGCGTATCGAAAGGTCCACAGTGCTCATTGGAAAGGCCCCCATGCGCCTCACCAACTACATCGGCAAATTGGAAAGGAAACTTTAGCGCGATTGCTGTCAGGCCGTGGCCGGCCCGCCGTCCCAGCCGCCAACGCTGGCAACGAAGTCACGAACAACATGGGGCAGCGTTCTGTAACACCTTGCCTTCAGCCCCACATAGCCCTGCGCTCCCGCGAACAGATCGCCCAGAAGATGCCGGAATGAGGAACTCTCTGCAGCAAACTGGATCATGCGCTCAAGAATCGTTTCGCCCAGGAAAGTCCCGTGGAAGAAACGTTCAGCGTACTTCGCACCTTCGATCAGTTCAGGCAGAAAGTCCTGCTTCACCAGATCGGCGTACGATTCAGGCTGGCCTCGGAGAATCGCTTTTGCCAGCAGGTCGCCTGACCGCAGCGCATAATAAAGTCCCTCGCCCGTAACCGGATCGACAAAACCGGCGCTGTCGCCGACCATCGCCCAGCCCTCGCCGGTCACCCGCAAACGTTTCAGAGTTGATGCACGAGCTGCCGGCAGCACATGTGCGTAGAGCTGAGCGCCTTCCAGCGAGTAGCCTTCCTTAGCAAGAAACTCCTCAAGCAGCGTGCGCAACTCAGACGTCGGTACGTCATCCATCCTGCCGCAAATACCTGCCGAATAATGATCGCTCCGAGGGAAAGTCCATATATAGCCGTCGATCCCGTCAACGAATCGAATCTGCATTCGACGACTGCTGCCCGGAATGTAATACCCGACCGTAGCCATCAGATCCGCTGGCTCGAATGCTTTGTAGAACTGCGCTCGAAACGAATTGCGCGCTCCAGCCGCGAGTACAACAAAATCGGCGGTTACCGTTCCCGATTTCGTCGCCAGCAGGAACCGACTGTTCTGGCGTTCTATCATGGTCACGCGCTGACGGTGCAACTCGGCTCCGGCCTCGGCAGCTCGATCCAGCAGCATGCCATTCAAAACACGCCGGGAGAAAATCGCCACTGGCTTGTCCAATGGCATCGTCGTGCGCCGTCCAGCCGGGCTGATGAACTCGCATGAGTCCACCACGTTGCGCTCAACGGATGCTTCCTGAAGAAACGGAAACTGAATGAGCGCTTTGTGGGTAATGCCACCACCGCACGGCTTCTCCCACGCAAGCTTCTCGTCGAAGAGGATGACGTTGCGGCCGCCACGCGCAAGTTCGGCTGCAGCCAGCGCACCCGCTGGCCCTCCACCGACTACTGCAATAACGTCCGTGCGACGCATAAGTCGATTACTTTAGCAGGTCTGAGCCGGACAGAAAACGACAGGTAGCCACTATTGGCGCTTGTTCAATTCTCTCGTCTCTTCCTGGACGCGAGCGTAACCGCGCGTCAGCGAGATGAGATAGAGGACGTGAATGATCCATGTGGCCGTGATCGCAGCGTAAAGATAATTCATCAAGACACCTTCACTTTCGCGGAACTGATAGGCGTAACATTCGAGAGTTGCTCTTCTTGTAGTGCGTGTGCCTCTTCGAGCTGTTGACGCGAACGCTCGAGACGATACCGGAGCCACAGCACCATCGAACCGAACACCATGAAGGCCAGCCAGTTGATCATCAATGCTTTCATCATCAGCGGATCGATCCCCGACCCTTCGCCACCGGCAATGACAGGCTGCGGATGTTGCGTCCGGAAGTAGCGAATCGACAGATAAACAATCGGCACGTCGATGAAGCCAAATATGGCCAGTGCCGCCGCCAGTACCGGAGTCTGACCGCCGCTGGAGTAACGCCGCAAAATGAGATAGCTGACATAAATCAGCCACAGAATCAGCGTCGTCGTCAGTCGCGCATCCCATGTCCACCAGATGCCCCAGACCGGCTTCGCCCACAGTGGCCCCGTAACAAGCACCACTGTGCAAAACACGACGCCGACTTCGGCCGAGGCCAGCGCGAATGCATCCGAGCGCTTATCGCGTCTCCAAAGATAGATCGCCGACGCGACGAAGTTCGCAAAGAACAGCAGAAATGCCGTCCAGGCCGACGGCACGTGGTAGTAAAAGATTCGCTGCACGTTGCCCATCGTCTGCTCGGTAGGTGCAAGCACTAGGGCTTGGTACAGGCCATAGCTCAACAGCGCCCCAGCAATCAGCGCGAATATCACAAGCTTAGTTCGCATAACTATTCCGCATGTAACACAGTTTCAAATAGCAGTAGGCACGCGGTCGTAAACACCAGGTCGTAAACCGCGAGCAGGTTAATCCAGAAAACCGGCGATGAATCGCCAGTCAATATGGCCGTGGTCGCCTCGACCATCGCCAGCAACGCCGGAATGGATATCGGAAACAGGATCAGCGGCAGCATCACTTCCCTGCTGCGCGTACGAATCGACATCGCGGCAAAGAACGTGCCGTTGACCACCAGGGCCCAGGTCGCAAGCGCGCCTACTAGCACCAGTTGCCACGTCGGCCCGATCGGACGCAGGTTGTAGAACATCACGAACAGCGGAGCCATCAGGATTTCAAGGATGCCGACGAATAGGAAGTTCCCGACCGCCTTAGCCAGAAATAGCGAATTCGCTGGCGCTGGCGAGACGCGGTAGGCATCCAGTACCTGGTTGCGTAGCTCGCGGGCCCAGGTCTGATTGAGTGCCACGACTGCGGCAAACAGAAAAGCAACCCAGATCAACCCGCCAGCGATCTGCCGCGATTCTTCCGCTGTCGGGTTGAATGAGAAGCTAAAGATCACCACGACCAGCAACGCGAAGAACAACATCGAGTTGATGGCGTCTTTCGATCGCCACTCCAGCCGTATATCTTTCGCCAGCGTCGCTCTGAGCACGGAGGCCAATGCACTCATTGCCGTACCTCCGTTTCGTATGCCGTAGCGCCGGACTCCAGTCCGGCTGAATTCTCCAGGGCTGCCGTGTTCTTGCGCGCGACAATTCGCCCCGAATCCATATGAACAAATTCGTCGGCAATCCCTTCCAGCAGTGACGGCTGATGCGTCACCAGAAAAATCGTTCGCCCACCATCGCGCATCGCACCCAGCAACCGCACCATTTCGCGGGCCGACGTTATATCCACGTTTGAAAACGGCTCATCCAGCAGCAGAAGCTTCGGATCGTTCAGGATGGCGCGAGCAAGAGAGAGTCGTTGGCGCATTCCTTGCGAGTACTGCCCCACTCGTCGATTCAGCGACGGATCAAGTCCCACGATGCGAATCGCATTCTCGCAGAGTTTCTTGTCGTAAATCCCATAGAGACCGGCAAAATACTCCATGTTCTCGATCGCGCTCAATTCGTCATAAAGCAACGGCGCATGAGCCATGTATCCGAATTGAGGACGAATCGTCTGGAGCTTCGTCGTGCCCAGCACCTCGACCGTGCCCCTCGTAGGCTGAAGCAGTCCGGCGATGATGCGAAGTAAAGTAGACTTACCCGCGCCGTTGTCGCCGACAATCGTATAAAGCTGTCCGTAAGAGAATTCTGCCGTCACGCCACGCAATGCGGCAAAGCGGCCGAAATGCCGCGTCACTTTCGAAAGCGCAACCGCCGGACTCGATGCCGCAGCACCGGCAGCTCCGCCATTCGAATTAGTGTCACGCATCAGCAGTTCGATCCGCTCACTTTGAAACCGAAGTTGCCTGGGCCTTCTGCACTGGTTCGGAATTGGAGGTCATCTGCGCCGGTCCGCCATCCTTCTTGGGCGCATATTTTGACGCGCACTTCGCCTGCAACTGCTTCGCATGGAATACGCCATCGCGTCCGTATTGCCCCTCGGCAAGTGCCTGAGAGTCGTCCTTGAAAGTATCCGGCGGAGCCTCAGTGCCGTTGTAGACCACGGGAATTGTAAGGTCGTTCTCTTTCAGCGAGAACTCGACTCGTGTGCCAGCGCGCTTGATCGTTCCCGGAACAACGTTCCCTGCAACACGCAACCGCTTGGAATAGCGGCTCGCGTCCATCGTCTGCAATTCCTTGATCGTGACGTAATAGCTTTTGCTTTCCTGAACGCCCGTCCACGCGAGATAGCCAAGCGCACACACGATCACTACTATGGCCACGCCGAAGCGCAGGTACTTACTGCTTTGCTCTGACATGCTCGATTCCCCACATCACTGTTGGCGCATCCGAGAAGATGCACAACCGATACCACATTGGCGCAACTGTAGGTTTCCCTGACAACGGCGGCCAAGGCTCGCCAGCTTCATCAGATGCTTGAAGACGGCCTAAGTTGCACGGTTTTGCAGACTGCCGGACAACATCTCGCGACTTCGCCAGCAGCGTATAATACTGGTTTTCAGACCGTGAAAAGGATTCGTTCTATGGACCCCAAGAATGGCAACGGTAACGGCAACTCAGGGCAGGGCTCGAATGGCACTGGCTGGATTCTAAAACCGCGCGCAGAGTGGATTGAGAAGCGCCGCAAAGACGCTGATGGCAACTACTCGCAGATGCATTTCGCTCGCAAGGGCATTACGACCGAAGAGATGATCTTCGTCGCCGAGCGTGAACATATCTCACCCGAACTCGTGCGCGACGAAATCGCCGCCGGCCGCCTGATTATTCCCGCAAACATCAATCACCCTGAACTGGAACCGATGGCAATCGGCGTAGCGTCCCGGTGCAAGATCAACGCCAATATCGGCAACTCCGCCGTGACCTCGAACGTCGACGAAGAGCTTAAGAAGCTGCACACTTCCGTCCACCACGGGGCCGATACGGTCATGGACCTCTCCACTGGCGGCGACATCCATGAGATTCGTGAAGCGATACTTCGCCATTCGCCAGTTCCAGTAGGCACGGTTCCTATATATGAAGCAATCGCTCGTGTGCGCCGACTGGAAGACCTCAGCGCCGAAATCATGCTCGATGTCATCGAGGAACAGGCAGCGCAGGGTGTCGACTACATGACCATCCACGCCGGCGTGCTATTCCAGTACCTGCCGCTCGTCTCCAAGCGCATCACTGGAATCGTCAGCCGCGGCGGCGCGATCCTGGCCCAGTGGATGGCGTATCACAAGAAGCAGAACTTCCTATACGAACGCTTCGACGACATCTGCAAGATCTTCCAGAAATACGACGTTGCGTTCTCACTTGGTGACGGTCTCCGCCCTGGCTCGGTAGCCGACGCCAGCGACGAAGCCCAGTTTGCCGAACTGCGCACTCTCGGCGAATTGACCGCGCGCGCCTGGAAGTACGACGTGCAGGTGATGATCGAAGGCCCCGGCCACGTGCCGCTCGACAAGATCAAAGAACAGGTCGAGAAGGAAGTCGAGTGGTGCTTCGGCGCTCCGTTCTATACGCTCGGGCCGCTCGTGACGGATATCGCTCCGGGCTACGACCACATCACCTCCGCGATCGGCGCCGCGATGATTGGCTGGTACGGCGCATCGATGCTCTGCTACGTCACCCCCAAAGAGCATCTGGGATTGCCGAACGAGAAAGACGTAAAGGACGGCATCATCGCCTACAAGATTGCAGCGCATGCCGCCGACATCGCTCGTCATCGTCCCGGAGCCCGTGATCGCGACGACGCGCTCAGCACGGCGCGCTACAAGTTCGATTGGGAAAAGCAGTTCGAATTGTCCCTCGACCCGGAGACTGCTCGTGCCATGCACGATGAAACGTTGCCCGATGAGCAGTACAAAGCCGCACACTTCTGCTCCATGTGCGGCCCCAAGTTCTGCTCCATGAACTACTCCGGAAAGATCGATGAGTACAACAAGCAGCTGGCAGATAAGTTGACGACCATCGCCGGAGTTAAGCCCTAAGCGAACCCGCGGACGGTGGCAAGTAGCGCCGGACTCCAGTCCGGCACGTGCCGACCAGGAGGTCGGCGCTACTTGCAGAGGAAATGGCAAAGGCACCTCATGCGGGTGCCTTTTTTATTTGATGTCGGAGTACCGCCTCAGACTTGCATTCTGTGGAGCAGAAGGACGCGAAGGACGCGACTGAGTTTTCTGCGTACCTCTTGAACCGATATAAACCACCTGGTCTTCGGCTATGATTTCATCGCCTTTGTTCGCGGGCGTTCGATGGGAGACCAAAGCAGCTTCTGGCTTTCTCACCTTGCGAGTCACAGGTGAGGGAAACTGACTCGACGTCACAAGTGATTGGCTGCTGTGATCTGGCTCTTGCGCCAAAGACGTCTGTGCTGGTTTGGACGTGGCCTCTTCGAACGGAACTCTCTGCTCGACACCTTTAAGACCGCTCGCGCCCGAGAGCGGAGATCGTGGCATTCGTAGCGCCGCTGCCCAAAGGATCGTCATGATTACCGAACACAGGGCAGCAATTGCGAATGCCGCCCTCATTTCCCGGGTTCGTGACGAAGTAATCCGCGTCCTCTGCCCGTCCTCCATCTCGGGCGCGGGCTCTGGCTGATTTCGTTTGCTGCTCACGTGTCCCGCTTTCTTTCGCACGCTGGTTTCTTCTTCCAATTTGGGCTGCACTCCTTGCTTCCTCCATGCAGGTTCAGTATCTGCATCGGGCAATCTCCAGAGTGGTGTATCACTTTCCATTTGTGTTCTGGGCGTAAGACGATTCTGCCTGGCCAGCGCACGTTGTTCTCGCAGTGCCTTTGCCATCAGATCCCGTTTGTTCTGCAAGCCTGCAGCAATTCCGTTGATCGTGTCGACAACGCTGGGCTGTAACAAAGGGACGTCGTTCGCTTTCTTGGGCGGCACCTTGTCGAAAGCTCCGGGCTCGACATAGATATCGGCATGCGTGCGATTTGCTATTTCGGCAGCTCGATCCAGTGCCGATTCCTGGCTGCAATGCTCGAGCATAATCTCTAGATCCACTTCGTCTAATGGGCTCTCACCAGGCTGGGTCACTTCGACAGCAAATTTTTCAGCTCGAAGCTGTTCCGCGAATAGGTTCGCGTCATCGAGTGAAGTAGATACGATGCGGGCCTTCTGCATCCAACGTCCCTTTTCCAATGCACTTAGACGCGGATGCCCGAGGGTGGGTGGCCAGAGTTGGGGGGCCAGAGTACGGAGAGGCGCTATTACCTGTCGGCTGTTACCGACCTACGCCATTTTGCATGCAGCCAAAGAAGTACACCGATACCAGCGATCTTCGCCTGAGTCGCCGGCAGGAACAAGCCGTTCCCGGCAGAAAAGCTGGACAGCGCGAGATGCATAGCCCAAAGCGCGGACGCGATTACAGTCCAGCTCCCGAGACGCTCCTCGACCACCGTATTCATGGTCGGAAGATACCATTGCCCCAGCAGCGCGGAAAGTCACAAAGGTTCGCTTGTCCATCCGTACATGAACTATCGCGCACGTTTCGAATCACTGATACTGCCGCAGCGTCTTCGTTACCTTCTCGATAGCGGCTGTAAGAACCTTTAGTTGTAGCTGAACCGCTTCCCCATCACCCTTTTCGATTGCTTCGTCAACCCCAGGAAGCACGACGGCGGCGTATCCCGTGTACTCGCCTGGAGCGTAGATGGCGTGTCGAAACCAGGGGCGGCTGGGCAGGCCATCCGTGAGAAATCCTCGCTCTGCTTCAATTAACGCGCGATTGATCTTCTGTGTGTCGCCGAAAGCGCTTTGCTGGGCTTTGCTTATCTCCGCGCCAGCTTCCGTGAGCCGTTTCGCTGCATTTCGAACTCCGCTAAAATCGGGAGTCCTGGCCCGCAGTCGTGACTTCGCCTTTCGTTCGGCTGCATCTACGTGGCCAGAAATCTCCCTGCCGTACTCCTCATAATCAAAAGGAAGCACATCCGCATTCGCCATTCGGAGTGCCTCGAGTCCGAACACGCGCGCCATCTCCTGTTCGTAAGCGAAGGTTGGATCTGCAAATTTCTTGAACCAGGCAAAATCGTCAAAAGTAGAGTGATAGACGCCATAAGGCCCCGTACTGCTGACGTCGGTTGAAGCAATGCCGAGATGTTGCAGAAAAACAGTATAGTCCGAACCGCTGCCAAGATCCCCGAGTCGTACCTCCCGCGCCTCAGCTATCTGCTTCTCCGGACCAGCCACCTCCAAAGCAACCCGCCTCATCGGTTCGGGCCTCTTCTCTGACTTCCTCCACGCATCGTAGACTGTGCCTTCTTTCGGACTTGGCACGAACTTCGTGATATCGCGAACGAACTGCTTCAGACTCGGCACAGCCGACGCACTAAAGTTCGGACCTGCCACGCCGACGTCCATATTGAAGTACGCTACGGCGTTCGCCAGTTCCTTCTCGTGCTCCTCGCCCCATTCGGTAGAACCGATCAGGCCATACTCTTCTGCATCCCAACTTGCAAACACGAGTGTTCGCTTAGGTTTCCATCCCGATTCAAGCAACTCGCCGATACCACGAACCGCCTCCAACTGTGCCGCCGATCCACTGCTCGGATCAACCGCGCCATAGACCCAGGCATCTCGATGGTTGCCGGAAATCACCCACTGCTCGGGGCTCTCCGTGCCCTTCACCATTCCAATCACATTCCAGATGGTCCTATAACCGTAGTCATGCTTCAGGTGCATCTTCACCCGCACTGGGCCAGGTCCCACGTGATAGGTGAACGGCAGCGCTCCCTGCCAATCTCGCGGTGAGTCCGGACCATCCAAGTTTTGCAGAATGGGCCAAACATCGGCATACGATAGCGGCGTCGTCGGAATCTTCGGCAGCTCCAAAGATTTCGCCGGAGGTATACGCTTCGACTCCGGCAGGGAGATTGTCGACGCTATTCCAGGCGTGGTCGGGTCGCCCGGAAACCGAAACATGTAGCCGATCGAACCGCGCTGAACGCCGCTGTCTGGCCTCCATGGACCAGAGGGATACTTGTCGCCTTTAACCCATCCATCGTCCGCGGGATCTGAATAAATGATGACACCGGCAGCCCCGGACTCCTCGGCAACAAACGACTTCACACCGCGAAAATTCTGCCCGTATCGCACGAGCAGTATCTTTCCTTTTAGCTCGACGCCCGCATCTTTCAGCTTCTGGATATCCTCACGTCGGCCGTAATTGGCGTAAACAACCTCGGCTTCGACGTCCCCCGATGGCGAGTAGCCACTGAATGCCGTCACAATTCTGGGATCGTTTTGAAACGGATCACCTTCGACATGTTCGGCGGTCGGACCATGCATCTTCACCGTAGACGGCGCAACAACGTCAACACTGATCTCAGCCGGGTAGTTTAGCCAAACCCTGTATTCCACGATTCGAGTATCGAGACCAGCTTCCCGAAACTTCTTCGCAACGTATTCGGCCGTTGCGCGGTCCTCCGGAGATCCAGCGATATGCGGTACTGCGGTCAATACACGAAGGTTCTCTCCGGCGATTGCCGCGCTGGGAACGGCCATGAAGCGCCTCTCGATCTCGAGTTCAGCTTTGGAATCCCGAAAACCGAATACGGTAGATGGGCCGGCAGTCTGACTTTGCGCGGAACACGCTACGGCCACCACGAATAGAAATGCAAAGGTCCTGACCAGTCTTCTCATTTTGGCGCTCTTCTCGAAGAAGAAATTATCTTACAGCCACACACGCCCGCTCAGAAAGATACGACCTCGATGAGTTTCCGTGCGTCTATTAAAGAGCATGGAACCCGAGCAGCCACAGCGTGATCAACTGGCGGCACCATCTACCGCGCCTGCCTCCATTCCGCAGGAACATCGCCCAAACTTCGGAAAGCGCCTTCTCTGGGGGCCAAACGGATTACGCGCTTTCTGGCGCCTGTTGATCTTCGCCCTTCTAGTTGTCGGCTTGCAGTTCGCGGTCGCTCTTCTGTTACATCGACACCCGATTCGACACTTCACACCGCTCACAGTTTTGGTGCAGGATTCAATTGCGTTCCTTGTCACGCTTGTCGCGGCAATGATCATGGCGCGCTTCGAGCATCGTTCTGTGGCGGATTACGGTCTGCCTGCCCGCGGCGCATTTGGTGTGCGGTTCTGGGAAGGATTGGCGTGGGGCTTCGCCGCACAGTGCGCCACAATGCTGATCCTCTATGTCGTCGGCAGTGCCAGCTTTCACGGCGTCGATCAACACGGCGCCGCAGCAATCCGTTACGGACTGCTGTGGGGCCTCGCGTTCGTCGCCGTCGGATTTTTCGAGGAGTATTTGTTTCGCGGCTATCCGCAGTTCACGCTGGCAACGGGAATCGGATTTTGGCCCGCAGCTATCATCATCTCCGGTCTGTTCTGGCTGGGGCACATGGGCAATCCCGGAGAGACCTGGGTAGGAGGTTTCGCCACGGCCGTTGCAGCGATGATGTTCTGCGTCTCGCTCTGGCTTACGGGTAATCTCTGGTTCGCCATTGGCCTGCATGCCGGGTGGGACTGGACAGAAACCTACTTCTTCGGCGTTCCAGACAGTGGCATGCCCGCGACGGGGCACTTTTTAAATTCTTCTCTCTCCGGCCCTAAATGGATTAGTGGCGGCACGGTGGGGCCTGAAGGCAGTGTGATTGCACTGCTTGTTTTGTTTTCCGTTATCGCTCTGCTGTTCTTGCGTTTTCGAAAACTTCATGCGGGCGTTCAGTACTTGCGGCCCTCGCCTCAACAAGACTCCACTGATACACCGGCCTAATTCAGCTCTGAACCGACGCTGTAACAGGCGACAGCGTTCGTTTCTTCCTTCCAGCCCTTTCACTCGGAGCGGGCGCCGCGACTTCCATTGCCGGAGACCCAACCCAATTCTTAAGAATTGGCAATGCCTCGCGGGCGGCGTTCTCTCCTGCGGCAATGAGTCTCGATGCCTGATCGAAGGCGTCATAGCTGAACTCTCGAATATCTGGCTGCAGTATCAGGTCGGCAGCAGGCTGCCACAGTCCACACATGCGCTGCTGCGCAATTGAAAAGCATTGTCCGATGACGTCGAAGAAGTGACGCGGCCCACTCAGATTCACCCAGTTGGCGCACAGATAAACGGCAATGACTCGGTCCGCGCCCGATTCCTTCAGAGGCACGCAAGGGACCGCATGCGCCAGCATTCCGTCCACGTATAAGCGCCCGTCAATCTCGACCGGCAGAAACATCCCCGGATAAGCACAACTAGCGCGCACCGCATCGACCAGCCGCCCAGATCGAAACACGACAGCTTCACCCGTCGCAAAATCCGTTGCGGTCACGGCTAACGGTATTCGCAGTTCCTCAAAAGTCTTGGCCTTCAGCGACTTTTCCAGAAACTGCGCCATGCGATCGTTGCTGGCAAATCCGAACCGCGAAAGTGTCCAGCGGGCGAAATCCTTAAACCGCACGAGGTGCGCGATTTCTTCCAACTCCTTGGTCCCCACGCCACTGCAATAGGCCGCCCCTATCACCGAGCCGACACTTGTGCCTGCAATGAAATCGATGGGAATCTGGTTCTCCTCAAGCACTTTGATCACGCCAACATGCGCGAGTCCCCGAGCAAAGCCGCCGCCCAGTGCCAGACCGATGGTAGGTCTCTTTTGTATCGGAGTAGCAGCCCCAAGCGGCTGCGAGAATTCGCGCGCAAAAGCGCGCACGGAACGAACGATTCTGGATAACTTTGTCACCGCAAGATCCGGCCCTTCACCCCTGAACCTGTTACCTTTGATGCGGGATCGGACGGAAAAGCAAATCTCCACTGAGCTAGCCGTTGCGGAACACCGATACAATCTGATTGAATCGAATCTCTAAGCCTATGGATCGCGAATTCTCAGCTGGAGGAGTCGTGTTGCGCCACATGCGCGACCAATGGTGGATCGCAGCGATCCACCCTCGCGACAACAACGGGGACGGCAAGAAGAAGCAAGTCCTGGCTCTTCCCAAGGGAATCATCGATCCAGGCGAGAAGCCCGCCGATACCGCTGTCCGCGAGGTCCGCGAAGAGACCGGCCTCGATGCTGCGCTGATTTCCAAGCTCCACGACATCAAGTATGTTTACGTTCGATCTTGGGGCGACAAACAGAAGGTTTTTAAAGTAGTCAGCTTCTATCTGCTGCAATACTGCTCGGGTCGCATTGGCGAGATCACACCCGAAATGCAACACGAAGTCGAATCTGCAGAATGGGTCCTGCTGGACGAAGCCGAGCGGCGCCTAAGCTATTCCGGTGAACGGGAAGTGGTTCGGCTCGCACGCAACTACATCGAATCCAACAAGCTGTCGCCCATTTCGGGTGCACAAGACGAAGGCTCGGAGAACGAATCGGATGCCCACGACTGAGCACATTGAACGTCATTTCACTGGAAGCGAACTTGTTCGCGACATCGTTATCGGCATGTCTGACGGCCTTACGGTTCCCTTCGCCCTCGCCGCCGGTCTCTCCGGTGCCGCCCAGGCCGGTCTGATCCAGACCCGCGCGATCGTGATCGCTGGTCTTGCTGAAATCGCCGCCGGCAGCATTGCCATGGGACTCGGCGGTTACCTCGCAGCCCGCAGTGACGCCGAACATTACGAAAGCGAACTCGGACGTGAAAAGCGCGAAGTCATCGACATCCCTGAAGAAGAAGCGAAGGAAGTCGCTGAGGTATTCCAGTCCTACGGCCTGAGTGAAGAAGAAGCCCAACCGGTCGTAACCGCACTCCGTCAACGTCCCAAGGACTGGGTCGACTTCATGATGCGTTTCGAACTCGGCCTTGAGCGCCCTGACCCTAAGCGCGCAGTCCACAGTGCAGGAACAATAGCCGGTTCCTATGTCGCCGGCGGGCTGATTCCGCTATCTCCCTACATGATTCTCCACTCGGCTGGAACTGGGCTGGTCGCGTCCGTCGTCGTAACGCTGATCGCGCTCGGTATATTTGGCTACGTGAAAGGCCGTTTCACTGGCACGCGCCCGCTCCGCAGCGGCGTTCAGACAGTCGTAATCGGAGGGCTGGCCGCAACCGCCGCCTTCATCCTGGCACGACTAATTTCCTGATTTGGGAATTTGAAGATTATAGTTGACGTAAGTAGAGGCAACTCGTACTATCAGTTCAACTTAATAAAGGCGCACGTCGTTGCCATCCTCACCCCACATCTAATACGGCGTGCGCTATTGTTTTTCTGTAGTCAATTCCCTTCCATTTTTGATAGCAGCGCATTTCATTTATCCTGAATACGTCTACAACTGTACGGAGGCGAATCACATGCGTTTTTCCAAGTCCACGCTGTTCGTTGTCCTCTTCGTGCTAAGCGCTGCAATAATTGTTGCCGCGCAAACCGCTCCCGCAACTCAACCTGCTCCACGGCCACGGCCGAGCCCGCCCGGAACCGCAACCTGTTCCCTCGCTGATGGAAAGACAATCACCGTCAACTACAGCCGCCCATCCATGCGTAATCGCAAGATCATGGGCGAGCTCGTTCCATTCGATAAGGTCTGGCGCACCGGCGCTAACGAGGCCACATCCTTCGAGACTCCAGTTCCTCTGAAAATCGGAAGCACCCAGATTCCCGCCGGAAAGTACACGCTCTATACCCTTCCTTCGCAAACCGGTTGGACGCTGATTATCAACAAGCAAACCGGGCAGTGGGGTACAGACTACACTGAAGCCCAGGATCTCGCTCGCGTCAAAATGGAGGTCAAGCAACTGTCCGCGCCCGTGGAACAGTTCACCATCTCGTTCGACAAGACCGGCGGCTCGTCATGTCAGATGAAGCTCGAATGGGAGAATACGTCGGCATCTGTCGTCTTCGACGAAGCAAAGTGAAATAGCGCGTGAAATTAGGACACGCCCACCTGGGGACTTCTCGACAGGCTCGGGTGCGAGTATCGTCTTACGATAAGCGAGGTGCTTGATGAAGAAACTACTGGTCTTGGCTGTTATTTCGGTCTTTGTGCTTCCGGTGACTCTTCTCGCGCAAGAGAAAGAAGAGGAGCGTCTCAAGAACGCGGGCGAAGTAATGTCCGAGATCCTGAACATCCCTGACAACATTCCGCAGGAACTCCTGGACAAGGCAGAGTGCGTGATTGTTCTGCCCTCGGTGAAGAAGCTTGCCATCGGTTTTGGCGGCAGCTATGGACGCGGTGCGATGGTCTGCCGTTCCGGCCAGACTTTCACTGGCCCCTGGGGACCGCCCGCAATGTATGCGCTTGAAGGCGGCAGCTTCGGCCTTCAACTCGGAGGTCAGGCGACCGACTTTGTTCTGCTTGTCATGAACCCAGGGGGTGCACGCTCGCTTCTGAAGTCGAAGGTGAAACTGGGCGCGGGCGCCTCTGCTGCGGCTGGTCCGAAGGGCCGGGACGCTTCGGCTGCGACTGACGTCGTCATGAAGGCGGAGGTGCTTTCTTACTCGCGATCCAAGGGACTCTTCGCTGGTGTCTCGCTTGAAGGTTCTACCCTTCGTTCTGACGGCGGCGCCAACAAGAACCTGTACGGGAAGGACCTCACCGCCACGGACATCATCCGAAAACGGGCTGTGTCAACTCCAGCAGCCGGACAGGAACTCGTTTCGCTGCTCAATAAGAAGACTCCACGCAACAGGAGCGACGCTAGCTCTCTGAAGTAGCGCCTGGAAGCCTGAAGTGATCAAGGGTGCCGGATTATCCGACACCCTTGATCTTTCTCAGCTCTACTCTGCCGCGGACTTCGCTTTCTCAGGCTTCCACCGCAGCACTGGCTTTCGTGCGGCGGCGGTTTCGTCCAGACGCCCGATGCGCGTATTGTACGGCGCGTTCAGCAACAACTCAGGCGTCCTCTCGGCTTCTTCGGCGATCTGCTTCATCGCATGGATGAACAGATCGAGTTCCTCTTTCGACTCGCTCTCGGTCGGCTCGATCATCAGCGCGCCATGAACGATCAGCGGGAACGACACCGTGTACGGGTGGAAGCCGTAGTCGATCAGCCGCTTGCCTATATCTCCCGTCTTGATGCCCTTGGCGTTCTGCAGCTTATCGCTGAAAACGACCTCGTGCATGCTGGGCGTCTTGTACGGCAAATCGTACACACCTTCGAGCTTCTTACGGATGTAGTTGGCCCCCAGCACCGCATCTCCGGTCGTCTGACGCAAACCGTCAGGACCGTTGGCAAAGATGTAGGCCAGCGCGCGAATCAACATGCCAAAGTTCCCGAAGAATGCCCGAACGCGGCCGACCGAGTCGGGTCGATCGTAGTCGAAGCCGAGCGTACCGTCGGGATTCGTCTTCAATGTCGGAACCGGAAGATACGGTTCCAAAATATTCTTGCAGACCACCGGTCCAGAACCGGGTCCGCCGCCGCCGTGCGGCGTCGAGAACGTTTTATGCAGGTTCAGGTGCATGACGTCCACGCCGTTATCGCCCGGGCGAACCTTACCGACTAGCGCGTTCATGTTGGCGCCGTCCATGTAAAGCAACGCGCCCTTGGCGTGCAGAATTTCGGCGATCTTACGGATGTCTTTCTCGAACACACCCAGCGTATTCGGATTCGTGAGCATCAGCGCGGCAACATCTTCGTTGACCTGCGCCGTGAGTGCCGCAAGATCGACTTCTCCGTCCGGCCCCGACTTCAGGTTCTCGACCGAATAGCCGGCGATCGCCGCCGTCGCCGGGTTGGTACCGTGCGCAGAATCGGGAATCAAAATCTTCTTGCGCGGATTGCCCTGCTTCTCGTGATGCTTGCGCACCAGCATGATGCCGGTCAGTTCGCCATGGGCGCCTGCTGCGGGCTGCAACGTGATCGCGTCCATGCCGCAGATCTCAATCAGCACGTCGCTGAGCGTCTTCATGATGCGCAGGCAGCCCTGCGAAATCGCCTCGGGCTGATGCGGGTGCGCTTCGGCCAGCTCGTGAATACGCGAAACAACTTCGTTCACGCGTGGGTTGTACTTCATCGTGCACGAGCCAAGCGGATACATGCCGTGATCGACGGCGTAGTTCCAGGTCGAAAGCCGCGTGAAATGGCGGACGATCTCCATCTCGCTGACCTCGGGCATATTGCCCAGATCTTCTCGGGCAACCTCGCCAAGCAACTTCGCCGGATCAACTTCCGGAACATCAAGTGGCGCCAACTGGTAAGCCTTCTTGCCCGGCGACGACTTCTCAAAAATGAGCGCCTCGTTCTGATTGATATGTGTCGTGGACTTGCACCATTCGAAACGATCTTCGCGGCCGGCCATTACTTCACCTCCTGCGCAGCGATGTCGATCGCTTCTTTGCTCACCATCTCGGTGCAGCACCACAGCGACACATTGCCCAACTCGGGATAGAACTTCTTGATCACAGGGAAGCCACCGATGACGTGCTTCGCGAGCAGTCGCTCGTTGATCCTGTACGGACCATCTTTGGTCTCAACGACGAATTCGTTGAACCGCGGCGCGCCGCTGAACAGCACCTTCGCCTTTTTGCCGAACTGCTCGACCGCATACTGCGTCTTCGCCAAGTTCTGGATCGCCAGCTCCTTCAGACCTTCGCGCCCATACACTGTCATGAAGATCGTCGCCATCAGCGCTATCAGCCCCTGATTGGTGCAGATGTTCGATGTAGCCTTCTCACGACGGATGTGCTGCTCGCGCGTTGAGAGCGTCAGCACGAATCCACGGTGTCCGAACTTGTCCGTCGTCTGGCCGACCAGCCTTCCCGGCATCTGGCGGACGAACTTTTCTTTAGTCGCAATGACGCCCGCATACGGTCCACCAAAGCTGAGCGGCACACCGAACGACTGCGCTTCCATGGCGACGATGTCGGCTTCCGCCGGAGGCCGCACGATGCCGAGCGAAATCGCTTCCGCAATAGCGACAACCAGCAACGCGCCTTTCTTGTGCGCGATGTCGGCGATGGTCGCAACGTCTTCAATAGTCCCGAAGAAGTTGGGCGACTGAATGAGCACACAAGCCGTATCATTCGTGATCGCCGCGTCGACCGCTTTCGCGTCCACACGCCCGTTGTCGCCAAAACCGACCACGGTGATCGGCATGTTCTGGTTCTGCGCGTAGGTCGCCAGCACTTCACGGTATTCCGGATGCACGCTCTTGGCAATCACGACGCCGTTGCGCCCAGTGACGCGGGCAGCCATGAGCGCGGCCTCGGTCGTCGCCGTCGAACCGTCGTACATCGAAGCGTTAGCGACCTCCATGCCGGTCAGCTCGCAGATCATCGTCTGGAATTCGAAGATCGCCTGAAGCGTTCCCTGCGCGATTTCCGGTTGATAAGGCGTGTAGGCGGTGAAGAATTCACCGCGCGAAATCATCGAGTCGATGACCACCGGACGGTAATGCCGGTAAGCGCCCGCCCCGACGAACATCTGGTAGTGGTCGCCGTTCTCTTTAGCGCGCTCGCGAAACCAGTCGATAATCTCTGACTCCCCCATCGCGCGCGGAATCTTCAGGTCACCCTTAAGCCGCGCTTCCGGCGGAACAGACGCAAACAAATCGTCAACCGAGCGAACGCCAATCTCCTTCAGCATCTGCTCGCGATCTAAATCAGACTTAGGAAGGTATCTCATTGAAGATCGTGTCATCTGGCCATCGGGTCATCGCGCCATTGGAAACCCGCGCGCAAACCATTTTGAACTCAAAGATAAAGCGACCGAACCTATGGTCATCCGATGACCCGATGGCCCGATCACCCGATTTCTACTGCCTCTCGTTGCAGTACTTCTCGTAATCTTCCGCCGAAAGCAACCCGTCCACTTCGCCAGCGTTCTTCAGCGTGACCTTCACCATCCAGGCGCCGTTAGCGTCGGAGTTGACCTTTTCGGGAGCGGTCGTGAGTTCGCCGTTTACCTCGGTAACCGTTCCGGTCACCGGAGAGAACAGATCGGAAACAGCCTTCACGGATTCAACCGTGCCGAAGCTTTTGCCCGCTTCAATTTCTGCGCCGACCTTGGGCAGGTCGACGAAAACGATGTCGCCCAGCGCGTTCTGCGCGTAGTCGGTGATACCGATCGTGCCGACGTTACCGTCGATCTTGATCCATTCATCTTCTTTCGTATATTTGCGGTCGTTCGGAAATGCCATGCTTTCTCTCCGTTTCGATATCTTTCAACCCAAGGGACAGCGTCGACTTTTGCTCAGTGGTCCGCCTAACCCCTAATCCCCAGTACCTAATCCCTCACTTACTTCTTTGGCCGCCTGTAAAACGGTGACGGAACAACTTTGGCCTTCACCGCCTGACTACGAATCTGGACTTTAACTTCTGTCCCCACCGCCGCCAGCTCCGGCGGCAGATACGCGATTGCGATGTTCTTCTTCAAGAACGGTGCATACGATCCGCTGGTCACATACCCGATCTCGGCACCTGTATCGTCCATAATCTTGTAACCGTCCCTGGCGATGCCCCGCTCAATCATCTCGAGGCAAACCAAAGTTCGCTTGATCCCATGCTCTTTCGCATCCGCCAGCGCAGCGTGCCCAATAAATTCGTCCTTTTCCATCTTGCAGAAGCGATCCAACCCCGCTTCCCAGATGTTGATGGAATCGCTGATCTCGTGTCCATAAAGCGGCAGCTTGCCTTCCAGCCTGAGCGTGTTTCGCGCCCCCAGCCCGCAAGCTAAGATGCCGAATCCCTTGCCCGCTTCAAGCACTTTGTTCCAAACCATTGCGCTGGTCTTCTCGTCCGCCGGAACATAGATCTCAAATCCATCCTCAGCCGTATAACCCGTACGCGCGATCATCGTGTTCTTCAGTCCGCAAACGGTGCCGTGCGCAAGCCAGTAGAACTTCACCTCCGACAAGTCGACGTCAGTCAGCTTCTGCAATACGTTAACGCCTTTGGGCCCCTGTATGGCGATCTGCGTGTAGTCGTCGCTGAGGTTCTTTACCTCACAGTCGAAATTCCGCGTGTTGCTGTAAACCCAGTCAAAATCCTTCTCCCTGGTTCCGGCATTGATCACCAACAGATAATCATCTTCCCCCAGCCTGTGCACGATTACGTCATCAACAAATGTCCCCTGCGGATACAGCATCGCCGAATACTGGCACTGCCCGATCTGCAGCTTCGAAGCGTCGTTCATGGTGATGTACTGCACCGCCGACAGAGCCTGCGGCCCCCGCAAGCTGATGTCACCCATGTGGCTGACGTCGAAAATGCCCACACCCGTCCGGACCGCCATGTGTTCATTGATCAGGCCACCGGGAGCCGGATACTCGACCGGCATGTCCCAACCATTAAAGTCCACCATCTTGGCGCCCATCTGCCGATGGACAGCATTCAGAGCAGTTTTGCGGACGGTCGCGGCGATGTCGTCTTGCAAGGCAGTTTCCCCTGAGTGAATAACGAAACACTCTACGCTAACATTCTGATTCCCAAGGGTCAATTTGCGCTTTTTGGCGTACTCGATTACCTCTGGGACATCCTTCATGAAGCCAGCTCTTTTCAACTGGCTGCAAACTGCGTTACTCTGCCGCACATGGCTACCAGGTTCCGCTGTCTGCAATGCGAAAAAGAAGAAGAACGCTGCGATTGTGAAAAGTATTGTGGTTTCTGCGAGGGTTTTCAGGACGTCAGGCTTTGCTCCGACGGCATTTACTACTGTGGCCCCTGCCGTGAGGCCGCGAGCTACAAGGCTGAAGACGAAAAGTGAGATCGACTAAGCTCCAGTTCCATCCGCTCACCCCCGACCGTTGGGACGACCTTGTCGCGCTCTTCGGCCCGCGCGGCGCTTGCGCCGGATGCTGGTGCATGTTTTGGCGCCAAACGAAGCCCGACTTCGTACGTAACTCCGGCGAGCCCAATAAGCGCGCCTTAAAGAAGCTGGTCACCAAGGGCGCTCCCACCGGCATTCTTGCCTACTCTGATTCGCAGCCGATTGGCTGGTGCGCCATTGCTCCCCGCCAAGACCTGATTAAGCTGGAGCAACATCGCACGCTGAAACGTCTCGACGACCAGCCCGTCTGGTCCGTCGTCTGTCTCTTCGTAGCGAAAAGCTTCCGCCAGCAGGGAGTCTCCGTCGCGCTGCTCAAAGCCGCCGCCGAATGGGCCCGCTCCCAAGGCGCACAAATTGTCGAAGGTTACCCGACAGAACCCGGCAAGAAACTGCCCGATCCCTTCGTCTACACCGGCCTCGCCTCCGCCTTCCGCAAAGCCGGGTTCGTAGAAGTCGCCCGACCGGCAAGAACCAGACCGATATTCCGCAAGGATGTCTAGGGCCCTCTCCCGTTCCCTTTGCGTCCTCTGCGTATTTTGCGTTGAATTTTTCGTCTGAACTCACGCGCAATATATAATTGACCAGCACGCGATCCCGCCTCGGTTCCAACCTTCATCTTCAATGAAGTGACCGGCACAGAAGGTCTGCGTACGCCCTAAAGGACAAGCTTTGAGCAATCGCATTCGCAACATCGCCATCATCGCCCACGTCGACCACGGCAAGACCACCCTCGTTGACGCTATGCTCAACCAAAGCGGCATCTTCCGCGCCAATGAGACGCACGTCGAGCGCGTCATGGACTCCAACGATCTCGAACGCGAGCGTGGCATCACGATCCTGGCCAAGAACACCGCCGTCCAGTATCACGACTACAAGATCAACATCGTCGATACCCCTGGACACAGCGATTTCGGCGGTGAAGTCGAACGCGCCCTCAAGATGGTCGATGGCGTCATGCTCCTCGTCGACGCCAGCGAAGGCCCCCTGCCCCAGACGCGTTATGTCCTAAGCAAAGCTCTTGAAGCAAAGTTGCCGCCCATCCTGGTCATCAACAAGATCGATCGCCCTGACGCTCGCACTCAGGAAGTTCTCAACGAGGTCTATGACCTCTTCATCGATCTCGACGCCGCCGAAGACCAGCTCGACTTTCCGGTTCTCTACACGAACGCCAAGATCGGCACAGCGTCAACCGACATCGACGTGCCCGGTGAAAACCTGCAGCCGCTGTTCGAAGCCATCGTTAACACCATTCCCGAACCCTCCGGTGACAAAGACGCCGCACTCCAGATTCTCGTCGCCAATCTCGACTACAGCGATTACCTCGGACGCCTCGCCATTGCCCGCGTCTTCAACGGCACCCTGAAGACAGGCGAAGAAGTCGGCATTGCCAAACTCGACGGGGCGATTGAGAAGATCAAGATTACCAAGCTCTTCTCCTTCAACGGCCTCAAGCGCGTGGACATCACGGAGACAGAACTGGGCGACATCGTTGCCGTCGCCGGTGTCACCGGAATCACGATCGGTGAGACCATCACCAGCTTCGAAAATCCCGCCCCGCTCCCGGCTATCGTCATCGACGAACCGACCATCGCCATGACCTTCAACGTGAACACGTCGCCTTTCGCCGGCAAAGAGGGCCAGTACGTCACGTCGCGGAATATTCGCGAACGGCTCGACAAAGAACTGCTGACAAACGTCTCGATCCGTGTCGAGGAAACCGGCAGCACCGACTCCTTCAAGGTCATGGGACGCGGTGAGCTACAGCTCTCGATTCTGCTGGAAATGATGCGCCGCGAGGGCTACGAACTCGCCGTAGGCAAGCCCGAGATCGTCACGAAGATGATCAACGGCAAGACCATGGAACCGGTCGAGCACCTCACCATCGACATCCCTGAAGAATTCATCGGAGTCGTCATGGAGAAACTTGGCGTCCGTAAAGCCGAGATGCAGAAGATGCATAACCATGGCTATGGCCGCGTCCGCATGGAATTCCGCGTACCCAGCCGCGGACTCATCGGCCTCCGCAGCGAGATGCTCACTGACACCCGCGGCACCATTGTCATGAACTCACTGCTCGATGGCTACACCGAGTGGCAGGGCGAAATCCCGCACCGCCTCACCGGAGCCCTGGTTGCCGACCGTGGCGGCAACACCACAGCCTATGCCCTATGGGGCCTCCAGGAGCGCGGCGGACTCTTCGTCGGCCCCGGTACCGAAGTCTACGAAGGTATGATCATCGGCGAGAATTCCCGCGACAACGATCTCGACGTCAATTGCGTCCGCGAGAAGAAGCTGACCAACATGCGATCGTCGACCGCCGACGAAGCCATCCGCCTCGTGCCTTTTAAGCCGCTGAACCTGGAACAAGCCATCGAGTTTATCGCCGACGACGAACTCGTCGAAGTCACGCCGAAGTCTTTGCGCCTGCGCAAGAAAATCCTGCAGTCGAACCGCCGGCCCCGCAAGAACGCAATACCGGTGGGAGTAGAGACGGAATAGGCTTCTGTTCCAAAAAACAGAACAAGACGACTAAGTGAGCCGAGAGTACGGCAGTTTTCGTCCAGCATCTCGGCATGTGCGAAACCGACGACCGTAGCGCCGCCGTCTCGGCGGCTGGAACGGGGGCGTCCCGCCCCCGATATGACGAAATCGCTGTAAGGGCGGCGACGAGACACTCTCGCTCCACGCCGTGGCGGCGCTACGGCAATCTCTGACATCTCCAAACGCGCCCCGCGCCGTCCTACAACAATAGACACCCGGAGCTTCCCATGAGAGCTTTCCTCTGGCTTGCGATGGCCCTTTTCATCGCCTGGATCTGTTTTTGGCTTATCGTCAAAGTGGTCGGCGTTATCTTCTGGGTTCTTCTCGGACTCGCCTGCGCGTTCCTGATCTTCCACTTCCTATCCCGTGCTGGTGCAACCGCAGCCCATCGTTGAGGGCTACGGTCGCCCCAAAATTACCGTGTTCGCACGAGAAACAACCCTGCCCTCGCCTTTTCATCGCCCAAATCCCGTTCAGCTGATAAAATTCACGCCTATAGACTAGATTGAACTTTTTACGCGTAAATTGCGTACTTCCTGCTAGGTATGTCTGCGTTTGCCATGTCGCAGGCCGCTGTCCCGGCGACCCAGCAGGAGAAAAGACGGGAGTGGCGGTTGGAAGAAATCCAAGCCGTTGGGGCACTAATTCGCCGTTGCAAAGCAGGTGATGCTGTGGCCTGGGAAGAACTGGTACGCCAGTACAATCGCCGTATCTATAACATTTGTTATAGGTTTACAGGCTCGCCGGACGAAGCCGAAGACCTTACCCAGGAAGTGTTTGTGCGGGTATTCCGCACGCTTGACAGCTACGACCCCGACAAGGCTGCGTTCATGACCTGGGTCACCACCATGACTCGCAACCTGCTGGTCGACAATTTCCGCAAGACCAAGTATGACCGCGCCACCGACTCCCTCGAATCCAATGCTGGCGGCGACGAAGACGGGCCCACTCTCGGTGATCGAATCGAAGATGCTGCCGCCCCCCCGGACGAAAAGCTGCAGAGCCGCGAGACCAAAGAATTGGTCCATAACGCCCTCCAGAAGCTTTCCCCGGAACTGCGCGAAGCGGTGATCCTGCGCGACCTCCAGGACATGGATTATAGGGAAATCGCGCTCGTCCTTAAGGTCCCCGAGGGGACCGTGAAGTCCAGAATCAATCGCGGGCGCACGGAACTTGCGCGCCTGCTTTCACGTACTAGTAATCGGGTGAACTGATGAACGGCGAAACGAAAAATCGAATGCAGTGCGCCGAGTTCGAAGCGATACTGTCTGATGCGCTAGATGGTCTTTTGAGCACCTCAGACGACATCCGCTTCAAGGCTCACCTCGCAAGCTGTTCCAGCTGCGCGCCGATGTTCCATGAAGCGGAAGCCGGATTGAAGTGGCTTTCGGCCCTGAAGGACGACGAGACTGCCGAGCCCTCTCCAATGCTCGCTGAGAGCATCCTGAGAGCCACCATCGGCACCTCTCCAATCCCCCAGGCCCCGAAACAGACCAAGTCCTGGCTGGAGCACCTTAAGGAAACGCCGTTTTTGGCCCCGGTGTTCCAGGCGGTATTCCAGCCACGCTTCGCAATGGGATTCGGTATGGCCTTCTTCTCCATAACGATGCTGCTGAACCTGGCAGGCGTTCAGTTGAACAAGGTCGATCTTAGGCCGGCCGCCATCGTGACGGCGTACTACGAAACCACCGGAAAGATAGTGAAGTATTGGGAAAATCTCCGGTTCGTTTACAAGATCGAAACCCAAATCCGCGATCTGAAAAACGCTGCGGCGCCGAGTAACAACAGTGCACCGCAGAGTGAACAAAAGCAGGAAAACCAGAACAAACAGGACGAAAAAGATAGGAACAGGGAAACCAGCAAAGTGCAGGACCAGGACAGAGATAAGAATCTGACCCTGGCTGAGGCCACTGCCGACCTGATGGAAGGGAACGGTCAGCGGTTGCAGGAACCCGGACAGAGGAGATCGTTATGAACTGCGCCAATCATCCAGATGTGCCCGCAGCGGCCTATTGCCGCACTTGTGGCAAGGCGCTGTGCGAAACCTGCAAGCGTGACGTTAAGGGCGTCCTTTACTGCGAAGACTGCATTGCCTCGCACGTGTATGGAAGCGTGCCGGCGCCGCCACCTGGTGCAGTGCCGCCGCCCCCTAACATTCCAAGCGCTCCCAACCCAGGCCTCGCCGCAATGTTGGCGATCATCCCCGGCGTCGGCGCTATGTACAACGGGCAATTCAAGAAGGGCATCGCGCACGTCATTGCGTTCGCGATACTGGTGGGTACCGCAAGCATTGTTGGACCCGTCACGATTCCCTTCTTTTTCTTCTACTTCTTCTACCTGATTTTTGACGCCTACAAGACGGCGCGGGCGAAGGAACTTGGAGAGCCGTTGCCCGATCCGTTCGGCATGAGCCGCTTCTGGGGAATCGATGAGGAAGGTGCTAACTGGACCAATACCGGCATCCCGGTGGGAGCCGTGGTCCTGATCGGATTGGGCTGCTTGTTCCTGCTGCACAATCTTGGCTTCCGCTTCTTCGATCGGATCGAGAGACTGTGGCCGCTCTTCCTGATCGGACTTGGCATAGCCGTCTACGCGCGCCGTCAGAGCGTATGTGGTTGTGTCCGCTGCAAGTGTGCTGGATTAATGGCCCCATCCGTTCTCATTACGCTGGGAGTACTTTTCTTGCTCGATCAATACGACATCAGGGACTTCTGGTCATTGTCGCCTCTGCTCCTGATTGTTATCGGCGTGGTGAAGATCCTCCAGTCCAGTGGGACGACGTCTGGTCATATCGAGAGCAACAGCTCACCCAACGGAACCGTAG